>JBNLBS010000012.1:0-108757 GCA_050303415.1 Methylococcaceae bacterium | reverse complement strand
GCCCGGCGCTACGCCTATCGCGGACTAAAAATCTTCACTTCGCTGTCGCTCCGTTTCCAAGATTTTCAGCGAAGGTAAATTTGTTTATTCTGATTCTCGCCTTAACCTACCAGCATGCAAATTTAACAGGTCATTTAAAATAATGCCTGTTTTTTTAATACCAGTTTATTTTTGCAACCCTGCAGTTAATTTCAAAGTTAAAACTGTGCGCAATTGTATGAGCTTGGAATAATTGATTTAACAACTATTCTTAACAAAGCCCTGTACTAATTGATTCCTTGGCTCGTTTGACTGGTTTATCCTGAACGAAACCAATCACTAACCGTTTGTTCAGAGTTTGATTGTCGACATAATCAGAACTTTTTAATAGTGTTGGAGAAAGTTATTTTGTTTGTCCGGGCTGTTTTATTGCGGCAGGAATTCAGTATCAGTACTTAGATAAGCTATATAACTTTATGCGCATTTACATTTTTCACCAGAGATGAAGCTATGACTTTTATTACTGATATTGTTTCCACAAACGTTCACCAAACCCGCATTTCAGCAATTAAAGAAATGGCTATGTTGAGTACTAGGGTGGAGGGGGCTGCTTCGCTCACCTGGGGATTGCCGTCATTTCGGACTCCTGATTATATCCGCACAGGAGTGATAAAGTATCTTGATCAAGATCTTGATGCAGGTAAATATAGTTTACCCGCCGGTTTACCGGAACTACGCAAACGGGTTGTGGAACATCACAAAGTACAAACGGGTATCGATGTTAATGCGGATGAGAATGTGATGATCAGTGCAGGTAATATGCAAGGTTTGAATACACTGTTTCACACCATGTTGGATCCGGGGGATGAAATTATCCTGACTGACCCGTGTTTTGCTTCACATATACAGCAGATTAATTTATTCACGGGCAAACCGGTTTTCTGGCCGTTGAATGAAAATGAAAACTGGTCTTTAGACATAGATTTACTACCCGAATTAATTACAGACAGAACTCAGGCCATCGTTCTTGTCAGTCCATCAAATCCTACCGGAAAAATATTTTCCGAAATAGAGTTAATCCGAGTCGGTGAGATTGCCGTACAACACAATATACTGATCATTATCGACGATCCTTATAGTGCCTTTGTTTATGACAACAGGGATAAATATTTTAATCTCGCCAGTGTCGATAAATTTAAAAACCACATTGTTTATTTGCATTCATTTTCAAAATCTTATGCTATGAGCGGTTGGCGATTGGCCTATATGATAATGCCAGCGGAATTGAAACAAGAGGCACTTAAAGTGCATGATGCAACGATGATTTGTGCACCGCGAATTTCTCAGTTAGCGGGTATCGTTGCATTGAGTGAGCCCTCTGATCATAAACAAGAGTTTGAGAAAATTTTAAACAGTCGTAGAGAACTGATCTGTCAAAGGCTGGACAACATACCGCATGTTTTTGCGAATCAAAAGCCAGAAGGGGCTTATTATGTTTTTCCAAAAATAGTGTTTGAACATAAAAGTTCAAAAGAATTTGCTATAGATTTATTAAACAATGCTCGTGTTACAGTCACACCTGGCAGCGCTTTTGGGCCTTCAGGTGAACATCATGTGAGGATGGCATACTGTGTCGATGAAGATACCATCAATCTTGCATTTGATCGAATGGAACGAAAATTCAAAGGTTGAATGCTGTCAAATCAACTTCTTAATTGTTAGTTTGGTTGTCTGTCAATGTTCGTTCCGACCCTGTGTACAATGAAAATGCTATACACCGATATCTTCATTCCACAGTTCAGGATTGCTTTTAATAAATGCTTCCATAAGCTGACGACATTCCTGGTTATCAACAACGACAACTTCCACTCCCCGGGACTTTGAATAACTCTCCGGCCCGCAAAATGTACGGTTTTCGCCAATAACCACCTTGGGGATTCCATAAAGCAGGATTGCGCCACTGCACATATCACATGGCGATAAGGTAGAGTATAGTGTGGCTCTGCGATAATCGGATGCGGATATTCGTCCAGCATTTTCCAAACAATCCATTTCTGCGTGCAAGATTGCGCTTCCTTTTTGCACTCGCTGGTTATGGCCGCGTCCAACTATCTGGCCATCTATAACGAGCACTGATCCTATGGGAATACCGCCTTCATCCATTCCCATTCTTGCTTCTTCTATTGCAGCTGTTAAAAATTTATCCATATTTGTTCTTCATATTAAGTTTGTTTCAGCTGTCAAGGAACGCGGTCGCCGGAACTGTTAATTAGTTTAATGATAATGATTTATAAAATGACTTTAGTTCAGCTCCATATAAAAAACGGTTCACCAGTTACACATTCTAATTGTAGTTGCTAGGTCGACGTCTTGAATACCGGAAAGTCAACTATATCATAGCCTTGGTTTAACTTTTGAGAGGCATAAATTATCGTTTTCATTAGGAATATGCAGCAATAACCAAGCGGTATTCATTAATGTCTTTCCCTCCTTAGTCGGAAAAGGCAACGCTGAACAAAAAATTTCTAATTCAAGGTAATCAATCCGTTTAATATTCACACGTTTATTGTAAAAAGAAAATCAAAACACTCAGTTCCCTAGTATTATTAACTCATTTCAAAATAAATGACCAGCTTTAAAATAGGTTATAATTCACATCCATTTTTTACTACCTTTTTGAGGTAGTTTTTTGAATAAGTACTGACTACATAAGCTTAATGAGTAAACAGTTATCACCGCTGGAGATAGCGGAAATAAAGAGGCGTAGAACTTTTGCGATCATCTCGCATCCGGATGCAGGCAAAACCACATTAACCGAAAAATTATTACTATTCGGTGGTGCCATTCAGTTGGCTGGATCGGTCAAAGGGCGTAAAGCAGCCCGGCATGCGACATCTGACTGGATGGAGATGGAAAAGCAACGGGGAATTTCAGTCACTACCTCGGTTATGCAGTTCGAACATAATGACAGTATTATCAATTTACTGGATACCCCTGGGCATGAGGATTTCTCGGAAGACACCTATAGAACGCTGACCGCTGTTGATTCCGCATTGATGGTGATCGACGTGGCCAAAGGTGTGGAAGATAGGACCATCAAGTTAATGGAAGTTTGTCGCCTTAGAACTACTCCGATTCTGACGTTTATTAATAAATTGGACAGGGAAGGCAGGGAGCCGATTGATTTACTGGATGAAGTTGAAACGGTGTTGAAAATCAATTGTGCGCCCATGACCTGGCCCATCGGTATGGGTAAGCGCTTTAAAGGGGTTTATCATATTTACAAGGATGAAATTCATCTATTCAGTGCCCAACATGGCGGTAAAATCGCTGAAGCAGAAATTATTAAAGGCCTGGATAATCCAAAACTGGACGAATTGCTTGAAGAGCAAGCTGAAGAGTTAAGGGATGAAATTGAGCTGGTCAAGGGTGCCAGTCATGAATTTGATTTGGATGCCTATTTGGCGGGAACTTTAACACCAGTGTTTTTTGGTTCGGCGATTAATAATTTCGGCATTATAGAATTACTGGATGCCTTTGCTGAATATGCACCGGCACCCAAACCGCGAGAAGCCGAACAAAGATCTGTTAAACCGACTGAGGATAAATTTACCGGTTTTGTTTTTAAAGTACAAGCCAATATGGATCCGGCGCACCGTGACAGAATTGCTTTTTTAAGAGTATGTTCGGGTAAATTTACCCAGGGCATGAAAGTTAATCATGTGCGCATCGGAAAAAATATACAGGTCGGTAACGCTATAACCTTTCAGGCGGATAGCCGGAAAAATGTTGAGGAAGCCTATCCGGGCGATATTATTGGTTTGCATAATCATGGCACCATTCAGGTGGGTGATACTTTTAGCCAGGGCGAGACCCTTAAATATGGTGGAATTCCATATTTCGCGCCGGAGTTATTCAGGCGTGTGGTGTTAAAGGATCCTTTGCGAGCTAAAGCCCTGCAAAAAGGCTTGATTCAATTAACGGAGGAAGGTGCAACCCAGCTGTTTAAACCGTTAAAAAATAATGATCTGATTTTAGGGGCGGTAGGTGTGCTTCAGTTTGATGTCACTGCCTTCAGGCTTAAAGCAGAATACAATGTTGAGTGTGTATACGATGCTGTAGCCATTAATACTGCCAGATGGGTAAGCTCGGATAATTCGGCAAAATTTGAGGAGTTTAAAAAGAAAGCCTTCGATAATCTGGCTGAAGATGGTGGCGGATATCTGGTTTATCTGGCTAACAGTCGGGTTAATCTGCAGTTAACCCAAGAGCGTTGGCCGGATATAAAATTCAGCGAAACACGGGAGTTGTAGTTGAAAGCGAAAGTAATTTAGCCTATTGATGACTGATAACCATGAATATTGTCTTATTGGAGCCTAAGAACAGAGACAATCTGGCCACCATTATACGAAGTGGACAGAACTTTTCTGTCAACACTGTTTTTGTTATCGGCGGTTTTGTAAAATACCAATATAAGAGCAATATTCATAAGTTTTCCCATCAAATGGATACTCAGGATGGGCTATCAAACATCACCTTAATTTATTTTGATAGCTTATCTGAGTTTTTGTTACATTTGCCTGCCCAAACCACTTTGGTTGTTGTTGAAGCAGTTAAACAAGCGATAGACCTTCGAAAATTTATTCATCCGAAGAACGGTACATATCTATTCGGTAGGGAAGCAAAAGGGGTGATAAAAGAGGATATCGATGAGATTGAACGATATTTTGAACAATTGAATCAACCCATTCCAAAAGAATTCTTATCAAAACAAAGTAAAACAGCCCATTTGGAGTATGTAAAAATAGTGACACCGCAGTCACTAAACCTTGGTGTCTGTGGATCTATTGTTATGTATGACAGACACTGTAAATTACTTAAGGACTAAAGCCTGCTGCCTACCCAAAATAGGTAGACAGCTAGGTTTGAAATCTTTACTGCGATAATGACTTAAATAACGCCTGCAAGGTTTCATTGGCATCGCCGAATAGCATACGGGTATTTTCATGAACGAATAAGGGGTTGCCGACACCGGCATAACCGGTTGCCATACTGCGTTTTAGCACTATAGTATTGTGGCTTTTCCAACATTCCAAAACCGGCATACCGGCAATAGGGCTGTTTGGGTCATTCAAGGCGGCGGGATTGACAATATCGTTGGCGCCTATGACTATTGAAACATCAACATTGGGAAAATCTTCGTTGATTTCATCCATTTCAAAAACCACATCATAAGGCACTTTGGCTTCAGCCAATAACACATTCATATGTCCCGGCATACGACCGGCAACCGGATGAATGCCAAAGCGCACTGTTTTACCCTTGGATTTCAGAAATTTAGTGATTTCATTAACCGTATGTTGTGCTTGTGCTACCGCCATGCCGTAACCGGGGATTATCATAATGTTTTTGGCATCTCGTAATAGCTGTGAAGTACCTTCCACGTCGATACTTTGCACTTCACCTTCGACTTCAGCCGCTGAACCACCGGAGGTACCAAAACCACCGGCAATAACACTGATAAAATTACGATTCATTGCTCGGCACATAATATAGCTCAAGATAGCACCGCTACTACCCACCAGGGCACCCGTAACTATAAGCAGGTCATTACTTAGCATAAAGCCTGTCGCCGCCGCCGCCCAACCTGAATAACTGTTCAGCATGGAGACTACAACCGGCATATCTGCACCACCGATAGACATTACCATATGCACACCAAAAACCAGGGCGACAGCTGTCATTAATATCAATGCAAAAGTACCGCCATCTGATTCGGCTCCCTGTAAGAAAGCGTTACCAAGCCAAATGGCGGATAAAATCAAACCCAGATTTATATAATGACGGCCTTTGATTAAGAGCGGTTTACCATCTATTTTTCCACATAACTTACCAAAGGCAATTACGGAGCCGGAAAAAGTCACCGCACCGATGAAAATACCAATATAAATTTCGACCTCATGAATGGTTTTTTCCACATCGACTAAAGTTGAGGTGCTATCCATAAAATTGGCATAGCCAACCAAAACTGCAGCCATACCCACCAAACTATGCATTAGCGCAACCAGTTCCGGCATTTGGGTCATTTCGACTTTGATCGCTGCTTTGGCACCGATAAAGCCGCCGATTAACAAAGCAATAATAATAAAGATATAAGAATTAACCGCATCACTCATAACTGTGGCAATAATGGCAATAGCCATGCCAAGCATGCCGTAATAATTTCCGCGACGCGCGGTTTCCTGATTACTTAACCCCCCGAGGCTCAATATAAAAAGTATTGAAGCGGCAATGTAAGACATTGTAACTAAACCTTGTGACATTATCTTACTCCCCTTATTTTCTAAACATTTCTAACATTCGGCGGGTGACTAAAAAACCACCGCTGATGTTAATAGCTGCAATCAGTATTGCCAGGGTAGACAGAATGGTAATAAAAAACCCTGGAGTTGATATCTGGACTAAGGCGCCGACTACGATGATTCCACTAATGGCGTTGGTAACACTCATTAACGGGGTATGTAAGGAGGGCGTTACATTCCAAATGACCTGGTAACCAATAAAGCAGGCCAATACAAACACGGTAAAGTGCGACATAAATGCAACCGGTGCCACAGAGCCCACTGCGTATAAAGCAAAGCCACCCAACAACATAATTAATAGTTGTTTAATATTGTCGGAGACTAATGGTTTTTTCTCTTTTGGAACTTCAACTGCCGGAGCTTCTGTTTGTGGTTTAGGAGCAGCTGAAAGCGTGGGAGGCGGCGGTGGCCAGGTAATTTTGCCTTGTTTTATGACGGTGGCGCCTCGAATGACCTCATCATCCATATTAATATTGAGTTGACCATTTTTGTCCGGGCAAAGATCGGTTAATAAATGGCGTAGATTGGTTGCATAGAGCTGGCTGGACTGGTTTGCCAACCGGCTGGGCAGGTTGCTGTAACCGATAATAGTCACGCCGTGTTTGTTAACAACTTGGTCTTTTTGCGTTAATGCACAGTTACCGCCTTGTTCAGCGGCCAAATCAACAATAACACTGCCGGGTTTCATGGACTCAACCATACCTTTGGTGATTAATTTTGGCGCCGGTTTGCCGGGGATTAATGCGGTGGTAATAATAATATCGACTTCCATGGCCTGCTGAGCAAACAATGCCATTTCTGCGGCAATGAATTCTTTTGACATGGTTTTGGCATAACCACCGGTACCAGAGCCTTCTTCTTCAAAATCCAGCATTAAGAATTCAGCGTCCATACTTTCAATTTGCTCTTTAACTTCCGGACGGGTATCAAAGGCTCTAACAATCGCCCCCATGCTCTTGGCTGCGCCGATGGCTGCAAGACCTGCTACACCAGCTCCAATAACCAGTACTTTGGCCGGCGGTACTTTACCTGCAGCGGTAATTTGTCCGGTAAAAAAACGGCCAAAGCAATTTGCTGCCTCTACTACCGCCCGGTAACCAGCTATATTCGCCATCGAGCTTAAAGCATCCATTTTCTGTGCTCTGGATATTCTTGGAACAGAGTCCATCGCGAGTACAGTCGCTTGCTTGTTGGCAAGCTTTTGCATCAGACTGTCACTTTGTGCCGGCCAGATAAAACTGATTAAATAACCGCCTTTGTTAAGCATATCGGTTTCGTCGATTGCTAATTCAGGGTGGCGCTCCGGCTGGCGCACTTTCATAATAATATCGGATTGTTGCCATAAGGTTTTGGCATTGCTGATTATTTCAACACCTGCCTCCTTATATTGCTCGTCGGATATATCCGCACCGGTACCTGCATCTTTTTCAACACAGACAGAGAATCCGAGTTTTATAATTTTTTCGGCTGCATCGGGGGTGATAGCAACCCTTTTTTCACCTTCGTGAATCTCTTTGGGTATACCAATCTTCATATTTTCTCCTATGGGAGTTGATGAATGCAGCTTCAAGCATAGGAGATTGGCCTTGAATTTTCAATAATTATTAAATTCAGTTAGCCTATCGTGAAAGGCATAGACAGAAAATCATCACTGTTTGGGTGTAGTAAATGAAAGTGATGGTGGTGAGTTGGCTTTCATTAACTCAATGTATTGAGTTCTTAGGCCATTCTGTATTACGGCTGAAAAGAGCTGCAATTAAGCGGTAGTGAATAAGTAAATCCTTCTAGTCAAATCAAAGATGAGTGATTTGGTTAGTTTAGGTGTAGCGGTTTATAATGGCGGCATCTAAAGACCGTTGAATTGTTTAAAACAGCTGATGAAGTTTTAATATCAAGTACAAGAAAATGGTCGTAATCGTGTAGAAACTTATTGAAACAGTGTTATTAGCGAAAGATTTTATTGAAACCGATGAAGGGCTGGTATTCGCCCTGGTCGAAAGTGGTACGGAATATGATAAAGCCCTCTGTTTTTTACGCTATGTAAATACGCCTTCAGGCTGGCAAAAATATTCGACACAGCAAGCGAATAAGTTATTAAAACAAAAATTCCCCCACTATCTTTATTATTCCGAAGCTAAAGATGCCCATCTGCATGCGGTTAATATAGACAAAATATTCAAACATCACCAAGCCAAAGTCAGGTTGCAAGACCTTATCGAAAAACCTGCCGAACAACTCTGTCCAGTAGAAATTGACCTAATTAAACTCTGTACGTTGTATGCTGAACTTGGGTTTGATTTAAACACAATTGGAGTGACTGGTTCGATATTAATTGCCGCGCAAAATCAGAATTCAGATATTGATTTGGTTTGTTATGACCGCGCCAGTTTTCACAGACTGAGGGATCTCACCCGAACACTTTTACACGTACAAGCTCTACAGCCATTGACCGAATCAGACTGGCAGCAATCCTATCAGCGTCGGAACTGCGATCTATCCCTGCCTGAGTATGTCTGGCACGAACAACGTAAATTTAACAAGGCAATGATCAATCAGCGTAAGTTTGACCTGAATCTGGTATTACCGGATTCAGGTATTGATGATATCTGTTACAACAAACAGGGCCGGATCAAGATTAAAGCCCAGGTGACTGATGATCAGTTTGGTTTTGATTATCCGGCCGATTTTAAAATCGATCATAAGGATATCGGTTCCGTAATCAGCTATACCGCAACCTATACAGGACAGGCATTTGCCGGTGAATTTATAGAAGTATCCGGTTTGCTGGAGCAGGATCAACAAGGCAATAAACGTATCGTTGTTGGTTCAACCAGGGAAGCGCAGGGTGAATATATAAAAGTGATCCAGCCTTATGCCTGATATTAAGCATGTTTCAGCGGTCATTTTTGATATGGACGGACTGGTGCTGGATACTGAAGGCAGCTATTTTATTGCCTGGCAGCAAGCGGGGGAGGCAATGAACTATTTACTTTCCGATGAATTTTGTCAGTCATTATCGGGTTTGCATTATAATGCCGTGGAAAAAAAAATAATCAATTTGTGCGGAGCAGGCTTTGATATTGAGTTGTTTAATCAATTAAGCGCCAGGTTCTGGCACCAGCATGTGCAAAAGCACGGTATTGAAGTAAAAAAAGGCCTGCATGATTTGCTGAACTTTATTCAAAAAAGTCAAATTCCTTATTGTCTGGCGACCAATAGCAGTCGCAAAAATACCGAAGAATGTCTTAAATATGCCGATTTGGACAACAAGTTTTTACAACGCGTTACGCGTGATGATGTAAAAAAAGCAAAACCCGAACCGGATATTTATCTTGCAGCGGCAAAACAATTAAAGCAGCCCGTTGAGCAGTGTCTGGTATTGGAGGATTCCTTAACCGGCATACAGGCTGCCGCTTTTGCCGGCACGATACCGGTCTATATTCCGTCAGTTTTACCGCCTCAACAACAAGCAATCGATTTAAGTTATTTGGTGGTCGATGACTTATTGCAGATAAAAGAATATCTGGCACTAATTTAAACAAGCCCCCCGGTTCATGTATAATCTTAAAGCTACTTAGTTGATTACCTAATAACAGTCATTGATGGATCAATATTCCAAAGTTACAGTCATAGCGCCGGCCCGTTTACATATGGGGTTTATCGATTTGAGCGGAGCGTTGGGGCGCCATTTTGGTAGCATTGGCTTGGCTTTAAATGAAATCTGCACCCGGCTGACTATATCCCAAGCTGATTCATGTAGGTTGACCGGCCTGACTTCGGCTAGAGCTGAAAAATGCCTGAAAAAGCTGTGTCAGGCTCTGGATGTTTCTGATTTACTGCATTTGCATCTGGAAGAAGTCATTCCCGAACATATCGGTTTGGGTTCCGGAACGCAAATGTCTTTGGCCATCGGTTCGGCATTGAATCAATTCTATGGTCTAGGCCTGAGTGTACGTCAAATAGCTCAGTTAACCGATCGTGGCATGCGTTCCGGAATTGGTATCGGGGTATTTGAATACGGCGGCCTGGTGGTTGATGGTGGGCGCGGTGAGCATACTAAAACGCCGCCGGTTCTTGCGCAAATGAAAATTCCTGATGACTGGCGCTTTATTCTGGTGTTTGACAGAAGGGGACAAGGTCTGCATGGGCAGCAGGAAATCAAGGCATTTAAAGAATTACCCCCCTTTCCACAGCAAGAAGCGGCAAGACTTTGTTATTTGCTGCTCATGCAGGGTTTACCTGCAGTTGCGGAAGATGATATTGAACAATTTGGTGATGTTATCACCCAGTTGCAGCAATCGGTAGGCGAACATTTTGCCTCCGTTCAAGGTGGGGTTTTTACCAGTTCCGAAGTGGCTGAAGCCATGCAATGGCTGGATAAGCAGGGGGTCGTGGCTATAGGGCAGACATCCTGGGGGCCCACCGGTTTTTGTGCGGTAAGAGGTGCCGATAAGGCACGCACACTTTGTCAAAAATTACAACAGCATTTCTCCCATTTAACCAATCTTGATTTTATTTCTGTCAGTGCCCGCAATGGGCCCGGTATTGTTACATCTGATTAATACAGTACTTTGAATACCAGTCCAAAACCGGGTGAATACCTGCTTGTTATTGCCAATTCCGCACGTATGCTTAGTCAATTGGCCAGGCAAGCGGGATTCAAAGTTTTAGCGATTGACTGTTTTGCTGATGTCGATACACGTGACAGTGCCCTGGAATATTGCCAGGTTCCAAGCCTGGCTTTAACTGATATAAAAACAACAATTGATTATTTGGTTGAAAAATACTCGGTTGCTTATGCTGTTAACGGGAGTGGTTTTGAGCGTTTTGTAGATTCATTGGATTATCTGCATCGTCGATTAACGCTTTTCGGTAATTCTGGCTCTACCTATCAGGCATTGCAAAACAAGCCTGATTTTTTTCAACGTCTGGATGATTTGAAGATAAAATACCCGGAAGTCAGTTTTTCCGTGCCGGTGCAAACCGATAACTGGTTGTACAAACCTTTTTTTCATGAAGGGGGTCAGGGCATAGGCTTTGTTCGGCCCGGTTATGAAAACTCTCCCTGCCATTATTATCAGCGCTATCTCAATGGCCAGGCAGGCTCGATTTTATTTTTGGCTGATGGCAAGCGGTCTGAAATCATCGGCTTTAATCGACAATGGACTGAACGGCAAAGTAATGCCGAGTATTTTTTATTTTCGGGTGTTATTAATCATTTCGAATTAAGTTCCGGACATTATCGGTTGATCCTCGCCTGGCTGAAACAACTGGTCCCCGTGTATGCCTTAACCGGGATTAATTGCCTGGATTTTATCATTTACCAAGACCAATGTTATGTATTGGAAATCAATCCCAGGCCCAGTGCCAGTATGCAACTTTATAATAGGGATATATTTACGGCCCTTATCAAAGCGTGTCAGGGACAATTAACAAAATTAAGACCGGTGTCGACAGTTTATAGCGCTTATCAGATTATTTATGCCAAATCGGCAATCAAGATCCCTTATAATATGCGTTGGCCAAAATGGTGTGCTGATATTCCCAATTCGAACGTTTTAATTGGCGCTGGTCAGCCGGTATGCAGTATTATTGCACAAGATAATAAACCTCAGCAGGTGTTTAAGCTGCTGATAAACAGGCAACATTGTATTAAAAATCAATTAAGACAAGGTAAGAAAGATTATGGAATACTCGGCAAGTGTTAATAAATTAACTAAGCCATTAGTGACTCAACTTAAAAATAACGCCGACAAATTAAGAGTTAAAGTCGATCAGTTGGATAATGGATGCACAATTATTGATGCGGGTATTGCTGTTCCCGGCGGTATTGAAGCGGGCCGCATTATTGCGGAAATCTGTCTTGGCGGAATGGGCACGGTTAATATTTCCCACAGTCCTTATACGCAAAACTGGCCGTTAACGGTTAATGTTCATACCGGCAACCCTGTTCTAGCCTGTTTAGGCAGTCAATATGCCGGCTGGAGTTTGTCTCACGAAAAATATTATGCCTTGGGTTCCGGTCCTGCCAGAGCGGTTTATGCAAAAGAAGAACTTTATGGTGAACTGGCTTATAAAGACAATGCCGATGAAACTGTTTTGGTAATAGAAAACGATGCCGTGCCACCGTTGGAAATTGTTGAGAAAGTGGCCAAATCCTGCGCCGTCCATCCGTCTAAACTTACTATTATTGTAACCCCTACCAGCAGTCTGGCCGGTGGTGTACAGGTTGTTGCCCGGGTTCTGGAAGTTGCCATGCACAAGGCACATACGCTACATTTTCCATTGGAAAATATTATTGATGGCAGCGGCAGTGCACCTATTTGTCCTCCTCACCCTGATTTTATCAAGGCTATGGGGCGTACTAACGATGCTATTTTATTTGCCGGGCAGGTTCATGTTTTTGTCAAAGGCAGTGATGAGGCGGCGGAGAAATTAGCCAAAGAACTACCAAGTTCGACTTCTAAAGACTACGGCAAACCATTTGCACAGATCTTTAAAGATTATGAATATGATTTCTTTAAGGTCGATCCAATGTTATTTAGTCCTGCCAGCGTGATTGTGACCGCTGTTGAGTCGGGTAACAGTTTCCATGCCGGACAATTGGACAATGAATTATTAAATCAATCTTTTGGTGCATAACATCTTATGTTGTCAGAGATCTGACGCAATATTAATCAAATAGCCTGCTTGCAGGCTATTTTTTTTATTCAAAATGTATATCGAGTATATCAAGTGGGCCGTATTGTAATTTTTACTGATGATCCGGGTTGGCATGGCAAACAGTTACGGCATGCTTTCGCCTTGCATGGTTATCAGGCTGAGTATGTTTCCCTAACTAGTTGTCTATTATTGCTGGAACCAGGAGTTATCCCTATACAGATACCTGGATTTGAGACAGAGCTGCCCAGCGCGGTATTTGTACGTGGCGTACCCGGCGGCTCATTGGAAGAGGTGGTCTTTTATCTGGATATTTTGCACGCACTTAAATTGTCGGGTGTGCCGGTTTATAACGATGGTCACGCGGTTGAGCGCAGTGTCGACAAAGGCATGACCAGTTTTTTGTTAAATCAGGCAAACATACCTACGCCTCCGACCTGGGTCACACGGGACAGAACTGAAGCTTTGGCGATTGCCGAAAGGGAATTAAGTAACGGCTATAAGTTAATCAGTAAACCGATCTTCGGTTCGCAAGGGGAAGGTATTCGTCGTATTGAAAAAATGACCGATTTGTTTTGGTTAACCAGCAGTCATGGTATTTATTATTTACAACGCTTTATGGACTGTGAGGGGCAGGGTTATTCTGATATCCGGGTGTTTGTCATCAACGGTCAAGTCATTGCTGCAATGCGTCGAAAAGGGGTGTCCTGGTTAAATAATGTTGCCAGAGGTGCCAAGTGTGAACAGATTGATATGAATGATCAGCTTGCGGAAATGGCATTAAAGGCGACGGCAGCTTTAAGGATGGATTATGCAGGAGTGGATCTTATTCATACTTTAGGTGGTGATTACTGTGTAATTGAAGTTAATAGTATTCCTGCCTGGAAGGGACTTGAAAGCATTTGTAATATCAATATTGCCGAGTCATTGGCAAAAGACCTCATCGGTCGTTATTGTACTGCTGATTCCAGGGCGGATCTGCCGGTGGCTTCATGAGCCTGGAAAAACAGTTACAGGATTTTTACCTGCACGCTTGCGAACTTGAGCTGCAGGCTTTTAAGCCGGGTAATGTCAGTGTGTATTCTGAAGGTCATGATATGACTGTTGACGACTTTAGAATAAGTGCTAATGTTAGTGCATTAGAGATTGCTAATCCTGCTTATACTTTGGGTGAGAAAATATATTACGCGGTTAAGGCAACACGCAGTGCAGTCGGCTGTAATACCAATCTGGGGATAATTTTACTGTGCGCACCCATAATACAGGCTGCCTATAACAAACAAGCAAAGCAATCCTTTCGGGACGCGTTATCAACGGTATTAAAAAATACCACCATTGAAGATGCGGACTGGGTCTTTAAGGCTATCACTCTGGCATCTCCGGGTGGTTTGGGCGAATCGGAACATGAAGATGTAAGCCAGAAATCAACCGCCACTTTGGTTGACGCAATGGCTATCGCACAAGATAGGGACCGGATAGCGTTGCAATTTGTGACGGATTTTTCAGATATTTTTAATTTTGCAATAATTCAGTATAATCAAGCCTACGATCTGTGGGGGAATGAAAAGTGGGCAGCAGTCGCTGTATATACCGCATTGTTAAGTAAATATACCGATAGCCACATAGAACGTAAGTATGGCAAACTGTATTCGACTCTTGTTTTTAGCCTTATGAGCTTGGCGAATGAAGAGTTGTTAAATAATAATAAACCAGAAGATATCATTCCATTGTTGCAGAGTATTGATCAGATCCTGAAGTTTAAGGGGATTAACCCTGGGACAACAGCTGATCTCACTGTGGCGACCGTTTTGGCAGTGGATTTATTGTCTTTTTTCAAATAAAACTGAATTTTTGAGTAATTTAATAAGTAATTTAGTTAACATAATTAAATAGACATGTATAATGCACATGCTATTTTGTACATTGTAAAAATGCTTATAGGAGAACGAGAAGCATGGCTAAAATTAAAAACACACGCGTTGGTGAATCTTTAAACGGTGACGGTAACGAAGTTGCTCATATTGATTTGATGATTGGACCAAGAGGTTCAGCTGCTGAATCAGCATTCGCTAACTGCTTAACAAACAACAAAGATGGTTTCTCAAGCTTGTTAGCTGTTGTTGCGCCTAACCTGATGGTTAAACCTGCTACAGTTATGTTCAACAAAGTTACAATCAAAGGCAGCAAACAAGCTGTTCAAATGTTCGGCCCTGCACAACGTGGTGTTGCTATGGCTGTAGCTGATTGTGTTGAAGACGGCACTATCCCTGCTGGTGAAGCTGATGATCTTTTCGTTTCAGTTGGTGTTTTCATTCACTGGATGGCGGAAGATGACGCTGCTATCGAGAAAAACAACTACGATGCTACTAAGCAAGCGATCAAAAATGCAGTCGCTGGTCTTCCAACAGCTAAAGAAGTTGTTGAACAAAAAAGTACTGCTCAACATCCTTTCGCAACTAACAACGTATAAGTTTTTAGTTAAGGATAGAAAATACCCCGCCAGTCGGGGTATTTTTTTGCCTGCACATTAGTCAAAAGCCAAATCTTCAACAGTAATTGCCCCTGAATGCAATGCGGTGGCAACCAATGCTTTATTGATTCCCAGTTGCATCAATGTCAATAAATCGTTTTTGTTTCTTATCCCGCCAGCGGCAATAAATTGTTTGTTTGGATAATGGGTCGAGAAATTTTCGATGGTTTTATAATCCGGCCCTGAATTGCTACCAACCTGATCCAATGTCATTAAAATGATTTCATCCGGCCACAAGTTGGACTGATTAAATATCTCAATAGACCCCAGTTGTCGATGGTTAAAAAAATCCAGTGATAAAACAAACTCCTTAAGCGCACTGAGGTTAAGCGGTTTTCCGTCGGCTATCGACTCTGAGCCGACTACGGGACAGTAATTTTGATGATCCGTGAAATAACAGGTTGAGCTGAGTTCACCATTATCAAGCCAAAAATGATAATTGGGGTATCGATTCAGTATGCTCTTTATTTGCTTATTGTGATCACCTTGCTTGTTAAGTGCATTCAGGTCTGCTATGTAAAATGTCGTAAAGCCAAATTGTTCATTAAAAGCCTCAATCACGTTTACAGGATCTGCATTGTGACAAATTTTTGATTCTATAGGACGGTATTGATTCCGAAACCCCTGTTTGGCATGAACGACTAAACCGTCCTTTAAATCAATAACCGGGATGACTTGCATAATAAAAGTTATCTAAAATGATATAATGATCGGTCGATTATACCTTAGACTACCTGAATAATAGATTGTGAAAATACTGGTTTTTGAATATATCACCGGGGGGGGGTTCAATAAACAAGCGCTGCCGGATTCCCTGGCTCAAGAAGGTAGCTTGATGCTGGGTGCTTTACTGGATAATCTGGACGTAATTGCAGATCTGCAAATTCACGTTATGTTGGATGCGCGCTGTCTTGATTCATTTTCTGCTGAATATCAAAGTGTCGAATATATTAGCCTGAATTGTAATGATGATGCTTTGAAGGTTTTTTCCGAGTTGGTGAATGAATATGATTTTATCTGGCCGATTGCACCTGAAACCGATGGTTTGTTATATACCATTACCCGTATAGTTGAAGATTCGACTGCGACGTTATTAAATTCATCTTCTGCTGCGGTTGCCTTAACCGGGAACAAGTTAATGACTTATCAGTTGTTAACTGCACATGATATTAATACTGTTTCAACGACTACCGATCCAGTTGAACTGGTTTCAGAAAAAAAAGTAGCTAAGCCGATTGATGGAGTGAGTTGTGATGGAACTTATCTTTTGGATGGTATTGAACTGCAAAAAGAAAGCTATATATATCAAGAATATATAGAGGGTATTTCATGCAGTTTATCGTGCTTGTTTAAACATGGGGAGGTCTGGGTGTTAAGCTGTAACAGTCAGCAAATCAGTATTGTAGACAATCGCTTTGTCTTTCAGGGCTGTATTGTTAACAGCATTGAAGCGGACACGCTTTATCAAAGCTTGGTTAAACAGATTGCATTAGCAGTTCCCGGTTTGTGGGGGTATGTCGGTATTGATATTATAGTGAATGAAGATAAGGTCACAGTATTGGAAATCAATCCGCGTTTAACGACATCGTTTGCCGGAATCTATCAGGCTACAGGCATTAATATAGCACTGCAGGTATTGCATCTACAGAATAGAGATCCAGATATTAAATTATTAAAAAACAATAAGGTAGAAATAAAAGTTAATGGAGATTATTTAAATGCTGCATAGCTGGATAGTTGGTTGGGATATTGGCGGGGCACATATTAAGGCGGCTGTTATCAATGAAAACGGGGTGGTTATTGATGTCTATCAGCACCCCTGTCCGCTATGGAAGGGACTGGAACAATTACAGCAGGCCGTCAATTCGATATTGAGGTTAATTAAACAACCGGCTGCACAACATGTGATGACCATGACAGGCGAACTGGTCGATCTTTTTCCTGACCGTGAACTAGGCGTCGAGCAAATTATCAGCACCATGCAGCGGTTGCTAGCGGGTAAAAAAATATCGGTTTATGCGGGGCAGCATGGAATACTGTCGATAGAGAATATTAACCCCGATCATTATCAGTCAATAGCTTCTAGCAACTGGCTGGCCAGTGCTACTTATGTGGCTAAATCGATAAATAATGGCTTGTTTATTGATATAGGCAGTACCACGACAGATATTCTACTGATGCATAATGCCGATGTGCTGGCTCAAGGTATGACTGATTTTGACCGCTTAATAAGTCAGGAGTTGATATATAGTGGTATCATTCGTACTGCCGTAATGGCTATTGTTGATAAAGCTTATTTTAAGGGGCAGGAGATACCATTGATGGCAGAGTATTTCGCAACAATGGCCGACATTTACCGATTGACCAATGAACTCGATGAGGCGCATGATCAGACTGAAACTGCCGATGGCCAGGAAAAGTCAATCATGGCTAGTGCCAGGCGATTATCGCGCATGACCGGTTGGGATTTTACTGAAGGTGAAATGCCATACTGGCAGCAGATGGCCAGAAATATACGTTCACAGCATGTTTTTCAACTGCAACAAGGTTGTGAACGTCAGTTATCGCGATATGAAGAAACCGGCAAATTACCTTTTGTTGGAGCAGGGGTTGGGCGTTTTTTAGTGCGTCAAATCGCGGCTAATTTAGGCCATCCATACCTGGATTTTAGTGATTTGTTTAACCTGAAATCCATAGCACAATCGACCATGACCACGGCTGATTGTGCACCAGCCGTTGCTGTTGCATGCCTAGGCAGACAACAATAAATTTACCTGTTTTAATTACTCCCATACATGTCGTCAGCTCAACAACAAATTATTTCATTACCTTATTTTAAGGATAGTGCCGCACTTTTTGCCCCGATAGCCAGTCAACCTTGGGCTGTGTTTTTGGACAGTGGCTATTTTAGTCAACGCCATGGACGTTACGATATTATTGCGGCTGATCCGATCTGCACATTGCTAACCTGGGGCAATACAACCGTAATTGATCGTCAGGGGCAACTGGAAAAATCAACTGATGATCCTTTTGCGCTGATTAAGAATGAGTTGATTAACGATTTTCCTGCCATAAATGATTTACCGTTCAATGGTGGCGCTATAGGCTATTTCTCCTATGACTTGGCCAGGCAGTTGGAAAAACTCCCTGTCATGGCTCAAAATGCCGAAGATATTCCTGATCTTGGGGTTGCAATCTACCAATGGGCTTTGGTGGTAGATCATCAACAGGAAAAAAGTTATCTGGTAGGGTCTCATCCTGAGGCAATGCAATGGCAGGTCCTGCAGCATCAATTCAGTCAGCTGCCGGAAACGACAGTGGAAAAACCGTTTTCAATCACCAGTGCGGTTAAATCAAATATGGACAAGGCTTTCTATCAACAGGCTTTTGATAAAATCAAAAGTTATTTAAAAGAAGGCGATTGCTATCAGGTCAATCTGGCACAACGGTTTGAGGCCAGCTGTAAGGGTGATCCATGGACAGCATATAAGTATTTAAGAAAAATCAACAGTGCGCCTTTTAGCTGCTATTTGAATACTCCCCAGGTGCAGGTGTTGAGTTCCTCTCCGGAGCGTTTTTTAAAGGTCATAGACGGTAAAGTTGAAACCAAGCCTATAAAAGGTACACGAGCTAAATTGAAGAATCAGGATGAAGATCAACAACAGATTAAGGCTTTGCAAAACAGCAAAAAAGACCGGGCGGAAAATTTGATGATTGTTGACCTTTTGCGTAATGATATCAGCAAGAACTGCTGTAGCAGCTCGGTTAAAGTACCAAAGTTATTCGCAGTCGAAAGTTATGCCACGGTACATCATTTGGTCAGTACGGTTACCGGCGTATTGAGCAAGGGACAGCATGCATTGGATTTATTAAAAAGCTGCTTTCCCGGAGGCTCCATTACCGGAGCACCAAAAATAAGGGCAATGGAGATTATTGAAGAGTTGGAACCCCATAGGCGTGGTATTTATTGCGGGTCGGTCGCGTATATCGGTTTTAACGGCAATATGGATAGCAGTATTACCATCAGAACATTAGTCCATTCGGATAATCGCATCCGTTTTTGGGCGGGTGGCGGCATTGTCAATGATTCCGTAATGGAAGATGAATACCAGGAATGTTTTGATAAGGCTTTGTCCATGCAGCGCTTACTGGCGTATTTTTCCTGTTAATGAGAGTTATTAAGTTAGGCGGCAGCCTAGTTAAAGATCATGCAATTGTCTCGTGTTTACAAAAAGTGGCGGATAAATATCCTACTGGAGCCGTGATTGTTCCGGGTGGTGGTCTGTTTGCCGATCTGGTCCGGAAAACACAGGAGCAATGTGGTTTTAATGATAAAATTGCACACCATATGGCAATCTTGGCCATGCAGCAGATGGCTTTATTATTTAGCGGTCTGGCGCAAAAATTTGTTATTGCCCAGTCAATTAATGATATAAATAAACACCTGGATCAGGGGCAAAATGTAATTTGGTCACCTGATATTGAGTCATTGAATAATGCTCATATTGCAGCCAGTTGGTCAATTACTTCCGATAGTTTGGCGGCCTGGTTGGCTCAGCAGTTAAAGGCTGAGGAATTGATTGTAATCAAAGCTGTCCATTTCAGACATGATATTGACTTCGAAGAAATGGCAAAACAAAATATTGTCGACAAGGCATTTAACAACTATATAAAAAATGCTGAATTTAAAATCAGCATTATTAATAAAAATGATTTCTAATGGCAGAATCTAAAAAAACAGGCATCGCCTCTATCCATCACGCCGGACAGAGTCCTTTCTCAATTACAGCCCTCCTAGGCAGGAAAATCCGGGATGTTTATTATAAAGCCAGAGAGTCTTTAGGCGATCATAAGCGCGACCTGGTGGTTTACAATGTTGAACAAGCCTGTGACAACCTTGAGGATGCCCGGGACCAGTTTGAAAGTGCACTGGAACATTACAAATCGATCATTGCGGTTGATGAAACCACGTTGGAGCATAAATATTATCTGTTTAAGCGCCAGTATGAATTTTGTCTGTCAAAGTCCAATGCCGTCAGTGAACGAATAGAATCGATTGAGAAAGTCAGCGCTGCCTTGTTTATGGAGTGGGAGATAGAGCTGGAGGAATACACCAATCGTTCGCTCAGGGCACGTAGCAAACAGCAATTAAAATTATCCAAGCAGCATTATTCCCGTTTAATACGTTCCATGCGAAAAGCAGAATTAAAGATTCAGCCTGTTTTATTAACATTCAGAGATCAAACCCTGTTTTTAAAGCACAATTTGAATGCTCAGGCAATTTCCGCCCTTAAACATGAGTTTGTGGTCATGACCATGGATATCTCCATGTTGATTGAAGCAATGGAATCAACCATTGCCGAAGCTAATCGCTTTGTTTCCGGCTTGGTCGAACAAAAAAGTCTGCCAACTTCTTGAGTGCGGGTTGAAAATACCGGTTAAGGTATTTTCAACCTCAGCAGTGACAATTTAAAGTTTATACAGGACGTTATTCGCGGCATCCCGACGGTCTTTTTTGGTATGCTTATTCTGATCAATTCGTTCTTTGCTGAATTTTGCAATCATTTGATCCCAGGAAGTATATTCCGCATAACCCGGATATCCGGCATTTTTACGTTTTTGGTAGGCCTCTTTACCGAGTTCAATAATTTCAGAGGGGGTTTTTCCACCCACCGTATCTAAAAACTCATCGGTATCTCTGATTGAATCTCTTAATGTCCAAAAAGACACTTCATATTCAATGCGTTGATCCGCTGGAAGTCTGGATCGAATGGTTTTAACAGATCTATAAGCAGTACGGCTGCTGGTGCCGTTAATTTGATTGCCTTTGCCACAACCGATAATTGAAAATAAAAATAAAATAATTAAAAGATGGGGGAAATGCCTCATAATATGTCGCCTCAATGTTTTATATGTCGGTCTGTGCTATGCTTTTTTGTATTTATAATGCCTAAGCACTATGGAATGTGAATGATTCAAAACTTAAAGCTTACTCGTATTTTTTTCTATGATGTACATAAAGTTGCATAGTTCATCATGCATCCTTCTCGTAACCTTTTAGAGGTAAAATGAGCCCGCGTCAGATTTGGCTTTTATTTCATTCCCAATCCTAAACAAAGTAAAATGGTCAGTTATTATAAACCCAAGCTAAGATAATATGCTGGAATTTATCCAATTATTAAAACAACGTTACCAAACTGTCTCCGCTCAGTTGAGTGATGGGTCGGTCAAAGCAGCTTATCAGCAACGTATCGATCAATTGATTCTGACTGAAGCATTTATAAGAAAAGGTGATTTCTTAGCGAGTTCCGCTAATTTACCCCTACAAATAGCTGTTGTTGGACCGACTCAGGCCGGAAAAAGCTCGGTCGTTAATTTATTATCTAACAGTCAATTAGCCGGGGTCAGTCCTTTAGCCGGATATACTGTGCATCCGCAAGGTTTTGCCAATGGTGTTCAGCTGAATGAATGTTCAGATATAGAGCAATATTTTGGACGTTTTCAACGTATCGATCAAGCCGAGCTCACAAAAGAGCGTATTGAGTGCTATGCCTTGAGCGAAAATATTCCGCTTTCCAATCTGATTCCGCCTTGTGTGCTGTGGGACACACCGGATTTTGATTCGATCGATGCTTCGGGATACTCGGAAGGGGTAATCAAAACCATAGCTCTGGCAGATGTGGTTATTTTTGTTGTCAGCAAGGAGAAATATGCCGACCAGTCCGTTTGGGATGTCATGGCAACGCTGGAAGCCATCAATCAACCGATAATTATTTGTATTAATAAATTGGTCGAAGGTTCGGAAACATTACTGATAGATTCATTAAAAGAAAAATGGCAGCAGTGCCGCAGTGATGAATTTCCGGTGATTGTACCGTTGTTTTATCAAAAACAGGGCAGTGCCCCGCAATGGCCGACACAGCACAGTGAATTAATCAATCAATTAGCAAAAAAAGTAACGCATAAACAACATATTCAAGCCGAACAGAAGCTGTTAAAGAAACAGTGGCAACAATGGCTGGAGCCGGTTAAAGCCGAGCATGAGGCGCTGTCAGAGTGGCAACAAATGGTCGATCAGCTGATTAAACAGGCGCTGGAGAATTATCAGCGTGATTATCTGGACCATCCGCAACATTATGAAACTTTTAAAAGTGCCATGGCCAGTTTATTACTCTTGTTGGAAATACCCGGCTTGGCCACAGTTTTGATGAACTCCCGGAAATTACTGACCTGGCCGGTTAAACAGGTGATGAAGCTGGGTAGAAAGCGGGAAAAAGTGGCTGACAGCAGCCAGGAAGTGGCTTTTCTTAACCAGATTGCCGAGCATACCTTAATTCAATTGGCTGATAAATTATTGGACAAGGCCGACCAATCGCCGCATACGGCATGGTGGAAGGAATCAATTGGTTTATTACGACACCAACGACATAACATATTGGAAAGTTTTGAACAGTCCGCTGTGCTTTATAAACAGGATTTTCAGTTGGAGATTGATCAAACTGCGCAGCGTTTATACAGCAAGCTTCAGGAACAGCCGGTGCTGTTAAACAGTTTACGTGCCACCCGCGTGACGACTGATGCGGCAGCGATAGCCATTACCCTGCAAACGGGGGGGATCGGGCTACATGATTTATTTATTGCGCCAGCCATTTTATCGGCGACTTCATATCTGGCAGAAAGTGCCATTGGTAGTTATGTTAATCGAGTCGAGGCGGAACTGAAACAAAAACAATTACGCACGGTGGAAAAGGAATTGTTTGGCAAAATATTGCGCCAACAACTGACTGCTCTACCGGCTCAATTGTCCTATAAATCATACTTTAATATCTCACCAGAACAGCTTGAAACAGCAGAACAAAAACTAACAGAAAAACGCTATGGACTACGATTACTCTGAGCTAATAAAGCAAACAAAAAAATGGACAGAGCAACTGACTGAACAAGGTTGGTTAAATCGTGATTCTTTGCAGCAAATCTCCGAGCTGAATGATAAAAGCCCTGATTCATTATTTGACTCAAGTGCATCCAGACCATTAATCGTCGCCTTTATGGGCGGCACGGGAGTGGGTAAAAGCACACTGATCAACCGCTTGGCAGGCCAGGCCATTGCCAAAACCGGTATTGTCAGGCCGACTTCCAGAGAAGTCACTTTATATCATCACCAATCGGTTGAAATACAACACCTGCCGGATGATTTACCGATCGGACAGGTTAAAATTGCCCAGCATCAGGACCCGGATAAAAAGAATATTATCTGGATGGATATGCCTGATTTTGACAGTATTGAACAAAGTAATAAACATCTGGTCATGCAATGGCTGCCGCATATCGATGTATTGATATACGTGGTCAGCCCAGAACGCTATCGGGACAATAAAGCCTGGCGGATTTTGTTGGCCGAAGGCGGTAAACATGCCTGGGTATTTGTTTTAAATCAGTGGGACAGAGGGCAGCCGGAACAATTTGATGATTTTAAGCGACAGTTGAGTCTGGCCGAGTTTAACGATCCGATTATCTACAAAACCATTTGCGAACAGCCGCAGACGGATGAATTTGATCAATTATCTGCAACCATTACCTCGTTAGCCAATAAAAATACCATTGCGCAACTGGAAAATCGTGGTTTACATCTACGAAAGGAGCAGCTTAAGGACAATATCGAGCAGTTGCTACCGGCGCTGGGGGCCGACAGTGATTTTCAGGTTTTAAGCCAGCAATGGCAAGAACTCTGGCAGCAGGCAGTACAAACCTTTAGCCAGGGTTTCGCCTGGCCAATAAAAAATCTGGCCAGCTATTATGCCGAACAAAGCAGTCATTTAATTGAAGATAACCGCAATAACCCCTTATCTGACCGGCATACTAAAAATGACAACCTGCGGCTCTGGGATCATTGGGCACAGAGCCGTTTTGATGATGTGCTAGATGATTTGATTCTGACCGCCAATCAAAGTCATATTCCTGCTTTGCCGTTAAAAAAAGAACTGACAGGCATTCGCAACAAGGCGGCCAAAAAGGTTCACGGCCAGATAGAATTGTCGACCAGACAGGCATTAGCTAACCCCGGTAATGTCGTTCAAAGAGGGTTATTGAAACTAACCCGTTTTTGCGAAACTTTATTACCATTATTAGCAATGGCGTGGGTCGGTTACCAGGTATTTCAGGGCTATTACAACAGTAATATTTCAGATCATAGTTACCTGGGTGTCGATTTTGCCATCCATAGCTCCTTACTGATTGCAATTACCTGGCTGGTGCCTTTTTTTATTTTAAAAAAGCTGCAGCCATCCCAGGAAAAAGCCGCATTATTAGGGCTTAATAAAGGATTGTCTTTAGGACTTAACAGTCTAATGCTTGAAGTTGAAGGCGCGATCGAGAATATAAGACACGCAAGACATCAACATGTTAAACAGGCAAGGGATATTATTCAGCAATGCGATATCAAGCCAGAAATAACCGTAGTCTCTGACCAACAGCAAACCTTGCAACGCATGTTAATTGATTAGACCGGAAGCCAAAGCAGGTATTCAAGTGCAGACTGTATCCGTATCCTTTTTGCTTGTACGTAATGCACGTTAACCGGTTTTGGTTTACTGTCTTTCGGTTATATTGTTGACATGGTTTGAAAGTTAAAATGACTAGTTAGAAGATAATGAAATGAATATAAAAACTATTCCACTGGTTATATTATTACTGCCAGGTCAGTGTTTGCTGATAAATACCGACCCATACAAAATGATATTAAGCAATATGAAGGACACAATTTATATCAATTTTTACTTCCTGCACAAAATTCCACCTCAATTAATGAAGCAATTGTAAGATGGAAATTATTGGTAAATGAGGCGCAAATTAGTGATGACCCAAGTGAAATAGAAGATATTACACAATATGAAATTTATCGTTTAGGTTTAAAAGAATTAATGAGGTAAAATTACATTAAAGGTAATTTAGCGCAAGGCGATTTAAATTTAAAACAATTAGAAGCATTAATACTGGTTGAGGAGCCATCAGGTAGATACCTCAAATCTTTTTGTAAGAATGCTTGTAAATATACTGATTTCTAACAAATAAACATGATGCTTTTTTCGTTCGCTATGTTCGCTACAAATACGTAAGTTATTTTTATCGTTAAACTTCAATATGCAAAGTCTCGTTGTTAATAAGGAAAACATGAAGTCCATTAATTGGGAGGACGATTGTTTCAAGTACTGTGAATTTGTTGGAATTGATCCAGAGGGCGGTATTGTCACAGCAGATTTCACTAATTGTAGTTTTAAAGACATTGATTGGTATTGGGGGCTTTTCAACGTTGTGAATTTTGTTGGGTGTAAGTTTATGAATTGCACATTTAGAGGCACATCATTTTCTGATTGTATATTTGTTGAGTGTGAATTACAGGATTGTCATTTCTTAAAAGACAACGTAAATGGTGAATGCAGCTTTGAAAGAACGAGAGTATATAACTGTAATGTAAGCAACACAGTGGGGTATAGTCTTCGTGGGTAACAAAGCTTGGGCTCATGTACTTCATTAGAATTCACCTTTTATTAAGGTCGAAAATTAGGAAAGGTAGTTGTAAATTTAACAGCTAATTATCTATGCCTGTAGCATGGTTATTTAAAAAGGATAAAGGAAGGGAGGTAATGTCAACTTCTTCAATTAGGATTTTTTTCATTTCTAGTATATTAGTCATATAACAAAATTAACGAGATAATTATGAATACGGCAAAAGAAGACGTGAGAACATTACTTGATACACTACCAGATGAATGTGCCTTAGAAGATATTCAATATCATCTTTATGTTGTTGAAAAAATACAAAGAGGTATTGCTAGGGCTAATGTTGATAATTCATTGAGTCAAGAAGAGGTGGAAAGGAAATTTAGTAAATGGACTACACAGTAAAATGGTCACCAAAGGTATTTTTGCAATTTTAAATAATTTTCAATTCAAATATGTGGCGATTAAATAGAGCAGCCAATAGACGTTTAACGGTTAGCCCAAATCATCGGCTCGATGCACTTCATTTGAATTCACCTATTATCTAGTTCGACAATCAGCAAAGGGAGTTGTTAATTTAACAGCTAATTAACCAAGGCTGTTATTTATAAAATATAATGGAAGTTCCAGCTTGTTTTTTGATTTATTTGGAATATCCATGTCGTTTCTGATCTTAGCAATACCATTCTGTATCATACTGATTCTGTTAAAAAATAATTTAACGGCTACTCAGCCCGATGCATCCGTCTATATTGCTGATAGTCGGGAAGCGCTGACTTTGCCGCAAATCCGTTTGGTGCAAAACTCCTGGCAAAGGATAGCTCCATTTAAACTTAAGATCGCTGAATTATTTTATAACCGCTTATTTGAGCTGGATTCCGATATTCAACTTTTATTTAAAGGTGATATGGAGCAGCAAGGCGATAAATTAATGCGGGTTCTCACTTTTTTAGTCAATTCTTTAAATGATTTTGACGAGGTGGTTCCTACCTTGGAAGAATTGGGTCGGAATCATGTGGATTACGGCGTTAAGTCGGAATATTACGACAACGAAGGCGTAATACAGTTGTTTTTGTGGGCGGCAGAACAGTGTTCAGGTTCTAGGTTTACTGATGAGACTGAAAAATCCTGGCTGGCAGTTTATTCGAACATTGCAGATATCATGAAAAACGCTGCCGAAGCGAAAGAAAACGGATAAGGTATTTTGATCCTCATCAGGAGAACTTAAATTGTACATCGCCTGTTTAATGGGAGACTCTCAGGTTGTATGCCAGCCTCAAAAAAATCGGTTGGGCATTTGTCAGCCAAATACATTTGTCAATCAGCGTTAAATCGTTACCGGCAGACCGGCCTCCGTCTGTTATTAAAATAGGGGCGTGTGTTTGCCCCGACTTTTTGAAGTGATGCCAAAATGAAATTAGCTATTGTAATCAACAATGTTTTATCCTTGTTTGAATAACACAGAATAACCACCCGGATTAAGATTATTGTATTTATTTCTGGGAGCGGTACAATTGGGCAGAAGCGTATTATACCCGTTAAGGTATTGAGTATTTTTGACAAGGGATTCTGGTTTTGGATGTAGCAAAACAAAATGTAGCTAATATTTATCCGCTGACGTCTTTGCAGGAAGGTTTTTTATTTCATGCCTTAGCGAATATGGATGATTCGTATATACAGCAGATTGTGTATGTGTTGAAAGGACAGTTTGACGAGGCTCGTTTTACCCAGGTCTGGCAACAACTGATTGATCGACATGATATTTTAAGAACCGCTTTTATTCATACCGGCGCAGACCGCCCCTTACAGCTGGTGCTGAAAAAACGTAAGCCGGTGTTGGAAACCTTTGATTTGCGTCATTCGGATGCGGACGGGCAGAATAAAAGACGGCAGCAGTTAAAGTTACGTGACCGGCGGCGTGGTTTTCAACTGGATAAAGACTGTTTGATGCGCTTTACCCTGTTGTATTTGTCTGATGATTTAACCGAAGTAATCTGGAGTCATCACCATATTATCCTCGATGGCTGGTCACTGGGTATTTTGTTAAATGAATACACGACGCTTTATGAAAATCCATTGGCCGATTTACCTTACAGCCCTCCATTTGCCGGTTATGTAAAATGGCTGGAGCAAAAAGACCGGCAAAAGTCACGTGCCTATTGGCGGCAGTATCTGGACGATTATCAAAACGAAATTAAATTACCCTTTACCTTGCCTTATCCGGCATCGGATAACCAACGGGTAAGAGCGGCATTTGAGTTACCGAAAGACCTGGTTGACGGCATTCAGCACTTATCCAGGCAGTTACAAGTCAGTTTAAATTCCATCTTGCAAGGCGTATGGGCTATACTGCTGGCTAAATATAATGACTGTGATGATGTGGTGTTTGCAGTTGCGGTGTCGGGTCGACCTGGTGAAATTGAGCATGTTGAGCAGATGGTGGGTTTGTTCATCAACACCATTCCTGTCCGAATCAAATTAACGCCCGAGTTAACCATTGCTGAGCTTTTCGCTCAGATTCAAACACAGTCTCTGCAATCGGAACAGCACCATTATTCTCCATTGCAAACCATTCAGAATGAACATCCCTTAAAAAATCGATTATTAAGTACCCATTTAACGTTTGAAAACTTTCCCCTGGATGAGCGTTTTAAACAAATGACCGAAGCTGATGCGGACGCATCCGGGTTACAGGTACAGAATGCCGAAGTTATTGAGCGTACGCATTATCCGTTGGATATTCAGTTTTTGCCGTCTGCAAGCGGCCTGAAAGTACAAATGGCCTACAGTGCGGACTATCAGCCCGATATGCATCTACGCATAGAGCAGCACTTAAACTATTTGTTAGAACAAATTTGTCAGTCGGTTGAAGCCAGACTGTCGACTGTTTCGTTGCTGACGGCGGCGGAAAAGCAAGTGTTGATTGCCCGAAGTGAAGCCGGAGTCAAAGTTTTCGTATTTGAGTCTCTGCTGCAGAGCTTTAATCAAGTTGTGACCCGGCAAGGCGATAACACAGCCCTGGTTTTTGAAGATAAAAGCATGACTTATAGCGAGCTTAATCATGCCGCAAACGTGTTGGCTCAACGCTTATATCAGCAGGGTTTGCAAGCCGGCGATTTTGTCGGTTTATGTTTTGACCGGTCTATGCATCCCGTTGTTGCGATCTTGGGCGTTTTAAAGGGGGGTATGGTTTATGTGCCTATGGATCCGTCATTACCGATAGAAAGAATGAAATTTATGGCCCAAGATTCGGGCATAAAATTACTACTGAGCGATGAAGCGAATCAGGCCCGGATACAGCAGTTTACTGTTACTTCATTACTTCTTGATCTAAATGAAATGTCAATGGCGGCAGAGCCGACATCCCTGCAACAGTGGTCAGCGCAGCCGGAGAGTCCGGCTTATGTTATTTATACTTCTGGTTCTACCGGTCAGCCGAAAGGCGTATTAGTCAGCCATGGCAATATGGCCCGTTTGTTTTCGGCGGCGGATCAGTTATTTGATTTTAATGCAGATGATACCTGGTGTCTGTTCCATTCTTTTGGTTTTGATTTTTCGGTCTGGGAAATCTGGGGGGCTTTACGCTATGGGGCAAAACTCGTTATTGTCCCGTATTGGCTGGCTCGTTCTCCGGCTGATTTTCATCATTTATTACAGGCTGAAAAGGTAAGCGTATTAAATCAGACACCGACGGCTTTTAATCAGTTGATTGAACATGATCAGCAATCGACGGCTAAGCTGGATGCCTTGCGTTATGTGATTTTTGGCGGGGAAAAACTGGACTTCAGATGCCTGGCACCGTGGTTTAAGGCATACAGTGCTCAGCCGCAGTTAATCAATATGTACGGCATTACCGAAACCACCGTACATGTGACCTTTAAAAAGATAACCCCGGAGCTGGCTCAATGGCATTGTAGTAATATCGGCCAGGCCTTACCCGATCTGCAGGTTTATGTACTGGATCATTTAGGCCAGCTCTGTGCGCCAGGGGTGCCCGGTGAGCTTTATGTCGGTGGGGCTGGGGTTTGTCTGGGGTATTTAAACCGCGCTGAATTAACCGCCGAGCGGTTTGTGCATTTACCTCAGATACACGCGGGTGAACGTTTATTTTATCGTACCGGCGATGCTGGCCGTGTTTTGGATAATGGTGACCTGGAATATCTGGGCCGCCTGGACCAGCAGGTGCAGTTTCACGGCTATAGAATTGAATTGGGCGAAATCGAACAGGCATTCATGCGGGTTGCCGGCGTCGATCAGGTGGTGGTACTTGTTAAACAGGATGCCGAAGGGGAACAAACGATTATCGCCTTTTATACCGGGCAGAGTTCCCAGGCTATTGAATCCTCCAATCTTAGGGAGCAGTTAAGCCAGTCATTACCGGCCTATATGATTCCCGGACAGTTGCGCCATATCGAGCAATTTCCATTAACAGCCAATGGCAAGGTTGATAAAAATGCTTTAACCGAACTCCCTCTGTCTGAGCAGAAAAATTATCAACCCGCTACCAATACGGCCGAGCAGATTTTGGTGCAAATCTGGGCCAATCTGTTACCTGCCGAACAGGTCGGTATTCATGATGATTTTTTCGCTCTGGGTGGGGATTCCATTCAGGCTATCCGAGTCGTGTCAGCATTGCGCAAGCAGGGTTTTGCCATAGAAGTGCAGGATATTTTCCGTTATCCGACGGTTTATCAATTAGCGCCCTGGTTAACTAAAGTAGAACAAAGCAAAGAACGTAATCAGATTGTGGGCGAAATTCCCTTAACACCGGTGCAACATTGGTTTTTCCAGCACAACGGCGAATACAGTCATCATTTCAATCATAGCGCTCTATTAGAGGCCTCTTCAGGACGTTGGCAGGCCTTGTGGGTGGAACAGGCCTGGAATCAATTGCTTCAGCATAATGATGCCTTGCGTTGCAGTTTTAAGCAGAACGAACAAACGGTTCAGGCGGTAATTCTATCCGCACAGGATGTCTCGCTTAAGGTTCAAACACTGTCTTTAATGGCGGAAGATGATGTCGAGCAGGCAATGGTTCAATATGCCGATAAAATACAGGCAGGGTTTGATCTGAATAAGCCGCCGTTAGTAGCGTTGGTTATTTTCCAGTGCCCGACCGGGGACCGACTGTTAATCGTTATTCATCATCTGCTGGTGGATGGTGTCTCCTGGCGTATCTTGCTGGAAGATTTTTCTGAATTGTATCAAGGTATGGAGACCGGCCAGGCATGTACGTTGACCCATATCAGTGACGGTTATGCCGATTGGGCCCAAGGCCTGGCGGATTACAGCAAAAGCCGGCAGTTATTAACAGAGTTACCTTATTGGAATGATGTTATCAGTAAAGCCGAGCCTCAGCCCTGGACCGAACACAGCTGTCTGTATCAGCAGGCAAAAACAATACAGCATACATTTGATCGGGAACTCACACAACAATTATTGGAACAGGCCAATTCCCGGTTCAGTACCACTACTGAAGAATTGTTGCTGGCCGCCTTGGTCCCGACATTACACGCCTGGAGAGGAATACAGAGCAGTCTGCTGTTGCTTGAAGGCCATGGGCGTGAAGCGGTCGTGCAGGGGGTGGAAATCAGTCGAACCATCGGCTGGTTTACCGCCCTGTATCCGTTTGCATTACAAAATATTGTCGGTCGTGACCTTGGTTATCAAATTAAGGCCGTTAAGGAAAATTTACGTAATGTCCCCGGCAAGGGTATCGGTTACGGCATCCTGCAGTATTTGACCGAGGCTAAATTGCGCGCCGGTCAGTCGCTGGCATTTCAACCTTGCCTGGTTTTTAACTATCTGGGCCGCTTTGATGATCAAGACCAATCCGGGATTTATCGTGTGTTAAAGAATGATGTCGGGCTGGCGGTTTCGAGCCAGGCTCGCAGGCCGGCAGCGTTGGAATATAGTGCGATGTTTCTGGGCGATCAATTACTGATTGACTGGCGCTATGATACGCAGTGTTTTGATCAAACAGAGATTGAAAAACTGGCTACACTGTATCAGCAAAACCTGCAGTTGGTGATCGAGCTGTGTACTGCCGGTGAAAAAAAAGAAATCACGCCGTCGGATTTGACCTACAACGATTTAACGCTGGATGAATTGGACGATATATTTTCATGATTAACCGAGACAACTTAAAGGATTTGTGTCCGTTAACGCCCATGCAAGAGGGGATGCTTTATCGCGCCTTAATGGAACGGGATACCGGCGCTTATCATGAACAGATTACTTTCAAGCTGCTTGGTGAATTGAACCCTGACTGCTATCGGCAGGCCTGGCAAATATTGGCCAGGCGCCATGATTGCCTGCGCAGTGTTTTTGTCGTCAATAAAACGCAAAAACCATTGCAGGCCATGCTGAAGCTAACCCCGGATTTTTTTAGCCTGGAGTCGCTTGAAGGTTTAACCGAGCTAAACCAGCAAGAGACTATTAACCACTATATTAAAGATGACCTTCTGCTAGGGTTTGATCTGATCGCACAGCCGGCGATCAGAGTTAAATTATTTAAACAAACCCCGCGGCAATGGACCCTGTGCTGGAGTTTTCATCATATCCTGCTCGATGGCTGGAGCGTCGGTGTATTGATGGCCGAGATGACTCAGATCTACCAAGCGTTAACCCGGCAACAAGAGTCTCAATTACCGCCGGTTCCGGCGTTTAGTCAATATTTACAGTGGCTGTCAAAACAGGATGTCCAGACCGGCCAACAGTTTTGGCGGACTTATCTGAATGGCTACTCAGAAACCGCATCATTGCCGGCCTATGGCGGCAGTGCAAAAGGATCGGGTTCGGCCGAGTTTAAAATACAGTTACCGGCTGGCTTATCCGGGCAATTGACGCAATCGGCCATGGCCAACAAGGTCACCGTTAATGCATTGATTCAGGCGGCCTGGGGGATTTTACTGGCCCGCTATAACGACCGGCAGGATGTCGTGTTTGCCTCGGTGGTCTCCGGACGGCCGAGTGAAATTGCCAATATTGAACGTATGGTCGGCTTGTTGATTAATACCGTACCGGTCAGGGTAAAACTAGAGTTCTCGGAACCGGTCTCGAAGTTATTAAACCGGTTACATCAACATAACAGTGCCAGTCAGGCCTTCCAGTTTATGCCGATGGCGGATATCCAGCCCAAACCGGGAGCGCCGGATCATCTGCTGGTATTTGAAAATTACCATCTTGAAACATCAACGGGCAACGAGAACAATGAATTATCCATACAAGATATACATACCCGTGAGCAAACCGATTATGACCTGACTGTAGTCGTAGCACCGGGTGAGCATTGGCAGTTAACCTGTTTGTATAACCCGGAGCGCTATGACGAACAGTATCTACAGCAAGTTAGTGGTCATTTTTTTAATCTGCTGCAGGCAATAGTTGAACAACCTGAAACGGCTGTTGAGAGTTTGCCGATGATGTCGGCGCAGGAGACTGATCGGTTATTAGCCCTGGGCAAAGGTGCTCGTTGTCCTTATACCGAGCCGCGCGGACTGGCCGCTTTATTTGAACAAACGGTAGCGGACAACGCCGAATCCACAGCACTGGTATGTGCTGAAAAAAACTACAGTTATCAGCAACTCAATGCACAGGCAAATCGTCTGGCGCATCGCTTATCCGCTGCCGGGGTTAAGCCCGGCGATATTGTCGCGCTGTTAATGCACAGAGATGATATGCGCATTATAGCGGTACTGGCCATAATAAAAGCCGGAGCGGCTTACCTGGGTATCGAGATGGAAACTCCGAAAGCTCGGATAGCATGGCTATGTCGTGATGCCGGAGCAGTTTTATTGCTTGGGCAACGTGAAATAACTTCAGCAATTGATACGGTGGCCGGATTAGACCCGTATATGGAAATTACCCAAACAGTCGAAGATCAAAATCCGCAACTCGACCTGACTGTCGATACCCTGGCTTATCTTGCCTATACCTCAGGGTCTACCGGTGAGCCAAAGGGCGTGGCGGTCAGTCATAAAAATGTAGCCCGCCTTGTGCATAATACCGATTTTGTTGAGGTTACTGCGAACGATGTATTTTTACAGTTTGCCCCGTTGTCGTTTGATGCCTCGACTTTTGAAATCTGGATGCCGTTATTGAATGGCGCCAAGCTCGTGGTGATGAATATTGAGCAGCCGAGCCTAAAGCAATTGGGTGCGGTTATTCAACAGCAAGCGGTCAGTGTTTTATGGTTAACCGCCGGATTATTTCACCAAATGGTCGATGAAAATATCACCGACCTGTCTTCGGTTAGGCAAATGCTGGCGGGGGGCGATGTTGTTTCAGTGGCCCATGTGAATCGCCTGTTAACGCAGTTTTCTGAAATAACTTTTATAAATGGTTACGGTCCAACCGAAAATACGACTTTTAGCTGTTGTCACCGATCACTGCCACAGTCGGCTAAATTGGACAAATCGGTACCGATCGGCAAGGCGATTGCCTATTCGGAAAGTTATGTGCTGGATCAACTCTTAAGACCCCAGCCTGTCGGCGCAATCGGTCAACTCTATGTCGCCGGTGCCGGCGTGGCTTATGGCTATTGGAATAAGCGGGTGCAGACTGCAACAGCATTCATTCCGCATCCATTTTCACAACAGCCCGGTCAACGCCTGTATTGCACCGGGGATCAGGTCAGGTTATCGGACGGAGGCAACATCAATTTTATCGGCCGGGCGGATCGGCAGTTCAAATTAAGAGGCTATCGAATAGAGGCTCAGGAAATTGAACATGCGATTAAGCGACTGGCTGTGGTTCAGGATGTATTGATTGAACCGGTTCCGGATGTTGCGGGCGATAAGGTATTAGTGGCTTACGTTGTTATAGTTGATGAGGGCGGATTTAATGGGGATGATATTAAAAATAGTCTGACAGACATTTTGCCGGGCTATTTGATTCCTGACTTTTTTATCTCCCTACCGGAATTTCCATTAACCGATAACGGCAAGGTAGACAGAGCCTTATTACCGGATCCGTTTGCTCAATATAATTCGGTTGATAGTGTACCGCCTGAAACTGAAACCGAAAAAGCACTGCTGGCAATTTGGCAGCAGGTGCTTAATATTGAATCGATTGGCATTAACCATGATTTTTTTCGTTTGGGAGGGCATTCCTTAAAAGCGACCCAGGTTGTATCCTTAATACGCAAGCAACTGGATCTGGAAGTACCGTTAAAACTGATTTTCGAGGCGCCAACAATTGCTCAACTGGCGGAAAAAATTGAGGGACTGCAAAACACAGCGCCATCAATGCCAAAGCTGGTTAAACGAGACAGGAAAGCCCGCAGAGTGAGCTAGAAAGAAAAAATAGGGTGGCCTTTGAGGCTGAATGGTTAAAAATAACAACAATTAAGGACTGATAGTGAATATTTTAGGTTTAGCTGGCGGGTTTGACCCGGTTTATGAGTCATATTTTGATTTCGGCACTGATTTGCTGCATGATGCTGCGGCCGTTCTGATACGGGATGGTGAGGTGGTCGCCGGAATTGAGGAAGAACGGCTAAACCGCATAAAACACACCAACAAAATCTGGCATAAATCGGTTGAATTTTGTCTTAATCAGGCCCAATTGGAGCTACATCAACTGGATCAAATTGCCATCTATGTCAGCGAACCGTTTCTGGATGAATCGTTAAAACAATTACGGCTGGTCAAACCGGAAATGGCTGAAGTAGCCGATGGCCGGGCTATGTATCAATATCTGTTTAAACGTGAGTTTGATATTGATTTACCCAGAGATATCTTCACTTTTGTCAACCATCATCTGGCTCACGCCGCTACAGCCTATTATATGTCCGGTTTTGACCAAAGTCTGGTGTTAACGGTTGACGGCTCGGGAGATAATGTTTCCACCACCGTCGTCGATGTCCGGGGTAATGATTTTACGACTCTGATGACCAAACCGGTGGAGCAATCGTTGGGATTCTTTTATCTGGATGTCATTCGCTTTCTGGGCTACCAGATTTTTGATGAATACAAGGTGATGGGGTTGGCTCCGTACGGTAATGCCGAGCGTTTTGCCGACAAGTTTTCCGGTTTTTACACTTTATTGCCGAATGGCGATTACACCCTGCATAGGGAACGCATCGTTTCTTTATATGAGGACCTGACGCCAAGGCAAAAAGATCAGCCTTTCGAACAGATTCATAAAGATATTGCGGCTGCATTACAGGTGGCCCTGGAAAATATTGTCATGCATATGCTGCAGCATTTTCAACGGCAGACCGGCCATCAATGTCTTGCGATAGCGGGTGGTGTCGGGCAAAACAGCAGCATGAACGGCAAGATCATGCAATCGGGTTTATTTGAACAGGTTTTTGCGCCGTCTTTTGCGGCCGACTCCGGTTGTGCCTTTGGTGCGGCCATATATGCGGCACATCAAAGTAATCCTGATTTACCCTTTAAACGTGTCGAACATGCCTACTGGGGCACAGACACTTTAACCGGTGATGTCTTGGCCCAAACCCTGGCACAATGGCAGGCCTTTGCCGATATCGAACGAATGGATAATACGGCTGACAGGGTAAGTGATTTAATGATAGATGGTAAGGTACTGGGCTGGGTGCAGGGGCGTTCCGAATATGGCCCCAGAGCTCTGGGTAACCGCAGTATCATTGCCGATCCGCGTATCGGTTCGCACAAGGAAACCATTAATGCCATGATTAAAATGCGGGAAAGTTACCGTCCGTTCGCACCCTCCGTATTGGAAGAGTATGTGGAGGATTTTTTTGAATTGCCGGGTTCAGAAAATAACTTTCCGTTTATGTCCAGTGTGTTGCCGGTCCGGCAAGAGCATCGGGCAACGCTGGCTGCCATTACTCATATTGATGGCAGTGCGCGTTTGCAGACGGTTAATAAAGACAGCAATCCCCAGTACTGGCACTTGATTGATGCCTTCAGAGCAAAAACCGGTGTGCCCATCGTACTAAATACATCATTCAACAACCATGCCGAGCCCATCGTTGATAGTGCGCATGATGCAGTGGTCTGTTTTTTAACCTCAGGTTTGGATTATCTGGTGGTGGGAGACTATTTATTAACTAAAAAAGACTGGGCCGCGCAAAGCCTAAGCACGCTGATATTGGAAATTCCCAAAGCAGTCAGGTTGATTCAGGAGGATTGTTATCGAGACCATGAGCACAGAATGTTACAAAGCTATATTGAATGGAATTACGATGGCGGCAGCCGCCAACCGGTTTCCGCTCAGACCGGCAGGGTGCTTCAAATGTCGGACGGCAAGCAGACACTGGCAGATATAATCGACCGGCTAAATATTTCTTCCGATTGTATCAAAGCGTTAACCGATGAACTGACTGAGCTTTGGTCATCCCGTTTTGTCATATTAAAACCCGCTATCATGCTTTAACCGGTGCTTGATATGATCAATAACGCACAAAGTGAAGATGATGAAATTTTTTATTTTCCACTGTCTTTTGCCCAACAGCGCTTGTGGCTGTTTCAACAAATGCAGCCTGAAAGTACGGCCTATAATATTACCGGTGCGTTACGATTAACCGGGGACTTGGACATCGCATCACTGGAAACGGCATTAGCAAATATTATTCAACGTCATGAAGTATTGCGTACCACTTTTGCACCTTATCAGGGCGAGCCCAGTCAATGGGTGCACCCGGGTATTAACTGTACCCTGGAACATCTGGCCGCACCAAAGGCTTCGTTAGACACACAACTGCAGTATTGCCGGGAGCTTGCCGAGCAGTTGTCCGGTCATGTGTTTAATCTTCAGACCGGTCCGTTAATCAAATTGCAATTAGTGCAGTTATCGGCGCAGGACTATGTCCTGTTGTCCGTCGTGCATCATATTATTTCCGACGGCTGGTCTATGGGGGTGTTTGTTAAGGAATTAACCGCCCTTTATCAATCCGCCCAGCATGGTCAGCCAGGGGAGTTAGCTGAACTAGAAATTCAATATGGAGACTTTGCAATCTGGCAAAGAGAATGGTTTGAAGGTGATACCAAACAGGCACAGATTGATTATTGGCGCCAACAGCTGGATGGAATTCCGCCCTTATTAAACTTGCCCACCGATTACCCCCGGCCTACAGAACAAAGTTTTAACGGTGCTACATTACTGAAATGCTGTGATGATAAAACGACTGCAGCACTGAAATTACTCGCCAATCAACAAGGCGCAACCTTGAATATGGTGTTGCTGGCAGTCTATTTTGTTCTGCTGCATCGTTATAGCGGCGAGCATGATCTGGTGGTCGGTACGCCGGTGGCCAACCGCAATCAACATGAGCTTGAAGCTCTGATCGGTTTCTTTGCCAATACGCTGGTAATAAGAGCGGAACTGGATGCTCAGACGGGTTTTACAGAACTATTGCAACAAATTAAACGCGTATCGCTAGCAGCCTTGGAACATCAGGACTGTCCATTTGAACAGTTGATTGACAGCCTGAGGCCTGAGCGCAGCTTAAGCTATTCGCCGTTAATTCAAACCCTGTTTAGTTTTCAAAACGCCCCGGAACAAGAACTTCGATTGGCTGAAGTCCGGATCAGTCAACTGCAGTTGGAAAGAAACAATGCCCAGTTTGATCTGGCGTTAATGGCTGTCGACACCGGCGAAAACATCAGCCTCGAATTTTCCTGGTGCAGCGATCTGTTCAAGCGCGAAACCGTGGAAAATATGGCCGATCACTATCTTACTCTGTGCCGGCAGATTGCCGTCAGACCGGAGTCGGCTCTGGGAGCCATTCCTTTGATGGATACGCAGCAATACCAGACAATGATTTCGTCCTGGAATAAACGCCGGCAAACGGAGCAGGTTGAAAGCAATATAATGGCGACGATCAGCAAACAGGTTTTGCATACCCCGGATGCCATAGCTATTGAGTGTAACCAACGCAGCCTGACCTATAGGCAGCTGGCAAGTCAGTCAGATCAATTGGCTCAACAACTGATAAAAAGGGGACTTAAGCCCGGCCAGCTGGTGGGGTTATGTGTTGAACGCGGTGTGGATCTGATCCTGGCGATGTTTGCCATTATCAAGGCGGGGGCGGCTTATGTGCCGATGGATCCGGTTTATCCGGCAGAACGGTTAAAACTGATGGTCAGTGCCGCTGAATTAAGCCAGCTGGTTATACAGCAGCACTTAACTCCTACCGTACGCGATTTATCGGGCAATAATGAACTGACCGTTCATTACCTGGAGGACCTGGCTTCAGCGCCGCCTTTACCGGTTGACCTGCCGGAGCTGAGCGGTGAACAATTGATTTATATGATTTTTACGTCGGGCTCCACCGGTATTCCAAAGGGCGCAGGCGTCCAGCACAAAAGTTTTGCAAACCTGGTGCTAAACTGGTTTATCCCCGAATATAAGCTGCAGGAGGCGCATTCGACCTTACTCTGTACCTCGGTAAGTTTTGATTTAACCCAAAAGAATTTCTTTGCGCCGCTGGTTTTTGGCGGCACCCTGCATTTATATCCGCAGCAGGAATATGATCCTGCCCTACTGGTGCAATTAATCGAGCAATATCAAATAGGCTGGATTAATACCACGCCCAGTGCCTTTTATCCGTTGACCGATGTCGTTGCGGATCAGACAGAAGGTTTGGCGTCATTACGCTATGTTTTTTTGGGTGGCGAACCCATAGTCCTGGGTCGAATGCAGCCTTGGCTGGATTATGCCGGGCAACGTACCCTGATTGCCAATACCTATGGTCCCACCGAATGTACCGATGTCTGCATGTATTTTAATATCACTCAGGTGGATGATTATTTAACCCGGCATGTGCCCTTGGGAAGGGCGATAGATAATGTCGACCTGTATGTACTGGATGACGGTCTCAATCCGTTACCGTCCGGGGTGCCGGGTGAATTGTGTATCGGTGGGTTCGGGGTTGGGGTCGGCTATTTAAACGATAAGCAGAAAACGGCTGAAAAATTTTTACCCGACCCTTTTTCAGCGACACCGGGAGCACGGCTCTATAAAACCGGCGATCGAGTGCGTTTTAGCCATGACCAGGGTTTTGTCTTTATCGGGCGTAGCGATCATCAGGTTAAAGTCCGCGGTTTTCGCATCGATCTGGGGGAGATCGAGATGACCCTGAATGCCCATCCTTTGGTCAAGGAAACCATTGTTATAACCGCCGACGGTGAAACCGGTGATAAAGTATTAATCGCTTATTTTGTCAGTCATAACGCCGAACTTGATAATCTGGCCATAAGAGATTATCTGGCCGAACGCCTGCCGCACTATATGCTGCCGCAATTCTGGATGCAGTTGGATCAGCTTCCGCTGACACCCAGTGGTAAAGTTAATCGACTGGCTTTGCCTAAAGTCATCTCGGCCGACAAGATATCAGGGGTAGATTTAACCCAACCGGACAATCAACTCGAGCAGGCTGTTTTGGACATCTGGCGGGAGGTACTAGAGTGCACCGAAATAGGCACCGAACAAAGTTTTTTTGATCTGGGCGGGCATTCCCTCAATGCAACCCAGATTGCCAGTCGTGTTAAACAGACATTTGCCGTCGATATGCCGATGCGGGTTATCTTTGAAAGTCCGACGATCAAACAACAGGCAGATTGGATTTCTCAGGCTCAACAGGCTGCGTTGGATGCGATCAATCAGGATGAACTCTTGAATGAACTGGCGGATTTATCCGATGACGAGCTGGATGCACTTTTATAGGTCGGTTATGTATGGGTGATCTACAGCAGAAATTAGCGCAGCTGTCAGCGGAGCAAAAGGCATTACTGTTAAAAAAACTGGCCGCAAAAAAAGCCGCTACCGGGCAGACATTGACTATTTCGCCCCGGGATAAAAATCTACCGGTGCCGATGGCTTTTGCCCAGCAACGTTTATGGTTTTTGCAGCGCTATACCGGTAGCAATAGTCTGTACAATTTGCCGGTTTTTTTACATATGCATGGGCGGTTAGATATTACCGCTATGGAAAAAGCGTTTGCCTTGTTGATAGCGCGCCATGAAGTCTTAAGAACGCAATTTTATCAAACGGATGAAGGCACGTTTCAGCGGATTTTGCCGGCCGATGAGTTTAAACTCGGGCTGGATGATTTATCCGATATTGAACATCAAGACGCGGCTTGCCAGCAAATATTGCAAGCGGTTGCCGATACGCATTTTGACCTGGAGCAGGGTCCCTTGTTTCAGCTACGCTTGTTACGCTTGAATAGCAATGAACATATACTGGCCAGTTGTGTGCATCATATCATCAGTGATGGCTGGTCGGTTGATGTATTTATGCGCGATTTCGCCGCCTTGTATCAGGCTGAGGCTGAACACAAGCCGGCGCAGTTGGCGGAACTGCCTATCCAATATGCCGATTATGCCTGCTGGCAACAGCAGCAGTTTAGCTTGACTGAAAATCAAGAGCATATTTCCTTCTGGCAGGCTTATTTGCAGGATGTGCCTTATTTCCTTGATTTACCATTGGATTTTATTCGTCCTAAAACTGCCCGGCATAATGGAGCCTTGTACGAAGTTCAGCTTGATTGCTTCTATCAACAGGGTGTACAGCGTTTATCCAGACAACAGCAGGTCTCTGAGTTTGCAGTATTATTTTCGGCTTTTGCTTTGCTGCTGGCTCGTTTTTCCGGACAGGACAAGTTACTGATCGGTACGCCGTTAGCCGGTCGGCAATATAAAGAGCTGGAAAACCTGATTGGATTTTTTGTTAACAGTCTGCCGGTTAAATTCGAATATGATCCGAAACTGAGTTTTGCCGAATTCTTGCAGCTCTCTCAGCAGTCTTTCCTGCAAGTAACCTCACATCAACAATTTCCGTTTGAAAAAATTGTAGAAACGGTTAAACCGGAGCGTAATGAAAGTTTCAGTCCTCTGTATCAGGTCATGTTCACCTATGCCAATGCAGCCGGCTCCAACACATCCTCTTTGGCCGGGTTACAATTGGATTTTATAGCTGCACCAAGAACGACTGCCAAGTTTGATTTAACCCTGTCGGTACAGGCTGTAGATAATGGCTTAAGCTGTCTGATGGAATACGATACCGACCAGTTTAAAGGCGACAGTATTCAACAGCTGATGATCTGTTATCAACGCTTGTTGCAGGCGGTGATTAAACAGCCCGAAACTCAAATACAGGCTGTTTCCTTACTATCCGATCAGGAACGGCGTGCGATCGTTTATGACTGGAATGATTGCGCCAGCGACTACCCCAGGCAGAATACCGTTATCCGGAATTTTAAGTTACAGGTGAATAGGGCTCCTGATAATCTTGCCATTATTCATAATACAAAAAGCCTGACGTATCAACAACTGGATCAGCAGGCTAATCAACTGGCGCATTTGCTGATGGCTCAGGGGCTGCAAGCCGGTGATTATGTTGCCTTGTATTTACAGCGTAGTTGCGATTTGGTGGTCAGCATGTTGGCGGTTTTAAAGGCAGGTGCCGCTTATTTACCGCTTGATCTGGCATATCCTCTATCCAGACTGTCATTAATGTTCCAGTCCGCTAAGGTGGTGCTGACCATAAGCCAGCAATGCCTGCAAAAAGATGCCGAGCAATTAACCGGCACGGGATTGTTGATTCTGGAAAATCTGGCGACTGCTGAAATGCTGACCACCGATCCGGTTGTGCGCTGTTGTCCTCAGTCTTTAGCCTACACCATGTATACCTCGGGTTCGACAGGAATACCCAAGGGCATAAACATTTCGCATGCAGCCATCAATCGTTTGGCTTTAAACAGTAATTATATCGACATCAGGCCTGGTGACCGGATTGCTCAGGTCAGTAATACGGCTTTTGACGCTGCAACGTTCGAGATTTGGGGGGCATTGCTGAATGGGGCAGGACTGGTCATAGCCGATAGGGATGTGAGTTTGTCGGTAGATGATTTTGTTGGCTTTTTACAAAGTCAGAACATCAGTATTTTGTTTCTAACCACCGCGTTGTTCAATCAAATTGTGCAACAGCAGCCTAACGCATTTTCCACTCTGAATTATCTGCTCTTTGGTGGGGAGGCGGTAGACCCCGAACAGGTTAAAAAAGTGCTGGAGTATGGCAAACCGCAACATTTTTTACATGTGTACGGACCGACAGAAAGCACCAGTTTTTCCACTTGGTTTGATATAAAGTCGTTACATGTCAAGGCTGCAACCGTGCCTATCGGTTCGGCTTTGTCGAATACACGCCTATATGTACTGGATAAGCATTTAAATATAGTACCGGCAGGCGTGGCAGGAGAGCTGTATATTGCCGGGGAAGGGTTGGCTTCAGGCTATTTGAATCAGCCTGGGGAAAGTGCTGAGAAATTTGTGCCCGATCCGTTTAGTGTTAAGCCGGGTGAGCGCATGTATCGCAGTGGTGATATTGTACGCTGGAATGCTGAGGGTGCAATTGAGTTTATCGGACGGGTTGATCATCAGGTCAAAATACGCGGTTTCAGGATAGAACTCTCAGCCATTGAAACAGAATTAAATGCCCAGCCCGGGATTAAGCAAAGTTATGTCAAAGTGAGTCAACCCGCCGGGCAGAGCAAACAATTATTAGCTTATTTCAGTGTCCTGCCCGACACTCAGGTGGATAGCGATTGCGTGCGTCAGCAATTATTAACGGTATTGCCTGAATACATGGTGCCTGCGGCTCTGATACAGATGGAAGAGCTACCCTTGAACCCCAATGGTAAAATTGATGCCAAGGCGTTACCTGCACCATCAGCAGTCGATTTTTATCAACAACTCAGCCAGGCTGCCGAAACGGACACCGAACGACTACTGGCTGAGATATGGCATGAGTTACTGGGCGTTGAAATTTATAGAGAGAGTGACTTCTTTTTGTCAGGCGGACATTCGCTGCTGGCAATGCAGTTGGTGAATCGGATTCACCATGCCTTTGCGGTTAAATTACCCATTCGTGAAATATTTCAGAATACTCAATTATATAAATTGGCTAAGGCTATCGAAGATTGTGTCGACGATACGGAACTGGCTTTGATTTCGGCACCGAAGCAAGCAAGCTATCCCTTATCGTTTGCTCAGGAACGGTTATATTTTTTACAACAGCTGTATCCTGACAGTCATGCTTATAACATGTTATCGGCATTAAAAATTACCGGCGCTCTGGATGTTGATAAGTTGCAGACTTGCCTGAATCAAATTATTCAACGGCACAGTGCATTAAGAACGTTTTTTGTGCTGGAAAAATCGCAGCCTGTGCAGATTATCATTGAAAATGCACAACTGGTTATGCAACAACTGGATTGGCAGTCGATGAGTTCCGATGATCAACAACAGGCCATCGATCGGTTACTGGCGCAAGAGGCCGGGTTTTCATTTAAGCTGGATCAGTTTCCGTTGATTCGGGTGCAGTTGATAAAATTGAAGCAACAACAGTCACTGCTAGTGATTAATAATCATCATATTTTGTCTGATGGTTGGTCGCAACAGGTATTTATTAACGAATTGTTGGCTTTATATCAATCTGATTTAATTTTGCCTGATTTGCCGGTGCAATATGTTGATTATGCGCTGTGGCAGAGAAAATATTTGACCGAAGAAAAAACGAATCAACTGTTGGCCTACTGGCGTCAACAATTAGCCGATATGCCGCCGGCATTAAATTTACATCCTGATTTTGCTCGTGAAGACATTGCTTCGCCTACTGCGGCAACTGAGTCATTTACATTGGACGACGGGTTGACCGAAAGGGTAAAACAACTGGCGGAGCGGGAGCAGTGTTCTGTTTTTACCCTGTTATTGGCCGGGTTTCAGCTATTCCTTGCGCGCTATAGCGGACAGTCTGATATTGCGGTTGGAACACCGGTGGCTAATCGGGAGCATCAGGCAACGGAAAACCTGATCGGTTTTTTTGTCAATACGCTGGTACTGCGCAATCAGCTTAAAGGAGAGCCTTCTTTTAATGAATATCTCTGCCAAGTTAAAAATACCGTCCTGGATGCCTTTACTCATCAGCAACTGGCTTTTGAAAAACTGGTAGAAGCCTTGCAGCCCGAGCGTGACTTAGCCGGGACGCCGTTTTTTCAGGTGATGTTTATTTATCACAACACCGCCGGGCAGCAGCTTGAATTGTCCGGGCTCGAAATAGAACCGATACCCATGGCCAGTAAAGAAGCCAAGTTTGACCTGACACTGGCAATGCATGAGTCGGAAGGCAAGGTTCAGGCAGTTTTTGAATATAACGCGGATTTGTTCAAACCGGAATCCATTCAAATGATGGCGGCTAGTTTTAGTCATTACCTGGCTCAGCTGGTCAAGCAGCCGGAAACATCAATATGCAGTCTGTCCATACTACCTGATGCGCAGTATCAAAAGGTGGTGTATGACTGGAACCGGTGCAGTGACCCCATGCCGGAGAAACAATGTCTGCACGACTTATTTCAGTTGTCTGTAAAGCGTGTACCTGAGCACATTGCCGTAGAACACCGGGGTAAACAGTTAAGCTATCAACAGTTGAATGATCAGGCGGATCAACTGGCAGCGTTTTTAACAACACGGGGAGCAGGGCCCGAGGTAATGATAGGCTTATGCCTTAAGCGCAGTCCGACATTAATTGTTGCCATGTTGGCCATTCTTAAAACCGGTGCCGCCTATGTGCCTTTGGATCCGGACTATCCCAGTGCACGTTTGGAATCCACCTTGCAGGATGCCAATGTTTTGATGTTGCTGACCGAATCGGATCTGGCAGAGACACATGCCAGTCTGCAGCGGATAACCAAGGTTTTGTTGGATAAACCGTTGCCACAAGTTCAGGGTCGAAATAACGTTAAAGTACGTCCGGACAACCTTGCTTATATATTGTATACCTCCGGTTCGACCGGACGACCTAAAGGGGTTGCTATAACCCATGCCAGTGCCGTGACCATGATTAACTGGGCACAGCGGGTTTACTCATCTGAACAGCTAAGCCGGGTGTTGGCTGGAACATCGGTATGTTTTGATTTATCGGTCTATGAAATATTTCTGACCCTGGCATCGGGAGGGACTATTGTCCTATTACGTAATGTAATTGAGTTGGCGGAATGCAGTGAAAATACGCCGAGCTTAATTAATACAGTACCGTCGGCAGCTGAAGAATTATTAAGGGCCGATGCCATTCCTGAGTCGGTTAAAACCGTTAATTTAGCCGGAGAACCGTTAGCGACGGAGTTAGTAAACAAACTGTATGCCAAAGATCATATTGAACAGGTTTTTGATTTATACGGTCCGTCAGAGGACACGACTTATTCCACGTATACGTTACGTCAGGCTGATATAGCTCCCACCATCGGACGCCCCATCAGTCATACTCAGGCCTATGTTTTGGATAGTTATATGCAGCCTGTTCCCATTAGTGTGCCGGGTGAGTTGTATTTAGGTGGATTGGGGCTTGCCAGAGGCTATCATGACCGGCCGGCCTTGACGGCTGAAAAGTTTGTCCCTGACCCTTTTAGTCAGCAGTTAGGGGCTCGTCTATATAAAACCGGCGATTTAGTAAACTACAACCATAATGGAGAACTGGTCTACCGTGGACGGCTGGACCATCAGGTTAAAGTTCGCGGCTTCCGGATCGAGTTGGGAGAGGTAGAAGCTTTATTTTCATCTCAACCTGAGGTCGATGAATGTCTGGTATTAACCTTAGGACAGGCGGCCAGCAGTGATAGAAAATTGGTGGCTTATATTAAATCACCCGGATTAGAGCAAGCAACGAACCTGCAGGATAGCTTATATAAGCTGGCCAGACAACAGTTGCCGGGGTTTATGGTTCCTGCTGCGATTGTGATATTGGATCATTTTCCGTTAACACCCAATGGCAAAGTCGATAGGAAAGCCTTGCCCGATCCCGAACTAAAGGCCCGTAAAACAACAGATCTTAAACCGCAAGGGTTTGTGCAAAATACGCTGGCCGGTATTTGGCGGGAATTGTTAGAACTGGAACATTTGCCATCTGTTGATGATGATTTTTTTGATCTGGGCGGTCATTCCTTATTGGTGTTGGATTTAATGACCCAGATTAAGGTGGCCTTGGGCAAGACGTTGCCGTTGGCGGCGATTTTTCAAGCCCCTACTATATCGGCATTAAGTCGACAGTTAGATGCTGACAATCAACAAACAGAATGGACACCTCTGGTGGAAATTCAGTCCAAAGGCTCTCAGCCACCTGTTTTTTGTATTCATCCGGTCGGTGGCCACGTTATTTGTTACAACGATTTAGCCAAGGCATTGGGCGATGACCAGCCTGTCTATGGTTTGAAGGCGCCCGGCATGGAAGTAAATCAACCGATTTTTACCCAATTGCCGGAAATGGCGGCATATTATTTAGATGTAATTAAAAGTCGACAAAAAACCGGTCCATATCGGTTGTTAGGCTATTCCTTTGGCGGTTTGGTGGCTTATGAAATAGCCAGACTGCTTGAAATTAAAGGCGAGAAAATTGAATTTATAGGTTTGCTGGATACCGCACACCCGGCATTAACCGAAGTAAATGCAGCAAAAACCGATGATGCCGAGTTGTTGGTCAGCCTGTTTCCTGATTTAGGCTATACTGCTGAACAACTCAGGCTGTTATCCCCGGCTGAACAGTTGCAAAAGGTTTTTGCTAAGGCTAAAGAGGCCGGTCTGGTACCCAGAGCGATGGATGATAAAGCCATTGAACGTTATTTTACAGTTTGTCGAAGTAACCTAAAGATGAGTTATCAACCTGAGCCGGTCCGGACCCCGGTATGTTTAATCCGGGCTAAAGACGGCAGTCGTCGAATTACCGATGATGACTTTTTGGGTTGGCAACAATTGGATGAGTTAAAAATTGATTTGCATTGGGTAAACGGTCAGCATGAATCCATGATGGAGACGGATAATGCCGAACAGATTGCACAAATAGTTAACGTAAGAGGATAGGCGATGAATGCAGAAGTAAATTACAATAATATCGATCATTTTTCTGTTTCAGCGCTCAAAGGAGAGAAATTCGATAAGGATTATAGAAGAGCCGGCAAACCCGTGGTTATAGATGATTTTCTTGATGCCGCCGTGGATTGGGATCTGGATTTTCTAACTAGTAATTTAGGAGAGAATGAGTTTGCGGTACGCGACTATGGGGAAGGGCATTTTGATAAACCGCGTTATCAATGGAGTAAATATTGCGACCATATTAATATGACCATTCATGACTTTGCCCAGCATTTGACAGATGGCAGTGCGAAAAAGAGAAATTTATATTTGGCACAGAACCCGATTGGTGACACTCTGGCGGCACAATCGATTGCCAAAGAAATGCAATATATAACCAATGAACTGGGCTTTGAAGAGATTATTCCTGAGGCCTCATTAAATTTATGGCTAGGACCGGCCGGACATGCTGAACCGTTGCATTTTGATCCGGGTGACGGCACCTTAATGCTACTGCATGGCAAAAAAAGAGTGATTTTATATCCGCCCAAACAAACATCCAATCTGTATCCATTCGGTTTTTATGATATTTTGCCTTTTTGGGTCAGTAAGGTTAACGTCGACAAACCGGATCTGACTGAACATCCAAAATTCACCCGGACTGAAGCGGATCGTTACGAAGTAGTTCTTAGCCCCGGACAACTTTTGTATATCCCCACACACTGGTGGCACGAAGTGGTAGCAGAGGGTGAGGGCTATGTGTGTTCCTGTAACTTTTTTTGGAAGGTGCGGCCCTTTTGGCGCAATTTTCAAACCGTGCGCTCAACGGTATTGTTTGTTATGAATTTCTTACCCTGGCATTGGGTAATACGTTTTAACCGTTTTATTTATAAATTTAAAAAATAATAAATGAATAATGACACTTGGTCGTTAAAACCTAAACTTCTTGATTTTCTGGAAATCGATACACAAAAGGATAAATTCCTGCTGGCCTTGGCCGCAGTGGTATCAGGGATTATAAATGCGTTGGTGTTGGTAATACTGAACTTTGCCGCCAAGGATTTTGATAAACCGGATCTGGACGCGCGCCTGTTTATTTTATTTATACTGAGTGTTTCCCTGTATTTAATTTCCAAACGTTATGTAACCCACCGTATCACGGAGTTGGTGCAGGGGGGAATTTTTAAATACCGTAGTCGTATCCTGGATTTATTAAGAGGCTTGAAACTATTATCGTATGAAGAAATAGGTAAGTCTCAAATACTTTCTTTATTATCCGAAAAAACAGAACTGATCTCACAAGGCGCTCACAGACTGGCAGAAGGTTTTCCGGCCACGGTTATGCTGCTGTGTTCTTTTATCTATATGGCGACCATATCTAAAATGGCATTGGGTATGGCTCTTATCTGTATTGCCGGTGCAATGCTGACCATCTATGTCCTGGTTAAGGCTATAAGTCAATCCATGCAGCAGGCGATGGTAAAGGAAAATGAATATTTTGGTTACATGCAGCATGTATTGGATGGCTTTAATGAGTTAAAAATCAACCGGGAAAAGGTTGATGATCTGTACGAGAATTACATGAAACCGGTATCCGAGGATGCCCGTCGGGTAAATGTTTCGACTGATATCAGTAACGTCAATCTTCAACTTTACGCACAGCTTTTTTTTTATGTGTTAATGGCCAGTGTGGTGTTCTTATTGCCGCAATTAAGCTCTTTAACAGCCAGCAAAATAATGTCTATCACTACCATTATCTTTTTTATTATGGGGCCGATCGTCATCATTATTGACATGATTCCCAGCCTGGCCAGGGCGAATGTGGCAATCGACTACCTGCTGCAATTGGAAACTAAGCTGTTGGAGTCTAAGGAAGCTGAATTTACAACCCTTGAAACATTCAAACCACCGCATTTTTTTGACTTTATAGCAATCAGTCAGTTGTATTTTTCATACCCACCATCTGAGCAAACCAGGCAATTTTCCGTGGGTCCGGTAGATTTAAAAATTAAACGAGGTGAGCTGGTTTTTGTACGGGGTGGAAACGGTAGCGGTAAATCAACTTTTCTTAAGTTATTAACCGGATTGTACGAGCCGGAATCCGGCGCCATCGTGGTGGATAAAACCACTATTGAAAAGGATTTATTGGGTAATTACCGGAACCTTTTTTCAATTATTTTTACCGATTTTCATTTGTTTGACCGTTTTTACGGACTGCAAAATGTAAATGTGGAACTGGTTAATGAATATTTGACATTAATGGGGCTGGAAAATAAGACCGGCTTTAAAAACGGTCAATTTACCAATACCAATCTATCAACCGGTCAGAAAAAACGTCTGGCGTTAATTATTGCTTTATTGGAAGACAAAGCTATTTATGTCTTTGATGAGGTTGCTGCCGACCAGGATCCGGAATTCAGACAGTTTTTTTATGACGTTATTTTACAAAAATTAAAACAAATGGAGAAAACTGTCATCGTTGTTACGCATGACGAAAAATATTTCGATCATTGTGATCGCTTGTTAGTGATGGATATCGGACAAATTAAAGAAGAAAAATAAATTATATTTGGAGGGTTTACAGTTGAAAACGCATGAAATTTTAAATTTTAATCTGTCAAAGGTCATCATGATTGGTTGTATGACCATCATGTTGCAGGGTTGTGCCGGGAAAGTCGCACTGAAAGAGTCTTTCCAGAATTTCTCCCAGACTTATGCCAATCTGTCCAATGAACAGATGCTGCTTAATCTGGCTCGGCGTGCTAATGCTCATGCCAGTTATTTTATGCAGATGTCCAGTATTAATGCATCGTTTTCATTTGGTGCTTCAGCCGGTTTAAATTCGAGTTTGACCCGGACAAAAACTGATGCCCTAACTGCCGCAGCAGATGCGATAACCAAGGTTTTCACCTATGGTGGAACATTGGGGGTAACGGCGACTGAGTCACCCACTTTTTCTTTTGCACCATTAAGTGGTGCGACATTTGCCAGAGCGGTTTATACGCCAATCGACAGTAAAATATTTTTTGAACAGTTACGACAAGGTGTTCCAGTCAATCAACTGATGAGAATCATGGTCGTTGCAGTCATTTTGGATTATCCTTCCGGCAAAAGGCTGACACTCAATAATATACCGGATGAAGAACGGCCAGAAAATTTCAGAAATTTTCTGCGTCTCGCCGGTTTGGCCAGACAGATGCAGCTTCATCAAATGTTAAGAATCGATACTATCGAAGATAAAAATGTACTGACTGTACCAAAACAAGCATTACCGTTATTAACCCGATTGTATTCCGACCCGGACTATAGCTTCTGGCAAGGCAGTCACCTTAATATAGGTGTTGAAGATGGCACGCCACAAGTCTCTTTTATTATGCGTCCTTTTTCCGGGGTATTGGGAGCCTTGGGTGAATCACAAAGACATTTTGGCGAGTGGTTGAATTCAGGCGTTAAACTGGATGAAATTCCCGAGACCGAACGTCGACCAATTTTAACAATAAACTGGGGTGATAAAGAAGAGGGCTTAACTTTATCAGCGGCTGAAGTGGAATATCTGGGTAAAACCTATAAAATTGCCGACCTTGACGGAAAACATTCAACCTGGAACAGGGATTCATTTAGAATCCTGAATGATTTGTTCACCATCGTTTCATTAGAACCTAAAGAACTACCAGTTCAGCAGTTAATAAAAGTTTTTTAGTATTTATACTCTTTTATCTGTTATGGCTTTATAACAGCCATAACAGATAATTAATTAGTATATTTAATTATCTTGCTGTTTTGATTATTTGATTTGTATTTTAGATATTATAATTAATATGATTTAAAAGCATTGTATTTATACAAATCAGATGTATTTATGTTGATTTATTTATACTAATCGTGTAAAAGCTCTAATGGGGTATTCATTAATTTTAGAATTAAAAGGTGTATAGTATGACTGAATTAGTAAAATCTGAGAATACATTGGAAGATGCTCAGGACTTAGTTAGAAAAACCATGTATGCGTCTATGGCTGCCGGTTTGGTTCCAGTACCTTTGTTTGATTTTGTTGCGGTAACAGGTATTCAATTAGAAATGCTTAGAAGGCTTAGCCACATCTATGGTGTCACATTTATGGAAGGGAAAGGCAAAAATGCTTTGGCAGCATTAGTCGGTGGTAGCTTTCCTACTTCAATAACTCCGGTTGTTGCCAGTTTAACAAAAATGATACCACTTGTAGGCTCAACGCTTGGCGCACTCACTTTACCATTAATGGCTGGAGCATCCAGTTATGCCATCGGCAAAGTTTTCATTCAGCATTTTGAATCAGGTGGTACGTTTTTAACATTTGATCCTGAAACTGTTCGGGAATATTATGCAGAACAGTTAAAAGAAGGAAAGGTTGCCGCCTCACAGGCAAAAAAAGCAACACCCTAATATTTTCAATTGAAAATTGACTATTTTGTGCAACCAATCTGGCTGGCTATTCATGCCGGCCATGGTTGACTTAATTTAACAACCTTATTCCCATTTAATACCTTAATTTCTCTATGCTGCGTCAACTTCCAGCCTTAATAACCTCAGCAATAGTTATTTTATTAATTATTGTTTATTTTTATTCTTCTATTTTTATTACCATCCGTGCGGGCGAGGCGGGTGTGTTATATCGGCGTTTTGCCGGTGGTACAGTGACTGATTATGTTTATCCGGAAGGGTTTCATATTATTTTTCCCTGGAACTCAATGACTATTTATAACACACGGGTGCAGCAAACTAGCTATCCACTCGCGGTACTAACAGATGAAGGTTTAAAAATAACATTAAACATATCGATTCGGTATTATCCGGAACGTGATGCTGTTGGGATATTACATCAGAAAGTGGGGCCTGATTATCTGGAAAAAATTGTTATTCCTGAGGTTGACCATACCTTACGAGTGGCTATTGGCAAGATGGCAATAGATGAGGTCTACACCAGTAAAGGTACCAGCCTGCATGATATTATCACTAAGGCGGTTTCGGAAATTGAGAAAAACTATATTGTTATTCAGGATGTCATTCTCCGACAGGTCATTTTACCTGCGCCTGTAGAAGCGGCAATTGAATCCAAGATTGAGCAAAAACAATTGTCAGAAGCCTACGAATACAGACTGGCCAGGGAGACACAGGAAGCGAAAAGAAAAAAAATTGAGGCCGGGGGGATATACGACTATAACACCAAAGTTAAACAATCTTTATCCAAAGACATATTGAAATGGAAAGGAATTCAAGCCACACAAGCCCTCGCTAAGTCAGATAATGCAAAAATTGTAGTTATTGGTAGCGGTGATAATCAATTGCCCATTATTCTTGGTGGCGGCGCAAAAGGGCAATAATAATGCGTAGAAAAACAAGCTTTCGAATTTTTTTTTTATTGTTTATTATTTTGCTGGTTTTCAGGAATATTTATTCCTATCGTTCCACTTATCAATATTCAATAACAGAACGTGCAGAAATTGCTGCTCAGCTAAATAAAGATATCCATGTTGCAGTTGTCTGGGATTTAAAAAATGAAAAAACGTTTGTTGATGGCGTTATGATGGCTGTAGACGAAATTAATAAACAGGGGATTCAACTAAAATCAGCTAACAAAACAGTAAATGCGCAAATTGTTCTTCATCCTTTTGATGATTCAACCAAGAGGAATGCGCAAAAATCCAGACTGGCTATAGCAGCCGATCATAAAATGGTTGCCGTACTCGGGCATTCTTCTTCTGCATCTGCCATTCCCGCATCTATTAGCTATGAATACAATGGTGTTTTATTTATCTCGGTGGTCGCAACCGATTCTATGCTCACAGAACATGGTTTCAAATATACCTTCAGCATCATACCTTCGGAAGATTTTTTTGTTGATTCGATCATTCAATTTGCAAAGAAAAAAAACTGGAATAATTTAGTTTTTTTACATACCAGAAATCCATACGGTCTGGATTTATATGATCGATTTGCCGCACGTCTTGAAGACCCTTTACAAATTGTCGAAGCCAAATCTTTTTTTATAAAACATACGGATTATAAAAATATTATCTATGAAGTGATGAAAACAGATTTCGATGCCGTGGTTTTGGCTGCTGTTGATCGCAATGCTGCCAGTATGATTAAACAGCTACGCAATATGGGGATGAATAAACCGATTATTGGGGGGGATGGCCTTGATAACGTTAAAATATGGGAGTGGTCCGGACAGACCTCCAATCAGATCTATGTCGCTTCTGTTTTTGCTGGTCAAAATGACTTTAGTCAGAAATTTAAACAGTCTTATGGAATAGAGGCGGATTATTATGCCTTTCAAGGTTATGAAGCGGCCCATGTGCTGGCTGATGCTATTCGAAAAACCGGTACCAGTGAGCCAATCAGGGTGGCTTCAACATTAAAATACAATTATGTACCGGGCTATGGGAATTATGAGTTTGATATAAAAGGTTTAATAGCCAATAGAATGATTTATATTAAACAAATGCAGGATGGTAAATTTGTCAAAATAGAGCAGGAGTGATAAAAGATGATGCCAGTAATTTATGTGCTACTCAGTTTGTTTATTGGTTTGTTAGGTGTCAATAAAAAACTGGGTTTTTGGGGCTATTTTTTTGGTTCCCTGCTTTTTACCCCAATTATAGGAGTGATATTACTGTGTGCATCAGATAAACGAAAAACTTCCTGAATTGTCATTTTTTGATATACGTGATATCGAGCCTGTCGAGACGGATAAACTCACCTTTACACTAAAGAAGCGAGTATTAAATGCAGAAAAATCTGCCAGTAAAATAATGATTCATTCTTCACAGCAATTATAATCCACAAAGATCAATTAAAAAAATAACGACTAACAGAGAGGTGAAAATGGAACTCATTGCCTTTCCATTTGCCGGCGGCAGCGAATATTGCTACCGTGAGCTGGAAACACATTTGAACGGTATAAATTTAACCACACTGGCACTACCGGGACGCGGAAGTTTAATTGGGCAACCCTGTATAACATCCATTGAAAAAATGGTGGATTATCTTTTACCCCAGATACAACCTCTGATACATCAACCCTATGCTTTTTTCGGTCATAGTATGGGAGCCTTCATTGCCTATATGTTATGCCGTAAAATTAATCAACATGCCTTGCCGATGCCGAAATTGTTGATTTTATCAGGCCGTAAAGCACCTTCTGTCAAGGAGCAGACAATTAAACACACCCTGCCTGATAAAGAATTTAGAGATATGTTGCAGAATTTGGGCGGAATTCCAAATGCCGTCTGGCAGGATGATGAAATTATGGCTCTATTTGAGCCGATTATTCGTTCTGATTTTGAACTGATAGAAACCTATTCTCATCAAGTCAAAAAGCCGATGGATCTAACCATTCAGCTATTTTTAGGACAGGAAGATAATGTTACAACTGAGCAAGCCCGTGCATGGCAAAAGGAAACCTCACAAGCATTAAATATTTCCTATTTTCCTGGAGGACATTTTTATTTTCAGGATAATTGGCGTTTACTGGGTAATAAAATTGTCAATGTATTAGACGAAAATAAAATTAAATCATATGCTTAATTTTCGGCTTAAATCACAAATGTTAGTTTCTGTTTAATGAGTAGTGGGTAAAGCTCTATTTTCGAAATGGTTAGTGACCGCTCCTATAGAGGCGGTGTAGAATTGTTTTTGAGAAACTGGTCTTACCCGATCATCTGTTTTTTCTTATATTAGAATTTATATGCCTTAGCACTCGATTTTCCAATAAACGAACAAGCATGGGGTCCATTCGCTCATACTCATCAGGTATATCAAGGCATATTAATTTCTTACTTTTAAACAATTCCTTGAATTTTTTCATAACTTTATTTCGAAGGCTTTTTTCCATTACAAAAACGATGTCGGCCCATTCTATTAAGTCCCCGCTTATTTGTCGTTTCTGCATCTAAATTTGTGCCACATCCGATAGCATCAATGCCATCATACTGAGGAAAAACTTTCTCACCTGTCGGACTTCGAAGTCTGTTCTCACTACAAACAAATAAGAGATTCATTTTTATCTATCTGGCAGTGTGAGTGGGGGATGATGAACTTTCCGAGCGGAAAGTTCATCGCTGAAGGTTATAAGCTGCCTTGTTCGGCCATTTTCATATACTGACTGTTAAAACGTAATTTTACATTGCGTTTGGAGCCGAGTATCGTTTCATCAGGGAAGGCGATACCGACAAAGTCCACACTGGCTGCGCCTTGTCCGAACAAACCTTTGTCAAAACTGAATTTTCTGACATGTTCCATGGTTTGTTTTAGCTGTACATCTTCGGCAATGGCAACAGCCTGTTTGGGTTCAGAAAATAAACGCGTGGTTTTCAATTGCGACTTGAATTCCGCGATGGTTGCGCCCGAGGCCTTGGCCATAAAGTCTATAGCGTTATCGGCTTGTTGGCCGCCTGCGGTCAAGTGACTTAATGCTTCATACCATGCACCGACCAGGGCTTTTTTGAAGCGTTCGTCGGCATCGGTTTTTACTACCATTAAGTCGAGAATTTCACCGGGTATTTTGGACGAGTCGAATACCATGTTTGCCCCTTTGGCATTGCGCACTTGTTGTAACGGCGGATTCCAGGTAACCGCGGCGGCATCGGGAGTGGCGATAAATATAGAGGCAATGTCAGCATCGGAAGTGTTGATCAGCGTTACGTCGCGTTCAGACAGGCCGATACTGTCTAAGGCACGAGCCAATAGATAGTGTGAGACGGACAGTTCAACCAGCATTATTTCTTTGCCTTTAAGTGCGCCGAGCGTGTTCGCGCCTTTAATGACAATGCCATCATTGCCATCACTATAATCACCGATGATAAGTGCGGTCGAGTCTACGCCGCCCACCGCCGGAATAGTTAGTGCGTCCATATTGGTCATGGTGCAGGCATCAAACTCACCCGCGGTATACAGGTTAATGGACTCGACATAATCATTTATCAGTGTCATTTCTATTTCAATGCCGTATTTGTCAGCCCATTTTTTGATTAAGCCGTTGTCATTGGCGTAACCCCAGGGCTCCCATCCGGTGTAATGGGACCAACAGGCTTTATATTTATCAGCGGCAAAGCCGGTTGCAGAAACTGCGAGCAGACCAAGCAATAATAATTTGGAAATGAATTTAGACATTTTTTTACTCCACTACCGGTTTATAAAAACAAATTCGGAAAACTAAAACAAAACCTGTGTTAATCATTAATAACATCCAGGCCGTAAAACTGTTCAACCTTTTTACTGCTTTCCATTTTGTTGATGGTTTTTTCCGCTTGAGCGGCGAATTCATCCATCTCCAAAATGGTCGCCGCCATATTGGGCAGAGCAGCCTGACGGAAATTAGACAAGTCGTCATAGGCTTCTTGAATATCCTGAAAGGCTTTTTTCAATACATCCATAGATAACTGGGCAGAGGCCGCCTGTTTATGGATCTCCACACCTTGGGTCTTCAGTTTTTCAGCGGTTTGACCGATTAAATTATCGGTGGTTTTATTAACCGCGTTGATTTTATCCAGCACGATTCGTTGATTGGCTAAAGCCAACGATAAAGTGACCGCAATTTGTAAGGCGTTAATTGTTACTCCCAGTGCCCTGGATACGCCACGGATCAATTCCTTATTGTTGCGCTTTATAATTTCAATGGTTAACACTGCTTGCTGGGAAACGGCCAATTGTTGTTGCAGATCCATAGTGCGCTGGCGTAGAGGAAAAAGAATTTCTTCTTTTATAAAAGAAACTTTCGGATCGTCAGATGTCACTTCGTTATCAACTTTTTCGACCAGGCCCTGATCTACAAATTCAGCAAAGGCGACAGCTTTTTTTAGCTTGCCCGCTAAATCATGCATATACTGCTGATCGTCATCAAGAGTGATTATGTCACGTTTTAGTTGATCCCGACCTTTTTCCAGACTGGCGACAATATCGGCGATGACGGTATCGGCCGACTGGTACTGCGAAAAATATTTTTCAATCGGGGTGCCAATAAAAGGGAACATGGACAACAGACGGCGAAACCATGTCATGGTAAAGTCCACCTTATTGGGATCCAGCTCTTCGACAGTGGTACGTAAGTCAATTAATGAATTGGCAACAGGGCCACCGTCGTCTCCTGATTTGGAAAGTACGTGAATGGATTGTTTGAGCATATCGGAGCGACGTGCAGCCATTTTTTGCAACTCTATACCAATGGCTTCGACAGCCGCAACGCTGTTGTTTTTTTCCTGCAAATCATTCGGGTCGATTGCTAGCAGTTGCTCAACAGAAGACATGGCTCGTTGTTTTAGTTCGTTATTAGGATCCTGAAACGGTTCATTAAGCATTAATTCGTTTTTGACTTCAGCGGTTTCGAATACCATTAACGGCATATCTGTTTTTGTGAGAGTCGCACTCATATTTTTTGTTCTCCTGCGTGGGTTATGGAATGCATACAAAATAACTTGTGGTGTGGGGTAATTACTTTGTACACTTTCTTATCTGGCATATTGGTCGGTACGTTCAGCCAGTCTTTTTAACTCTTCCATGGCAAGGTCGAGATCAAGATCGGCCCGACCTTTATTCATTTCAACACCGGCGATTTTTGCCGTTACTACATCCAATTCCGTTAAAGCGCGCTCATTGGCCAGGATTAACTCGGCCGCTTTGTCTTGTTGTTGTTTCTGAAGCGTTAAGCGTCTGCTTAATGTCTCTTTTTCATGTTTAGCCTGAGTGCTGCTTTCGGTTTCCAGTGTCCTTATTCGTTGCGATAAATGTGCGGTGTCGACTGCGCTAATGCTTTTTAACGATAAAAACACCTTATCCAGGTTATCCAACACGGCAAGGTAAACCTGTTCAGCAATACTCAGGTAGCGTGAATAGGTCATTTCCGTGGGCGATAATTTACTGCCCAGTATCTCTTCAAAATTACGGTATTTTATTTCAAGTAATTCAAGTTGTTTAATGCCTTGATCACTTTTTACCTGCTTGAGTTCTTTCCTAAGTTTAGCTAATTTTTGTTTTTTCTCTCGATTTAAACGGGCATGGATTTCTGCAAAATATGCTTGAAAATAGACATCTCGACGACCAAAAAATTGATAAAACCATCCTCCCAACGCTGTTACACCACCGCCTGCCGATAAGATAAGCGGCAGGCTGCCTAAATGGAATACTAAACTGGATGCCGCGACCAGCACACCGGTGACGGCAGGATATAAAACCAGCGGATGTTGAAGTGAATTCGCCAAAACCGCTTTACTAACTGCTTTTTGTGAGAGAGGGTTGTTTGTCATTAAAATTTTTCGGTGACCAGCACCAGTTCAACTCTGGGTAAACGATAATTATGGGCTCTTCTACTTTCGCCTGCCAATCTTGGCAAGGGTTCCATATCACCATAGCCGATGGCTTTTATTCTCTGCGCCGGTATGTTATGAGTGATCATTAGATAGCGCACCACAGCATCAGCGCGGTCCTGAGATAAGGTCAAATTTAACTTTTTATCCCCTCGCGTGGAGGTATGACCACGTACCAAAATCCTAAAATCTGGATAGTGTTTGAGTGTGTTGGCGGTCTCATCCAGTTGGTTTTTATCGTCCAGGGTCAAACTGTCGGTACCGCTGGCAAATACCACCGGTCTTATTTTCAGCTTGCCGACTTGCTGTAGGTTTTTCCATTGCTGGTCGTTTAATGGTTTGAATTGATGCTGCTCCGTGTGAGCTATTTCGTCCGGCGCGCCCAATTGTTGATGAGCTTCGTTTATAAAAAAACTGCTGATAATTCGATAGGGATTATTAGAGGGTAACGGCGAAGCGGAAAAAGTACCATAATCAATCAAGATGTTAATGGTGGCGTTAATGGTCTCAATCAGTTCCTGCTCGGGTAAGTTCTTTTCTGTAACAATGCCGAACCATTTACGGGTATTGTCGGAAAGATTTTGCCACTGAACGCCTTGTAATAATGATTTAATGTTGGCTTTATTCAGGTTGGTGGATTTTTCAACATCGTTAATCAGTTCGTCTTCATTATCGCGGTAATATTTTAGAGTCTGAAAGTATTCGTTCAATAATAGAGTGATGACCTCTGGTTGCTCGTTAAGCATTTTTTTTCCGGCAATTAACACATCGACAATCAGTTGTTGGGTCTGCTCGGTGCTTAATAACAAATGCAGCTCTTTGTTAGCCAGCGCTTTGGATACATCCGGCTCCCATAATACAGCAGCATCAACTTGGCGGTCTAAAAGTTTTTTTAACGCATCTTCTGAACCATTGGTGAATAAAGGCCAGCCTTGTCGCTGTTTTAAATGACTGATATCGAAATGCACAGCGACTGCTTTAAGTAAATGGTCGGATGGGGAGTCCGGGGTGAAAGCGATTTTGGCGTTTTTTGTTTGCCGTAAATCATCCAGCGAAGCTATTTTATCTTTCCAAGAAACCAGTGCATCACCGCCTTTAGATTCGTCCAAGACGGTAATTATCGTACCCGGATATTTGCTTTTTACGCCGTTTAATAAATAACTGTCAACCGTGGCTACAGCCAAATCCAGCTCTCCTTTGCTAAGCAATGCCAATCTTTCGGTGTAATTGGCCTGATCTTCAACGCATTCAAGTAGATAACCTTGTTGATACATCCGGGTTTTCATTATTGGGGAGCAAAGTGGAAAATAGCCGATCCAGTTGTCGATACCGATTTTAATTTTTCCTTTACTGGCCCCTGCATCGGTCAAAGAGAAAACCTGCCGTTCCTCAAGGGAAGTCAAAACAATTTTTCCGATAAATATAGACGACAGCCCCAAAAAAAGGAGCATTAACGCTAACTTAGTATGTGCTTTCATAACTTATGCGGCGATATCTCATAAAAACGACGGAGTAAGATTACCATAAAACAAGTCATTGTTTTTGCCTTGTCAGGTGACCAAATAACAACAGATGATTAAAAGTTATCAATATTAAAATCGCTCGATTCCGCCAGTACCGCCTGTAAGCCGCGTTGTAATTCGTCAGCATTAACGGCCGCCGTGTAATAAGTTTTTCCGGGTTGATTCAGACTGTGATTTTCATCGATACAAAAGCCTATGCTATGAATGACAACAGGCGAATCGTGTAAAATGGTTTGAATAATCTGATCCGGTTCCTCTTTGGCTGTTGCAATACCGTCAGTTACGACTACTAAATGGTATTCACCATAACCTAATTGTTTTGCTGCTTGTATTTGCAATTGACGATAGCCAAAATTGAGCGCACTCGCCAACGGAGTATTACCACCTGGTTGCATCGCTTTGACCTGACTGAAAAATTGCTCACGGTTATGGTTAGCTAACTGTACCCGTTGATTGACCCCGGCAAGATCGAATGCAAAAAGGGCGATATTAGCGTCGGCAGGTATCTGTTTGGCAAAATTACTGATGGCCTTTTTAGCAATAGCCATTTTCGTTGTACCAGGCGCACAGTTTTCTGCTGCCATGGAACCGCTACCATCCAGAACGATGTAGTAGTTATTGGCGAGCAAGTTGCTGCTGTATTTTTTTTCTTCAGAAATTTGAGGCCAATTATTATCGGCAACACGCAAAGCATAAAAAGGGCTGGAGGGTTCGGTTGCAGCATAACCGATTTGTTCGGTACCTGAGTCCGATCCGGTTGTTTCCTTCGCCGATGTGCTTTCTGTATCCGGCTGTTGTTCACAAGCGCTCAATAATATAATCATAAAAGCGAATGCTAAATAACCTAACTGTTTCATTTATCCGCTCCTATAATGGTTTAAAGACCGATTCTTCTGCTTCAACCTGGATAATACGGAATTGAACACGCATATTTGATCGCCATGCCTGTTCTGTTTTTGGTGCACAGGGCAAATTGCCGCAAATACCGGATTTAGGTGCGGAAATACCATGACCGACTACAGCAAATTGTGAGCTGTCCATTGCGATCCCTTTACCTGAAGCATATTTAATAATATTATCCCTTACCGCTTGGGCACGACCCATGCTTAGATTTTTGGCGCTTTGTTTGATTTGTCCCAATACCAATTGCGGTACGCCTTCTTTTTGTTTTCTTAAATAGCCCATCGGGTCTGAATGACCTTCGACAGTAATGACTGCGCCGCCATAGGTAGAAGCCAGGTTAATAACCTTATCAAAGGCGTCCTGATAAAAATCGACGGAAAAACTTTTTTGATTTGGGGCGAAGTACACCTCAAATTTAAACAGCTCGCCTATTTCCAATGCACCTTGCTGCTGGCGTTTATTGACTACCGATGCGACTTTGGCCGGGTCGAATTTTTCTGTTTGTTTCTTGCCGGTATCAGTTAGGCCAGCCTGTAAAAGGGCGAAATTCCAGTCCGCTTTCGCAAATTGTGCATCGCCTTTAACCAGGCCTAATTGCGCTAGACCTTTTTGTATTTCCTGATTTAATACTTCTACGCGGCGCGGATTGGATGAGTTGTTAAAAAACTTAACATTGCCGTCAAAGCCAACGAATTCTGCATCGGCATACATACCTTCGGTATCGGCGATAGCCTGGTCACTATCGAGCAAAGCTTTTGCCGCTGCGGTAATCATGGTTTTGTAGTCAGCAGCTCGATTGGCTTTGTTTTGCATTAAGGCCTGCATGGCTTCAGTTGACTGCATTAAGCTGCGGACAAATTTTTCTACATCGCTGCGGTTGGACTGGTAAAAGTCTGAACGAACTGCATACACGTCGGCAATAATTCGGTTAGCGGTTTTGGTAGACATTAAAACAGTAGCACCTTTCACCGAATCTTCAGAGCCGGTGCCTACGCTGCCGCCTGAGGTTAGCGCCAGTGCATCGGGAATTATCACGAAAGCGGCATCAACATCAGCCTGATAAAAAGCTTCCATGGGGGCGTTATCGGTGCCTGTTAAATCACTGACCCAACGAATTTTTACATCTTTGGATGTTAATCCTGCATCGGTTAATATCCTCATCATATAATCTACATGAGGGCCATAGGCTTGCAAGGCGATGGTTTTACCTTTTAAATCCTTAGCGCTGGCAATGCCGGGTTTGACCACCAGTGCATCACCACCGACTGACCAGGTTGATTGATAAATGATGACCGGTTTGGTGCGTGGGTCTTGGTTTAGCACGTCGGATGCCTGATTAATCATCCCTAACGTTCCTCGTAAATAGGGAGTTTCACCACTTATATAGCTTTCTATTTGTTTACTAAAAACGTCTTGGCGTATAAGACGGTAGTTTAATCCCAGTTTGCCCAATATGCTATCGGCCCCGGTTTGGGTTGAATTACCGTTGCCGTAGATTGTGGCAATGTCGCCGCCCCAAGTAATAATCGGTACGATAGTAGTATCCTTGTGTTGAACGTTTCCTACTTCGCCTTTCACGATCTGCTTCATCGGCGCAATTTGAATATAGTTCACGGCTTGTGCCGAAATAGAGCAAAACATCCCTAGTAACAACATGATGGATCTTATTTGCATCGGGTTCTCCTGTTATACAAATCGATAATTAAAATGATTACGCTCGGTTTTCTTCTTTGGTTAAAGTTTGGAAAGAGTCCGGGTGATTAAGATTAAAATTTCTGACATGTTGTCGAATTTTTGGATCAAAACCCTCAGCTCTTATAGTCGCGATAAAGTCTTTGAAATGAGAGTTTTTTTTGACTTCGGTGGAGTTTACCATTGCTTCTAACTGATAATCTGCTACTATTTTCCCGCCACGATTAACTTGAGCATCGTTGCCGCGGTCATCGCTGTAATATTGAGACAAAACCAATAAGCGACTGCCAATAAAACATGCTTCTTCCAGATCATGGGTAATAAAAAAAACGGTTAATTTTTCCTTTTCCCATAAATCCAGCAGAAATAATTGCAGATCTTCGCGGGTATCAGGGTCCAGTGCGCCGAATGGTTCGTCCATTAGTAGCGCTGGAGGTTTCATAATTAAAGCCTGGGCGATAGCGACCCGTTGTTGCATACCACCGGATAATTCATGCGGATATTTGTCGATAGCATCGGCCAGCCTGACCCGTTCTAAATACGCTATTGCTTCATCTAGCCATTCTTTATTTTTCGGCCACGGCAACCACCAACACCCCGATGATAAACGCTTGCCTAATAGTACGTTATCTAAAACAGTTAAGTGGGGAAACAAAGAATAACGTTGAAAGACTATGCCTCTATTGGGATCGGGAAAACCAACCGGTTTGCCTTCAATATAAATACATCCTGCGCTGGGTTGTTCCTGACCGAGAATTAACCGTAACAAAGTCGATTTACCACAGCCGCTGGGGCCGACCAAAGCACAAAGTTCCCCGGCGGAAACCGATAAGTCAATATTGTCCAAAACACGTTTGTCGCCGTAATGCTTTTCTATATCTTCCAAATGAATTTTATTGGTTTGCATAGAACTCATGATTTAGCCTCTGCGTTATACCAGGGAAATAGTAACCGGTTCAGTTTGCGTAATAATAAGTCGAAGCTAAATCCGAGCAGGGTTATCCATAAAACATAAGGGATTATCACATCCATTGCCAAATAGCGCCTGACCAAAAAAATCCGATAGCCCAATCCGTCGGTGGAAGCAATTGCTTCGGCAGCAATTAAAAAAAGCCAGGCACTGCCTAAAACAAGGCGTAAGGAGTTAATGGCGCGAGGTAAAATCTGAGGTAGAATAATCCGGTAGGCAATTGCCGGAGAGGAGGCGCCTAAGGTGAGCGATTTAACAATCTGTTGTTGAGGTATTTGCTGAACCGCCAAAAAAATATCCCGGGTTAAAATAGGAAAGGTTCCAATAAATATTAATGCAATTTTTGCGACTTCACCGACGCCGAGGCTGATAAATAAGATAGGCAAAACGGCTAACGGCGGTACCATGGATATAAACACCATAAATGATGATAATAGTGCTTCGATACCGCGATAAAGCCCCATATAAAGTCCGAATAATAAAGCGCTAAATAATGCCAGTGCGGTTCCGTACAGCAGCCGAGTCAAACTGGATTGGGTGTCGTTCCATAGTAAGATTTCGCCCGAGCGTTTATCTTCTTCAATCGCAATGCGGTTAATACTGTCTAGCATAGTCGAGATGCCGGGTAACAGTTTGTCTTGAGGGTTATCGAGCAGTCGAAGATGAGACGAATATAAATACAAGCCGATTATAATAATAAATGGAAACAGCAACAATATGCGTTTTAGCTGTTTGGGCGGTTTGGCATGTAACCCGAAAAACAAAGAATGCTTCAAAATATCCCCCTCTACAATCAATCCGTTAAGTATAGACTTAGTATTTAAAACTACCGTTTAAAAGTCAATTTACATATCCTTTGTCTTAATTTAAATTAAAATTTTTATCTGATAGCTGAGGGTATCTTATGTTGTTGAAATCTCATTTGACAATTTGAATAAATAAAAAATCAAAACGATAAAGAGAAATATATCCGGTTTAATTTATGGAAGGGTTCAAATTACTAGAACTTTTCTATGATTTTGGGTATATATAGAGCAGGTACATAAAAAATTATAACCATGGAGGTCTATTATTATGTTTGATGATGAAAATCAGGTTTTTCGAGTTGTACTCAATCATGAGGAGCAATATTCAATCTGGCCTATAGATAGGGAGTTGCCGGCCGGCTGGCTGGCGGAAGGAACAGAGGGCGTCAAGCAGGTATGCCTGGAACATATTGAAAAAGTTTGGACGGATATGAGACCGCTAAGCCTAAGAAAGGCAATGGAACAATAATCTTTTTAAATCCTACATGTTGTTTTATGGATGGAAAAAAGCTAATTTAAACTGGAATGGATTGAAATGTTAGATTTGATTAATCGTTATTGTCATGGTTTTGTTGCGCTTCCTGTTATTCATAGCCTAAAACAAAACGGACTGTTAACTGATTTTGATCATGTTCAATCTATAGACTTCGACTCTTTGGTTAGTGGCCATCAAACCAATCCCGGATATCTTAAAACGGCGCTCAGGTTGCTTGAGTCGCTTGAAATTCTCGAATTCAATCAAGCATATGAACCAGGTAAGAATTACGCCTGGTTGAATATGATACCTGCAGATTTAGATTCACTATTGCAATTGGATTTAGCTATAAATTTAGATGCCGTAGATTCCCCGCGGTCGATTAACTATTGGGTACAACTATCCCTGCGGCATTGGTCTATCGATGATCCTGTTTTAATCGATTTTTTAGATGGTTTGATAATACTGCCATTGCTTTTATATCACCGTGAAGAAAAAGGTGGTGAGACTGATTTTAAAAAACGTTTTGACTTTATTGGCAATCAGGAGCTGTTAGAAAAATTTTTCATTACCAAAGGCTGGGCGGCGCTTCACCGTTTAAATTTTATTGAATTAACTTCAGCCGGTAAACATTTACTCAAGCGAATTTTTATTGCCGGTACGGTATATTCATATCGGCCTATGTTTTTGGCGATGAATGAATTGATTTTCGGCGATTGCAGTCGTGTTTTCAGCAGGGATGAAGACGGTCATGAGCTTCATCTTGACCGTTTGATGAATGTTCAGGCCAGTGGTTTTCAACACGAACGTTTTTTTAAAGATTGTCAGGTTATTATTGCCGATATTTTTAATCAATTACCGATAGAAAATCAGCCGGACTATATTGCTGATATGGGTTGTGGTGACGGCAGTCTGCTAAAAAGCATATACCAGCTGATTAAAACCGATACCAAACGTGGCGAGGTACTGGATAAGTATCCTTTACTGATGATTGGTGCCGATTATAATCAGAAAGCATTAGCGGCAACCAGCCGGACCTTAGGTGATATTCCGCATAAAACCATCCAGGCTGATATTGGTGATCCCGAAAGTTTTTTGCAAAGCTTATTCAACGCCGGTGTACAAAGTGCCGACAAGGTTTTGCATGTACGTTCCTTTTTAGATCACGATCGACCATATATTGCCCCAAAAAATCTGACTCAATTGGAACAAAGACCGCCAGCCAGGCAACATGCGGTTTATGCCGATCGTCAAGGACAGTTAATCCCCGCTAAAGATGCTTATCAGAGTCTGGTCGAACACTTATCCCGATGGTCCTCTATTTTAGGCCATAGCGGGGCCTTATTTTTAGAAGTACATAGCCTTGCACCTCGATTGGTTGCCCGTTATCTGGATCAGAGTGAAAACCTGCATTTTGATGCCTACCATGCTTTTTCCGGCCAGATGCTGGTTGATGCAGACGAATTCCTGCTGGCTGCCGCCGAAAGCGGTTTGTTTCCCAGACTGGATTTTGCCTGTAATTACCCGAAGACTTTTCCTTTTTGCCGAATAACGCTTAACTGGTTTGAGAAAAAGGATTTTTGTCTGCGTCCGGCTTTGGCTCAGGATTTACCAGCATTACTGGCACTGGATAAAGCCTGTTGGGATAAAGGTCTGTGTGCCGGTGAAGAGATCATCAAGGCCAGGATGACAGTTCACCCGCAAGGCCAATTTGTTGTGGAACAGCAGGGGATGGTAGTTGGAGCAGTATACAGCCAACGCATTCAAAGCGAAACGGATTTGGATACGATTGATTTTTATTCCCTGCCTGAGTTACATACGCCAAACGGAACTATTGTCCAGATCCTGGGAATGAATATTAAACCGGAACTGCAGCATCTGGCATTGGGTGATCAAATTCTGGATTTCCTTCTTTATGTATTTGCACTGACCGGTGATACTGAAAAAGTCGTTGGCATCAGCCGCTGCAAGCAGTTTGTAGATTATCCCGAACTGACAATGGAGCAATATATACAGCAGTGCCGGGATAGCGGTCAGTGGGATACCGTGCTTAATTTTCATGCCCATCATGGCGCAGAAGTGGTTAAACCGATTAAGGATTACTGGGATAAGGATATTGATAATCACGGTTATGGGGTTTTAATCCGCTATAACTTTACCGATAAAGCCCAGGAACCGGATTCAGTGTTAGATTCCGCTCAAATTGATGAGTCATCTGTCAGGCATAAAATCATTGACGAGGCGGTATTCACTATTTTGGGTCCACGCAGACAACATTTGTTTGCGGCCGATCGCGCATTGATGGAATCGGGATTGGATTCACTTGATTTATTGGAATTGCGCAACTTATTAAGTAAACGACTGGGGATGCAATTAGAACCGATGTTCTTTTTTTCTTATCCCACCGTCAATGCTATTAAAGCCTTTTTTGATCAGGATCAACCCGGCCCGCAAGACAACATCGAACAGACGGTTATACCTGATATTAAACATATATCGGTGCCTGGTTTTAAAGCCAAAGTTGATAATAAATCCTCTGATATTGCCATTATTGGGATGGCTTGCCGTTTTCCGGGAGGCGTGGATTCACCGGAAAGCCTGTGGCAGATTTTAACAAGTGGGACAGATACCATTGAGCCCATCCCACCCGAACGCTGGGACAGCGGTCTTTATGACCACGAGCGGGTTTGTCGCTACGGGGGGTTTATCAAACAGGTCGACCGGTTTGATGCCGAATTTTTTAACTTGTCTCCGCGTGAAGCCCGGTTAATGGACCCGCAACACCGTTTGTTAATGGAAACAGCCTGGGAAACGTTTGAAAATGCCGCTATCAATCCGCAACAGGCTAAAAAAACCGGCGTGTTTATCGGGATATACTCGCATGATTATGAACTGTTAACAGCAGAACGTCTGCACAATAAAAATTTTGATGTCTATCATGCCATTGGCAATTCAGCGTCCATGGCTGCAGGACGGCTGTCTTACTTCTTCGGTTTTCAAGGTCCGGCCGTCAGTGTCGATACCGCTTGCTCATCGTCTTTATTGGCGGTTCAACAAGCCTGCGACAGTTTAAGGAAAGGTGAAAGCAGGCTGGCTCTGGCGGGGGGTGTTAATTTAATACTGACTCCCGACCTGCATATTGTTTTTTCCAAAAGCGGCATGCTGGCCGACGATGGACATTGTAAAACGTTTTCTGCCGATGCCGATGGGTATGTCCGCAGTGAGGGTTGTGGTTTGGTGTTGTTAAAACCATTGGCTGATGCCATTAATGATAACGATCAGGTATTAGCCGTAATAAAGGGCAGCGCCACCAATCAGGACGGTGCCAGTAATGGCATTACCGCCCCCAACGGCATGGCACAGCGGGCTTTAATGCAACAGGCTTTACAGGCGGCAAATGTTAAGGCTAGTGACATTTCACTGCTGGAAGCACATGGTACCGGTACACCGCTGGGCGATCCGGTCGAGTTTGAATCGATAGCGGAAATATACAGTCAGGAGCGTGATAAAGATAAACCACTGGTCATCAGTTCGGTTAAGACCAATATTGGTCACACCGAATCGGCAGCAGGTATCGCCGGATTAATTAAATTAGTCCTGGCATTCAAACATGAATTTATTCCACCGCATTTGCATCTTAAGCAATTAAATCCGCGCATTTTATTAGCTGCCATACCGGCACAAATCCCGACACAGGGCCTCGCATGGCCTGAACAAAAAGATAACCCCAGGCTGGCAGCGATCAGCTCCTTTGGTTTTAGTGGTACGAATGCCCATATGATTGTTGCCGATGCCGGACAGGCGCCTCAACAGGCCGTTCCGGATTTACCCTGTGTTTTACCTGTTTCGGCCCAAACCCCGGATGCATTAATTGAGTTGGCACAGCGTTATCAGCAGCTACTCAGCCAGGGAAAACCTGAAAAGTTGTTAAATATTGCGGCGACTGCAGCAATTGGACGGCAACATTTCAGTCAAAGGCTGGCTTTTTCTGCGCTTGATAGTCAGCAATTGGCCGAAAAACTCACGGATTTTGTTCAAGCAGGAAGTCAGCCTGAATTTGTCGAAAACAACAGGCCAAAGATTACTTTTCTATTCACCGGCCAAGGCTCACAATATCTTAATATGTCCCGTGAGCTGTATTACAGCCGAAGTTATTTTAGGGATATTTTTGATCAATGCTCAAACTTGTTTGCCGGTTATATTAAGCTGTCTTTATCCGAATTATTATTTTCAGGCCGCTATAGCGAACAGGATTTACAACAAACCCGTGTAACCCAGCCGGCATTGTTCTGCCTTGAATATGCATTGGCCAAACAGTGGCAACAATGGGGGATTGAACCGGATATTTTAATCGGGCACAGTATCGGTGAATATGCAGCGGCCTGCCTGGCAGGGGTTTTTAACATCAACGATGCGGTCAAGCTGGTGGCAAAACGCGGTCAACTCATGCAGGGCTTACAAGCCAACGGCAAAATGGCCGCGGTTAACTGTAGTCAGCAACAGTTGGAAGGCATTTTGTCGATCACAGATGAAAGGGTCATTGCCTGTTTTAATGCACCAGAAAGGCTGGTTATATCCGGAACATCCGAAGCCATAGATGCTGCGATGGCTCAGCTGGTTCAGGCCCAGGTTCCGGTGACTGAATTACAGGTTTCTCATGCTTTTCATTCACCGCTAATGCATGCCATGGTGGCTGATTTTAAACAAACCCTGCAACAGGTTAATTTTAACAAGCCAACCATTAACATTATCTCTACCTTAACCGGCCATACAGTGACCGAAGAAATGACCTGCGTGGACTATTGGAGCGATCAGATTATCAGGCCGGTTAATTTTACCGGCGCTATCAATTCGCTTTGTGATACTACATCAACGCATCATATTTTCTTGGAAATCGGTCCCAGAAGTGTCTTAACCGGTTTAGCACGGCAAATTGCAAACAATTCTCAGGCTATTAAATTCTTATCTGCGTTGGATGCCGGTGTGAATGATAATCTGCGCATTGCAGAAAATATAGGTCATTTGTATGAATCCGGCCTAAACATCAATTGGCAACAGTTTTACGGTTTGTTGCCTTTCAATAAAGTGCTGTTACCCAACTATCCTTTTCAGCGCCAGCGTTATTGGCTGGATCAGGTCTATGCGCAGATACCGCAATATTCAATAACGGATAGTAATGCTCATCCATTGCTGGGACACAAGATTCCGTCACCACTGGCTGACCAGTATCAAACCCGGATTAGTGATACCCAGCCTGAATGGCTTGCCGGTCATGTGATAGATCATCAGGTTATTTTCCCCTTGGCCGGCTATATTGCAACCGCTTTAGCCGCTTCCGGTCAGGACAGTGAGCTGGCCGAGCTGTTGGTCGAAAAAACCTGCTGTGTTACGGATAAGCCGCTGTTATTGCAAACCATTGTACAGCAGCAAACGATCAGCATTTATAGCCTAAAAGATGAGCTATGGCAACGGCATTTCAGTTGTCAGTTTAAGCCTTTGCAGCAGCTAGAGGGCGCTTTAAATGTAGATATTCTAAAAAGCCGGTTAACGGTTTTTCCTGTTGATCGGTTTTATCAGGACAAAGCCGAACGCGGCTATCAGTTTAGTCGACCTTTTTGTGCGTTAACTGCATTATTTAAAAACCCGGACCAGGCTTTGGCTTATGCCGAATATGCAGAACAGGAACCGCATTATCAAATACATCCGGTTCTACTGGATGCTGCTTTTCAATGCGCTCTGGCCCTGGTCGACAATTCAAATTATCTACCGTTCTCAGTGCAGCGTATTGCAGTCTTTGGCTCTATAGAGCAGGGGCTATGGAGTCATGCAAAGGTTAAAACCCGTCATCAAGGAAGTTTGCTGGTTGATATTGAACTTTATGATTCCAATCAGCAACTGGTTGCCTGTGTAGAAGGTTTATTGTTTAAACAGGCAAGCAAAACTGTAGCCGCTCAACCGTCAATTGACAATCTGCTTTATCAGGTGGACTGGTTGCCAAAATCCTTACCGCTTAAAACCGGCGAGTTGATTTCCCGCTTACAACAGGATTTTGATCAAAGTGCCGCGTTTGAGTCAATTAAGGGTTCTGCAGACCAATTAAACCAACTGGCTGTTGCTTATATTTGTCAGGGTCTGCTCGGTTTGGGGTGTCGGCTCGGGGATCATTTTGACAGTGCAGGCTCAGTTCTGGAGAAATTGGCCATAGATAGTCGCTATTTACGTTTGATTGACAGAGTATTGCAAATATTGTCCCAACGCGGCCTGGTGCAAAAGAATGTTTCGGGCTGGACTATCGGTAATATTGATCAGCTGGGTTCAGCCGCATTGTTATATCAACAATTGCTGACTGATTTTCCTGCCTTGTCGCCTGAAGCTAAGCTTATTAATCGATGTGGGGAGAATTTAAAAGCAATCTTGCGTGGAGAGGCGGAACCATTGGGATTTATTTTTCCAGCGGATAAGGCAGATGAAACCGTTCACTTTTACCGATCCTCATTGTCTTTTGTCGGCTTAAACAATCTATTGGCCCAGGCGGTTGAAAGCCTGGTCCATAGTCATGGACGACCGTGTCGGATTCTGGAAATCGGTGCCGGTACCGGGTCGGCTACGCATTATATTCTGCCCCGGCTTTCCGGTAAAAACTGCCGGTACAGTTTTACCGATGTGTCCGGCTATTTTACCGGGCAGGCCAAACAGGCCTTCAATGATTATGACTTTGTCGACTATGCCTGCCTGGATATTGAGAAAGAGCCGACCAGCCAGGGCTTTAATACACACAGTTACGACATTATTATCGCCTCCAATGTGTTACATGCTACTGCGGACTTAATATCTACCGTGCAACATTGCCAACAGTTATTAACTGATGACGGTCGATTAATCCTACTGGAAGGCATTGAGGCGACACCGTGGATAGACTGCATTTTCGGTCTGACAGATGGCTGGTGGCGGTTTAATGACACGGTTCGTCAGGATTATCCGTTGTTATCGGGCATCCAATGGCACTCAATGTTAAACGATATCGGACTGAATGCCGACTGTTTAGCACTGGAACATGAAGATGCACCGTTTAAACAGGCGATTATTGTTGCCGGCAAAAATCTGGCATCTAACACCGGCACCTGGTTGATTTTCGATGAACAGCAAGACTGTGGCGAAAGCATACAACGCAGTTTGGCATCTTCCGGTATCGAGTGTATTCGTGTTGTGCCGGGTACAGAATATAAGCAGTTTGAGACGGATAAATTTCAAATCAATCCAGATCGGGCAGAGGACTATCTGCAGCTGATAGAAAATATTTCAGGTGCTGGAAAACTATCACATGTAGTCAATTGCTGGCCTTTAAGCCCGAAAAGGCAAACGAATTTAACTGGGCATCAGGTATTGCAAAGGGCTGAATTTGTCTCTTGCACAGGGCTTTATATAACCCAGGCATTAGTCAATGCCGGTCTGGAAAATATCACTCTGTGTCATGTCAGCCAATACCTCAATTCCATTCATAGCACTGATGAATGTCAGCAACCGGAAGCGGCGGTTTTAAATGGCCTGAATAAAGTGGCTGCGCTTGAGCATCGCCAGTTAAAAGTCATTACTGCAGATTTGGATACCGATAAGGCCAGTCTGGATTATTTGATACAGGCGTTACAATCCGCCCAACAGGAGTCACAACTGGCATTTCGTAACGGGCAGCAGTTTGTTGCCAGATTAAATTCAAGGCAAACCGAACTCGATGATGCAGTAAACCGGCATTGGCAACTTGGCGATAATAACGCGGGTTCCGTAGACGCTTTGCAATTAATTCAACAGCCCCGTAGTGTGCCGGCAAAAGGACAGGTTGAAATTAGAGTTCAACAGGCCGGACTGAATTTTATAGATGTGATGGAGACGTTGGGCTTACTGCCTTTTAAACGTAACGGTTTCGGTATGGAGTGCGTGGGTACTGTCAGTCGCTGCGGCGAGGCGGTAAGCCAATTTACCCCGGGGCAAAGAGTTCTGGCTCTGGCAGAGGGGGCATTTGCGGATTACGTCAATGTTGATGCTTTTTTAGTCGCTGAATTACCGCAATCCATTTCTGCATTACAGGCGGCAACGTTGCCGGTAAATTTTTTGACTGCCGGTTATGCGCTGGATCAGGTCGCGAAAATTAAACCTGGAGACAAGGTGCTGATTCATGCGGCATCAGGCGGTACAGGCATGGCGGCGGTACAGGTTGCATTGCAGGCAGGGGCCGAAGTGTACGCAACTGCAAGCAGGGAAAAGTGGTCCCAGGTTAAGGCCTTGGGCGTTAAAGCCGTGATGAATTCGCGTGATCTGTCCTTTGTCGATGATATTAAACAGCTGGTAGGTGACAACGGACTGGATATTGTCTTTAACAGCCTGACCGGTGAATTTATTCCTGCCGGTTTATCGCTGCTTAAAGCCGGGGGACAATTTATTGAAATCGGCAAACGGGAGATTTTAACGCCGGAACAGCTTGCAAATTCAGCGCAAGGCGTAAGCTACCATGTCATTGATTTAAGACAGGTCGCTCAATCACAGCCTGAAGTTATTCAACCGCTATTGCAGACTATTGTTGAATCGGTCGAACAAGGCCGATATCAAGCCTTACCACAGACTTGCTTTGATTGGTCCCAGCTGCCTGATGCCTGCCGTTTTATGCAACAGGCCAGACATACAGGCAAAATCGTGTTGCAGAATCGGGCTAACTATACTGATTTCAGTTGTGATCCGGATGCCTGTTATCTGATTACCGGCGGTTTTAAGGGCGTCGGTTTTTTTACTGCGCAGTGGTTGGCGGAAAAGGGGGCGAAACATGTTATTTTGCTGGGCCGTTCTGCCATGGATAAAGCCCACCAGGAAAAGCTGACGACTTTGCAGGCGCAGGAAGTCGAAGTGGATTGTATGATTGCAGATGTTACCGATGACGCCGCAATGAGCAGGGTTTTCGATCAAATCAAGCAGCGTGGGCGCGCTTTAAAAGGGATCGTACATTCGGTCGGTGTGCTGGATGATGGCGCAATATTGCAACAAAACCGTTCCAGGTTTACCAAAGTTCTTGCGCCCAAAATAGCCGGTGCCTGGAACCTGCATCATTATAGCCGGAACGAAGAACTGGATTTTTTTGTTATGTTTTCATCCGTTGCCGGATTATTGGGTAGTGCCGGGCAATCAAATCATGCCGCAGCCAATGCTTATCTGGATGCACTGGCTTTTTACCGAAGATCGCAGGGCTTGCCGGGGCAAAGCATTAACTGGTGTGGCTGGTCAAGAATCGGCTCGGCGGCAGAAAAAGGGTTGAGTAATAAGATCCGTAAAGGCTTATCCGATATCACACCGGAGCAAGGAGCGCAGATTTTAACCAGTGCCTTGACCCGGGATGATGTGCAAATTGGGGTGACCCCGATTGACTGGCCCCAATTTTTGGCTGATGCGCCAATGACCGAGTTTTATGAGTTTTATCAACCCAGTAAAACCGTAACACCAACAGTTCAGAAAGAAACGAAAACCCAATTGGATATACAGCACCTATTACAGTCCAGTCTGCCTGAACGTACACGTACAGTTAAACACTTTATCGCATCCGAACTGGCTGTTGTCTTGGGTATGGAACAGGATCAACTGAATAAATTACGTCAACGTCATGCCGGTTTTTTTGATTTGGGACTGGATTCGTTAACCTCGGTAGAGTTTAAAAACCGGCTCTCGCAAGGATTGGGCATTTCTGTTTCAACACCGGTAATTTTTGATTATCCAAATGTTGATGCGTTAAGTGAACATTTAATGACATTATTACAGCCTGAACAGGCTATTGTCATTGAATCGGAACCTGAAAATAGCGATGATATAGATAATTTGACTGTCGAACAGGCAGCCGCATTATTGGCTAAGGAACTGGAGTAACAATGGCGGATAATGACGCATTGAATTATCAGGAGTTGGTTAAAAACTCCTTAATCGAGATTCGAAAACTCAAAGCCAAAGTGGCTGAGTTGGAGCAAGATCAATCCCCTGAGCCAATTGCAGTAATCGGTATGGCCTGTCAATTCCCGCAAGGTAATCAGGCAGATGAAACTACCGGCATTGACGGCTTAAATGCCTTTTGGCAGGTGTTGGAACAAGGCATAGATGCGGTGGTCGAAGCTCCGGATTCTCGTCTGAACCGAGAGCAGTTTTTCAGCCCGGAACCAAATGCCGCAGGAAAAATCATCAGTACCCGGGGCGGATATTTAAATGATATAGATCGCTTTGCAGCTGACTTCTTTTTCATATCCCCCAGGGAAGCAAAAAGCATGGATCCACAGCAGCGCATGTTGCTGGAAAATCATTGGCGGGCCCTGGAAAATGCCGGTATTCAACCTTCAACAATGATGGGCCGTCAAGCGGGGTTATTTGTCGGAATATGCGGTAATGATTATTACCACCTGCTTGCCAGCCGTGATTATAGCGCGATTGACAGTTATATGGCTTCAGGTACTGCGCATAGTACCGCAGCAGGGCGTCTGGCGTTTTATTTGGGCAGCCAGGGACCGGCAATTGCCATCGATACCGCCTGTTCATCATCACTGGTTGCCGTGCATCTGGCCTGTCAAAGTTTACGCGAGGGTGAATGCGAACTGGCTTTAGCCAGTGGTGTTAATGCCTTGCTGGCTCCCGAATACAGTATCAATTTCTCCCGTGCGGGAATGTTATCACCGGAAGGCGTTTGCAAAACTTTCGATGATAGTGCCGACGGCTATGTGCGAGGAGAAGGTTGCGGGGTCGTGGTATTAAAGCGCTTGTCTGATGCGCAACGAGATGGTGATAATATTCTTGCTCTGGTGCGCGGCTCGGCAACCAATCAGGACGGGCGCAGCAGCGGTCTGACAGCGCCCAATGGAAATGCGCAGCGACAAGTAATTAGTCAGGCGTTATCAACCGCACGTTTATCGGCCGAACAGGTCAGTTATGTTGAAGCACACGGTACCGGCACCAGTTTGGGTGATCCGATAGAACTGGAAGCCCTGCAGGCGGTTTATGGTGAAAACCGGCAGATGCCGCTCAATATAGGTTCGGTAAAAAGTAATATCGGGCATCTGGAAGGGGCCGCCGGAATCGCCGGGTTTATTAAAACCGTGTTGATGCTGCAGCAGAAAAAAATCCCCAAACAATTACATTTTAATACCCCTAACCGGCATGTAGACTGGTCAGGGATGAAGCTTAAGGTTAACCGAGAACTAACGGACTGGAGCAAGATCGATAATGATCAGCGTATTGCCGGGGTCAGTTCATTCGGATTCGGGGGCAGTAATGCGCATATTCTGCTCAGTGAGGCGGAAATCGATAGTTCAGAGCCGCCAGTCAGTTTGACTTGCCCGCAATTATTAACAGTTTCGGCCTGTAGCCAGCAGGAATTAGAGTCAGTCAAACAGTCTTTAATGGGCTTTTTGCAGGTTCATCCTGATCTTAACCTGAGCGATTTATGTTATCGCATAAATACCAAACGGGATCATTTTCCGTTTCGTATGGCCTGGTCCTGCCATTCACTGACTGAAGCGATAAATTTATTACAACAACCGACAACCGAGCAATGTTCAGACTACGGGCAAGATAGACAAATTGCCTGGTTGTTTACCGGGCAGGGGGCGTTCAATGGTGCGATCAATGAAATTACTGTTCCTATTTTTAAACGGCAGCTTGCTCAATGCGAAGCAAATTTTAAGCAACATACCGGGGTAGACTTAACTGAATGTCTATTTACCGATCATGGCGCTCAACGCTTGTTAAATACCCAATATGCTCAACCGGCCCTGTTTTGTTTTCAGTATGCACAGGCTAAAACCTGGCAGACTTTGGGGCTGGAGGCTGAATATTTGTTAGGCCACAGTGTCGGGGAATATGCGGTTGCCTGCTTGGCAGGCGTGTTCAGTTTTGACGATGCATTGCAACTGATCAGCCTGCGCGGTCGATTAATGCAAACCTTAACAGAGCCGGCATCTATGATCGCTGTTTTAGCAGATGCAGACAGTGTCAAACAGATTTTAGAAAGTACAGATAGCCGGTTAGTAATTGCTGCCTATAACGGTCAATCCAATACGGTCGTTTCCGGCGCATATTCTGAATTGAAGGTATTTCAAAACGCTCTGGATAGAATGGATATTGCCTATGTTGAATTAAAAGTCGATAGAGCGTTTCATTCCCCGCTAATGCAAGCGATGCTGTCCGAGTTTTCCGATGCGGCAAGACAAATTAAGTACCGACAACCGGAAAAAAATATAATCTCCAGTAAAACCGGCGAGTTGATCGGCGACGAAATCGCTGATGCACAATATTGGATAGAACAGATTAGTCAGCCGGTTCTATTTACCCAGGCACTGCAAACCATGCAGCAGCTGGGAATCAATCTGGTGCTTGAAATAGGCCCGCAAGCGGTATTAAGTAAAATGCTGCAGCGTGAATACCCACGTGAGTCTATACTGGCGATTGCTTCCATGACAGATCAGTACGACTTCCTGCAGGCTGTGGCGGATGTCTATTGTGCCGGTGTGGATTTGGACTGGAAGGGGTTATACCAGGACTACAAAGGACAATATTTAAACCTGCCCGGTTATCCTTTCACCCGCAAACATTACTGGTATGAAGACAAAGCCAGAGAATCACAGCACAGAAAGATGGATGTTGTTTCAATTCATCCTTTGTTGCAACAAACCATGGAACCGGCCACTTCAAACGGCCAGAAAATATTTCAGTCTAGGGTTGATGCTGCAAGTCCCGGTTTTCATCAGGATCACCGGTATCAAGGCATGATATTAATTCCGGCGGCGCATTATCTGGAAATGCTTTTGGCTGCTTTTGAGCATTTGCCGTGCCGGATTTGTCGAGTCAGTTATCCGCAGCCATTGTTGTTGCAGGATGATGAGAGTAAAACACTGCAATTAATTTTAACGGCTGAAGGTGAAGGTTTTGATTGTGAGATTTACGCCCGTTCTGAAACACAAACCTGGCAGTGCTATTTCAAAGGGAAAGTTGAGTCTTTATTCGATGCACCGACTCAGGAATTAGCCCATGCGGCACTGCAACAAACTGTGTCTATAGACGATTTTTATCAAACCATGCAACACCGTGGTATTACTTTTGAAAACAGCTATCGCTTACTTGAACGCTTGGCCGTATCTGATAACAGGGCGCAAGGTAAGATTTATCCGATTGAGGATATTGCTCCGTATCTGTGTTATCCGCCTATGCTGGATGCCTGTTTTCAGGTAAGCGGGGCATTATTACCGGCCGAATCGGATGCAACTTTTGTTCAAAGTGGGTTTGATTCATTTGAAATCTACCGTAAATTAGGGAGTGAGGCGGTATTGTCAACAGCAACATTGATTGCGGATTCCAACGACGATTGCCTGTATTTTGATATTGATATCGTCAATGAAATGCAGGAACCGGTAGGGCGGATTAAACGACTGGGGCTGAAAAAAATTACGCAAAAACCGTTGCCCCAATTATTCTACAACACCCAGTGGCAGACAGTCTGCTCCATGCCTGACGGTTTGCCTGGCATTAAGTTAGATGACTGGGCGGCGCATATTCAATACCCGCAGAGTCAGGATACTAATCCTGAGTTGATGGAAAACCTGCACAGGCAGGCACTGAATCATGTTGTTCAGGCATTGCTTGAACTGGGCTGGCAGTATCAGGTGGGCGAAAGTTTTAACCTGCAACAATGCACAGATCAATTGGCCATCCTGCCTAAGTATGAGAAATTACTTAATCGCTGTTTAGACGAACTATCTGAGGCGGGATTTCTCCGGCAGGATAAGGACCGGTGGCTATGCCTACAGCTTTTAAAACAAAAGGATCTAGTGCAAGGTTGTGACAGCTCGATAGAAATGCAGTTATTAAATCAATGCGGCATGAAGCTGGCGGGCGTTTTAAATGGAACAACAGATTGTCTGCCGCTACTTTTTCCGGAAAATAATCCGATATCCGCTTCATCACTGTATAGTCAGGCCGAAGGCTTTATTGCGTTAAATCAACTAGCCGCCGCTGTAGCTAAGGCCTGGCAACAGGCACATTTACAATCTCGCAAGCTCAAAATACTGGAAATCGGTGCCGGTACCGGTGGAACCTCGCGAGTGGTATTACCTGTTTTGGCCCAGCTATCCGGCCTGGAATATGTCTATACTGATTTGTCGTCCGGCTTTTTTAATCAGGCGAAAAACAATTTTGCATCGTATTCTTTTATCCGATACCAAACGCTGGATATCAGTCAGGACCCGGCTAATCAAGGCTTTGTTGATAACGATTTTGATTTGATTATTGCCGCCAATGCCATTCATGCCACGGCCGATTTATCGAAAACCCTAAAACATATTCATCAATTGCTAAAACCTGATGCAGGTTTGATATTACTGGAAGGCTTGCAGCCTCAGTTATGGGTGGACCTGATTTTCGGCCTGACCGAAGGCTGGTGGGCATTTACCGATCATCGTGTCTCTCAGGGTTATCCATTACTGGATGAAAAGGGCTGGCAGCAGAGCTTGACCCAGGCCGGTTTTGATCAGACCCGGCTGATGATTCCCAAGTTTTCGGCAACCGAACGTCTATGCCGACAAAGTATTATTTTATCGCAGGCGGTAAAAAAACCGACGCCTTGCGACTGGTTGATTCTGGCCGACCAGCAAGGTGTTGCCGAGCAGATAGCAGCCCGGTTGACCGATAAGGGCGATCAATGCACACTGGTAGCCTTACATCCTAAGTATCATCATAAGGCGCCGAATCGGTTTAATGTTGATCCGATGCAAGGCGATGATTTTGATCGGGTGATTGAGCAATGGCTTAAACAGTCACACGCACCGGACAAGTCTGTTATCAATGCCTGTGGCCTTGATGCCGTACTGGATAACTCGTCTCAGGTACAGGATATCCAATCCCTATTAAATCAGGTCTGTGGTGCTTCCTTGCATTTAATGCAAGCGCTGGGACGGTGCAATATTAAGTTGAAACAGTTGCTCTGCCTGACCCGTGGTTCACAGCAACTGAAGACTACAGAGCCCGGTCAGCCGCTTATGCATACCTTCTGGGGCATGATGCGAGTGGCTATGCGGGAATATCCGCAGTTTAATACCCGTTTAGTTGATCTTGATACAGACACAGAAATTGATGCGGTATTGTTACGAGTCGTAACCGATCCGGACTCGACTATCGAGCCGCAAACCGCAATCAGGGATCAACAGATTTATGCGCCGCGTCTGGCCGCTCTGGAGCTAACTACGTGTCAGCCGTTAAATCTAAACTCTGATGCCTGTTACCTGGTAACCGGCGCATTCGGCGGCATGGGTTTTAAGTTGAGTCAGTGGTTGATAGAGCAAGGCGCTAAAAAACTAATTTTGTTAGCCAGAAGCAGGCCAACGGAAAAGGTACAAGATTGGCTGCAACAAATGCAGGATAAAGGTATCCGAATAGAGGTGGTATCGATTGATATTAGCGATTATCAAGGCCTTAAAACGGTGCTTGCCTACACGCAGGATTTGGCCGGCATTTTTCATTGTGCCGGTATCTTTGACGACAGTTTGCTGCAGGATTATGACTGGTCCGGATTTTCTAAAGTTTTTCCCGCTAAAGTGCAGGGCTGCTGGAATCTGCATCAACTCAGTCTCGAACTTAAATTAGACCTGGATTATTTCGTACTGTTCTCATCAACGGCCTCATTATTGGCTGTTTCAGGCCTTGCCAATTATGTCGCGGCGAACAGTTTTATTGATGCGTTGGCGCATTTTAGGAAACAACAAAACTTACCGGCACTAAGTATAAATTGGGGCGTGTGGGCTGACACGGGCATGGCTTCAGCAGTTAATGATACCCGGCGTCTGCAGTGGCAAACGATGGGCGTTAAACCGATGCAGGCTGAACTCGCATTGCAAAGCATGCAAACGGTTATGGGCTCAGCGGAAAGTAATGTTGCAATCGTTGATATTGATTTTAATCAATTTGTTAGTAATCAGCATTACCCTGGTCAGCAAACTTATTTTGAGCGGGTAAGCAGTAGACATCAAAGCCGCCAAGAGTCCGATGATACTAACCATGAATCGGTGCTTTTATTATTGAAAAAAAATCCCGAACAACAGCGCGAGCAGTTACAGGACTATATCAGTCAAACCGTGGCCTCGGTTTTAGGCATAGCCAACGATCTTGATCCCAGACGCGGTTTTTTCGAACTGGGTATAGATTCATTAACCTCAATGGAACTACGCAATCGCCTGCAACGTGAATTGGATTGCACGCTGGATGCCACCTTAACCTTTAAATACCCATCGGTATTAGCGTTAACAGAACATTTGCTTGGACAAATTTGTCAGCAAAACCCGGTAACAGAGATCATTTATCATCAAGAAAGGTCCGAATCTGACCAATTGGATGGCGCAACAGACAGTGATTCTTTAGCTGAACAACTTGATGATATAGACCGTTTGCTGGCTGAAGATGAATGGTAAGTTTCGTGCATAATGCTGATAGATTAAAAAAATCCATAACTCAATATCATGCATTATTTACAGAATAAAAAGGCTCATTCTTTGTCTATGTTATCTGGTTTGTATTGCCAAGCTAACGTTTAATTTCTGTCAGTTTTATAACTCTAGTGGGTGTGTTATGTACAACATCTCCGCGCGCCAATGAAAATATTGATAGATGGTATCTAATGTCGCGACACGGTGGATGTGAAGAAATTGAATCGCTAAAAAGTAAAATCCCCTAAATCCACAAAATTAGGAACCCAAACTCATTGGTGACTTTCATGAAGAAAAAAGGGTTTAATGTAAGTTCTGTTGAGTTAATAGGACATAAAGGTAAAGCTGTTCAGGCAGATGTTCGGGGAAAAGAATTAAGCTTAGTTTTTGTCAAAAATTCTTTATGTGAGCATTAAGTTGCTATTGCTGTTTTAAAGGTCAGTATTGAAAGTTATCGGTTAAGGTTAAGATTGGTATTGTGCCGATATATCGTTCTTAATCCAGTGTGGACAAGCATGAAACAACCTACATATGATTGGAAATGTAGTCGCTTTGTGCAATGATTGGCCATTAAAATATACCTTAATGGCGTGATACAGATAGGCTGTTTTGGCAGTAAGTTATTTTTGTTTTATAGGTAATTTTATAACTAATTCCTGTAAGCAAGGTCTATTTAATACTTATAGTTATGTGTTTTGTAACCAGATTAATTAAATGCTTTCTCTGTTTTCTGCTATACTCTAAGAGAGTCGAGAGACTGAATAGTTGGAGACGGTGATCGGAATCGATCAGCGTAACAGGGTTTTCAAACCGCCTACCTAAATCAAAGGGATTAAGCTCCTTTGGTTCAAAAAAATCAAAAGTAATGGAGGTTTTCTTCATAGCCTTCATCTCTTTTACTTCAAAGTTGAACCCGACTTTTAATTAATTTGAGCAGTAAAAGATTTATAACAAAAATCATTCGTTAACTGAAGATAATTGTATTAGATCTGTTTTAAGTGATAGATAGATCTGTTTTAAGTGATAGAGCAAATTTATAAAGTTCATCCTCAATAGAAAACCCACCTAAAACAAAACTCAATATTTTTTTGTAGCGACTTTCAATTTAAAAAATTGGTTTTTTAGAACTTTTAAAAGTTTATTGATAACAAAGAAAGGTTTGTTACTAAATATTAAAAGAGACAACAAAATGAAAAAAATTTTATTAACTATTATATTGAGTTCTTTCGTATCTGCAATAGCTGTCGCAGAAGACAAAGCAATGCATAATACAGATCCTGATGGTTCACTAATGTCTAAAAAACATATGATGAATGCTAATCCTGAAGCTCCATTAATGTCAAAAAAGCATATGATGAATTCTAACCCGAATTCTTCAAGTTCTATGAGTGATGCTGGAGCAGCGAATAAAAATAATCAAGGAAATAAAGCATATACCGTTATCAAGTATAAAAAATAATCTTAGTTTTAGTGAAACATAAGAACATTATGGTATTTTAAAAAAATCCATGGTCAGAACATTATGACCATGGATTTTTTTTAAAATACGGGTTAAGCATAACAAACTTGCCCCTCAAAAAGAAACGAAAAAGGTCGTCCATAAGCCAGACGGAGCCAGAAAACCCTTAAAAATATCTGCTGAAAATTTTAGAAGGAAAAGTGGAACGTCGTTTAAATTAACTCGTTGTTTATAAAAATAAAAATTTGAATCCAGAATAAAGGTCTTTTTCCTCAATGCCAGTAAGTTAAGCCTCAACCCATTGATTTACTAAGTTTTTTGTTTGTACTGCAAAACGGCGTTAAATAATCCGTGCACCCATAACTCATATTGCCAACTCGTGGATACACTACCATTGAATTTTGTCAATTTTTGATACACTCCAAAAAAATCTTCGTCTCCGTACAGTTTTAATTACATAATAAAAAATAATTACTGATGTTAAATGTCAGTTTTTAAGGGCTATAATCTAGAAGGCTTATTCGTATATTAAAATTCAGGTTTATCCGATAATTGCTTTGGTTTAATTAAGGGAAGAAATGTGGCAAATAATAATGATCAATTAAAGCGAGCTTCAATTGCATTGGCTAAAATGAAACAACGCTTATTGGATCAGGAAGCCAAATCCAATGAATCCATTGCCATTGTCGGTTTGGGTTGCCGCTTGCCTGGCGGTATTGATTCACCGGAAAATTTTTGGCAATTATTAAGTCGTGGTGAACACGGAATAACAAAGGTTCCAAAAGATCGCTGGGATATGGATGCTTTATACAGCGAGCAGCGCGGCGAAAAAGGAAAAATGTATACCCGTAAAGCCGGATTTATCGATAATCCGGGTGAGTTTGACCCCGAATTTTTCGGCATCTCTCCACGCGAAGCAAAGAGTATGGACCCGCAGCAGAGACTGCTGCTGGAAGTCAGTTGGCAGGCTTTGGAACATGCCAATATTGTTCCTGATTCTCTTAGAGAGAGCGATACCGGTATGTTTCTCGGGATAGGTCAAAACGACTATGGTCTGCTGCAACTATATAGTGATGACTACCAGAAAATCAATACCTATGACGGCACCGGAAATGGCTTCTGTTTTGCTTCCGGCCGGATCTCCTATGTCATGGGGTGGCAGGGACCTTGTCTATCTATCGATACCGCCTGTTCTTCGGCCTTAGTCGCAGTTCATCTGGCTTGTCAAAGTTTACGTAAGAAGGAATGCCGTATCGCGATTGCGGCGGGTGTACAGTTAATGCTGACCCCCAATATTGCCATGTTTCTATCCAGTGTCGGTGCACTGGCGAGCGATGGGCACAGCAAGGCGTTCTCAGCAGATGCCGATGGTTATGGTCGAGGGGAAGGCTGCGGCGCCATGGTACTAAAAAGGCTCTCAGATGCTGAGGCGGATGGCGATGAAATTATTGCCATTATTCAGGGCAGTGCGGTCAATAATGATGGCCCTGGCAGCGGTTTAACCGTACCTAATGGCCAGGCTCAACAAAAACTGATTCAGCAGGCATTGAATCAGGCTGGTATTAGTGCCGATCAGGTAGGCTATGTTGAAGCGCATGGTACCGGTACCGTTTTAGGCGACCCCATTGAAGCCGAGGCCTTAGGAGCGGTGTACTGTCAAAATCGCGAGCATGATAATCCCTTATATATAGGCTCGGTAAAAACCAATGTTGGTCATCTGGAAGCGGCAGCCGGTATTGTCAGCATGATTAAATCGGCCTTGGCTTTACAACACAGACAAATTCCAGCCAGTTTAAATTGTAATCAACTCAATCCGCATATACCCTGGCAACAACTTAATCTTAAAGTCGCGACTGAATTGACTCCATGGCCTGGCAGACAGGACATTGCTTATGCCGGGGTCAGTTCCTTTGGCATGAGCGGTACCAATGCGCATGTGATTTTAAGGCAGGCTGATCAACCGATCCTGGAAAAAAAAGAAAATATTCAACTGCCTTACATTCTGACGGTTTCGGCAAAAACAGAAGCGGCATTGCTGGCATTGTGCCAGCAATATGCTCTTGCCCTGCAGGACATACCAAGCTCACAGACGGCTGCTTTTTGTTTTACCGCCAATACCAGCCGCAATCAGTTTGCCAATCGGATTGCTGTCATTGGCAACAGTAAGGATGAATTGATTTCTAAGTTATCGGCACCCGGATTGTTAAATTCAGCTCAAATTTGTCCTGAATGGAAAAAACCGAAACTGGCATTTTTATTTACCGGGCAAGGCAGCCAATATATTCAAATGGGGCTGGAATTATACCAGACCGAACCCGTCTTCCGTTCAACTGTGGATCAATGTGAACTGCTGATGCAGGAACAGCAGGTCGATTATTCGGTTAAGCAGTTGCTGCTCAACCTGCAAGATGATGAGCTACTTAAGACTCATGCACAACCGGCGATTTTTGTCCTGCAATATGCTTTATTATCTCTCTGGCAAAGCTGGGGTATCAAACCGGATTATGTATTGGGACACAGCATTGGTGAATATGCCGCTGCCTGTCATGCCGGGGTGTTTTCTTTAGCCGATGCGCTGCGTTTGATTAATGCACGCAGTCGTTGTATCAATCAAACTGCACTGGAAGGCGGCATGATTGCCGTGGCCGGTAATGTTAAGCAAATTCTGGCAATTATTGAACCGTTTTCCGCCCAACTGAGTATTGCTGCAGTTAACACCGAAAACAGTTGCGTTGTTTCCGGTTTAACGACAGCATTATCTGAAGTCATGGTTTTATTAGATAAAGAAGATATCAGTTATACCCCTTTAAATGTCGCACATGCTTTTCATTCACCGGCTATGCAGCCTGCATTGAAGGCATTTGCCGAAGTAGCCAATAGCATTCACTATCAATCTCCGCAAAAAACCATGATTTCCAGTTTGACGGGGCAACAGGTCGGCGACGAAATCGCACAGGCAGATTATTGGCTGAACCATATCAGTCAGACGGTTCAGTTTTATCCGGCTGTGCAGCAATTAATCAAGACAGGGGTTGAGGTTTTACTGGAAATAGGTCCCAAACCGGTTCTTACCGGTTTGTTAAAGCAAATTAATGAAGCTGTGGACAGACAATGTTTTTCCAGTCTGGCAGGGCAAGGTAAAACTCGTACTGAATTGTATAGCTGTCTGGCGCAGTTATATACGGCTGGTTTGACTATGCAATGGCCGACCATAAATCCCACGGATACTAAACTTAAAATACCGGGCTATCCATGGCAGCGCCAATATTATTGGCTGGATAATACAGACCGGAAAACCCGTGCAAAAGAAGCGCCGCTTTCCCCCGTTTTACAGTCCCTGGCCGAAGGTGATACTGAAACACTGGTTCAGCAGTTATGGCAGCAAAAAAAACCTGATGAGGCTGAACAAAAGTTGACGTTGGAAATACTGCACAAGCTCAATCAATTACATCGGCAACACAACAATCAGAAGCAATTAAGTTATCAGGTTGACTGGCAACCTTTTGCTTTACCCGACTCATCCGTTAAGGGCTGTTATTTAATCATTTCCGGCCGGCAAGGCCATGCAGTTGCCTTACAAGGCCAATTATTGGTGATGGGTATCAACACTGTTCTGATTGAACCCGGGACGGATTATCTGAAGATCGGTCCTGCACAATATCAACTCTGTATGAATCAAGCAGAGCACTGGCAGCAATGTTTGGCCGAACTGGAACATCCCATTCAGGCATGTATTCATTTCGGTTTGTGTGATTTAAGTGTTGATCCTACAGCTATCGGGCCGGTCTGCGATGCATTAAATAATTTTGTTCAGTTTTACCGGGCGCTTATTCAATCTGACGTGACCTTTCCGATCTGGTTATTAACGGAAAATGCCCAGGCAGTTGTTAAAAATGATTCGGTTGCCGGTTGGCTAAGTGCAGTAGGCTGGGGACTGGGCCGCGTGATCGCGCTGGAAAAACCGGAATTGTTTGCCGGTTTGCTGGATTTTTCCAATTTTGAGTCTGAACAAATCAGTGCAATTGCCAAAATTGTCAGTTCGTCAATCAAAGGTGAGCAGATAGCAGTCAGGATAGACGGCCTGTTTGTAGCCAGATTGGCTGCCAATTCCTTGCCAACTACGGCTGTTAAAATTGATGAACAGGGCGATTATATAGTAACCGGTGGTTTGGGCGGTCTGGGGCTGGAAGTGGCAAGTTGGCTAGCGGAAAATCAGGCCGGAAGAATTTGGCTGATTTCCCGAAGAGCGGCTGCCGGGCAGGTGTTAGAAAGGATAGAACAGATAAGACAGCAAGGGGCAGATATTAGATGTCTGCAAACCGACATTTCTGACGCTGAATCCGTGTCTGCCATGATGGAAAAAATCAAACAGCAGGACGGATGTATAAAAGGCATTATTCATGCAGCCGGTGTATTGCACGATGCTCTGTTGGACAACCTTGATGCAGGTGAGTTTGCTCAAGTACTGTCAGCTAAAGTAAAAGGTGCCTGGCTACTTCATCAAGCCAGTCAAAATCTAGCGATTGATTTTTTCGTTTTGTTTTCATCTGCAGCTTCAGTATTGGGATCTATCGGGCAGGGGGGCTATGCTTCCGCCAATGCGGCAATGGATAGTCTGGCACACTATCGTCAACATCAGGGCTTGCCGGCACAAACAATTAACTGGGGTGCCTGGGCAGACGTTGGTATGGCAGCCAATCTGGATAAGGTCGCGCAGCAACGAATGCAGGCAAACGGAGTGGTTGCCATCAAACCGCAAACAGCTCAGCGGTTATTGGCACAATCATTACAAAGCAAATCGGCACAGCAAGTTATTATGGATATAGACTGGCATGTGTTTAAACCGGCCATGCAGTCTGCCGCATCAAAATCATTCTGGCGACTAGACGGCGTTATAGAACAGGAAACTGGAGAGCAAGAACAAACGCCTAAAGCGATCGGTTTTGACCAACATATCGCGCAAATGAATGTTGATGAGGCCAGACAATATGCTCTAACTCAGGTTGAACAGGTGGTCAAGCAGGTTCTCTTTTTCGATCAGAATAAAACTGTTGATATTCATCAAGGCTTTTTCGATATGGGGCTGGATTCGATTACCATCGTTGAGTTACGGGAAAATCTGGCTTTACAGTTAAATTGTCCTTTGCCGTCTACTTTGTTGTTCGATCACGGCACTATTGACGAAGTCTGTTTATATCTGATGGATCAATATAAACAGAAAAACGCGCCGGACAATGAATCGGAGCATGAACACGTGGATTCGAAATCGATACAAAATTTATCCGAACAAGAACTTGAAAATTTGATCAATGAAAAACTGGAACAGCTGTAATTTTCTCAGCTCCACTCCAGTTTTCCTTTGTTGATAAGGTTAATGACTAGCGGTTCTACAATCATTTGCAAGGCAAACTCCATTTTGCCGCCAGGCACGACGATACTGTTTTTTCTCGACATAAACGAGCCGTGCAACATGGTCAGCAAATAAGGATAATCAATTTGCCGCCATAGTTCTGTTCCAAATCGAATGACGACAAAACTTTCATCCAGAGTGGGAATGGTCCTGGCAATAAACGGGTTGGACGTATCGACCGTCGGTACCCTTTGAAAATTAATATGCGTGTAGGTAAACTGAGGCATCATATAATGCACATAATCATACATGCGCCTTAATATGGTCTCGGTCACATTTTCAGGGCTGTAGCCTCTGTCATAGATATCCCGATGTATCTTTTGTATCCATTCAAGGTTAACAATAGGGGTAATACCGATAAGCAGGTCCACTTGTTTGCCAATATCAATGTCTTTATAGCGCACCCCGCCATGTAAACCTTCATAAAAAAGCAAATCAGAGCCCGGCTCAATGTCTTCAAATGGACTGAATGTTCCGGGTTTTTGATTATAACGTCGTGCCTGCTTTTCATTATGCAAGTATTTTCTAATTTTTCCGGTACCTGTTTCTTTATACTGTCTGAACAGATCGGATAGCATTTTGAAATCATTACCTTCCGGACCAAAGTGGCTCAGATTTTTGCCCTCTTTGGCGGCCTTGTTTAAGGCTGCCTGCATCCCCTCTCTATCATATCTATGAAAGCTGTCACCTTCGACTTCAATGGCTTTATAGTGGTTTCGTCGAAAGATTTGCTGCATTGCAATTTTAGTTGTTGTGGTTCCTGCTCCCGAAGAACCGGTTACGGCGATAATAGGATATTTTTTAACCATCATAAATACTCCTTTTTAAATTAGGAGGAGAACGACTTTATCTTAAAATATTAAATTATCGGTTATAAGTTTTGTTTATATCATAAAAGTAAGATTTCCATTGATTCATCAAAGAATTACTGCACGCTGCCAATACTGATTTGGGCTGTAAATTGTTTTGAAAAACAGTCTCACCTTGGAATGTTTCTGAATAACCGCCAGCTTGTTTCAGTATCAGTAACCCAGCCGCGTGATCCCATAATTTTTGCTGGCCGTGTAGATATAAATGACAACGTTGGGCGGCAATAAAGCATAAATCCAAAGCACTTGCCCCAAAGCTGCGTTGTGAACGATAGGGCGGATCAAATATTAATTGTTGAACAACGGATGGTGGCAATCGTTTAAAATCAATCAAACCTAAACAATGTTTTAACTCGGTAACCGGATTATTTTTTTTGCATTGTAAAGGTTGACCATTGACGGTAGTCATGCTGTTATCCGAGGCAGAAAAACATTCATTTCGATTGGGATCATAAACAACTGCTAATTTAACCTTTCCTTCAATAATTAACGCAATACTGACGCACCAATAGGGTAACCCAAGGACAAAATTAGATGTGCCGTCAATGGGGTCAATACACCAATAGCTTAACGATTTTGTATCAAGAATTGTTTGCTGCTGTTGCTCAGTCATTTCTTCACTCAATACAGGATAATCAGCGAGCTTTACAAGTTTTTCACACAATTCGTTATGAGCCCGTATATCTACCTCTGTTACCAGTGAACCATCTGATTTAATACCGGCATGCACTGAAGAAAAGTTCGGCATAATTACAGTTTTTGAAACATGTAGTGCCAATTCTTCAATTTTCTTTAACAGTTTCATGTTACTGACTCCGATACACTGCATAGACAATTTTGAATTGATTAATACAGGTTTATTAATCTAAATTCAATGCCTTACGCCAACCCGGGTATAATCTGTCTGCATCAGCGCTAAATGATTCAAAAGCTCGTTTAAATTCAGTGTGGTTTTTAGCGTATTGAATGGGGTCTTCACCTTGCTTCCAGCACTGTTCTGCCTGCCTCATAGAAACTGCCCCGGCCTTGGCGCCGTCTATATGCCCAAAACATCCGCCGCCTGCCGTCATCAATAAATTTGAATGCCCCAGGTTTTCAAAAAAACCGGGAGCTCTAATTGCATTCATCCCTCCGGAAATGATTGGTGTGGTCGGATTGAAACCCAACCACGGCTGACGATAGTAAGGGCCTTCAGCGACATCCTGTTCAAGCATACGGGCAATATTTCGATCCGTTTTCTCTCCCTCCATTTTTCCGAAACTCATGGTACCGACATGAATACCTGACGCACCCTGGCATCTGGCCATTTTTGACAATACAAATGCGGTGTAACCGCGTTTGGATTGAGGGGATGTCACTGCTCCATGGCCGGCCCGATGATAATGGAGAAACTGGTCCGGGAATTGTCTTCGGGCTGTGGTAATGGCTTGTGGACCGGCAACATAACCGTCGACTAAAAATGCCACATGGTCAGCATTCTCGGCAAAGGTTTCCAATATAAATTCAGCCCGGGCAATCATCTCATGGTAATCGTCAGCGGTAATATTGGCGGAAAACAGTTTAGCCTCTCCGGTTTCATGCTGAGCCCTGCGCATGGCATCGGCAACCAGCGGGATCGTTTCTTTTATAGGTGCAAACGCTTGGTTTCCCTGCGGCTCGTCATTTTTTATAAAATCGCCGCCAAGCCAAAAATCGTAACAGGCATCAGCAAACGGCTTGGGACGTAAACCCAGTTTGGGTTTGATAATCGTGCCGACAATAAAACCGCCATCTTGTTGCGGCCGACCCAGCACTCGCCACATATCTCGTATGGTTGTCGTCGGGCCGTCAAATTTGCTGAGATATTTCGGTGGAAAATAAAAATCATGCATTTTGGCATATTCAACATCGCCCATGCCCTGGTTGTTGCCTATAGTCAAGGTTAAAAAAGAGGCCAGCATGGCACGGCCATCAATGATGTTAAAGTCAAATAATTCGACCGGATACGCAATTTTGGTCAGTTCCCGATCTATATCGATTTCATAGACTAGAGCATCCACGCTTTTTGTGAAATCATCGGTGGTACTCACACTCACATTGGTGCCGGTTGAAGATTCTGCAGCAAAATGTGCTGCAGTGGCCAGGTAATCATAGCCTGGTTTAGGTTTCATGATATAGGCGACCAGAATATGATTGCCATCTGCAATCAATTGATGTTCGGATAATGATAAATCTGCATAACGATTGGATTGGTCCATTGTAATGCCCTCCGTTTTCATTAAAGTCGACAAACATCATGCGCCTGTATTAGGTATAAGTAAATTCAGTGTTTTTTATGTGTTTGATAAGCTATTATTGATACATGAAGTATCCCATTACATTCAGACAATTAGAAATTTTTGCTTCGGTAGCCAGACAGCTGAGTATTACGCATGCCGCTGAAACTCTTCATCTCAGCCAACCGGCTGTTTCCATGCAGATTAAACAGATTGAAAATCTTATTGGAATGCCGGTATTGGAAAAAAAAGGTAAAAAACTATACCTGACTGAGGCGGGAAGAATTCTTCGAAATTTTGCCGAAAAAACACTTTCTTCGCATAGAATGCTGGAAGAGAATTTGGCACAATTATCCGGTGCATTAATGGGTCATCTGCGCCTTGCGGTTCCGGAAACTGCCAATCAGTTTGTTACTTTGTTATTGGCACAATTTTGTAAAAATCATTCCGGCATCGGTTTTCAACTGGAGATACATAACCGTTCCGGTTTGTTGGAATGTTTGAAAGAAAATTCGGTCGACCTGGTCATAATGGGGCAAACGCCTTCAGGTATGGGTTTAATAACGCAGTCGTTTATGAAAAACCCATTGGTGATTATCGCGCCTCCCGATCATGTTTTGTGCCTTAAACAATCAATTAAATTGGAACAGGTACTGCAAAACGAGTTTGTGGTCAGGGAGCCGGGGTCGGGTACACGCATTGCCATGCAACGTTTTTTCGCTGAGCACGGGATCGAACTTAAAACCTCGATGGAGATGCCTAATAACGAAGCCATTAAACAGGCCGTCGCCGCCGGCCTAGGCTTAGGTATCGTATCATTGCACACCCTTCAACAAGAGCTTGCACTGAAACAGGTTAAGATACTTCAGGTTGAAAAAATGCCTATTATGCGCTCTTGGTATATTGTTCACAGCCGACAAAAAATATTAACTCCGGCAATGAACCTTTTTATTCAATACGTAATACAAAACACCCAACAAATTTGGAGTACCAAGTATCCTGAATTACGCCATTTTATTTAAATCAGAAGTCTTGATTGACTACCAGATATGTATGGCTGTCTTATCCGTCAAGTAGCAAAAAAGTTAGCGTCTGTTCATATTCACAACCCCGAACAGGAACCGTTTGAAAATGTATTATTTATAATATTTTAAACGAAGACGGGGTATGATCAGTATTTAACCTCTTAATGTACTATTGTATCTTCGAGTCAATATTTAATTGTTAACAAGGGGTGTATTTATGAACATTCATCACTATCATCAAGGTAAAAGCATTCAGCATGAACCGAATGTTCAACAGGGACAGCTGTTCACTTGTCCCATGCATCCAGAAGTTGAAAGTAATGAGCCCGGTAACTGTCCAATTTGCGGTATGGCTTTGGAGCCACAGCAGATTACAATTGCCCCGGAGAATTCTGAATATATTTACATGTTCAAACGCTTTTGGATAAGCTTGGTTTTTACCGTTCCGGTATTCTTAATAGCCATGTTAAACGATTTGTTCCCCGCGTTATTGGCAGACATAACATCCGGCCATCAAATTCAATGGTTAGAATTTGCTTTGACGACACCTGTTGTCTGGTGGTGCGGTTGGCCTTTTTTTCAACGCGGCTGGCAATCTATTATTCTGCGCAGTCTGAACATGTTTACCTTGATTTCTTTAGGTATTGGTGTTGCCTGGATATACAGCCTTGTAGCGACTTTCCTACCGCAAATTTTCCCTCCAGTTATGCAGAATGAAAACGGTCTTGTCGCCGTATATTTTGAAGCAGCAGCAGTCATTACAACGCTGGTCCTATTGGGACAAGTTCTCGAATTACGAGCCCGAAGTCGTACCAGCGAAGCAATTAAGATGTTATTAGAGTTGGCTCCAAAAACTGCGCGTTTACATCATGATGACGGTCGAGAAGAGGATATTCCTTTAGAGCAGGTGAAACCGGGGGATGAATTACGTGTGCGCCCGGGTGAAAAAGTACCGGTTGACGGCATTGTATTGGAAGGTAACAGTTCTGTTGATGAATCCATGGTTACCGGGGAGCCTATTCCGGTCGAAAAATATGTCGACATGCCATTAATCGGTGCCACAATTAACGGAACCGGCAGCTTGTTAATGCGTGCGCAACGGGTAGGGGCAGAAACTTTACTTTCACAAATCGTTCATATGGTCAGTGATGCACAGCGTAGTCGTGCGCCGATACAAAAACTGGCCGATACAGTCGCGGGCTATTTTGTGCCAACGGTAATTGCAACCTCAATTTTTACCCTGACTGTCTGGTGGCTTTGGGGACCTGAGCCCAGGTTGGCGCATGCTGTCGTCAATGCCGTGGCGGTATTAATTATTGCCTGTCCATGTGCACTCGGCTTGGCTACACCAATGTCAATCATGGTCGGTACGGGTCGGGGCGCAACCGCGGGTATTCTGATTAAAAATGCCGAAGCCCTGGAAATCATGGAGAAAATTGATACTTTACTAGTTGATAAAACCGGCACGTTAACGGAAGGAAAACCTCAGTTAGTTTCCGTACTGGCAGTTAATGATTTTACCGAACATGATGTTTTGCAGTTTGCCGCCAGTCTGGAAAAAGCCAGTGAGCATCCTCTAGCTACCGCAATTGTCCACGCGGCGGAACAAAAGAAGGTAGCTCTTAAGCCGGTGGAACAATTCAATTCAATAACAGGCTTGGGCGTGACAGGTAAAATAAACGAATTTCAAATCGCCTTTGGCAATGCCAGGTTAATGTCCGAAATCAACATAGATATCGGTCCCCTGGAAGAGCGCATTACCTCCATGAGCAACCAGGGTCAAACAGTCATGATTATTAGTGTTGAGGGTAAGGCGGCAGGTTTACTCGGTGTCACCGATCCGGTCAAAAAAAGCACTGTAACGGCGTTATCGGAATTACAGCAATGCGGGATTAATGTTGTTATGCTGACCGGCGATAATCAACAAACTGCACAAGTTGTCGCTCGAAATCTTGGGATTAGCCAGTTCTTTGCCGAAGTGTTACCAGAGCAAAAATCTGACATGGTAAAAAGATTACAGGGTCAAGGGCATATCGTAGCAATGGCGGGAGACGGTATTAATGATGCTCCCGCGTTGGCACAAGCGCATATTGGTATAGCCATGGGGACCGGGACCGATATCGCTATGGAAAGTGCGGGGGTTACTCTGATAAAAGGTGACCTATTGGGCATTGTTAAAGCCCGGCATTTGAGTGAATCGACCATGCGTAATATTCGACAGAATCTGTTTTTTGCCTTTATCTATAATTCGTTGGGCGTCCCGGTTGCCGCCGGTGTGTTATATCCTTTTTGGGGGATTTTACTGTCGCCGATGATTGCTGCTGCGGCTATGAGCATGAGTTCGGTTTCAGTCATTGCTAATGCTCTAAGAATAAAAAGTATGGATTTATAAATAACTAAAGTTGAAATTAAGGGGTAATGTACTTGATTAGTTCGTTTTATACTTTCAAATACTATGTAGCAATAAGAAAAAATTGATATCTTGGCTGGCTTCGGGAGAATCAAGGACAATGTTTTTGATTCCCCCGGCTATAGCAATTCAACTTCAACATAAAAACAATTTAAAGCGGTCAACCTTTCTCGGGGGACAGGCAACTGTTTATCACTAAGCTGTTAAAATTAACTGATACAATTCGTCTTTTAATTCCAAACGCTTTTTAGTCAGATTTTCGACAAACTCGTCGCTGGTAGGTTCTTCGTTGCTTTTGATGCGAAAAATTTTTTTGTCAATTTCTTCGTAACGCTCCATCAAATGATGAAAATGGTTATTTTTTGTTTTCAGGTTATGAATCTGATCTTTATATTCAGGAAATTCCTGTATCAGCGGATGATGTTCTAGCGGCATTCACGACTCCAGTTATTGCTAAAATACTAATTTTATCATGGGTAGCTGCTTAGCTCGAACAGTTTTCCTTGGGTTGAAAAAGCTTAAAAAGACGTACGCTTAGCAAAGCAATAATTTAACCATAAAAAAAGGGCAAAGTTTACACTTTACCCTTTTTTCAAACCGGCCAAATAAAAAACCGTTTATACTTTTGGCATCGCCCTTAATTTTTCCACAACCTTGTCACCAAATTCCTCGGTGCTGATCATCTTTACACCTGAACCGGGTTTGGAAAGATCGGCGGTTGAAAAGCCATCACCAAAAACACCTTGCATGGCGGCCCATACATTTTTTGCCTCCGCAGCCATATCAAAACTGTTTTCCAGCATCATGGCTACCGAACCAATCATGGAATATGGGTTGGCAATGTTTTTACCGGCAATATCCGGTGCAGAGCCATGTGAAGGTTCGTAATAAGCTTTTTCATCCCCCAGACAGGCAGAAGGCATCAAGCCTAAAGAACCCAGGATACCGCCGCCCTGATCACTTAAGATATCGCCGAACATATTTTCCATCACCATGACATCAAACTGTGTTGGTTTCAGGCATAATGCAGTTGCAGCAGCATCCACCAATATATTGATTACTTCAACGTCCGGATAATCTTTTGCCACTTCTTCCAAAACTTCATTCCAAAGTACGCTGGATTTCAGTACATTACTTTTATGAATATTATGCAGGACTTTTTTTCTATTGCTTGCCAGTTTAAAAGCCTGTTTTAGAATCTGGCGGATTTGTGCTTCATCATAGTCCAGAGTTTCTCTGACATAGCGTAAGCCTTTATCATTAACACCGACTTCTTTTTCACCAAAATAAAGTCCGCCGACTAGTTCGCGAACTATAATCAGGTCAATTCCTTCGCCGATAATTTCCGGTTTTAAGGGAGAAAAATGCGCTAAAGCTTTAGGCAATGACACCGGACGGAAGTTGGCGTAGGTATTATAACGGCGGCGCATAGGCAGTAATGCACCCCGTTCAGGCTGCTTGTCGACAGGAATATTTTTGGACTCTTCATGACTTAAGCCTATCGGCCCTTTAAGAATGGCATCAGCACTATCACAAATAGCTTTGGTTTCCTCGGGAAACGCGTCACCTGTTTCAAAATAAGCGCAGGCGCCAAATAATGCCGGCATTAATTCAAAAGAAACATCGTTACGTTCCTCAACCAGTTTTAGAACTTTAACGGCTTCCCGTGTAATTTCCGGGCCGATACCGTCACCCGCCAACACAGCTATTTTATAATTCTTCATTATCTACCTATAAAAATTTATTAAAAATAAGGAAATCAACAGCGTACAACAAACAACCAGGCTGATTTAACCTATTTAAGGACAACATGTTTTGTAAAAACACTATATTCTATCTGTAAAACAATCCATCATTTTACCTTATCTTGCCGTTTTGTTCCTGTTGTAGACAATACTAAATTTTAATTGCCGGCGATCTTCGCTCTGACATGTTTCGGTAAAACTTAACAATCGGTTGAAGACAGGGCAATCGGTCAATATTTTAAGTATTCATAGTTTTTAAGTTGTCTATACTGCTATCTAATTACTTCATGACATTAGCCGTTGATTTATATAGAATCATATTTGCAGTGTTATCGCATATGCAATGTCGATATTTAAACTTGGAGGGTTTTAATGGCAAACGATAGGATCACAATTGATGGTAATGAGGCTGCGGCCAGAATTGCTTATTTAACCAATGAAGTCATTGCTATTTACCCGATAACGCCCGCATCACCGATGGGCGAGCTGGCTGATCAATGGGCCTCCAACCAACAGCCAAACTGCTGGGGCGGGTTGCCTCATGTAGTGGAAATGCAAAGTGAAGGCGGTGCAGCCGGCGCAATACATGGCGCATTACAAACCGGCGCATTAACCACGACGTTTACCGCGTCGCAAGGTTTATTGTTAATGATCCCGAATATGTACAAAATAGCCGGAGAATTAACGCCAACCGTGTTTCATGTTGCGGCACGTTCAATTGCAGCCCAGGCATTATCCATTTTTGGCGACCATAGCGATGTTATGGCCGCCAGAAATACCGGTTTTGCCTTTTTAGCAGCTAATTCAGTCCAGGAAGTCATGGATTTTGCCTTGATTGCTCAGGCTGCAACGCTGGCCGGGCGGATTCCGATGGTGCATTTTTTTGATGGTTTCCGCACCTCGCATGAAATATCCAGCATTCAGTCTATTGATAAAACTACGGTACAGGCTTTAATCAAACCTGAATGGATAGCAGATCACAGAGCTCGATGTCTTTCACCCGAACATCCTGTCCTTAGGGGCAGTTCACAAAACCCTGATGTCTTTTTTCAGGCCAGAGAAAGTGTAAATCCCTATTATCAAAACATGCCTGACACTGTACAGGCGATCATGGATGAATTTGCTCAGTTAACCGGTCGCCAATACCGGCTGTTTGATTACGTCGGTGCCAAGGATGCCGAACGTATACTTATTTTAATGGGTTCCGGGGCGGAGGCTGTCGAGGAAACCATCAATCATTTACTCCAACAGGGTGAAAAAATTGGCGCCATAAAAGTACGCTTGTACAGGCCGTTTGACGCCCAGCGTTTGTTAGCAGCCTTACCCGACACAACCTCTAGTATTGCGGTGCTGGACCGGACCAAGGAACCGGGGGCTGACGGCGAACCTTTGTATAAGGATGTTATCACAGCAATAAGTCAAAATCTATTTTCTGAACAGCCTAAATTTGATCAATTACCCAGGGTGATTGGCGGTCGTTATGGTTTGTCTTCAAAAGAATTTACCCCGGCCATGATTAAAGGGATCTTTGACGAATTGGCTAAAGACCGGCCAAAAAATCAGTTTACCGTCGGTATTTTTGACGATGTATGTCATAGCAACCTGGACTGGAATGAAAATTTCAAAACCGATGCCACAAAAAAACGGGTGAATGCCGTTTTTTACGGTTTGGGCAGTGATGGTACGGTGAGCGCCAATAAAAACTCAATTAAAATAATCGGTCAAAGCACACAGTTTAATGCACAGGGATATTTTGTTTATGATTCGAAAAAGGCAGGGGCGGTCACTGTTTCGCATTTGCGTTTTGGTCATGACAAAATTCAGTCCAGTTACTTGATCGACAATAATGAAGCGGCTTTTGTAGCCTGTCATCAAGCCGGTTTTTTACAGCGTTACCCTATGCTGGATAAGCTAAAAGAAAAAGGCATTTTTTTATTGAATTCACCTTTACCCCTGGACAAGGTGTGGGATAGTTTTCCGCATACCATGCAGGTTGAAATCATTGAAAAAAAAATATCGGTTTATGTGATAGATGCCTATGCTATTGCTCAGGACAGTGGTTTGGGACGGCATATCAATACCGTGATGCAGGCCTGTTTTTTCGCTTTGGTGGATATTATTCCTCATGATCAGGCGATTACAGAAATTAAACGGGCAGGGGAGAAGACCTATGCCAAAGCGGGTAAGCGCATAATAGAGGCTAATTTAAAAGCGATTGATGCCAGTATAGCCAATTTGAATAAATTATTGATTCCCGATAAGCCCAGCCATCAACATGATATTCCGCCCATTGTTTCCGATCATGCCCCTGATTTTGTTAAACAATTAACGGCCGAATTAATGGCCGGGCGTGGTGATAAACTTCCGGTCAGTCTTTTTCCGAGTGACGGTACGTATCCGACCGGAACCAGTCAATGGGAAAAACGTAATCTGGCATTACAAATTCCGGTGTGGGAAAGCGATATTTGTACCCAATGCGGCAAATGCGTTTTTGTCTGTCCGCACAGTGCCATTCGCAGCAAGATTTTCAACACGTGTGAAGTCAGTGATGCTCCGTCCGGCTTTAAACATGTACCGGTTAAAAGTAAAGCCTTCGATCCGGATTTAAGCATCAGTTACCAGGTCGCACCGGAAGACTGTACCGGCTGCACTCTATGTGTTCAGGTTTGCCCGATCAGGGACAGGGACCAGCCCGAGCGTAAAGCATTAAATATGGCCGAACAGGCACCCATCAGAGATCAGGAACGTGAAAACTGGAGTTATTTCACACACGTTGAGGACTTTGATCGCAACCGGTTACATGCGAATAAAATTCCGGAGGCTATGCATTTACAACCTCTGTTTGAATTCTCTGGAGCCTGTGTCGGTTGTGGTGAAACCCCTTATTTAAGGCTGGCAACCCAGCTATTTGGTGATCGAATGATGGTGGCCAATGCCACCGGATGTTCATCCATTTATGGTGGTAATTTACCGACTACTCCCTGGACTAAAAATAGTGAAGGCCGCGGACCGGCCTGGTCAAATTCATTATTTGAAGATAATGCAGAATTCGGTTTGGGTATGCGCGTCGCCATCGATCAGCAAGAACAATATGCCCGTGAGTTATTGACAGCATTAAAGAACGAAATTGATAAAGATCTGGTTGAAGACATACTCAATGCAGAGCAAACTGATGAAGCCGATATTTATGATCAGCGTCAACGCATTGACCGGTTAAAACAAAAATTAGCGGCATTCGATAATGACAAAGCACAATACCTGACAAGCATAGCTGATACGCTGGTGAAACGTTCAGTCTGGATTGTCGGTGGTGACGGCTGGGGCTACGATATAGGCTTTGGCGGTCTGGATCATGTGCTGGCATCGGGACGCAATGTCAATATTTTATTGTTGGATACTGAAGTGTATTCCAATACCGGAGGACAAACCTCCAAAGCAACCCCTTTAGGTGCAATTGCGAAATTCTCCGCCAGTGGTAAAACCACGGCCAAAAAAGATCTGGCCAAACTGGCCATGGATTATGAACAGGTTTATGTTGCCCAGGTCGCTTTTGGCGCTAAAGATACACAGACTCTACGTGCCTTTTTGGACGCAGAATCCTATCAAGGCACTTCATTAATCATTGCCTATAGCCCATGTATTGCTCATGGTGTGGATTTATCCAACAACCTGCGTCAACAAGACCTGGCGGTCAGAAGCGGCCATTGGCCGTTATTGCGGTTTGACCCCAGGCTGGCAGAGAAAGGGCAAAATCCATTACAACTGGATTATAAAAAACCCAGCATTCCGTATCGGGACTATGCTATGACTGAGGCGCGATTCAGTGCACTTAACCGGAGTCATCCGGAATTATCTGAAGCATTTATGCAGCAGGCGCAACGAAATGTTTATGCCAAATATGAACATTATAAGGAACTGGCGGATTTACCCAGCCATTCGACTGATAATTCGGAGTCAGAATCATGAGTGCAATTGATTTATCCACTGAATATATGGGGCTTAAACTAAAAAATCCGCTGGTACCTTCCGCATCACCGTTATCCCGTAGTCTGGATTCGGCCAAAAAACTGGAAGATGCCGGCGCCGGCGCCTTAGTTATGTATTCCTTATTTGAAGAAGAGTTATTTCAGGAAGAACAAACAGCAGCCAGGTTTTTAATTCACCAGGGTATTGGTCATGCCGAGGCGGAGAGTTTTTTGCCTTTCCATAATAATTATCAGCATAATCTGGATCAATATTTGGAACAATTAGCCAGCCTGAAAGAAAGTCTGGATATCCCGGTTATTGCCAGTTTAAACGGCGTATCGATGAATGGCTGGATCGAACATGGTCGTTTATTGGAACAAATTGGTGCGGATGCCCTGGAATTGAACGTCTATTATTTGTCATCGGATATTAATGAAAGTAGTTCCAATATAGAAACACGGTATTTAACTTTACTGACTGAATTAAAAAAGCATGTTTCCATTCCTATTGCCATGAAGCTATCGCCATTTTTTTCAGCCTTACCGCATTTTATCAAACAGCTGGAACAAGGGCAGGGCGCGGATGCTGTGGTTTTATTTAATCGTTTTTATCAACCTGATATCGACCTGGATGAGTTAAAAGTCAATAGCCAGCTGCATTTGTCGAATTCTTCAGAATCAATGCTGGCTCTACGCTGGATTGCTCTTCTATATGGACAGATTGGGTTGTCCATGGCGGCAACCACTGGCATACATAACGCTGAAGATGCATTAAAAATGCTTTTAGCCGGTGCGGATGTGACCCAGTTATGCTCCGTGTTATTACAACATGGTCCCGGCTATCTGGCGAAAATCGAACAAAACATGAGACTCTGGATGGAACAACATGAATTTGAGTCAATCCATGAAATTAAAGGCGAATTAAGTCAACGACGCTGTAATAATCCTGAGGTTTTTGAGCGCTCCAATTATATTACCTTATTGAACAGTTATAGCCTTTGATCAAACCAGCATAAGTTGATTTCATTCAAGACTCGACTGACTTTTTAAGAATGAAATCAACTTTTCCTGTTCTCCACAGTCGTAAAAATTAACCCACGTTTCTTTAAAGATCTGGCAAAAGGTGCCGGGCAATTTGTTTTTTTTACATTTTACGAACTGATGTGTTAGCTGCAAAAATATTGTCGTCAACATATTTAAAGTCAAAAAATGTGTCAAATCCCCCAAAACATTAAGCTAAATAACCTAATTTGATTAGGTGATTGTCTAAACACACCGTTAATTACTCAATTTTATCCAGGCAAAACACATTAACATTGCAGTATATATGCCAAAAACTGCGGCTTATTGTCGCGCGACATTATGCCACATTCCATAAATGCCGGTCGGCCATTACACTTTTTGCAACTCTTTCATCAACGCATGGTTCTCACCTATGATTGAGTTATATCCTTCCTATCGCGGCCTTACAATCAGGCCGCCTTTTTTGGAGAGATTTTTATGGAACGAATACAATATGAGTCTGATATGTATCGGACAAATTACCAGGAACTACATCAAAAAATTGCCTATCATGAGGCCGGACATGCAGCGGCAATTTATATTAACAATCGGGACAAACAGCTTTTACCGGTTCATTTTGCCATCAAGGTTAAAAAACCGACGACTTCATGCCCGCAATGGTTTGCAGAAGTTGTTGATGGTCAACTTATTCATGATTTATATTCCGAGGTTGTTGATCATTCTTCTTTATCCGAATCTGAGCAATTAAATTTTCAACAAGCATACGAGGCTGATGTAATTAATTTACTGGTTGGCCCTTTAGCTGAAGCTAAATTCATTGCAGAACAAGATGGAAAGTTTTTGCACCGGAATTCAATTACCTTAACCGAATTGAAAAATTATGGCGGGACATCTGATATTAACAAGGCTTATAACCATTTAAAACTTTGTAGCGGTTTAAGCCAGCCTCAAAAGATAGAAGATAAGATTTTTGAGTTATTTAACCAGGCCTACCTTTTTACTTCCAATTCTGTGTATTGGAAAACAATAACTACCTTAGCTGAATATATTTTAACCAGTGAAAGCGAGTTTATTCCTTGTGATGAAATTATTACAGTTCTTGACAGTGTCTTAGAATTAAAATCCTTCGCTAGTGGAAAACAATAACCAAAACGATCAATCATATTTAACTAACTCGTCTGAATTTAATTATTACCGTCCTTGTTTCTCCACATTAAATCAAATATGGGTTGATTTCTTGCTTTAGTAAAACTGCCGAAGTTAATCAATTGACATAGGCAAGGCATAGGGGGTAAGTTAGACTTGTTTTAAAGTTTAAACTTCAAGAGGCGTTTATGAAAACAGTTAAAAAGTTAATCGGCTTATCTTCGATATGGATTATAAGTTTTTTTCCTTTTTCTGTTTCAGCCCAAATTGATTGCTCGACATTACCCCATTGGGTTACGCTGAGCAATGGGATCAAGTTTAATCAACTTCATGTTTTCTGTGGTGAATATAACGGCAAGCCCAAGGGCTTCCATTCGCGGCCCGGAGATGAAAATCCTTCAACAGTGGCCAGTTTTACCATTCAGGACAAGCCCAATGCTGCGGGAATTTACACCGGAAAATGGCGCTATATAGATCATCCTGATAAACAAAAATTCTCATCTATGTTTCCCGACTCTTGTACCCAGAAACAAGTTCTGAATTCTATCGCCTATGCGTCTTCACATCCGGAAAAATGTCCTTCGGGTGCCCCCGGCTGGGTACGATGCGGAAAAAACCGCCCCAATCCATTAGGCGACGATACAACCAATTATTGCAATAAAAATGGTGATCTGTTTTCTATCGGTTTTGCTCCACCGTATAACCATACCATCAATACGGCATTTCCAATACGTAAATGACAGAGAACAGTTTTACCTGGCCGGGCCGTTGTCAAGATGATCCGGTTCATGATCTGATCAACGCTTATCTCGTTATTGACATCCAAAATAGTCCAAAGGGGACAGACGAGCTGTTAGAAAAAATTCGACTGGTGAAGATAGGCAAGCTTTCTTCATGGGAAAGGATCGGTAATGCCTACACCCTGACTTTATTACCCGACTCTATTGAGATCGAAGAGGATTACTCCGGAGAAAGCATAACCTGTAAACTAGATGATTTTGAAAAGGCGGTCGCTGCATGGAAAACTTATATTTGCGCTTGACTGACGACGTAAATCGCGTGGAATGCTTTGTGTAGCTATTAGGCAGCCATCCAATGATAAGGTATAATTTAAACCGATTAGCATATTTGCATCTTAAGCGTTAGTCCGAATATGTCCTAAATTCCAGAATTATCAAATAATTTTTTATTTTATAAGCCCTTGTCAATTCAGGCTCGTAGGAGTCAAAAATGGTTAATGTAAGGCTCTAGCCTGTATAAAATGAAGTGGATATATAAGCGTTACCTAATTGAGCTCAAGTCTGTTTTTTTAATGCTTCTGATTTTTGTCGGAATCTTTTTAATTTGTTGGTTATTTCCACCGCTGTATACCATTAAAGGCATCGCTAACTACACTGCGTTACATACACTCCTCGAATTTATTGCCATAATCGTATCAATGCTGGTTTTCGCAGTGGTTTGGAGTGCCTACGATAAGGATCACCTCGGTAATTTCATGTTGTTGGCCAGTATATTTTTTGGTGTCGCAATACTGGATTTTTTACACACGATTTCATACCCGGGCATGCCGATTTTTATTACGCCCAGTGGACCGGAAAAGGCTATTGATTTCTGGCTGGCAGCTCGGTCATTGTTGGCATTTGGCTTATTAATCATTACTTTTTTGCCCTGGCGCCCCATGCGCTTGGAAATGATGCGCTGGCTGATACTGATGGGGATTTTATCTTTAGTAGGCATCCTGACCTGGGTTGAATTTATGCAGCCCGAATGGATTCCTCGAACCTTTATTCCCGGATATGGCTTAACGCCTTTCAAAATCAACGCAGAATATTTCATCATATTTCTTTACATGCTTGCGGCCTTAAGATTTCTTCAGCAAATGCATGCCCCTAAACCTTACGATGTAATGGGATTGTTTACTGCCGTCACTATGATGGCATTAAGTGAATTATTTTTCACCCTTTATGCTGATGTTACCGATATATTCAATCTGCTGGGTCATATATATAAAGTTATTGCTTATACCTTTATCTATAGAAGTGTTTTTTTCGGCTGCATTAGAGCACCTTATCAACGTCTTTATGAATCGCGAAATCTACTACAGGCCGTAATTGAAGCAATTCCTTTTCGTGTATTCTGGAAAGATCGTGAATTTCGATACATGGGGTGTAATACTCTTTTCGCCAATGATGCAGGGAAAACCATTCCCGAGAATGTAATCGGTAAATTTGATACTCAGTTAGTATGGAAAAACCAGGCTAATCAATATAGAAATGATGATCGACAGGTTATAGATTCCATTTCATCCAAACTCTCTTACGAAGAAATACAAACCACGGCCAGCGGCCGGCAAGTCTGGTTACGTACCTCCAAAGCGCCTTTATATAATCTAGATAATGATGTAATAGGGATTCTCGGTATCTATGAAGATATTACACAACAAAAGCGGGCCGAAAACGAATTACGCTTTATGCAGACGGCTGTCGCCAAAAGTAAAAGTGCGTTTTACAAACTGAATTCCGATGGAGTCGTGCTGTACGCCAACGACTATGCCTGCGAAAAACTGGGTTATGACCGGATTGAATTGGTTGGTCAAAATTTTTGGGATTTTATGAGCGATTTTTCTGCAGAATCCTGGTTTTCAATCTGGGCGGAGCTTAAAAAAACTGAGGTCATTCATATCGAGGCGTTACACCAACGAAAAAATACAGGCATTTTTCCGGTAGATGTGGTTTTTAATTTTATAGCATTAGATGAGGAGCAATACTGTTTCGTTTATGCGCATGACATTACCGAACGAAAACAAGCGACAGAGATCCAGACCAAATTGGCTCGAGCTCTCAAGCTTTTAAGTAAAACCAACTCCTTATTAGTTCATGCACAAAATGAACAGGCCATTCTGGATGACGTTTGTAATCTAATTGTAGAAACCGGAGGCTACCAAATGGCTTGGGTTGGGTTTAAAGAAAACAATGAATCCAAAACGGTAAAGCCAATTGTTCAATCCGGAAAAGCCAATGGATATCTGGACAGTATACAAATCAGCTGGGCTGATACTGCTCTTGGACAGGGACCAACCGGAACGGCGATTAGAAAAGGTAAAACTGTCATCAATCAGAATACCGGCTCCAATCCGGTTATGTCACCATGGAAACAGTCTACAAACAAATATGAATTTCGCTCGAGTATTGCACTGCCATTGTTCAATGATAAATATGTTTTTGGCGTGCTTTCAATCTATTCGGACATACCCAATTCTTTTGTTAGCGAAGAAGTCGAATTACTGGAAGAACTGGCCAAAGACCTGGCCTATGGTATTCAAACGATACGTACGCGTGCTGCACAGGAAGAGGCGGAAAAAAAGGTTGAGTTTCTGGCATACCATGACCCTTTAACCGGCTTACCAAATCGACTGTTGTTACTTGATCGCTTCGACCAGGCCGTGGCACTTTCGAGCCGTGAGCAATCAAAGTTGGCTGTATTTTTTCTTGATCTGGATAATTTTAAACATATTAACGATAGCCTCGGACATGCTGTGGGTGATCAACTTTTGGTCAAAACAGTTGAACGAATAAAAACTTGCATTCGGGAAACTGACACCATTAGTCGCCAGGGTGGGGATGAATTTATCATTTTATTACCGGATCTGCATGAATTGTCCCAGCTGGATTTAATTGCTCAGGCAATCATCGATATATTTGATGAGCCAATATCTATTAATCAACAGTTACTGAATATTTCCTTTAGTATAGGCATTAGTTTATATCCGGATGATAGCCGTGATGTAGATGTTCTGCTAAAACATGCTGATACGGCACTTTATCAGTCTAAGGATGCAGGAAAAAATACTTATCGTTTTTTTTCCGAACAAATGAATATTGATGCCGTTGAGAATATGAAACTGCAATCAGAATTGCATGATGCACTAAAAAATGAAGAATTATTTATACATTACCAGCCACAAATAGATTGCTTTACCGGACACATCATCGGTGCCGAGGCCTTGTTGCGCTGGCAACATCCGGAACGTGGTCTTGTTTCCCCGGCAAAATTTATTCCTCTGGCCGAAAGAAGCGGTCTCATATGCACCATAGGTGAATGGGTGTTAAATGAAGCCTGCAAACAGGCACAATTGTGGCGGGAAACTGCTCAAATGACATCTTTCACTATATCGGTAAATCTCTCTGCTCTTCAGATTAAACGCGGCAATATTATAGAAACTGTAACCAACGCGTTAGATTTGTCCGGACTTCCTGCCAGTTATTTGGAACTGGAACTGACTGAGTCGACATTGTTCAGTAACCTTAATGTGGGAATAGAAACATTACACAATTTAAAAAAAATCGGTGTCAAACTTTCAATTGATGATTTTGGCACCGGCTATTCCAGCTTGTCGTATTTAAAGCAACTCTCTGTTGATAAACTTAAAATTGATCAATCCTTTGTACGGGATATGGTTGAGGATTCGGATGATGCAGCGATTGTTAAGGCAATCATTCAACTTGGACATAATCTACAATTAACTGTCATTGCCGAAGGTGTGGAAAATGAAGGGCAGTTGGCAATCCTTAAAAGATTTAATTGCGATGAAATACAGGGCTATCTGTATAGTCGCCCGGTCACTGCTGCTGAATTTGTAAAATTGTTTCAAAGCCAAAAAAGCTAATTCTTTAAGGAAACTCCGTTTAGTTTTAAGACTTGAAATACTGAAGAAAGTGATTAAAGACTATCTAAATTGGTTCTGAATATCAAGACTTGGGTCTAAATTAATTGCTTCCATACCAAAATCGTATAGTAATGAAGAGGTGAGCAGTAAAAATAAAATAACAAAAACTAAATTTGTTAAAAAGTCTTTAAGTAAATGCATTGATTATGACAGTATTTTCTTTATTTCAAGGTTTCTGGTATTCAGATATGTCCGCTTTATCACTTAAATCTTCTTTCAAATTATTAATTTTAGAGAGTGAAAGAAATATGCTTAAAAGAGTCAGGCTGATTAACAGCACTATTCCCAAGTATTTAAAAAACATCTCAACTCCTTGATTAACTATTTTTATAGTGTTATTAACTAGCATTCTACTTTAAAATTAACATCAATGCTAAGGCGCATTATAGTTTAAAAAAATAATTAGTTACTAATGTTAATTTAAATCAGAGTTAGCCTCTCTTCCAAATTGCCTTTTCCCTATGTTTTTTCATACAGGAAGGTAAGGCAAGCTTGAAATCATCAGTAAGCCATCCATTCTCACACTAAACAATTTTGCTGCGGAAATAGGGCAGGGGCTTCAAATTCCCTACCAGGTACAAGACCAAAACGGCTTGTAGTGGTTTAATAGCACCGGACACTTTAATGAGAGACAATACACGTCAAACATTAAGGTATCAAAATGGGACAGA
>JBNLBS010000011.1:0-130002 GCA_050303415.1 Methylococcaceae bacterium | reverse complement strand
CAGCTTACGAGTTCGATAACGGCCTATCTGAAAGCCTTCTTCACGTAATTTTTTAGCCAACATTCGACTCCCTAAACTGTTTCGACTGGCTTGGAACCACGCTTTAGCTCGACGGTAAAGGTGAAGCTCATCCGCTCCAATCAATTTTGCTGGACGTTTCAGCCAGTCGTAGTAAGCTGATTGACTGACCTTCATTTGTCGGCACAGTCGTATTACAGGATAGTGAGTCGATTGTTCCTGGATAAAGCGATATTTCACTTCATTTCTTTCGCGAAGAAGGCACTGGCCTTTTTTAATATCTCTTTCTCCATCCGTAATTGTTTCACTTCTTTTCGCAACCGTTTAAGCTCATCCCGTTCATCTTCACTGACTGCCTTTCCTTGTCGTTGCTCTTCAATTTGTTGCTTCCAGCGATACAACATATTCGTAGCAATACCCAGTGATTTAGCCGCTTCCGGCACCGAATAACCTTGCTCTAACACTAAATTAACGGCTTCCCCTTTGAATTCTTTGCTGTACTGTTTATATGTTCTTTTCTGTCCCATTTTGATACCTTAATGTTTGACGTGTATTGTCTCTCATTAAAGTGTCCGGTGCTATTAAACCACTACAGGCAGCCAGCATAATGGCAAAGTTACTGATTATAATATTATTTATTACAAAGACGTTTTCTTAAGACTCTATGAGTAATGAGCTAAAAATATAAACCTACTGTATTTACTAAAATCAACCAGACCAATTTTTCTATATCTGGCCGCTCCCAAACCAACGATTATCAATTCAAATTGTTACTTATACACTATTGCTTATAGTTATGTATTAACCAGAAGCATTATAAAAAAACGAAAGACATCAGCTAAAATTTCTGGTATTTTTTACGGTTATCCTTTTAACCATAATTTTAAAAAAATCAATTACCACGGATAATGTGTGGCGATGATGCATTATCCGCCTGTATCTGGATGCTAGAAATTGATTTTTTTAGGATAACAACAATAAATAAGGAATAACTATGTGTTTTAGTGCAAATATGTCTCTTGGCTTAGGGGTTGTTGGCCTTGTTGCCTCCACCGTTACGGTCATGGATAAATCAGAACCAGTGTGGGTACGCATTGCCAGGGCTTATGCAATCTTCCATTTTTCCTTGATGGAGCTTATCCAGTATTATGCCTATCCGGTTGCCGATCAATGCGGCTATGGTACCAACCTGTTTTTAAGCGAACTTTCAACCTACCATATCAGTTTGCAGGCATTAGCCATTATGCCGGCGCTGGCCACCTATTCCACTGATAAAGAAGCGCTAAAAAAAGCCACCATTTTAGGCGTTATCTTAAGCGGTTCTTTTTTCATCTTCAGCTTTTTACCCAAAGAATGGCAGATTCCAGGCATCGAACCCAATTTTATTGGCAATATGGTTTCCTGTCTGTTTATGGGTGAGTATCATATCGGCTATCATATCACCAGTGCTTTCGGGCTGCTGGTTACCCACGGTTCTTTTTTCGGACTGGCTCTAAGCGGTTTTGTCTGGAAAAATAACTGGCGTATCGCCTCGTATCATTTTTTTATGGCGATTATGACATTATTTATGCCACAGTGGATTTTTGGCGTTTCAACCGGCGAGGCAGCCGCCATGTATTGCTTTTATTCCATCCCGATCACAGCCAGCTTTATGCCGTACTTTAAGAAATTCTTTATGGGCAGACCCAATCCAGTTGAAGAAAATGAACTGGCTTATCAAGGTAACAGCGACTAACCCTCTATCGGGGTTCTCAAACCCACTGGCAACGGCAAATACTTTGCCGTTGCCAGCCTTATTATCATTTCAACATTTCACCTCAACAGACCAAACGAGCTATTGTTTTTCGATTCGGTAAAAAATATTGTGGCAAAAACCTGCCGGCCTACCCGTCAATAAAATGGCACCCACTGCATAAAAATTAAAAAATAAAACAATAAGCTATTGTTTTATTATAATTTTATAAAAAATGGCACACTCCTCGCTTATACATGAATATAGATTTACTAACGAGGAAATTGTTATGCAGAAGAAAGTAAGTAATTTAGCTGTCGTCAGCAATCATACTTTTGAAGCCACCAAAGCCATCAATCTTCATAATTATGATATAAGCTCTGCTTTGCAAACCACGCTGGAGTTTGATGAACTGATTTCTATTTTCAGCCATAAAATTCAGCAGTTGATCCCTCATTCAGGCTATGTTTATTCAAATAAGGCATTTGAAATTGAACACAGTAAGGGCATCGTTACCCGCAACTCATGTACTTATACATTAATGGCGGAAAAACAGTCATTGGGCGTATTTAAGCTAATGCGCAGAAACAAATTTGATGATAATGAATTAAAGCTTCTGGAAACTTTGTTATGCTGCCTGATTTATCCGCTAAAAAATGCCACTTTATTTCATAATGCCTTAAAAATGGCGCACACCGATCCATTGACTCACACCCGAAACAGGGCGGCTTTTGATGATATGGTAAAACGTGAAATTAAATTGGCTAAAAGACATTCCAGTCATTTATCAGTCATTTTTCTGGATATCGATCATTTTAAATCCATTAATGACAACTATGGACACGATTGTGGTGACCAAGCGCTGAAATGTGTAGCAAACTGCATTAACAAAACCATTCGAGACAGTGATATAGCCTTTCGCTATGGAGGCGAGGAGTTTGTTATTTTAATGAGTGACACAGATCTACAAGGTGCGGCACTGTTGTCCGAAAGAATTCGCGTAGCCATAGAAAACCTAACGTTGGCTTATGGTATGGAAGTATTAAAAATGACCGCCAGTCTCGGTGTAACCAGTCTACTCGGCAATGATGACCTGGACTCATTTGTTAAACGTGCCGATACGGCAATGTATCAAGCAAAACAAAGCGGTAGAAATAGGGTAATTATTAATTGACAGGCGACTAATACAGTCGCCTGTATTGGTATAGTTAACCAATGGAAATTATCTTTGGTTCGGTTTTAACCCGGCATAATCCTGCAACTGAGCCAGTTCTTTCTCATTTAACTCATAATATGAATGCGCCTTGAGATTGTCAGGTAAAAATGCTGGTCCGTAGCGAACGCGCATAAGCCGGCTAACCTTTACATCCAACGCTTCCCACAGACGCCTGACTAAACGATTCCTACCCTCGGTGACAACCACGCTATACCATTTGTTAGCCCCTTCACCACCGACAAATTGTATATCGTCAAAATGAGCCATACCATCTTCCAGCTCAATCCCCGTCTTTAAGCTTTCTATCATTTCATCGGTAATATCACCTAATACACGCACCGTGTATTCGCGATCAATATGAGTCGACGGATGCATTAACTTATTGGCCAACTCACCATTATTAGTGACCAGCAACAGGCCTGAGGTATTAATATCCAGGCGCCCGACAGCAATCCATCGACCGACTGGTAATTTAGGCAACCGTTTGAATATATTGTCACGACCTTCAGGGTCTTTACGGGTTACCAGTTCCCCTGTCGCTTTATGATAGACCAGAACACGAGTCGGCTGTTCTCCGTATTTTTCCCAATTAACCACCCTGCCATTAAGCTGCAAATGATCGCCCGATTTTAATTGAGCGCCCAATTTAACCGTTTCGCCATTAAGCTTTAACCGACCTTCCTCAATCCAACGCTCAATTTCTCTGCGCGAACCTAACCCCCCTCGTGCCAGGACTTTTTGTATACGTTCGGCAGGACCGCTTTGTTCAGGATGATTACTTCTATTCTGCTGCGGCTTCTTCGCGGCTGTGATCGGCTTTTTCTTGCGCGTGGGTTTCGCCGTTACTTGCTTGTTGTGTCTGTTGTTTTTCACTCTCTACCTGTATTTCTGGCTGTGGGTTGCTTTCCTGAACATCAAGCTCCTGAATTTCCTGTAAAGTTGGTAATTCGCTTAATGATGTAAGATCAAAATAATCTAGAAACTGTTTATTGGTTCCATACAAGGCCGGTCGGCCCGGCGCTTCTTTATGTGCGACCACTCTAATCCATTCCCGTTCCAACAGGGTATGAATAATATTAGAGCTCACGCTAACCCCTCTGATATCTTCGATATCACCTCGTGTAACCGGCTGTCGATAGGCAATAATCGCCAACGTTTCCAGCAATGCACGTGAATATTTTGGAGGTTTTTCTTCAAACAATCTTGATACCCAGGGCGCCATTTCTTTTTTAACTTGAAAACGATAACCACTCGCTACCTGTTTAAGCTCAATCGGCCTGGAAGAGTAATCTGTGGTAATTGCATCAATGGCTGTTTGAATTTCATTCAGTTCCGGCCGTTCCAATTCAGGAAAGACCTGCTGGACCTGTTTTACCGTCATCGGTTTTCCGGCAGCAAATAAAATAGATTCGACTATTCTCTTGGTTTCCATATCTATTTTTTCTAAAGGGTTAAAGTCAGGCAACAGCAGAACGTGTTTGGACTCTGAGCTCGGCAAACGGTTCGGATTGGGTAATGTCAATAAGTCCTTCTTTGCTGAGTTCAAGAATGGCAAGAAACGAGACCACGACCCCATGCTTACCTTCTGTTTTAACGAAGAGCTGAGAAAAAATGAGGCTATCCGTCCCTTTAAGATGCTCCAAAATGTTTGACATTCGTTCACGGACTGACAACGGCTCTTTTGTTATATGATGATGACTTAACTGCTCAACTCGCTTCAATACATCCTGAAATGCCAGCAGCATTTCTTTTAGTTGAACATCCGGTAATTTCTTTTCAACATGTTCTAAGGCAACTTCTGCATTGGCAGGAAAAATATCCCGCTCAATACGCGGCAATTGATCCAGTTCATCTGCGGCAAGTTTTATATTCTCATATTCCTGCAGTTTACGAATCAACAAGGCACGAGGATCGTCTTCTTCGTCCTCCGCTTCAACCTGGCGCGGCAATAACATCCTGGATTTAATTTCTGCCAGCAAAGCCGCCATGAGCAGATATTCGGCCGCCAACTCCATCTGCAACTGATCCATCATGTCAATATAACCGATATATTGTAGGGTAATCTGCGCGACAGGAATGTTAAGGATATCCAGATTTTGACGCCTGATCAAATATAACAATAAATCCAGCGGACCTTCGAAAGCTTCCAGAAACACCTTTAATGCATCAGGCGGGATATATAAATCCTCCGGCATTTCATTAAAAGGCGCGCCGTCAACAATTGCAAATGAGGGCACTAACGTCTGATCAATATCTTGGCTCTGCTGATCCATTAAAATCTATTGTAAACCGGCCAAAGTTAAAAAAAGATTTTGCATCCAATAGATAGGATACCCCAGGATTAGCGACAAACCTCCACTCCATAAAAGTACCAGCAGAATGATAAAACCAAACCTATCCAATCGGTTATACTGCCATGCCAGTTTATTAGGTAACAACCATGTCACAATGCGACTTCCATCCAAAGGTGGAATGGGTAAAAAGTTGATTAAAGCTAAAACCAGATTAATACTTATGCCTGCGATACCGGAATAAATTAAAGGTAACGATATGGTTTCTGAATCCAACATAACCCCGGTTCTGGCTATTAATGCCCATAAAACAGCCATCAGTAAATTAGCTACCGGCCCGGCCAACGCCACAAGCGCCATATCACCCTTAGGGTTTTTAAAGTTTCTGGCATCCACCGGTACTGGTTTTGCCCAGCCAAAAACAAATCCGGTAAATGAAATAAGCAATAAGCCCGGGATAATTATGGTACCCAATATATCAATGTGCTTTATAGGATTTAAGGTCAAACGACCCAGCATCCATGCGGTGTTATCACCACGTTTTTTAGCCACCCAGCCATGTGCAACCTCATGCACGGTAATGGCAAAAATAACGGGTAAAATCCAAACCACGATGCGTTGAATCAGGGTTAGCTCATTCATCATACGTTAAATCCTTTCATTTCTTTATTATTCAAGCATGGTGGCAATGCCTTTACCCTGCCTGACTATTTCCGGGCCGGATTTATCACAGACGATTACCGTCGTTGGTTCATATTCAATAATTCCGGCATCAATGACCAAATCCAGCTCATGTTCCAGCTTTTGTCTGATCTCATAAGGATCGGTAAAGGGTTCATCCTGATCCGGTAAAATTAAAGTTGTACTCAATATCGGCTCACCCAGTTCTTCCACCAGTAATTTAGCAACCGGGTGATCCGGTATTCTGATACCGACCGTTTTACGCTTAGGGTGTTGAAGGCGGCGTGGCACTTCGCGCGTTGCATCCAGTATAAAGGTAAATGCGCCAGGGGTTAATGCTTTTACCAAACGATAGGCATCGTTATTCATTTTGGTGAAATTTGAAACCTGAGTTAAATCGTTACACACCAGGGTAAAATTATGTTTATCATCCAGACGCCTGATTCTGCGGATTCTATCAATCGCCTGCTTATCGCCAATATGGCATGCCATAGCATAGGACGAATCAGTCGGATAAGCGACAACACCGCCCTGTTTAATGATTTCTACCGCACGATGAATCAATCGTAATTGCGGGTTTTCGGGGTGAATCTCAAAGTATTGCGACATCTGGGTTTACAAAGCAAAGTTAAAATCGCACCATTATACCTAATTATCCAATTTCAACTGAGTAATCCTTGTAATTATTCTTTGTGCTAAAACCTGTCGTTAATTATAAAAACAACATGAAAAACTTAAAAAATATTACCTTTCCGACTCTTTTTTGGCCACTTTATCGCGCAAATATACCGGTTGAGCCAATTCAACGTCTACCGCCAAGCCTTTGTTAAATTCATTTACACCTAACAGGGCAATTGCCGCTGAAGTGGGAAAATAGTCAGGTTCGATCTGTGTTACCCAATCTTTCAACCGCTCAGTCAACGTTTGTGGATAAACTTTCCAACCAGAACCGACACCGGCACCTTTCAGCTCCGGATAAATGACCGAATTCGCTGGAGACACCATTTCTTTCCCCAACAGTTCAACCGAACCGTCTGTTACGCGCCGGTAGACACCCCAGAAGACTTCATCCATACGAGCATCCATAGCGACAAAAGCAACATCTTCCGGTTGTTTGCTGAAATAATCCTGAGCCAGAGCAGCCAGTGTGGAAACCGGCACCACAGGTAAATCCAGACCTAAAGCCAAGCCATGAATCACACCGGTTGCAATTCTGACACCGGTAAACGAGCCAGGGCCTCGGCCAAATGCCAACCCATCCAGCTGCGCACGCGTAATTTGAGCCTCAGCCATTACCGAATCAATCATCGACATGATTACCTTGGTGTGGGTTCTGGGAGTCAGCTGGAAACGCTCTATCACCTGCCCGTCTACATATAATGCCGCCGAACACGCTTCAGTAGAGGTATCTACCGCTAATAACTTCATAATCTAACTCTCTTGTTTAAAAAATGTACGGACGTCGTCAATATCGCGTGTACGTTTCATCGCAGGTACGCTGTCCAGAAAAAACTGGCCATAGGCTTTCTTCAACAGTCTGGGATCACACACCATTAACACTCCGCGATCGGTCACATCTCTGATCAGTCGACCGATACCCTGCCTTAAGGCAATCACCGCAGAAGGCAACTGATGTTCAAAAAACGGATTTCGCCCCTGCTTTTTCATTGCATCCAAACGTGCTTTCAGCACCGGATCTCCAGGGGAAGCAAAAGGCAACTTGTCTATTATCACACAGGATAAATCATCCCCTCTAACATCCACTCCCTCCCAAAAACTGGAGGTTCCCAATAAAATACTATGATCTTGTTGTTTAAACTGTTCCAACAGCACTGTCTTAGGTTTTGAGCCTTGAATCAACAACGGGTAATCCAGTCTATCCTTTAACAGCTCCGCTGCCCGTTTAAGTGCACGATGGCTGGTAAACAGAAAAAAAGCACGCCCCTGGCTGGCTTGAAGCACCGGCAAAGCGAATTCGACAATTTTATCGGTAAATTCCGGGTCGGTTGGCTGGGGCAAGCCTTTTGGGTGATAAAATAAAGATTGCTCGGGATAATCGAAAGGACTGGGCCAACTTTCACTGTCCACTTCATACAGACCTAGATTCTTACTGAAATGTGCAAAACTCTTTGCCACGCTTAACGTCGCAGAGGTAAAAATCCATGCTGCCTGATATTGGCGCATAAAATTATTAAATTCAGAAGCGATATCTAAAGGTGTACAGCTTAAGGTAAAGCTGTTTTTATAGGTTTCAAACCAACGAATCCATTTACCACTATCGTCTTTCAGGATATTTTCCAGCGTCACAATCAAATCCTGTGAGCGTTTAAAGCAGGATTCCAAGCCCTTGGTTTTGACCGATACAATTTCCAGTTGATCGGTCAATCGTTGCAGTTGAGCCTGAACAGATTCTATCGCTGCCATAATTTTTGGATTATTTTCCAGCTCCTGCCATTCCCCCCGTCTGAGTTCAATACCAAAAGCCAGCCTTAAATCCTTCACCTCAAACTGTAGATCTTCACAAGCAGTGCGTAAATCCGGCATATCGGTAGCGTCTTTAAAGTATTCTGCTAACGCGTCTTTAGCTAAGTCGACCATTTGTTTGGAACCGAGGGAAATACCTAAAAAATTGGATGCAGTATCGGCCAGCTGATGCGCTTCGTCAATAATTACAACTTCCGCATTAGGCAATAATTCACCAAATCCGGTATCTCTAATAGACCAATCGGCACAGAGTAAATGATGATTAATAACCAGAACTTCGGCTTCCTGCGCCTTTTTACGCGCTTTAACCAAAAAACATTCGGCATAGTCGGGACAGTCCTGCCCGACACAATTATCAACCGTTGACGTAGCTTGAAACCAAACCGGATTTGACTCAGAAACCTCCGACATTTCAGCAATATCGCCAGTTTTGGTACGATTAGACCAGGATTTTATCTTGTTCAAGGCATCTGCATCTTCTTTACTGAAACCCAGAGTGGAATTAACTGCATTCAACAAACGATAGCGACACAGATAATTACTTCGTCCTTTTAATAAAGCCGCAATAAAGGGCACCTTGACCGCTTTGCGAATAACCGGCAAGTCTTTATTGAACAACTGATCCTGAAGATTCTTGGTACCAGTGGAAACGATCACTTTTTTGCCGGAAAAAATCGCTGGAATCAAATAAGCAAACGTCTTCCCCGTCCCCGTCCCCGCCTCTGCAATAAAATGTTTATTATTATTTATCGCATCTGCAATAGCTTGTGCCATTTCCACCTGAGCCGAACGCGGTCTGTAGCCGGAAATGACTTTGGCTAAACCGCCATCATTACTAAAAAAGTCTTCTAATTCTGTCACGGGGGAATCACATCACCTGTATTTATCGGTATGCCAGTTAAGCAAAAATAGCTGTGAGTTTACTCAACCGGCTTAGGTTAATTCAAGCTCTTCATAAAATGTTTCAATGTTTAATTATAACAATTACTCATTTCTGACCCAGAAAAAAACATACACTCACAATTAATCACTTATTTGCTTTATTCTCTGCATGTAAACTGGTAAATTCGTTTTTTAGCAAGAAATAAAAATTTATTTACATTAATAGCCGTATAATTACAAACCGGAAACTGGTTTATTAATTAACAATTAAATGGGGTGTAAGCATGAATATTACTGAAGATATTAACAAACTATTCGACGAACTAAAGCATCAACGGGATGAAATTGAATTACAGCTGCATCTTGCCAGTCTGGAAGTTAAGGAAGAATGGGAAAAAGTTGAATTAAAATGGCCGGAGTTTGAACGACAACTGCAGGAAATGGCAGATGATACCAAAGAAACCTCTCAAGAAATTATTCATGCCAGCAAAATTATTGGCGATGAAATCAGCACTGCTTACAAACGTATTTCAGAAAGACTTTCCAAATAGCTTTAAAACTTTTAATGCAAAAAAGAAAGGGTATGCTTTGCATACCCTTTCTTTATTTGTTTTCATTTAACTTCAATATTTTTACGCTTGCTTTGCTCCAGTTTTGGAATGGTTACGTTAAGAATCCCATCTTCAAATTTAGCATTCGCTTTATCAGCATCAACATCAGCCGGAAGCATTAAAGTACGCTGAAATTCACCACTGCTAATTTCGCGTCGAAAATAATTTTCCTTCTCTTCTTTCTTTTCCTGCGTGCTAGAAGCTTTTATTGTAATTCTCTGATCGCTTATAGAGACGTCCAGGTCTTCTTTTTTAACACCAGGCAAAGCCGCTCTAATTTCCACTTCTTGATCATGATCAATAATATCTACCTGAGGTATATTCCCCGCCATTTCGCCCCAGCCCAATCGGGATGGAAATTTAAAATTAAATGGATCATGCCAGCGCCTGCTTAAGAAATTATCAAACCATTGATCCATATCATCAAAATCAATCAGACCTTGGCGATTTGAGGGGACTATTTTTTTTGAATCATTATCAGCCATCTTCTTTCTCCTTTGTTATTACACCAACAAAATAAAACTAATATATACGCTTGCACTATTTAAATTACAAGCCTAAACACATAAATTATTATTTAATTTCTAAAGGCTTAAAGATATTATTATCATGTTTTTTTTAGTTATTTACTATAAGTAAAAAAAATAATACTGAAAGAATAAATTATTATGATTGGCTTTATTCATCTATTACCATAAGAAAATGATTTTATGACTATCAGTTATTAAAAAATCCCTGGTATTTCATGTGATAGTTAATAAATTTAATACAATTCGCTAGCACATATATATTTCATGATATAGCCAATGAATTCTTTCGATCATGAATGATTTTCGGAAGCTCCATTCCCCTCATAAATTAACCGAATTTGCTTTTAAACAGACAACAACCAGGTCAGTATTAACAAAAAAACCTATTAGTTTTTTTTAACTGCTGAAATATCCAGTTGCCTTAGATAATCCATACGTTGTTTTATCTGTTTCTCCAAACCTCTATCAACCGGTTGATAATATTCACGTCCCTGAAGCGGCTCAGGCAGATAGACTTCACCCGCCGCATGCGCATCCTGTTCATTATGGGCATAACGGTAATCCTTGCCGTAATCCAGTTCTTTCATTAGCTTGGTCGGCGCATTACGCAAATGTAACGGTACTTCCAGCGAACCGCTGGTCTTGGCATCATGCATGGCGGTGTTATAGGCCATATAAACGGCATTACTCTTTGCCGCCACCGACAAATATACAATGGCTTGGGCAATAGCCAGCTCACCCTCAGGGCTGCCAAGGCGTTCATAACTGTCCCAGGCGGACAGGGTTAACGGCAAAGCTCTTGGATCAGCATTACCTATATCCTCCGAAGCGATTCTGACTACTCGCCGGGCAATATAGACCGGGTCACAGCCGCCATCGATCATCCGGCAAAACCAGTATAAAGCGGCGTCAGGATTATTGCCTCTGACCGATTTATGTAAGGCGGAAATCTGATCGTAAAACTGTTCCCCTTTATTATCAAAACGGCGCAAATGCCCTTGCAGAGCTTCATTAATCACATCTTCATTAACGACCGCCTTACCTTGACGCTGCTCGGCCAGATCTACCGAAATCTGTAATAAATTCAGGCTGCGCCTGGCATCACCGTCGGCACTGCGGGCAATTACCTTTAGCAATTCATCATCAATACTGACGGCCTGCTGCCCCAAACCTCTTTCCGTATCTGCCAAAGCTGTTTTTAATAACTGAACCAGGCAGTCAATATCCAAAGAACGCAAAACATAGACACGCAAGCGCGATAACAATGCATTGTTCAATTCAAACGAAGGATTCTCAGTGGTTGCACCAATCAATATCACTGTGCCCTGCTCGACCGGGGACAATAAAGAGTCCTGCTGGCTTTTGGAAAAACGATGAATTTCATCAATAAACAGTATGGTTTCCTGACCATGACTTTGTTTTAACGTCTCAGCCTGAGTAACCGCAGTTCGAATATCCTTAACGCCGGCTAAAACCGCTGACATTTCAATTAAATGGGCATTAGAGGTATTGGCCAGAATTTTAGCCAGGGTGGTTTTCCCCACCCCAGGCGGCCCCCAAAACACCATGGAATGCAGCTGACCTTTATCCAGAGCCGTTCTAAGCGGTTTGCCTTCGGCCAGAATATGTGTTTGCCCCACATACTCATCAATACTGCGCGGTCTGAATCGTGCCGCTAACGGCATAAGCTCAGTGTTTTCAAATAGTGAGGCTTGTTGCATTGTTATTTAAACCATTTAAAGCATACAGATGGGTAGCCACACTTACTCTTCGAATATATCCACACCTTCAGGTGCTTTAAATTCAAACAATTCAGCATCTAAATTCAGGCCGGTTTTGACTTTACTGAAATAAATCCGGGTTAACTGGCCAAAATTATCACTCAATTCCATACCGGATAATTCACCCTGTTCCAGACCTATTAAAGTATATTTAAAACTGTTTTCCTGATCATTTTTGGGCAATAGTTTTACCCAGATCACATCACCGTCAATCTCCTGAGGCTGCAGGATAAAATGCTCCTGCAATCGAATATCGCCAGCCAACAATAAAGCTGGCGTAGCGCCCACCGATGTATCCATTTTTTTTATGGTTACCTGCTCCAAATCTGCATCATAAAACCAGACTCGACCATGATTGGCAACAATTTCCTGGGTAAACGGCTTCTGGTAGTTCCATCTGAATTTACCTGGCTTTTGAATATAAAAATCCCCTTTACTAACTTGAGCCACATTACCCTGCTCATCAATTACTTCCTGTTTAAACTCCGCCGATAAAGTTTTAACCTGAGCCAAAAAATTTTCTAACTGCCCAACTGAATTTTCTTCAGCGTAAACCGGTTGAAAGAAAAAAGTTACGATCAACAGGCTGATGCTTGCTTTATAAAATGTCATCGTTTTATGTTCAATATTAAAAAAAATCATTTAACCAATCCCGTGTGCGATTCATGGGAGAGTCCATACAGGGCGATGTATATAAAGGCGGTGAACCCTTAATATATGGATATTGTTTTGCCCCCTGGCAATACTGATTGGCTCGTAAGCCATTTTCCGGGTCAATCCAGACCTGTTCAATATTATCCGGCGGAGTAAGGATAACCGGCTGAGTTGTTATTTGACTCATCAAAGCCGTCCATAATTTTAACGCACCACTGGCGCCGGTCAATCCGGCCGGTTTGTTATCATCCCGCCCCACCCAAAATACCGATAGGTAATCCCCGCTAAAACCGGAAAACCAACTGTCACGCAAACCGTTTGTCGTCCCCGTTTTACCTGCCAAAGCCAATTCCGTCGGCATAGTGGAGTAGGCGGAACGCCCGGTACCTTCATACATGACCTCCTGCAAAATGGTATTCACAATATAGGTTGCTGCCGGATCTACCGTTTGCCGCACGGTATAGGGGTAACTTTGCAGGCGTTCACCATCATTGGCAATTACTGCCCGTATTGCTCTTAGAGGTGTGGCAAAACCGTCACCCGCCAGGGTTTGATACATTTGCGTAACTTCCAGTGGCGTTAACGGGGAGGCCCCCAATAAGAATGACGGAAACAGATTAACCGGACGACTCACCCCCAGGTTCCTCAGGGTCTTGGCTGTTCTGGCAATCCCCACGTCCATACCAACCCGTACCGTGGCTAAATTATAAGAATGCGCCAATGCGGTATGTAACTCTACGTCACCATGTTCCTGATTATCATAATTTTTAGGCTGCCAAATATCGCCTTTATGACCTTTTACTTCAATACTGGTATCACTAACCGGGCTGGTTATTGTATATCGGTCGGGGTATTCCAATGCAGTCAGGTAAACCACCGGTTTAATCAATGAACCGATTGGCCTGACCGCATCCAAAGCCCGGTTAAAACCGGCATCCAGAGCTTTTCGACCGCCAGCCAGGGCAACAATTTCGCCACTGCCTCTTCGGGTTACCACTGCGGCCGTCTGTAACCGGTTAACTTTGGGTCTTTTTTCCAGTTGTTGCAAACCCGCTATGATGGTTTTTTCCAAAAGGTTTTGGGTCCGGATTTCAAGCGTAGTAAATACTCTCAGTCCATCTGATGTTAAATCTTCCTCTCTGTATTCCTGTCTTAGTTGTCTTTTCACTAAATCCAAAAACCCAGGATAACGATTAATCGAACGGTGCGTTAACGGAATAACATCAACGTTTCTATTTTGTGCGACCTGCATTTGTTTTTTAGTGATATAGCCTTGCTGATGCATTTCATTCAGTACCAGATCACGGCGTTTTTCCGAACGTTCTTTATAACGCCTGGGGTCATAATAGGAAGGGCCTCTTACCAAAGCAACCAATGTAGCCACTTGATGCAGCGGCAGTGTTTTCAAATCCTTACCAAAATAAAACTGGCTGGCCAGGCCAAAACCATGTACTGAACTGGCACCATCCTGACCCAAATATACTTCATTTAAATAGGCCTCCAGAATTTCATCCTTTTGATAACGAAATTCCAGAATCAGCGACATAAATGCTTCATTTAATTTACGCCATAAACTACGTTCCGGCGTTAAATAAAAATTCTTCACCAACTGCTGAGTGATGGTACTGCCACCCTGTACGATGCCGCCTGCCTTGATATTAGCCCATATTGCCCGCACAATAGCTTTAAACGAAATGCCATAATGCTGGTAAAAATCCCTGTCTTCGGTCGAAAGCAAGCCTTGAATCAAGCTGTCCGGAGCATCCTCCAGTTTAATCAGAATCCTGTCTTCTTTACGAGTCGGATAAAAACTACCGATTTGAACAGGTTCCAGCCTTACGATGGCAAGGTTGTTATTATTTTTTAAATTAACAATCTCACTAATGCCTATGTCGGTAAAGCTGATACGATAGCTTTTACTGGCCTGCTCCTGATCCCAGAATTTAAAATGACGGCTTCTGACCTTAACCAGCTGCCCGCTTTTATAATAAGTTCCTTCTGAAGATAAACGGGCATCTCTGCGATAATGCAATTGTCTTAATAGCGCTTCAAATTCTGATGCTTTAAGCTTTGAACCGGCATACAATTCGACCGGACTGGCATAAACATGCGCCGGCAAAGCCCATCGCTTGCCTTCAAACTGCTTACGAACGGTATAGTCCAAATAGCCCAGATAGCTAAATAACAGGAAAATAAAAAGCACAAAACCCATTAGTAAGGCTTTTTTTAACCAGCCAAAACTAGATTGCGCTTTTTTTGTTTTTTTCTTACTGACTTTACGTTTTTTAGTTGTTTTTTTAACCATCCGCTCAATGGATAATCTGATTAGTTGCTGACATGTTTAAATAGATTTAGTGTCCATTCTATACCTGAAACTAAATTTTCAAGACAATTTTGCCGGTAACGTGGCCTTGTTCAATCATTTTGTGAGCTTCTTCAGCCTGAGCCAATGTTAAAGTCTGGCTGACATGAACGGTTAACCGCCCTTGATCAAACCATTGCGCACACTGCTTTAACATATCAACCTGTCTGGCTCGGGCAACATCCATTTCTCTAAGCATCGGCAATAACATCAATTCAAAGCCGATAGTTAAATTGCGCATTCTGGCTTCTGACAAATCCAACTGTCCGGGGTCCAGTAAGGTCACGATACTGCCGAAAGGTGCAGTTAATTCTATACTGTTTTTAAAAACCTCCGCACCTACAGTATCCAGAACCAGATGAGCCCCATTGCCATCGGTCAGTTCATTGACACGGTCCGGCAGACTTTCCTGCTGATAAAAAATCACCTCATCGGCACCCAGTTTTTTCACCAGTTCGGCTTTTTCTCCGGTACTTACTGTGGTTATAACGTGTGCTCCCTGCAATTTAGCCAATTGAATAGCAACATGCCCGACACCACCGCCACCGGCATGAATCAATACAGTCTGCCCTGCTTTTAACCGGCCGCGATCGAATAAAGCACCCCATGCGGTAATTAACACTAAAGGTAAGGCTGCGGCCTGTTCAAATGTACTGTTACTTGGTTTTAAAGCAACCCAGCGACTATCAATTACGGTAAATTCGGCATAATTACCTTGCTCTTTACCTAGGCCGCCATGGCAAAACCAGACTTCATCACCCGGTTTAAATTGACTGACTGCATCACCAGCTTCGACTACCACACCGGCTCCATCACAACCAAGCACTGCCGGCAAGGCATCAGGATAAAACACGCCCCCGGTTCTTAATTTAGTATCAATCGGATTAACCCCAGCCCCTTTTAGCTGAATCTTAATATCTGTCGTATGAGTAATCTGTGGTTCATCAATTTCACTTAACTGTAAAACTTCCGGTGCACCGGCTTGTGTCATTAAAACTGCTTTCATAATCTTTTCCGCCTGTTTTTATTCCGACTGAAACCACTGGTTTCTATAATCCTGATATTGATACTGTTTTAATAAATACAACCGCCCGTTCTTAAATTCGTAAATATTCGGTAAATTATACCCATTAAATCGATTCGCTTTTATTAATGAATAAGCTCCAACATTTTTAAAGCTCAGTCTATCACCAATCTTAATCGGCTGATTAAAACGATATTCACCAAAAATATCACCGGCCAGACAAGTACAGCCGGCTAAAATGGCGGAAAAACCGCCTTGCGGACACTGCTGTTCCAGTTCCGGCTGGCGCTGATATTCAAAAACTTCCGGGTGATGATTAACGCTGGTATCCAGCACTGCAACAGTTTTACCATCACTGTCAAAACAATCCAGCACTGTCGCCATTAAACTGCCTGCATATCCGACTATTGCCTTACCGGGCTCAATATAGACATCCAGATTAAATCTTTGTTTCAACGTTTTCACCAGTTCGATAAACATACTGTGATCATCAATCTGATGGTATAAATAACCACCTCCTAGATTAATCCATTTGATGTTATAAAACTGTGGTCCAAGTATCGACTGTATCTGTGCAATAGTTTCAATCATTGGTTCAAACTGTGTAGCGGAAAAGACGGTATGAAAATGCAAACCATCAATCCCTTCCGGTAACGGCATTGAATTAAACCGGTTTAAATCGATACCTAATTTTGAATATTTTCGACAGGGATCAAAGCGATCATCCGCTAAAAAAGACAATTTTGGATTTAACCGCAAGCCTTTTGAAACTCCAGCTAAATAAGGCTGGCAATATTGATATTGAGTTAAAGAATTAAAGCTGATATGCGTACAAAGCCGGTTTAATTCTGCCGACTCTTCCGTTTTTAGACCCGGCGTCGTCAGATGTATTTCGCCCTGACCAGTCGTAACGTCTGCTACCAGTCTGGCTTCAAACAATGAACTGACTGAAAAGCCCTGTACATAAGGCTCAATCCACTGCAAAACCGGAGCAAAAGGCAATGCTTTAATCGAATATAAAACCCGGCATCCCGACTGCTCACGAATCCGGTTCAAGGTTTCCAAACTGGCAATAACCTGTTCTTTATCAAAAATAAAAGCCGGTGTTACTGCTGAAATTCGGGTTAAATCAAGCTCTCCCATAGCATCTCAACGTCCAGGCCTGTTATACACTTTCCGCTCGGTTATTACATTATCCATAACTACATCATGTTCTTCCATTTCAATCCGATCAAATAATTGAGACTCATAACACACGCCTGATAAAAAACAATCTGAGCGCACACTCTGCAACAGACGATCGTAATATCCAGCACCGTTACCCAGACGCCCGCCCATACGGTCAAATCCGACACCGGGCACCATGATCAAATCCAGTTGCCGGGGATTGATCTCCTTGCCCGGTTCTTGCCAGCGATGCTTAGGCGGCTCCAGTATTCCCCACATTCCCCGTGTCAACTCCTGCATATCCTGTAACCACCATAAACCCAATTTTTTTTCACCCTGCGCGCCTAAGGTACAGTATGGAATTACAATTTTTATTCCGGATGATAAGGCTGTTTGAACACATTCCTGAGTTCTGACTTCTGAACGACAATGCAGATAGAACATAACCCACTCAGAACTCTGAAATTCGGATTGTTTAATAAAGCGCTGACAAATCAAATGACTCAACTTATCTTTGTTTTGTTGAACGTTACGCGCATCATAAGCCTGCCTACGTTGTTGTTGTTTTATTTCTGACATTAAAATAACTCATTTTTAACTTAGCAAATCAATCAAGACAGTATTCTTCACTGGCTTTTTCTTTTATAATCTAAACGAAAACCAATAAAGAGGACATCATGGAAAAACCATTTATTTTACACATGCTAACCACCGCAAAAAATTTAAGTCCATTTGACGTCAATATGGCGATGGATGCTGGTTGGCTATCTGCAGTGCCGTATATCAATGTTGAAGCCAGTGAGGTCAGAGGCCTGGTTCAAGATGCAATTTTCTCGCGTAGCCCAAAAGGCTTAAAAAGAACCGGTATATTTATTGGTGGCAGAGATACCAAACAAGCAATGGATATGTTGAAAACGGCCAAAAATTCAATGGTTCCCCCTTTTGAAGTTTCTGTTTTTGCCGATCCAAGCGGTGCCTTCACCACGGCAGCCGGTATGGTTGCCGCCGTTGAAAATGCCCTGCAAACCAAATTTGATACTGACTTACAAGGCAAAACAATTTTAGCCCTGGGTGGTACAGGCCCTGTTGGCCAGGCTGCTGCGGTGATTGCAGCCCAAGCCGGTGCCAATGTTAGAATTATTGGCCGACAACTGGATAAGGCTCAACGCATTGCCGACCTGTGCAGTAATGAGTTTGGCGAAGGTAAAATCAACATCGAAGCTGGTGCTGATGCGGACAAAGGCGATTATATTAAAACAGCTGATGTGGTTTTCGCTACCGGTGCTGCAGGTATTGAACTGTTAAGCAAAGAACTGATTGCTTCTGCGCCCCAGCTAAAAATAGCTGCTGACGTAAATGCAGTACCTCCTTCAGGCATTGCCGGTTTGGATGCTTTTCACAATTGTACCGAAATTGAAGGATCTAATAGCGGCGCACTAGGTATAGGAGCTTTGGCTATCGGCAATGTCAAGTATCAGGCACAAAGTCGTTTATTGAAAAAAATGATCGAAGTTGAAAAACCTGTTTACCTTCACTTTGAACATGCCTTTGATGTAGCAAGAGAATTTATTAAATCTAACGCTTAAACGGACTGACATATCATTATGAGCATACTAAACCAAATTAAGAGCCTGTTTTGTAAAACAGAAGCAAAGGAAAAAAGATCCATCCTGCATATGCTTGATCCGATGCCGCAAAACAGTCCATTTGATATCAATATGGCTTTAGATGCCAAATTTGATGTTGCTATGCCTTATGATAATGTCAAACTCGAGTCGGTTCATGGCATTACTCAGGATGCCATTTTTTCCAGAGGCCCTGCGGGGGTAAAAAGAACCGCTATTTTTATTGGCGGTCGCGACCTGGGATTATCACTTAGTATGCTCGACACCTGTAAACAAGCCATGGTACCTCCATTCGAGGTACCCGTGATGGCTGACCCAAGCGGGGCATTTACCACAGCAGCAGCCTTGGTTGCACTGGTTGAGCATGAATTAAAAAACAAACACAACAAAGAGTTAAAAGACTGTAAAGCGGTTGTTTTTGGTGGTACCGGTCCTGTTGGTATTGCCACAGGCGCCTTAGCCTCGTTAGCTGGTGCTCACACCACCTTGGTTGACCACATGTCGATTGGCGCCGCTGAAGATGCCGCTAAAGAATACAATAGACTGTTTAAGTCAGACATGCATGCAGCCTGTGCCAGTAGCGATGAAGAAAAGATCTCATTAATCTCTGATGTTGACATTATCTTCTGCACAGCAAAAGCCGGTATTCAAGTAATTAATGCGAATGTATTAAGCCAGGCTAAACAGTTAAAAGTCGCTGGTGATGTTAATGCAGTACCGCCCATGGGTATTGAAGGTGTTGAACACGATCACAAAGGCGAAGCCTTAGTACATGCCAGTCAATCAGAAGGAGCAATTGGTATTGGTGCTCTGGCTGTTGGTGATATTAAGTATAAAACCCAGCATCAGCTATTAGAAACCATGCTGAATACAGAAAAACCAATGTATATAGACTTTAGGATTGCCTTTACCCATGCCAGAGAGTTATTAAATAAATAACCGGTAGGGTTTGATAGCATTAAAGAATCAAGCCATCGATTCTTTAATGTTCTTATCATTTAAATCAAGCTACCATCTATATAATTAAATTTCACTGCCAGACGCGTTAATTCCACGTCATTGGTTACATTGAGTTTCTCATATAAACGATAACGGTAAGTATTTATCGTCTTATCACTTAACATCAACAAATCAGACATTTGTTTAATACTTTTTCCTTGAAGAATCATAAAAACCACTTCCGATTCTCTTTGGGACAGTTTACTAAAGGGCGACTCCTCTGATCCGGGCAAAGATTGAAAAGCCAGATGATTAGCAACTTCTGAACATAAATAACGTTTACCAGACATAACCTGACGTACCGCTTCAATCATTTCATCACATGGTGAGCTTTTGGAAATAAACCCCATTGCCCCCAGCTTTAATATTTGCTGTGGAATTGGCCCATCTGTATGAACAGTTAATGCTATTACTTTAACATCCGGATAATGCTGTAAAATTCGTTTGCAAGTTTCCAAACCGCCAATGCCGGGTAACCCTATATCCAGTAAAACAACATCAGGCTTTAGCTTTTTGACTAAATCTATCCCTGCTTCACCCGAATCAGCTACTCCTGTTACAGTTATACCATCTGCAGCATTAAGCAAAGCTTCAAACCCAGAACGCACAAGCTCATGATCATCAACTAATAAAACTTTTATCATATTTTTTATTGTTATTGTCTTCCAGTGATTTTCTGAAAATTACGACAGATATATTATCCCAAAGTTAACAAATAAACACTATATTAAGACAAATAGCCCAGCAAAATAAATTTTTTTTTAGTTTTAATTTCTGTTCTGGCAAGATACCCTGTTAATAATTAAAATCTATCCTGAGTTATCAAACAAATTCCAGAGGAAGTTAATGTTTTTAGAAAAAAAATTCCACCATATATTGACTTCAATAGCCACAATCACAGCTTTAGCCTCGACTATCAGTATTGCTTCCGCTGGTATCAATGAGTCGATAGAAAATGCATTAAAATTTGGTCAAGAGGATGGCAAATACGGCCAAATAAATATGGATTTAAATGTCCGCTATGAAAATGTTACCACTGAAAACACAGGCCGAAAAACAGCCGAAGCATTTACCGCTCGCCTCCGCCTAGGCTACTTAACTCCCAACTTTCATGGTTTTAATGCTTTTGCTGAATTTGAAGCCAACCAGGATATTGCTGGTCGATACAGTTCCAGTAGAAATGGTCGCCGTAGAAATCTGAACCACGATATTATTCAGGACCCACAAGACACGGAATTAAATAGATTATGGATTAGTTTTGATGGCATCCCGGATACCACTATCAAAGTCGGTCGCCAACGAATAAAACTGGATAATGATCGATTCATAGGCAATGTAGGCTGGCGACAAATGGAACAAACTTACGATTCAGTTATGCTTACCAATCAATCTCTGCCGAATACAATCATTAAAGTGGGGTTTATTGATAAGGTAAAACAAATTACTTCAGCCACCGTTGGCATGTCATCACCAATAGTAAATGTAAGTTACAATTTTGAAGATATCGGTAAATTAACCGGTTACGGTTACTGGCTTGATTATGATAACCGTGCCACATCCCGCCTATCGACACAAACCTATGGCGTTCGGTTTGATGGTAACAGAGAAATTAATAAAAATTTTACAGCACATTACACCCTTGAATTCGCTCATCAATCCGATTATGCGGATAATCCAAACAGTTATGATGTCGATTACTATAATTTAATGGGTGGCATTACCGCCTATGGAATCACCTTTAAAGGTGCAATAGAACAATTGGGGGGTCAAAATGGCTTTATCTTTACCACGCCTCTGGCTACAGGCCATGCTTTCCAAGGTTGGGCTGATACATTCCTTGTTGTACAGCCTCCTCAAGGAATAAGGGATGTACAGGGAATTATTTCGGCGAAAATCATGGGCACCAAAATCATGGGGGTCTATCATGATTTTACCGATGAATCAGGAGCCAGGGATTACGGTGAAGAATATGATTTTTTAGTCACCCGTATGTTTGCCAAACATTATTCTTTACTCGCCAAATACGCTGTCTACAACGGCGACCAGTTTGGCGTAGATACGCAAAAAATATGGCTTCAGGCCGGCATTCATTTCTAATTCACCATACCACTCAAGATCAAAGGCTCTAGCACCACCAGCCTTTGAACTGGGGAAATAATGACACTATGGAAGATTGGATCTAGAATCCGGACTCTCTAATCAAAACCGACATAACTTGTTTCCATATTTTGCTAGCGATGCTCTCTGCAGGCACATTAATCATCACATTGCCTCTAATCGCTCGATTAATAAACCGGTCTCCCCTTTCGGCCTTAAGCCAGATCCTATAAACAGAGGTTTCCGGCACTAATTTTTCTCGGTTGCTGCCTTTAATGGGAATCTCGCCAGTGTAACGACTGGTAAAAACAGGAGCCAGCTCTACACTGGCAGCATTATCAATACGCACAATCTGACAATCAAGACTGGGCCAATCCAGCTGATCAGGATAAAACACGGCCTGTTTACTATGTAGTACCTGGGCCAAATAATCTTCATTGACAAAGGCTTCTATCTTATACTGATCGAATTTCGCCATTGCTAATAAAGCCTCATCCTGGGCAACCCACTGCCCCTGATTTAACTGGTCATTTATATCCAACACCACTCCTGAAAATGGTGCATCCACTATCAGTCTGTCACGTTCATCCAACAGACTTTTATATTCGCTTAAGGCTGTTTCAAGTTCACTGGCGGTAATCCGGCGGCGAAGATTTAAACTCTTTTCCTGACCATGAAAAGATAACTGCCATCGTAACGCTTTAACCCTGGACTGACTTTGGCTTATTTTGCTGTCAAGGCTGGTAGAGCTAAACTCAATCAAGGGTTGCCCGGCAAGGACATATTCACCCTGGTTAACCAGTATCTTGTTGAGCTTACCCGGCAGGGGCATATAAATATCCGTATGTGTTGCTGCCTTTAATAATGCGGGAGCCTGCACTTGCCCTTGCCAAGGAAAAAACAAAAAAAATAATAGTACAGCCACCAACAAAGCAGTAGTCAGGCTGTTCCTGTTCCAGTCAATATTATCCCGGCATTCCAGCCAATGTTTAATCTCTTTATAAATCGGCAACCCAATAAACCAGATAATTTCAACCAGCATTAAAACAATGCCTAAGGCTTTAAAGAAAAAATGATAGACCAGTAATGCTATGCCCAAAAAAAGCAAAAAACGATATATCCAGGTTCCCCAGGCATAAAATATCAAAATACGCTGCATCTTACTCGGCAACAATTCCGGTAACGGTTCCTGCAAGGCAAATAAAATACGTCTTAACTGCCAGCGTCCCAAAGCAAAGGACCTATTCTGCAGGTTTTCTATGCTTAAAAAGTCAGACAGTAAAAAATAACCATCAAAACGCATAAAAGGATTCAGGTTAATAAACAACGTCATCACCCAGGTTGTGCTGGCCATTAGAAATACACTGCTGCGTATAGCCCCGTCAGGCAAAAAATGCCATAGACTTGTACAAATAATCGCCAAAGCCAGCTCTACCGCTATACCGCCCGCGCCAATCGCAAGCCGCTGGCGTCTTGATGTCAGTTTCCAGGCATCACTCGTATCGGTATACAGCACCGGAAACATGACCAAAAATGCAACTCCCATTGAGGCCACCCGACAACCATATCGATGAGCAGTATAAGCATGCCCCATTTCATGCAACACTTTTGCCAATGCCAAGGTAAAGAAATAATAGACAAAACCTTCAACAGTAAAAAAGTGCAGAAAAGTATGACTAAACATTTCCCAACGATCAATCAGGACATAAAAGTTAAGCATTAAGATAATAACTAACACATACAGAATGATCGGCTGATATAACCAGCTAAAAAAACGATAGGTTCTTTTTAAGAATCTATCGGGTCTTATTAAAGGTATTTTAAAAAAAAGATAATGATGAATTAACCAAGTATGCCAATGTTGTTTTGCTTCACGCGCTTGCTTGAGCAAAAACTGTGTAGCTTCAGCACCCTGCAATTGCAGCAGATTATTAGTAAACAAAAACTGAAAAAAAACTTTTACATCAGCCTCAGTTAAATGAGAATTGAGCGACTGATTCACCTGCTTTACAACAGCATCAACTGTACCCCTCCCCCATGCCATAAGCATCTCGCATTCCATTCTCCCTATACGGTAATATCGCTGACAGGCAGGATCATACAAAGACCAGGTTGGTGAACCGTCAAAAGCACGGGGCCCGACAAATAAATCCAGTTCCTCCCTGATTGGAGGTAAAACCTCTACATCCCCAGCCATTGCCTTAAAAATGCCAACGGTCTTCTGAATAAATAATACATTAACGGCACTCGTTCGCCATAAACTTTTGCCGTTCCTTTTAGACCAATTCTCGGCAGTTCTCCATCAAGCTTAAAATGCGCTTTCAATCGATAAGCTAAGGAATCATCCTCTGCCACTTGAGCCTGATAGGCCGCATAATAAAGTTCGGCGGACACGGGACTGATCGGGGCGATATTTAAAAACAGCAATACCTTGGCACCTGTCTGTAAATTAATGGCATCGGCTATAGGCAACTGAATTTCAAGCTCAACTTCATTTGGATCAGCAATCATTAGAATCCGCTCACCTATTTTCACCGGACGACCCAACCAGTCATTTACATCGGTAAACACGGCTACACCTTTATGTGGTGCTTTAATTTCAATGCGTGTCAACCAGTCTTCCATACTTTTAACCTCGGCACGCTGTTGATCGATACGACTTTTTAATATAGCCAGCTGAGATTTACTGTCACGATCAAACATCGCCTGCTGTGCACTTTTTCGATATTCAGCCTCTGCTACGGCCAATTCTTTACGGGTAATGCTCAACTCATTTTTAATCGCATGATCATCCAGCTTTACTAATGTCTGCCCTTCTATAACCGGATCATTGGGCTGGACAAAAAACTGATCGACCACACCATCAATAGACGCCCTTAAAATGGTTGGTTTGGCAGCAATCACACTGGCGGGAGCTAATGCCGTCTGCCTGACAGGAAACAACAGAATACAGAACAAGACTGTCAACGATATTAATAGCCTTTTTTTAGACAAATGGAACTGTTGCCAGAATGGCTTGCGAGGCGCCCTAGCTGACCAGGCAAAAGCAAAAGAGTCGGACAAGTGCTCAAGTAAATGCTGTTCACTGTCGTTCCAAGGTTGTTCTCTGGCCAGCAACAAACCAACATGAGCCTGATCAGAAAAAATTTGCAAAGGCACCCATAAAGCATGTTGAGGAAGCCATTGTGACCATTCTCCAGCATCAACCGGTTCAAAGTTAACGGCGGTCAGCGGTTTTATGGCTTGACTTGCTTCTACAGACAAATGCTTAAAAATTCGTTTAAGCCAAATCAGATAAGGCGCATTGGCATCGACAACAGCCAGACCGGAAGCGCAAAACACCTTTTCACTATCCGTTCGCCATAACACCGCTTGTCGGTAACTTAATAGACTTCGGCAATCATTTACCAGAATATAGCCCAGTTCCTCCACCGATTCAGCATGTCGAAAAGCTCTTTCCAATTGCAACAGACGGCTGATGAGCTCCAGCTGATTTTGCGACTCACTCATGCTTGCTTTGTACCTGGCTGAACAGAGCCAAACCACTCATACCGGGTAAAAGGCCTTCGAACTCTCCATCTATCTCGGCAATCACCTTAATTGATTGACTGACCGCATCAATTCGAGCGCCAATCTGTAACACTTTAGCCGGATATTCACGCTGATTTTCTTCCAGAAGAACCTTAAATATCAGTCCAGGCTTTAGCCAATTTAACCAATGAGAAGGTACCAACAAAGCCAGCTCCAACTGGTTGTCACCTACAATATCTAACAAAGGATCGCCGGCTTTAACATACTGATAACTATTAACAAGCCTTTCTGCAACACGACCGGAATAAGGCGCGGTAATTTTACATTTTTTTAAAACCGCCTTGAACTGTGCGATATCCGCTTGCGCTTTAGCCACTTCAGCTGCTGCAAGCTCATAGTCCAGGGTACTGATAGAATTTAACTTAACCAACCGGGAATTAACCTGATAGGTTTTTTCAGCCGCATGAAAAACTGCCCTGGCCTTATTTAACTGAGCCTGTTGCTCTTCACAATTAAAAGCAACCAAGACCTGTCCTTTTTTGAACCGGTCGCCTTCCTTTACAGATAAGTCAGTGATTTTTGCCGCAAGCTCACTGGAAAGTACCGTGGTATATTTGGCGTTTAATTGGGCTCTAATTTCCGGTGCCTGAGAAAGTTCACTTAATGTCTCTGCCTGAGCAACAGAAACCGCCAGCCCGGAAAGTAACATTATAATTTTTAATCTTTGCAAAAATTCTAGCATTCTAATTCCCTCTCATCCCTGACCTCATCCTTTGTAAAAGGTAATAATATGTCATAAGTTTTGCAACGATTAAAATATGCATCACATCCATTTCATTAATAAACTAATTCAAAAGGGTAAAACAATTTATCCCTCTTTATGAAAATCAATTATGCACCATGTGAACGGCACCAAATCATGAATAATACAAAAAGGACGTGTCAAAGCATAAAGCTATGCTCATTCAATTAACTTGATAACCGTAATTATAACAAGCTCTCTTTTGATGGAGAGAGCTGGATGAGGAGAAATTAGATCGAGCTCCCCAACAAGCTTTAATAATTTTCCATAATAAAATCTAACTTTTTTAACTAAACGCCTGTAATAGTGACCTGTATAACGGAAGCTTCGCATAGGCTATTTCCATTTTTACCAATGTATCTATTTAACTTTACTCATGGCAACATTTGGACTTTCCGGATTAACTATCAATTTTCTTGTTGCAGGATGGCAAACCACATCCATATCTTCCATCGGTATCGCGCCCAAAAGAACCTCATCACCCATAATCATGGCGCCCACAAAAGCCGTTCGATTAGCAAAATTCACCTTGATCGGTCCGGTATAAGGTATTAACTGCCTGCTTCCATCAGCCAAAGTCACATCTCTATCTTCAAGTGAAGTCAATTTTAATTGCAATGCCAAATGTTTTGGAATACACAAATGCAATGCCACAGAATCAACCAAAGCCTTAACCTTAATCGAACTTAGCTCTGGCAACACTGGGTTTGACAACTGAATTTCTGCATAAATTAATCCCAAAACAGCCTCTTATATTTCTAAAGTGTAAAAACATAATTAAACAAGATACTTCATAAGTAAATGTCCGGTTACGTTTTTTTACTAAAAATCTAACTCGGGCTACCAGCTTCTTCAACTTTAACCGGATTCAGTTCAGGAAACTGCCCTGCCTGCCATTCCTGATCGACCGTTTCAATCGATTTGGCCAGGGTTTCAATATCATAATCATCAATCCAGGTTGGTAAAGGATCCAAACCCATAGAAACATAAACCTTACCCAATGCGCTTTGAATACCAGCATAGGCCTCATACATTTGAAGCCTGGACATTAAGGCATCAGTGGCAAAACGAATACGCTCAAGCTGGCTTTTGGCATTATTTTCTGATGCCACACGAATATGCTTGGAGATCTTCTGGTTTATCGAATCCAGTTCATTGGTGCGTTGAAATAATTGCTGTGCAATCAAATATTGTCTGTAGGCTAAATTAACCTGGGTAACAACGGCCATATAAACTGACAACCGACGTGTTTCACCCAATTTTTCTTCCGCATCAATCTGGTTAAATCGTGCCGGGGCGGTAATTAATTCAACCAGATTCTGGGTAATCAGTCCGCTCAACTCAACCCAGTTATTATTTAAGGTATAGGAATTGCTGTCATAGTTATAACTGGCATTTAACTCTATGCCCGGCAATAAACGTAATATAGCTTTATGGGTTTCTTCCGCTGTTATACGATTATTATAAATTTCTTCTCTAAATTCCGGTCTTAACTGCAATGCCATTTCTTCCATTTCAACTACAGGCATTGTTATCTCAGGTACTTTAACAAAACTATAGGAAGGCAGTTGTAAAGTAAAATCCTGACCGGGCGCCAAACCTAACATAGATGCCAACTCTGTTTTAGCCAGATTTAAGGTTTCTGACAGGTTCTCAAGTTTTCTGATAATTTCAAGTAAAGTTTTCTGATATTGAAGTATTTCCAGCGGCGGACTTAAACGCTCTTGTTCTATGCGCTGTGCATCCTGCAAAGCGGAACGGGCATTAGTTAAAATATTATCTATATCACCGGCAATCAATTGCGTACTGGCCATGCGCCAAAATGCTGTACGCACTTCCTGCATTAAATTCTGTGCAGTTTTACGGCGATTTTCTTCTGCCACCAAAACCCGATTGGCTTCCTGTTTGGCTCTAAAATAACTGACGCCAAAATCAAGAATATTCCAGCTGAAAGAAAAATCATAAACCCTGCGCGAACGGTCCTGGGAAGTTGATGTTACCAAGGATTGAGCATCGGTAGCGATCGACCGACTATTCGATGCACTATAATTATCACGTCCTCTATATCCGGCTGATGCAGTTAAATTAGGCAGTAAATCAAATAAAGCAATATCAGACTGCCCATCGGCCACCGCCTTTTCCATCATTTTTACTCGATGATCCAGATTATTCTTTAATGCCCTAGCCATGGCCTGATACAGACTGATAGGGGCATTCACAGGCTCCTGCTGATCAAATAAAACCTTCTTATCCGCATCGATTGAAGCAATCTGCTCATCATGAGTGATCGGCTCAGGCATAACTGCACAACCCGAGATTAAAGTCAAGGCAGAAAGAACCAGTCGTAATTTCTTTTGTTTATATAGATTCATATTTTTTTGATTATTATTTAATATTAACTGCAGAAACCATAATAGTTGAATTAGTTGTCTCATATTTAGCTATGCCACATCCTTTTCTTTCGTTATCTCAATAATACTTTCCAGTAATTTTAAATGGCTCTGCTCAATTCCTTTTGAAGCAACGGTATTTAATTGTTCTGACAAGCCTGCTTTTCCTACTGTCAGGACCTGATTTAACATTTGAGTTCGTTGATCTTCAGAACCGCCTTCATCCTCATTATCATCGCCCTGATTACCATTTGATGATCCCTGCCCTTTCGGAACCAAGGTAATAACAATCGTTTTGCTATGTCCTTCACTGTCCGTCGCCGTAACGACCAGTTTAATAGGCTTGCCTATTTCATCCGGTGAGATTATTTCAAAAATACCTGTAATTGAATCAAACCTTATCCAACTGGGCAGCGGTTCACCATTCATTGATGTAGCTTCAAAAGTCAATTGAACATTGTCGTCAAAACCAAAAGCCAGATTACTTATCTGGATAAATGAATCTTGAACAGCAGACAAAGATAAAGACTCCGAACTGGTAGTAATAAAAATAGTATTGCCTGGTGTATATGAACTTGAATCAAAATAACTGCCTTCACCAGTTCCCGATGTTCTCCCAGTCTCCCCATAACTAATAAAAACAATAAAATTTTCTATCTCGCCTAAGTCACCTGAGTCACCTGAGTCACCTGAGTCACCTGAAGATGATGTACCTGTACTGCCAGACTCGCCACCGGAAATCTGACTATTGTTTAATTCAACATTCTGTTCCGTGGTCGATGCTGGTGTTGTTGGAGTATCGGTAATTGTAACGGCAATATCCTGCACATCGGTGAGAGCCCCTGTACCATTATCGGTCGCCGTAACCTGTACATCGTATACGTTATCCGCACCAACATCTGTAGGATTAGCAAACTCCGGTGCAGTAATAAAGTTCAATAGACCGGTATTGCTGTCAATTGTAAACTTCGCTTGGTCCGCACCACCGGTAATAGAATAAGTAACGGTATCGCTTTCAACATCTGTAGCTGTGACCGTTGTCACCTGTGTTTGATTTTCGACCATACTAATAGCAGCTGTTGCTCCACCACCATTGCTGGTAATAACAGGGGCATCATTCACAGGTGTCACGTTCAAGGTAACGGTCGATATTGCCGAGCTTAATGAGCCACCTGTGCCAGTATTACCCTGGTCGTTAACAAATACGCTCAAGGTAACGGCACTCGTTGCATTTAAAGCCGTGGTAAAGCTGACATTACTACCGGCAATAAAGGTATTAATATTAGCAATACTACCGGTCAAGGTTATCGACGATGTACCGGAATTGGCTACAGTCACACTGCCACCGCTGGTCGCCGCAAGCGTTCCAGCATTAACAGAAAGTGTCGCAATAACTGAACCGGAACCTGCATCAATATCGGCAAAACTAATACCGGTAATAACACTAGCAACATCTTCAGTAACAGTAATTGAAGCTGGTGCCGCACTGACCGTAGGCGCATCGTTCGCAGCAATGACCGAAATTGTCGAAGTTACTGCATTCCCTATATTGTCGACGTTATCCGTTGCGGTAAAAGTAATTGCTCGTGCTGTAGTATCCGGTGTATCAGAGGTGTTGTTATAGCGAATCGACTGCATCAACATTTGCATGGTTGTGGCTGTAGCCGAACCGTCATTTATGGTAATGCTCAGTACGCCGGTACCACTATTATAAGCGCCGATGGTAACGGCCTCACCATTAACCGTCTGAGCTCCGGAACCGTAACTTGACGACAGGCTCTCGCTGGCACCGTCAGGCCGGTTCGTTAAGGTAATGGTCAATGCTTTAAATGTGCCGTCGTCGGTGATAACGGTATCGGTATCGGTGACTGCAACTTCACCGCCGCCTTCGGTAAAGGTGCCGTTATAACCCCCACTGGTATTGCCGCTGGAGTTGTCGCCGTCCAAGTCGATGATCGGCGCGCGTATCAAATTAACGGTCATTGATTGGGTCGCTGAGGTTGCCGTGCCGCCATCGCCGTCATTGACCGTCAATGTCACTGTCCGCGCAGTCGTCGAGACTGTTGCCGCATTGGTGTTGTTATATTGAATTGCCCGAAGTAAGTCCTGCGCTCGGGCAATTGTAGTGTTAGCGTTTAATGTAATCACCAGGTCATTAGTGCCGGTACCGCCGGCAAAAGTGCCAATAGTGACACCACTATGTACAACATTACTGCCTGAAGTAGTGATATTTCCAACATTGCCAATCACTAACTGATCTTCAGTAGAAACCCGATTAGCTGTAATGGATACCGTGACATTGCCTCCATTAAAATCTGCAGAATCCACATCAGCCAAGGTTGCATTTGAACCTGAATCCAATATAACTGCTGAACCACCAATACTAAAGCTGACTGAGTCGCCATTCAGATTTGTTAGCGTAGGGGCTTCATTAACATTGTTAATAGTCACCGACAATACTGTATCAGTACTATTACCTGCCGCATCAGTAGCGCGCACTGTAATATTATGACTGGCACTAGTTTCACGATCCAGTAAGCTACCGTTAGCGACGGTAACTTCACCCGTTCCAGAGTTTATCGCAAAGCGCCCCCCTGCATTATCAGTTAACGAATAGCTACTTGCTCCAGTTGAAGACACGGTACCTACAGACGTAGAATTAGCTGCGTTTTCATCGACAGCTAACGTACCGGTTGCAGAACCCGGCGCAATATTGTCAACGTCAGCATTGCTGGTATCCGCTGTCGTGGCCGTATTACCCACATCGTCGGTTGCAGTAACAGAAATATTTTTATTGGTTCCCTCAATAGCGCCGGCTACGATGGTATAAGTCGCTGTCCAAGTGCCGGCACTGTTTGTTGCCGCCACGGCGGCTCCTCCACCAAACGCGCTGAAATTAACGGTTACACTATTAATAGTGTCAGAATTGTTATCTCCTCCTGCCGTGTTATTCCAAGTTGCTGTTACCGTATCACCGATTATGTACGCCCCCCCTGTTCCTGATCCTCCTGAAATACTAATATTGGCATCGGTGACAGTAGGTGCAATATTGTCAACGGTTGCATTGGTGGTATCCGCTGTTGTAGTCGTGTTACCCGCATCGTCAGTTGCAGTAACAGAAACATTTTTATTGCTTCCATCAATAGCGCCGGCAACGAGGGTATAGGTGGCTGTCCAAGTGCCGGCACTGTTTGATGCTGCCACGGCTGCTCCGCCGCCGAATTGACTAAAATCAACAGTCACACTACTGATGGTATCGGAATTGTTCTCTCCCCCTGCCGTGTTATTCCAAGTTGCTGTTACCGTATCACCAATTTTAAACACTCCGCCCGTACCGGTTGCTCCTGAAATATTAATATTACCGTCAGTGACGGTTGGCGAAATATTATCAACGGTCGCGTTAGTGGTATCTGCTGTCGTGGTCGCGTTACCCGCATCGTCGGTTGCAGTAATTGAAACATTTTTATTGGTGCCATCAATAGCGCCGGCAACGATGGTATAGGTGGCTGTCCAAGTACCGGCACTATTTGATGCTGCCACGGCTGCTCCGCCGCCGAATTGACTGAAGTCAACCGTTACACTACTGACAGTGTCGGAATTATTATCCCCCCCAGCCGTGTTATTCCAAGTTGCGGTTACTGTATCACCAATTTTAAACGCCCCACCCGTTCCGCTTGCACCAGAAATACTTAAATTGCCATCGGTAACAGTAGGTGCCACAGTATCAACATTATGAGGCGTACCCGCAGTATAAGCAGCGGGGGCGTTTGTTGCGCCATCATCTATATTCGTACCCGCCTTTAGGTCAAGGCGTAACGTACCATCTCCGCTAATTGAATTAACTGTAACGGTATAACTGGTGCCCGAACCGGAAATTGAAGCAATAGTACCGGTTGCCGTTCCCGTGGTTGTCAACTGGAAATCATCGGTAGATACATTCGTCACAGCCTCATCAAAGGTCACGGCAAAATTGACCGAAGTGTCATTAGCATTCGGTGAGCCGCTGGGTGCAATGCTTGTTACCGCAGGTGCGACATCATCGGTTACATTAATCGTGACCGCTTGCTCGCTATATTGAACACCATTGTTACCGTCATCGGCCCGAATAGTTAAGTTATAGCTTGCAGTAGCACTTGCATCCAATTGTGTAGTGTCATTAAGGGTAATTTCTCCGGTACTGGAATTAATGGCGAAAGCGCTGCCGGTATTGCCTGATTGTATCGACCAGGTCACTGAGTCACTGTCACCGGTGTTAGCAACCGTACCAAGGGAAGTTGTGTTGGTATCGCTCTCATTAACCGAAAAGCTCTGGCTCGCGGTAATGGATGGTGCGATATCTGAGATATTTACCGTTATGTTTTGTGTTGCAGTGTTATTGGAGCTCTGTCCATCATCTGCCTGCACTGTTAGCGTATAACTTGTTGCCACCTCATAATCGAGCGTAGAAGCTCCAGTGGCATTAAGGCGAATCTCTCCATCATCACTATCAATACTGAACAGTGTTGAGCCAGTGCCGCCGGTAATAGAATAAGTAACCCCCACATCACTTCCGCCGCCATCGCCATCATTTGCCTGTACATCCAGCAGTACAGTGGAATCATTGGTGGCAGTTTCATTAACAGAGAATGAGGCGGTGGAGGTGAAGACGGGGGCATTGTTAAAAGCCGCAGCACTCCAGCTAAAAGATACAATATCCAAATTGCCAATATATGTGCCGGCATCAGCAGTAAAGCCTACCTTAAACCCAGTAATATTGACTCCCGAAAAATTGGTCAGTGTGGTTGCGAATGAATCAGCACCACTTGTTCCATCAGCAATACTCCCTGTGACTGTCCCTCCACCATAAACATAACCGGTCAGGATGAAACCAGTAAAGATATCAGAATTTTGATACTCATTAAGCGTTAACCCTGTGAGCTGAAATGCAGTGGTATTAGTTCCATCTACATCTATTTTCATCCAATGATATCCACCCTTAGTAACATAATTTTGAAGAAAAGCTCCACTACCACTATAATTGGTCCCCACACCGATATCCCCAGACACAACAAAATTACTTGTCCCCAGTGTTGCCTGGTCAGTCAAAGTAGCACCCTGATCGGTAAACCCACTTAAGGCTTCAGTGGCTAAGATATGACTAAAGTCATTTAAAGCACGATCACTAAAAATTGAACCAGCTTCAATAACACCCGTTATAACTTCAAGATCCCAATCACCCCCTAATTCACTATTACCCGTTAAATCGCTGGAGGCCGCAATATCGGCACCGGTTTGTTCTGATAATTGTTGTATAAATAGTTCACCTACTTCACCTTCGGCGACATTACAGCCGTAGAGTAAAATATCGGCAGTTTCGGATAAGGCGGCATTGATAATGTCCAGTTCCAAACTGTAGTTATCGATGGTTTGGGAAGATAATTCACTATTGCCCAGGTTTAGCAGCCCTTGGCTACCATGAGAAATAATATATACAGCTTCTATATCGGTACTGTTTTGCAGGTTTTCGGCTATTTGTTTAATGCCGTCACGGTCCGCATCCAACGTAACCACTTGCACACCGCTTTGCAAACCTTCAAGCAGGGTTTGATAGTCTGCTACCTGGCTGTCGATAAATAATATACTGTGTTCCGGGTTGTCGGTTTGATTGCTGTTGATGGCTTCGATTATTTTAGCTGCATCAATCAGGGATGACTCATCGCTAGGTTGAGTTTGCTCCTGTTCGTTGACCAGTGTTTCACTTGCCGTCGCAAGTGCTGCAGCATCAAACATTATACGCGGCTCCAAAGCATACATTTTGCTCTGATAGGTATTTGCTTGTTGCGCGAAGTCAGCTGGAAGAGGCTTCTCTGATTTTTGCACCACTGATAACAGTTTTGTAAATTGCTGTTTCATTGTTTTGCTGGTAACTGACATAACATACCTGCCTTTGTATAAAGGTTTTTAAATTTAATTTAGCCACGGATTTCACTGATTTAAACAAATAAAAACAGATCACTTAAATCTATTTTCTTTTAATCCGTGCCTATCCCTAAAATCTGTGGCTTTACTATTTTGCCACGGATTACACAGATTTGAACGGATAAAAAACTACTTAATCCTTTTTTCTTTCAATCCGTGTTCATCCGTGTAAATCGGTGGCTTAACTACTTTTACCACGGATTACACGGATTTAAACGGATAAAACAACTTAATTGCTTGTTATTTTAATCCTAATATCCGTATAAATCTGTGGCTTAATCTTTTATTGGCTTAACGCCCAAGTCTATACATATTTTCTTAGCCAGAATATCCTTGATTTCTGTATGTCAAGGAACTGCAGAACGCTTGTTTTGTTCTGGATTCCACCACCACGAATGTTTTGCACCTTCTCAGTTGAGTCCTATTGCTTCTTGCAATGTTATTGTTAACGTTTCTATAAGCTCTTCTCGCGTTTTTTCTTGACAATTAACACCAGGAATCTCTTCAATCCAACCTATCCAGCAATCAACATCATTCTTAACAACTGCAGTATATTCTCTATTCATCGAACTTTTTCCCCTGATTACACACATTAAAACTCCATCACTTAATTCTTTCTCATTATAATCCGTGATATCTGTGGCCTTAATGTTTTTGCCACGGATAAGCACGGATTTAAACGGATAAAAACATACTACTTCGTTCTTTATTCTTCTTTTAACCGTGGACCTCCGTATCAATCTGTGGCTTTAATACTAAACTATCAATCTTTATTTTCCGTTTTTTGTGCAGTGATAACGTGAGCTTTACTGCCCGTTATATCGCGCCAAAAATCCATTTCTTTAAATTTATTAAATAAGTCCGGTGGCAATATGGTGGTCCGTGGCTCAAATGAGACTTTTGAACGTACTTTGTGCAGACCGGATAGTCCTAAGGCCTCATCAAATTCCGGTGCATCATATTCTACATTATTAAAATCGTGTCCGTCGTACCAGGGTTCTTCTATAAACTGATAGATCAATGGCAATACTTTTTCCGGCGTTCTTGCCAGATACTCATATTCCACTATCAGTAAGTTTTCAGCATATTCACCGTAAAAAGCCTCCTTTAAAGCCGCAAATGGAAATCCCACTAAACTATTTTGCCTGGCTAATGCCTCTACGCGTGCATATACAGTGCTTCTATCAACATCCGACCCAAACAAGCGGGTATTTTGAAAGGGGTTTTTTCTAATTAACCGCTCAATGCTATCCATTATCCAAGGAATATCACGCACACAAGCAATTACTTTTGAGCCAGGGCTAAGTTCATTTAATAAAGGAAGCCTTGCACACCAGGCGCGATTTGTATCAAACACCACTTGGTCACTGTTCATATTTGAATAATAAGCATCCATTAATCCTTTTAATATTAAAGGTCGTTGATGCTCTTTAATTAATAATGAAACTTCTGACCCTGGGCTCATTATTTGTATATTGGCCGATATGAGTGCCCCCAAGGCACTGGTCATATCGGCATGAAAACGAGGATTTTGTTTAAGTAACGCCGATAACAGGGTTGAACCTGACCGAGGTAAACCGGAAATAAAATGGTACTTTGGTTTTGAGTTACTCATAAGTTTAGTTAAACAAAGCTTGATATACTATTAACTCATTATCGGCATCACCGTGTTTTTCTATTGGAACCAAAAATACTGCAAAATCTCCGAATGTTTGATTGTTTAGATTATACAAACCTTGATTTAAGCCATATTCTGCTGAAGCCGAAAAAAATAACGAGAAAGGTTTCCGCGCCTGCTGGCCTCTATCTTTTTCCTCCACAACATCCTGTAAAGTAAAATTTATGTTTGTTTCAGGCATTTTTAAACTAAATACTTGATTTATATAGCCTTCAAAATCTTGTTTTGTATATATTTTCATTTATTAATTAGATTCTTTTATGCGTTTTTTTTGGAGGTTGGGCAATTATAAACGCTACGAGAAAAGTTGGAGAAGGCTAGCCTTGCCTGGATTAACACCGTCCACCAACTTTCCCAACAACTTTTCTGCCGCTTGTAGCATATAAAGCTTTTCTAAAAACCTTTTTCACTAATTACGGGATGGAAATAAACCTTGCAACGCAATACAAAAAGGCACCGCCAGGAATAATTGACGGTTATAATGCGCCTGCCCGCCCCCCGAAGCGCCAACGGCATCAACCGCCATTTGGGCAGTATTGCTGATATCCGTACTAAAATTATTAGCATCTATTATTTTCCCTCTCGAACCAGGCTTAACGCCCTGCGAAATATAATTATTTACCGGCGTAGCAATAGTGCCCTGCGCGGCATCAGCACTGACGGTATGCGTATGGCTGGGTATCTGTGACGTTTGCAAGTCTACAGTAGCCTGCCCGACAGTCTGGCCTATCTGATAAGGTAAAAGTCCAGGCGACTGCCCCCAATTCATTGGCGATCGCCCTTTAAGATTCGGCAAACCCATGGTGGTTCTTCCATCACCACCATATACATTACTAATAAGAGAGTATAAAGCAGCGTTTTGACTAATATTAAGTAATTGCCCATCACAATATGCCCAATCCCTAGGCGCAAATGTGTAGGGAAACATTCTAATTTCGGCTATAAATGGTTCTGACATGATTGCTCCTTAATTTCTTGATGGAAAAGTACCGGCCAACGAAATAATAAAACTAATCGCTAATGAAGGCATCAAATTGCTATGAGGCTCCGTTCCACCTGTATTTCCGATTGCTTGCGGATTTAATGAAGCGGCATTCGTTACACTGCTATTGTAGGCAAACTGATTTTCTGCCGTGGTTGCATAAACCTTATTTTCAGGAGAACTATCCGTTGCATTATCAGAACTGGCATTTAGTGCATGATTATGACTAGGCATATGTTGTGCATTTAATGTAACCGTCTCTACACCTTCCCTTCTACCTTGTACATAGAGGCTACCACCCAATGCTTGTCCAAAATGCAAGGGCAATCTGCCGCGCATATCAGGCAGATAAAAATTAGTTTGTCCATCGCCACCATACATTGTGCCCAATAAAGCAAAGAGGGCTTGATTCTGAGAGATAGCAACCACCTGACCATCACATAACGCCCAGTTGCGAGGAGCGAAGTTTCCGGCAAACATGCGAATTTCTGATATATATGGATCTGACATATTAACCTCTTTAATTTCGTGATGGATAAAGCCCAGACAGAGCTATACAAAAATTTAATACCAGCGAAGGCTGAATATTATAATGGGGTTGTCCCTGACCGGCAGCATCAATGGATGAAGCATTCATTGGATTCAAATTATTCGCATTTGCATAGATAGGGTTATCTGACTGAGCTGGTAGCGCATTGCTTGGAGATACTGTCGTATCGGTTGCCGTACTTACGTTTAAGCTATGACTATGATTGGGCATTTCTTGTTCACTGAGTGTTATATATTCAGCCCCGCCTATAATTCCCGTTCGAGGTACATCTTGCCCTGGATGCACAGGGGCCCGGCCTCGAAAATCGGGTAATGCAAAAGTTGTTGTGCCGTTACCCCCAAATTGTGTTCCCAATAAAGAAAAAAGTGCACTATATTGAGATATGGATAAAAAGGTTCCATTACAATATGCCCAATTTCTAGGAGCAAAACTCAAGCCCCATATTTTTATTTCACCCATAAAAGGTTCTGCCATAATCAATTCCCCATATTATTTTTATTAATAAAGTTTTTTACCTAATTACCCTGCTTGTTTAATATATACGAATTTTCAACTTAGAATATATTTATTAACAATGTCAATTAGCAAAACTATTACATGCGTAAGCATATACTTACGTAAATCCCATATCTACCGATGATGGATACCAAACCATACGATCATACATTTCATTAGTTTCTTCCACTTGAAAACCCAAACTAAAGTACAATAGCTTTGCTCTTTCATTCATTCGCATGACCGATAGAGTTAACGGCGCTTTTGATGCACCCGCCGCATATTGCAATATTTGTATAATTATTTTTCCATACCCTTTGCCCTGCGCTTGCGGTATAAGGCAAAAATCCACCATTCTTATCTCGTTTTTGCCAAAATCAATAACAATTCGGCCAATTCTTTCTTGATGCTGTTCTACGATAAAATACATGGCATTAGGAAAGTCATTCCCATAACCAACTGTTTGCGCCTGATGCTGTTGCTCAATTATCGTTTGTATATAGTCAGGGTCAGCATCTAGCATCAACAAATCATCTCTTGTTGATTCAAATAATGAAGCTATAAACGGTTTATCGCTATCTCTGGCCGGTCTTATATAAAGACCATTAGGTAAATTAAGCTTGTTTAACACGATTTTCCTCTATCTATTTGATTTTTTCATAAAAACATCTGTTACCCAGTTATTTACTTTTGCATCAATAACCATATGAACTCTATCGACCTTACCTTCATTGGTCACTGCATGTGGTTTGTTGAAATTCAAGTACCAACACTCCCCTTCCTGCATTGTTATTTCTTGTTTTTCCAAGAAAAAAATCACTTGTTCACTTGTCTGAATAGGAATATGCAAACGTATATAGCCATCTTCATATGACATTAAGTGATCTGTATGCTGCTTTATTTCCGAACCGGCAGTTAAACACATTAGGCGCACGGACATCAGTGGGCACTTAAAGGTAGACAGAACCTGCTGAAAATAAAGTGCTTGCTTTAAATAAGGTGAATCAACCCAGTTACCTTCTGTTGGATTTGAGTAAATACTCATTACCGGATGCATATTTAAGGATGATTCTTGTACTCTAAGACCTATTGCCTGCCAACTGCCTGAATAATTTTGTTTAACAAAATGCTCTATCCAATCAGTTGTATTTATCCGGTCAAGATCCTGCTTTAGTTTTTGACGATCAAATTGAAATGGTAATTTTATATATGCATCCATAACCAAGTTTTTAATTATTGTTAATGTTTAAGATGCATAGGGTAAAATCCATTTATTATTTGTGTCATCGATTTTTGATATCAGAAAACAATAGCTTCTTTTATACCATTTACTAAGCTTTGTTGCTTATCATAGTTTAGTCTTTTTGTGCTTTAAAAGTTTCTTAATAAACCTAAACTGATTGAATTTAAAAAAATTTAATTACGAGCTTATAAAATATCCGCCTTAATACCAAACATTAGTTCAATTCAACAAGAAGATAGTTTAATCAATCAATAATTAAACTATGTTAAATAACTCATTATAAGTGAGCTATATCACACACCCCTATAAGTTATTAATAAAATTAAATAATTCTTATAAAAATCAAGCATTTGATTTTTATAAGAATTGTAATACAAATAAAAATTATTCGTATCTGGTCCATTTATTGCTTATTAAAAATTGACCAAGACTTATTGAATTCTTGTTAAATTCACATACTCGCCCTCTCTCCCTGCAAGCAGTGCATAGCATTATTCATATAAGCCTTGGTCATTATTTAGGCAATAAATCAGGAAACAAACATGTTAAAAAATATAACCTTATTGGCTTTAGGTATGGGATTACCTTCTTTGGCCTTGGCCGATCACGGTTCAGTCAGCCTTGGCGTAGGTTATGCGGCGCCAATCGCCACAGAATCCGGCACCACACTTCCGGAGAATAAGTTTGCTGTTGGTGTACGAACTGAATATATAGAACTGGACAGTTATTCTGATAAACGCTTACAGAATTTACGCGCTGCCGATGAAAATGCTGATTTGCATTCGGTGGATTCATTATGGACGCACTCAGTTGCTGTTTCTTATGGATTGACCGATGATTTCACTATTGGCGTACGGGTTCCATTTATTCATCGAAACAACATTAACGAACCGGCACATGGGCACCATGGAGAAGAAGAGGAAGAGCATCATGATGAACCGGCTGAAATTGAACGCTTAGGCGATGTTGAAGGTATTGGCGACACCATCTTTCACGGAAAATATAGATTTTTTAAAGATGATAAGACAGATATAGCTGTATTATTTGGTATTAAAGCACCGACAGGAAAAACCAGTCGACACAGTGACAGTGGAGAATTATTGGAAACCGAATTTCAACCCGGTTCCGGTTCCTGGGATGGTATTGGCGGTTTGGCATTAACCCGAAGATTTAACGACTTTTCTTTTAATACCAGCATGGTTTACAACGTGTCCAGTGAAGGAGCTCAAAATACCGATTTGGGAGATATTTTCAGCTATAACTTTGCTCTGGCTTATAAGCTTTTAGGCAAACAACAAGCCAGCTATCTACCGCCTAAATTTGGCCTTGATTTAGTTATCGAATTAAATGGTGAACATAGAGCGCATGAAGAGACAAATGGTCATAAAGACTCTAACTCTGGAGGTAACCTGGTATTTTTCTCACCCGGCATACGCTTTACGGCAAGTAAAATAGTCAGCGCCGGCTTATCTGTTGGAATTCCAGTCGTTAAAGACACGAATGGTGATCAAGTTGAGCCTGATTACCGAATTATCGGTAACGTGAATTTTAATTTTTAAAATAATAAATTCATCAGCAATTATCGAAACCAGTTAATAGCGATGAAGCTTTTTTACAATTCTTTCAGCCTCCACTATGATCATCAATATGACATTCAGCTCCAAGGAATAACTTTCTTATGATTTATGTTAAAAATGAGAAATTTATTTTAAAATCGCTGATAAAATCTTTAAAGTATATCAATATAGATCATGCCTAAAAATATAATCACACCAGTCTTCAGTTTTTCATTCAGAAAATCATTACAATTTGCCAAAGGCTGCAATTTAACGTTAGTTTTACTGAGCATATTTTTAAGTAGTGGCTGCCAGGCAACCAAAGTTAAGGATCCTGGTGACCTCAGCTATGAGGCGATACGTTCTACCGTTTCAGCCAGTTTTGCACCGGACGGGCGTTTATGGCGTTTAGTGCCGACAAAAACCAATGTCTATATTCAAGCTTCCACTGACAATGGTCATTCCTATGGCAAGGCGATTAAAATAAACCCAACTGTACAAAAAATCAGTGCCTGGCCGGAAAACCCGCCGGCCATCACTATCAGCCCATCAGGCCGGATTCATATTTTGTATTATGCGGATGAACAGCAAAAATCCACCAGCTTTTTTAGCTTTTCGAATGATAATGGTCAGACTTTCAGTAAACCGGTCTTAATCAGTGATCATGCATCAACGGCCATGCATTATATGGATAGAATGCTGGTCGATAACCATAATAAAGTGTATCTATTCTGGCATGACACCCGCCATAACCATAGCGAACACAAACACCATACCGGCAAAGGTTCGCTGGCTTTATACTACAGTTCGACCGATAACCCGGCGTCTGGCACATTTAATAATGAGTTTATCAGTGACTCTGTTTGCTCATGCTGCAGGACAGCAACCACTTTATCACCAGAAGGACTGCCGGTTATTTTAGTTCGTTTAGTGTTTGCCGGTGAAGTCAGGGATCATGCACTAATTAAAATGAAACCGGATGGTAACTGGTCCAAGCCGGAACGAATTACCCATGATGATTGGCAGATTGATGCCTGCCCTGAACATGGCCCGGCACTGGCAATTGATAACCAAGGCCGGTCACATCTGGCCTGGTTTACACTGGGACAACAACGTCAGGGGATTTTTTATGCTCAAAGCGACGATTACGGTAAGTCCGTTTCCGAACCTATTGCCTTGGGTAATTTGGACTATTTGCCCAGCCATCCAGATGTTATAACGTTAAAGGACAAAGTTGTCATTGCCTGGATAGAATTTGACGGTGATCAATCCAATATAATGGTTAAAACTTCTTTAGATCGTGGTAAAAACTGGTTAAAAGAAAAAACCGTACTCAAATCAGCCTCTAAATCAGGCCACCCCGCCTTAATCCATAACGGTCAACATGTTTTTTTATCCTGGACCACTCAGGACGAAGGCCATCAACTGGTTAAAATAGATTTATGAAACTAATTACTGTTTTATGTTTTTTCATTTCCTTAACAACCCACCAAGCCTGGGCTGACAGTAAAGTAAACCAGTTTCATACGGACAGTTATGAGCAACTGCTTAGTGCTCATAAAAATAATGCCTTTGTACTGATACTCTGGTCTGTTGATTGTTCCTCCTGTTTAAAGGAAATGTCATTATTAAACCGTATCCATAAAGATAATCCGCAATTAAAGATGGTAATGCTGGCAACCGACAGCCCGGCTGAAATTGATCAAATTAATAAATATCAAACACAATTTCAATTATCTGATATTGAACAATGGGTTTTTGCCGATGAAAATGCACAAAAACTACGGTTTAAACTGGACCCAAGATGGTATGGTGAATTACCCAGAACCTACTTTTATAATAAAGAACATCAACGCACCGGCTTCAGCGGAGTATTAAAGGAAGAACATTATCAGCAGCAGATTAATAAGATTTTAAATTTACCAGATACCTGAGTAAAAATTTTCCACTCTTCCAGAGCCGGAAGAATTGCGCATTTATATCAATTTAACCCTAAAAACCACTAAAGCTCGACTGGATTGCCGCCAAAAACCCGATAATTCTCCATCTTTTGCTTACAGGTGAGTAACAATAAATCTTTAAATAACCGTTGAATCTCCTTCTTATCATATTTATTTCCCTTTTCCGGCGCTTGATAGCTCCATGACAGACATACTTTTTTTGATTGCGCTTCAACAACCTGTATCTGCGGATTACCATTATCAAACCATGTATAAATGTAGTACCCCATAATTCAATCTCCTTAAAATTGATTAAGCTTGTATGATTTCTTCAATAGCCTTAGCTTCTCACCAAGGGCAAAAGAAATCTTAAATAAACCACCTGTCTTTTATCTAAATGATAATCATTCTCATTTAATAAATCAACTATTACTTTCCGTTTTCTGTGTACGATTAAAATCTGACATTTTTTAAACTTTTCCGAACAGTTGCGTTAAAATAGACGATTGTTTCAATCATATTTTGACTGCCATGTTCAATAAAATCTTCCTGTTAATCACTTGTGTAAGCTTGCTGAGTGCTTGTGCCACCAGCCCGACCGGTCGAACTCAATTGACTTTTATGCCGGACAGTCAAATTGACCAGATGGGCTTGGAGGCATTTAATAATTTAAAACAACAGAAACCGACTTCTGCTAATCAGCGATTCAATAGTTTTGTCAGCTGTATTGCCAATGCCTTAACCTATGAAAGCGGTGGACGCTGGGAAGTTGTTGTATTTGAAGACAACAGCCTGAACGCCTTTGCCTTGCCCGGTAATAAAATCGGCGTCCATACAGGATTGATTAATCTGGTTGATAATCAACACCAGCTTGCTGCTGTAATCGGTCATGAAATTGCCCATGTGCGAGCCAAACACAGTAATGAGCGGGTTTCGCAAAAAATGGCCGTCAGTAGCGGACTTGCTTTAATTCAAGCGGTTAGCGCTCCGGAATCGGCAATGGGCCAAACGGCATTAAGTTTATTAGGAGTCGGCGCCGAATACGGAATACTGCTGCCTTATAGTCGCCTGCATGAAAGCGAGGCGGATCTGCTCGGCCTGGAGTTAATGGCCAAAGCGGGATTTGATCCCAGACAAAGCATTGTTTTATGGCAAAAGATGGATAGTGCATCTAAGGGTCAGCAACCGGCTGAATTTTTGTCCACCCATCCATCCCATAACACTCGTATTCAGGAACTGACTAATGCCATGTCCAACGCTATTGCGTTGCAGAAACAGGCTTTAAAAATCGGAAAAAGCCCTCGCTGTACAAAGTAATGAATCCACATTTAACACAATTACACCCCTACCCTTTTCAAAAGCTGACACAACTGAAACAGGGTCTTACCGCTCCTGCCGACAAACCGCATATTGCATTGTCGATTGGCGAACCCAAACATGTCACGCCAAATTTTATTCATCAGACACTGATTGCTCATTTACATGGTCTGGTCAATTACCCAAGTACAAAAGGCATTATCGAACTGAGAAAGGCAATTGCCGACTGGACAGCCCGGCGATTTAATATGGCCAAAGGTTCGGTTGATGCCGAAACTCAGGTACTGCCGGTTAACGGTACCCGTGAAGCTTTATTTGCCTTTGCTCAAAGTGTGATTGACCCTACTGATAAGCCTGTTGTCATCATGCCTAACCCTTTTTATCAAATTTATGAAGGCGCGGCATTGTTGGCCGGAGCGGAACCTTATTATCTCAACACCACAGAAGATGCCGGCTATTTGCCCGATTTTGATGCCGTACCGGAAGATATCTGGCAACGCTGCCAATTGGTCTATCTGTGTTCTCCCGGTAATCCAACGGGTGAAGTGGTTGATCAGTCAACACACGAAAAACTGATTCATTTAGCCGACCAATATGACTTTATCATTGCTTCTGACGAGTGTTATACAGAAATTTATGATGATGAAACCAATCCACCCCAGGGTTTATTACAAACCGCCTATAGCATTGGACGTAAGGATTTCAGCCGCTGCGTTATTTTTCAAAGCTTGTCCAAGCGCTCTAATGCCCCCGGCTTAAGATCAGGTTTTGTTGCCGGTGATGCTGAGGTACTGACGCAATTTCTACAATACAGGACCTATCACGGCTGTGCTATGGCCTTACCCGTGCAACACGCCAGTATTGCCGCATGGCAGGATGAAGATCATGTCAAACAAAACCGTGCCCTGTATCGCGAGAAATTTACGCAAGTTATCAATATATTACAGGACGTATGTGCGGTCCATCGTCCACCGGCCAGCTTTTACCTCTGGCTAAAAACACCGATTGCCGATACCGATTTTGCCCGGCAACTGTTTGCCCGGGAAAATGTTACCGTATTGCCTGGCAGTTTTTTATCGCGTGAAAGCGCAGGCATTAACCCCGGGCAAAACCATGTTCGCATAGCATTGGTTGCAGAACTGGAAGAATGTGTTGATGCCGCCAATCGAATTAAACGTTTTATTAACTCACTTAAGTAAAAAAACACACTATGTCTCAATTAGAAAATATTATTAACGATGCTTTTGAAAACCGCGCGGACATTTCACCCGCCACTGTTTCAACTGAAATTCGCCATGCGGTGGAAGAAGCCATTAACCTTTTAGATTGCGGTGAAGCCCGTGTTGCTCAAAAAGTTGACGGCGACTGGGTTGTCAATCAATGGTTGAAGAAAGCCGTATTGTTATCATTTAGAATTAATGACAATCGCGTAATGGATAACTCTACCGGTCGTTATTACGATAAAGTTGAGCCGAAATTCAACAGTTATACTCCGGCGGATTTTGCCGAGTCGGGTGTCCGTGTCGTACCAAACGCTATTGCCCGCCACGGTTCTTACATTGCCCCGGGCGCAGTATTAATGCCCTCTTTTGTTAACATCGGCGGTTATGTAGATAGCGGTACAATGGTTGATACCTGGGCATCGGTTGGTTCTTGTGCTCAAATTGGTAAAAACGTGCATTTATCCGGTGGTGTCGGTATTGGTGGTGTCTTGGAACCGCTACAAGCAGGGCCGACCATTATTGAGGATGACTGTTTTATCGGCGCCCGTTCTGAAATCGTGGAAGGTGTTGTGGTAGAACAAGGTTCTGTTATTTCCATGGGGGTCTATATTGGCCAAAGCACCAAAATTTTTAACCGTATGACTGGTGAAATCATCTACGGCCGCGTTCCTGCCGGCTCTGTTGTCGTTCCAGGTAACCTGCCATCAAAAGATGGTACTTACAGCTTGTATTGTGCGGTCATTATCAAACAGGTTGATGAAAGAACCCGCAGCAAAACCGGAATTAACGAATTATTACGTGATTAATTAATATTCACTTTCTGCCAAGTCGGGTTACGCGAAAAGCTAACCCGACCTACACTTAATTTAAATCCATGTCAGACACCGTATCAAGTAACGCTATTCTTTACGCTATTTTATCCTTGAACAGCGAAATTTCCTTACAAAAAGAATATTTAGACTCACCCGATATTTCCATAGAAGATAAAGAAAATGAACAGGGTATTCTGGATGACCTTGAACAGGCATTTATGGAATTTGTCGATCTTTATAAAAAACGCAGTAAAACCGATAAAGAACTTCCCGACCTGAATGAACTGTTACATACAGAACTTTAGCCGGGATATTAAGGGACGACTGAATAAACACCTCTATACACACAACCAACAGGGTCAAATAGCGGTCGAAATTATATGCTGCTTGCGACATAATCATGCTTTTACATTTCAACTTTGATTTATGATTATTCTTTACGGCATTAAAAATTGCGACACGGTAAAAAAAGCCCGCACGTGGCTAGATCAACATAACATTAGCTATCGATTTCATGATTTCAGAACCAATGGTCTGGATGAAGAGCTGTTAAATCAATTGGAACAGAAGGCTGGATGGGAAAATCTGCTAAATAAACGCAGCACCAGTTGGCGACAACTGACAGACCAGCAAAAAGACAATATCGACAAAAATTCGGCTCTGCAACTGATGCTGGAAACTCCTACCCTGATAAAACGCCCCGTGCTGAAAATCGACACCGACTTATTAATTGGCTTTAAAGCAGACACCTACCAAACCACTTTACTATGAGCGAAACACTGGAACTGTTAAAACAACTGATTCGTAGACAATCCGTTACCCCGGAAGATGCCGGCTGTCAGGATTTATTGATTGAACGCATGGAAAAGTACGGCTTTAAAACCGAACGACTGAATTTTGAAGACACCAAAAACATCTGGTTGAAACGCGGAACCACCAAGCCATTACTCACTTTTTTGGGACACACCGATGTCGTCCCCCCTGGTCCGCTTGACCGCTGGGATTCACCACCATTTGAACCGACCATTCGTGACGGCAAACTGTATGGCCGCGGGGCAGCCGATATGAAAGGCGGAATAGCCTGTTTTATCACCGCTGTCGAACGTTTCCTGAATAAACATCCGGATCATCGCGGCTCCATTGCCATTATGATTACCAGCGATGAAGAAGGTATTGCCACTAACGGAGTGGTAAAAGTAGTGGATGTACTGGAACAGAGAAACGAAAAAATAGACTGGTGTCTGGTCGGCGAACCTTCCAGCGATAAAGTCATCGGTGATGTTATTCGCGTCGGGCGCAGAGGGTCTTTATGTGCACGCCTGCAAATACACGGCAAACAAGGTCATGTCGCTTATCCTGAACTGGCCAACAACCCTATCCATGCATTTGCTCCGGCTTTAAAAGAGCTGACCGAAGAAGTCTGGGATGAAGGGAATGAATTTTTCCCACCCACCAGTTTACAGGTATCGAATATTAACTCGGGTTCTGGAGCTGAAAACATAATCCCCGGCTCGGTTGATGTACAGTTTAATCTGCGTTTTTGTACCGAGCTGAATGAAGATATTATTAAACAGCGTACCACTGCCATATTAGACAAATACAACTTTGACTACGATTTACAATGGCGTTTATCCGGCAACCCGTTTTTGACCCAGCCAGGTGCTTTGGTTGATGCTGCACATGCTGCGATTAAAACGGTAACCGGCATGGAAACAGTGGATGATACCGGAGGCGGTACCTCTGATGGCCGTTTTATTGCCCCCACAGGCTCCCAGGTAATCGAATTAGGACCTTTAAACGAAAGCATTCATAAAATTAACGAAAACATCGGTCTGGAAGATATTGAAGTATTAACTAAAATTTATGAACACATGTTAATAGAACTTTTAGTGAGTTGATTTACCTCCTGCATCGCTTTAATGCAGACCTGCCTAACCAGCCTAAACCATAGACAGCAGCAATATTTAACGACAAAAGGATTACACCATGCAATGTCACGAACTCGATTATAAGATCATCGGCCATGATATCCAAATGGTTGAAGTACAACTGGACCCTGATGAAACCGTTATTGCCGAAGCTGGAGCCATGACATATCTGGAACAGGACATTGAATTTGAAGCCAAAATGGGCGATGGTTCTGATACTGGCATTATGGGAAGCGTTTTCAGTTTGGGTAAGCGCCTGTTAACCGGTGAGTCAATATTTCTGACCCACTTTACCAATCAAGGACAACAAAAAAGACACGTCGGTTTTTCAGCCCCCTTTCCCGGCTCTATTATTCCATTGAATTTAGCCGAGCTGGGTGGTGAAGTAATTTGCCAGAAAGACTCGTTTCTTGCCGCCGCACTGGGTACTCAAGTCGATATTGCCTTTCATAAACGATTGGGCAGTGGTTTTTTTGGCGGTGAAGGGTTTATATTACAACGTTTGCGCGGAGATGGAATGGCCTTTGTTCATGCCGGCGGCACCATCATCCGCAAGCAACTGAATAACGAAACCCTGCGTCTGGATACCGGCTGTCTGGTTGGTTTTTCCGGCGATATTGATTACAGTATTAAATTAAGCGGAGGGTTAAAGAGCATGTTTTTCGGTGGCGAAGGTTTGTTTTTAGCGACTTTGTCCGGCACCGGTTCGGTTTGGGTACAAAGTATGCCTTTTTCACGCCTGGCTGAACGGGTAATGCAACACTCAATTAACAGCCGGCAAGGTGAAGAATAACAACTTATCTTATACGGCCTAAAACTGCTTGAGGGACTATACTTTCAATTTAAAGACTTCCTGGCTCCCTAAAAAAAACAATAATAAAGGCTGAATTATGAAATTGATTTCAACACTGTTCCAAATTGAGGAATTTAATCTTAGTTGGAAACGCCTGATGTTTCAGGGCGGTTTGATTATAGTTTTAGGCGTTACATTGGTCTTGGCCAGTATTTTCAGCCCTGACAGTATCATTATGTCTGCACGTGAATTTTCCTGGCTGCCTGTAACAGGAATGGTAATTCTTGCGTTGGGCCTGCACGAGTGCTTAGAAGCATTTTTTGCCAAAGCATTAAGGGATTTTCACCATAACCTGCAAGTGGGTATTCTGGATATTGTCATCGGCGGTTTAATTATTTTTAGTGTTTCCGAGGACCCGGCCCGCATCAGCATGATGATCGCTGCATTTTTAATAGTCCGTGGCAGCGTTCGCGTAACACTGGTTCACGCCTTAGGACTGCCGCATAAGTATTCCACCAGTTTTATGGGCATTACTGCCGTCATCATGGGTTTCTTAATCTGTTTTAACTGGCCGACAGCTGAATCCTGGTTCCTTGCCCTGTGCTTGAGTTTGGAAATAATTTTCCGCGGCTGGGCCATGATTATTTTCTCACTCTGGGTTAAAAGAAAAAATTCACCGCCATTGGATCATATAGAAAGTCATTAAGGTACTAAGATCAAGACTGTTTATCAATCGAAATATATTACTCTAAAGTCCTTTTCAATCCTCCGTAATACACAAACTTCTGACTTCGGTTATTTCTGCAGTGTGCCCAACGTTATAGTCTTCCTTGCTATGCTTGATACAACTCAACCCTGTTACGGCCATTTTCTTTTGCACTATATAAAGCCTGATCGGCATGATTAATTAACTGCTCATAATCCGGATGCTTATCAAAGACTGCCAAACCTAAACTAACGGTAATGGGTTCTTTTAAAATCGGTAAATCCTCAAATACATGTGCCGCCACTTTTGCCCTGATTTTTTCAGCAATTTTCAAGCAAATTTCTTCATTTGCATTATTAATAATAATTAGAAATTCTTCACCACCATAACGAAAAACATGATCATAAGGTCGAATGGTTGTGGTTAAAATATTCGCCAGTATCATCAAAACAGAATCTCCCACACTGTGTCCGTAGCAATCATTGATTTTTTTAAAATAATCAACATCCACTAAGATAAGGCCTAATGTTTCATTATTGCTTAAACAATAACTGATTTCATGTTGAATAATAGCAGGCAGGTAACGACGGGTAAAAAGCCTTGTTAAAGGGTCTTTATTATTTTCCATATTAACAATTTCCTGGGCTATACGTCCCAGAAGCCAGTCAATATTGGAAATTAACACATTCATTTTTTCCATTGACTCAGCCAAACCCTGCCAATCACCTTTTTTGCTTTGTTCAATGATCAAATCAAGAACCTTATCGACCTCGTTCAGGTTATCCTGAAAACTCTTCACTTCATTTTGGTCGTAAAATAACAGGCTGGCCCGGTGATCCACCCATAACCCGAATTTTGACGACCGAATATGAGCGACCTGTCCATGTCGATATTTTGAATAGGGATGATAGAGCAAAGTCATTAAGTCCCTATGCCAATGCAATAAGGTGGAACGAGACTGTTCGAATTCAATAGCCAGGTTATGACTGACATAATAATGGCGCAATGACTGAGTATTTTTTTCCTCATTCATGAAATTTTTTAAATACACATCATTAAAGATAAGCACCGATAGATCAATCACTCTATAGGTTAAATCCAAGGCTCTTATCTTTCGCTCGGGCGGCATATCCAAGCTTTGTATAATTTTAAAAAACGACTGTTTTAAATTACTTACTCCAAAGACTACAAAAGTGATGGGAATCTGAATGCGGGCATGCACTTCACCAATCACTTTCTGCATTTCAATATAATGATAGAAATTACTTTGATGTTCGTGATTAAAGATATCAATCAGCCATTGTTTCAGTGAAAACTGCAACCGGGTTTGTACTATTTCTGTGGTCAAGAAAGCTCGAGTTTTTGAATTCTCAATGAGTAAATCATAAAAACTATCAGCCACACTTTGTTTATGGCTCTCAACAATAAGACTCAACTCTTTTAATAAATTTTTATTTTTATTATTATAAATTTGGTCAAATAAAGGTTGATACAACTCATTATTATTCATATGCGCTTTATTTATTATAGAATAACTAAATTATTAAGAAATTATAAGTCCAATATAATATAGTTTCCTAGTAAACAAAACCCGCTGTTTTAGTAGGTATTAATTAATAATTATAAAACGCACAGCATCCAGTTTTAATTGCGTTTGCTGGAGATTCTGATGAGCCAGAAGGACATTATCCTTAAGATACTCAATTTCCTCATCTTTAATGCTTGGGTTGACTTTTTTTAACCGTACCAGTCTTTTTATTTCCCCGGTTAAACTGCTTAGCATATTTTCAGTTGCTTTAGCAATCATATTTTGCATCATTATTTTCGCTTTTACTTCTCCAGTTTCCAGTATTGAATTAATTTCTTCCCGTTGACTGTTCAAAAAACGGGTGATTTGCTCAATATCAACTGTATCATCGGTTGCAACCAGGCAGTCATGAGCAATTTTATCTGTTAGATCCTGCTTATTCTGATCAACTAATACACGTATTGGTGTCGGCGGTAAAAACCGGCCCATTTGTAAATGATCCGGTGCACTGCATTCAGCTACAAACAGTACCTCCAGAAGATATTGCCCGGATTTTAACTCTGGATGCCGATTAACACTGACCGTAGCATTGCCGGTTTCACTGGACAACACCAGATCCATCGCTGCAGTCACCATCGGATGCTCCCAAGTCATAAACTGCAGGTCTTCCCGTACCAAGGCAATCTCTCGGTTAACCGTGATAGTAATACCATCTTCCGGCAAACCGGGAAAATGAGATAAGCGCATATGCTCGCTAGGCCGCAGGATGTAACAATCCTTGGAATGGTATTCGGTATCGACACCATAGCAATCAAAAACGGCATCCATATATGGCCAGATTTCATTCGCCCGATCCAGCGCATTGAGTTGATCAATTAAAACCTGTGCCTGATCCTTACGGCAGGAATTCAATTCCAATAGCTGATCCCTTCCCAGATGCATTTCCGCTTCCATTTGCTCACTTAAAACCTTGGTTTTAGCAACAAACGCATCAAAATTGTTTTCGGTAGCAGTCAAGAACTGATTTAATTCAGTATGTAAAATTTCTGCCACGCGACTAGCCGATGAGCTATTAAAATGAAATGCATTTAAGCCATCCTGATACCAATGGAATAATCTATCTTGTTCACTATTCTCTATATAAGGTACATGAATCTGAATAGTTTTTTTTTGTCCTATCCGATCTAAACGACCAATTCTTTGTTGCAATAAGTCAGGGCTCAACGGCAGATCAAACATGATTAAATGGTGCGCAAATTGAAAATTACGCCCCTCACTGCCTATTTCCGAACAAATCAACAAACGTGCCGCACTTTCCTCATCGGCAAAATAGGCTGCCGCCCTGTCCCGTTCGACGATAGTCATACCCTCATGAAAAACCGCAGCAGCGATCCCCGCTCTGGTTCTTAGCATTTTTTCCAGGTCTATTACCATTTGCGGATGGTGGCAGATCAATAATGCTTTTTGTCCAGCCAGTTGTTTAATCATGCCCAACAGCCACTGAAAGCGCGGATCATCAGACAAGTTGTCTATATTTTCCTCACCAACCAAGGCATAGCCGTAACCTTCCCGCTCTGGAAAACCTTTTACTGTCTGTCTTGAGTTTCGAAACAGAATTCGTCCGGTACCATGGTGATCAAGCAGGATACGGATAACCTGCTCCCGTGCTTCATCGGCTTTATCAGGATGATCAAGCTGATTTAATAAGTCCTCTATCTGGTCAGCCCTAACCAGTTGTACTAAACTTTCTTTGGCAGAGTCATTCAAAGGCTCGCCTGCCAATAACAGTTTGGAAATATTAGCCACCGGCTCAAACTGATCCTGCTCGGCGACAAATTCTTCATAACTGTAAAAGCGGTCGGGATCTAATAACCTTAATTGGGCAAAATGCGATTTTTTGCCTAATTGCTCAGGGGTGGCTGTTAGCAAAATCAAACTGGCAACAACCCTTCCCAGTTGCTCTACAAACTGATATTCTAGGCTTGCGTGTTGCTCATTCCATTGCAGGTGATGGGCTTCATCAACAATCACCATATCCCAGTCAGCTTGCAGTGCCTGTTGCTGACGTTGAGGATATTGACTAAAAAAACCCTGACTGCAGAGGACTAGTTGTTCGGTTACAAAAGGATTCGGGGCATGTGCTTCCTGGCAGCGTTCTTCATCAAAAATACTGAAGCGTAAATTAAAACGCCTTAACATTTCCACCAGCCACTGATGCACCAGAGTTTCCGGCACTAGGATTAATACCCGTTTGCTTAAACCGTTAATAAGACGATGATGCAGAATCAGGCCGGCTTCAATAGTTTTACCCAGCCCCACTTCATCCGCCAGCATAATTCGAGGCGCTGAACGATTAGCTGCTTCTTGGGCAATATATATTTGATGCGGAAGTAAAGAAGCCCGCCCCCCCTGCAAACCTTTGACCAGCGATTGGTGATGTTGGTGTTGTCTACGCCAAGTCTGATAACGTAAAGAAAACCAGGAAACCGGATCGATCTGGCCGGCAAACAGACGGTCCTGAGGCTTGTTAAATTGAATATGATGATTTAGTTCAATTTCATCAAATTGTACCGCTTCTCCAGCATCATTTTTACCTTGATAAGTTATCAAACCATCCTGCTCGATAACATTTTCGACAATTAAACTGACTTGATCGACCGAGTCGATTCTATCGCCCGGAGAAAACCTTACCCGGGTCAACGGCGCATTATCACGTGCGTACACACGTTTATCACCCGTTGCCAAAAATAAAACAGTAACGCGATTAAAATCAGCCTCAAGCACCAGACCCAAGCCCAATTCAGATTCAGCATTACTAATCCAACGCTGACCGGGAAGAAATGTATTCATTAAAAATATTAAACAAGAAAAATCGTCTATTATAAACCTAAGCAGAACAAATCGTCGTTTAACATTTATTGGAATAATCCATCCACAGAATAGACATATCAACGGGAATTATACAAAGACACTTTATCCATATCGGCTTATCCAGCACGTTAAACATTAATAAATTCTGCTGTTTTATTGCTGTAAACTTATTGGTGACTGTAACCCCGCCTATCACCAGAATAATTAATAAGGGGAGCTAATAACAACTAGGAGAAGAAAATGAACTGGTATCTTCAGGTTTTACAAAAATATGCGGTATTTAGTGGAAGAGCAAGACGCAAGGAATATTGGTTTTTCATCTTGTTTAACTTTATCATCGCCCTTGTACTTGGCTTTATCGATAATTTATTTGGCACGGTTAGTGCTGAAACGAGTGTTGGTCTCTTCAGCGGCTTCTATTCATTAGCTGTGCTGATTCCGGGATTAGCTGTCGCCGTACGACGCCTGCACGATACGGATCGTAGCGGCTGGTGGTTACTGATCTCCTTGATCCCTGTCATTGGCGTATTGGTCATTCTATTCTTCCTTGTACTGGACAGCCAGCCAGGCGATAATCAATATGGTCCTAATCCGAAGGCCGCTTGACAAGCCAGACTAATTTGCAAAATTTTCCGTAATAAATTTACCTGGGTAGTTTTATAACGAACAGGTAAGGAAAATTAATCGCCGGGGATTCTAATGAAACAGTTCGCCCTTATAAGCAACTAAATCTAAAAAAAATTTTGGAATATCCCGGCGAAGCTTTAAGAAGCATCAACAATAATTCAAGGGAAGAGTTAATGTACACAATAAAATCATTTTTGGCTTTAGTGATTTGTTCAATTGCTTTATTTGGCTGTAGTTATGAAGAAAAGTCAAAACAAACCACATCACCCGAAGAAAACGAACAAAATACGCCACCACAACAAAGCAAAATCATACCGTCCACAGTTGAAGGTGTTGTCCGAGGTTACAAGTTCCAAATTGAACAGGCTCGGCTGGAAAATGGAACACTAACATTAAGACAAGGCAAAGATTTTTTTGCCAACCGTTCCATCAGCATTGTTACTTTTGAAAAAGATTCTTTAGAAAATAAGACTATCAAAGTTAATTCTGAAAGTGGCTTTGGTAGTCCTCATCTGCGTTTAGGTATCAAAAAAAAGGATGACAAGCTACCTGATGAAAAAATAGTGTTGAATGATTATGAAATGGAACTGACCTTCGGTAAACAAACCGAATTGGGTATCCCCTTTTCAATTCGGCTTATTGTAAATGAAGATACTAGGACAGATGTTAAGGGGAGCTATTTCGCAACTTTTGGTGACATTCGTATCAAGGATAACCAGATAGATCTATCTTATGACAGCTTCGATACGCTTATTTATGTTAGCCGCCAATACCTGCAGAATAAATACCCCAATGCTCATTTGTTAAAACAGTTTGGCACCAGTTATTCAGGCAATAGTAAGGAAAACTATCCAAAAGTCGGGTTTATCGGCTATGAAATTATTACCGAGGACTCAATCCCGTCTACTGTAAAAATGCAACTATACAAAAATGAAAATGGTTGGAGCGTTGCAAGGCAATTAACTGAAAAGCAAATCCATCTGGCTCACCCTATTGAGGAAGCGCCTTTAACTGGAACTCAGCGTACAATAAAAGCTCATTTGGCAAAAGTTGCTGCCGCATTAAAGCTGGAAGACGACCTTAATAAACAAGGATTAATATCTAAAGTAAGAGCGACCACTGCAAATTGTTATTTAACAAAAAACCTGGATATGGCAAGCTGTCGATTAGTTTACGGGATAAGCGAATCAGATGAAGTTGTCTGCATGAATAAGAGCTATTTATTGCAATCTGCTGGAGATAATTGGACGGTAGAAAAAGAAATTTCAGAAACCGAGAGAGTTGATTACAACAGTGGTGAATTAGTGAGCTATAAACCATTTAATAGAAGTTGTAATTGATAAAAAACCCACTTAAAACACCTATTATCTTCCACCAGTGCCCGGTAAAAATTGTTCAACAATTTAACTGGGCACTCACAAAATTCTTGCCCAAACCAAAAAATCTTAAACAAATCGATACTACGGAAGGATAAGGCCTTTCATTATAAATATTCATACATGCCCTCCCTCGTAGCTGCCACTCCAGAACTAATTAATTTTCTTATTTCAAAATCTTCAAAATGGAGAATTTTTTTTTGAGGTCTATGTTAAATTAAAACGATTACCAGGGTTCTTGTTTACAGTTTAGTGTTGAATACGATTCAACAGAAGGTTTTCAGATGAATGACAATCTAACCTGGCAATTTGATAATGCAGTTATCGAATGGCTGACTCTACTATGCATATTGTTTATTTTGTCCGTTATTGGTGCGGTGATTACCCAATGGTCATTAAACGCATACAAAAAACTTAAGGAGCAAATAACAATCAAGCCGTCGGGTAGCTCAAAGTATTGGCATCACGAAAATATCAACACTGTTTTTAACCTACTGCAAAGCGGCCCCGAAGGACTTTCCAAAAAGGAGTCAGCTAACCGACTGGTCAAATACGGTTCAAATAGGCTTCCCGAAGTTCAAACCCACGGCCCATTAGTTCGTTTTTTCTACCAGTTCCATAATATTCTCATTTACGTCTTAATGATTGCCAGTGCCGTCACGGCCATGCTGGGACACTGGATTGATGCCGGTGTTATTTTGGGCGTGGTACTTCTCAATGCTATCATCGGATTTCTTCAGGAGGGTAAGGCTGAAAATGCTTTAAGAGCAATACAGCAGATGCTTTCACACAATGCTATTGTGCTACGCGATACACAACAAATAAGCATCCCTGCTGAACAGCTTGTTCCAGGCGATGTGGTCTTGTTGCAGTCAGGAGATAAAGTACCCGCCGACCTAAGGTTGTTCCAGGTTAAGGGGCTACAGATACAAGAATCAGTTTTAACCGGTGAATCGTTGACGGTCGAAAAAACTGTCGAGCCGGTTGCAAAAGAAAGTGTACTCGGTGATCGATTGTGTATGGCTTATTCAGGCACCTTAGTAACACACGGACAAGGGAGTGGCGTGGTAGCAGCAACGGGTGCATACACGGAAATTGGCTGTATCAGTACCCTGGTGTCTGAAATAAAATCCGCAACTACGCCGTTATTAAGACAAATGGCCCGGTTTGGCCGCTGGCTGACTTTCGCCATTTTAGCCATCGCGTTTATTACCTTTGCATTTGGTGTTTTAATTCGTGATTATCTTGCTACGGAAATGTTTCTTGCTGCAGTCAGCATCGCCGTCGCAGCAATTCCTGAAGGCTTACCAGCCATTATGACCATCGCCTTGGCTATTGGTGTTCAGCGTATGGCTAAACGTAATGCCATAATACGCCGTCTACCGGCTGTTGAAACCCTTGGAGCCGTATCAGTCATTTGTTCCGATAAAACCGGAACCATAACCCGAAATGAAATGACTGTAAGAAATATTGCCACGTCCGACTACCTGTTCAAATTAAGCGGTACCGGCTACGACCTGCACGGTTCAATTTTCCTTTCTGAAAAAATCATAACCCCTGATGAACATCCTCTTTTAGTAGAAGCGCTTCAGGCTGCCATGCTCTGTAATGACAGCACATTGGAGTTCAAAACAGGTCATTGGTTGGTTCATGGCGACCCCATGGAAGGCGCTTTACTGATATCCGGTTTAAAAGCCGGACTGGATATTGAAAAACAGAATAAACAATTCCCACGCACCGATCTTATACCGTTCGAATCTGAACATCGTTTTATGGCGACACTACATCATAATCATAGCGGTGAAGCCTTCATCTTTCTTAAGGGGGCACCGGAACATGTGATAGAAATGTGTGAACAACAAAGAACTCATTCTGGCGATCAAGCATTAGATAAACATTACTGGTTAAACCGTATAGAACAAATGGCTCAACAGGGTCAACGGGTATTAGCCATTGCCGTTAAACCGATAAACTGTGAACATGTGGAACTCAAATTCAGCGACCTCGACCAGGGCTTGATTATGTTGGGTTTGTTTGGCTTAATCGACCCACCACGAGAAGAAGCCGTCAAAGCAGTCGAATCCTGTGCCAAAGCGGGCATTCGGGTAAAGATGATCACCGGAGACCATGCCGCTACCGCACGCGCTATTGCTCAACAAATCAACCTGGTTAATGCCGAAGATGTACTTACCGGGCAGGACCTTGAAATGTTGAGCATGGATCAGCTACGCCAAAGTGTACAAGAGGTGGATGTCTATGCCCGGGTAAACCCTGAGCACAAACTACTTCTAGTAAAATTGCTACAGGAACAAGGCTTAATTGTGGCGATGACGGGTGATGGCGTCAATGACGCACCTGCTTTAAAGTGTGCCGATATTGGTACCGCAATGGGCTATAACGGTACTGAAGTGGCAAAAGAAGCCGCTGAAATGGTACTGGTTGATGACAATTTCGCATCAATCACCTATGCAGTGGAAGAAGGTCGTACGGTTTATGACAACCTTAAAAAATCCATCTTGTTTATTCTGCCGACCAGCGGCGGTGAAGCATTAATCATTATTGCCGCCATTCTCTTTGGCTTTCACCAGCTACCGTTAACACCTGTTCAGATCCTCTGGGTGAACTTGGTTACCACCGTGACCCTGGCATTATCATTGGGCTTTGAACCTCCTGAACAGAATGTTATGCAACATATACCGCGCCATGCGAATGAGCCGCTGCTGACTAACTTCCTGATTTGGCGGATTATCATTGTCTCCATTATTATGATGCTCGGAACCATGGGGCTATTCCTGTGGGAAATGAAACAAGGCATGAAAATTGACCATGCTCGGACCGTAGCGGTAAATACACTGGTAATGTTTGAGATTCTTTATTTGTTTAATTCCCGCTACCTGATTGCCTCGGTTTTTAACTGGGCAGGATTAACAGGTAACCGTTATGTGTTGATATCCATTTTCATCCTTATCATATTCCAGCTGGGTTTTACCTACTTTCCCCCACTGCAGGCTTTATTTGGCAGTACGGCAATCGACTTCCATATATGGTTCCGCATCATTCTGGTCGCCTCGTCGGTTCTATTTATCGTAGAACTGGAAAAATATTTTATACGACGAACAAAAAATTATTAATTTTCCACAACTTTGGTAGCTGCCGGTTCCTGATAGATACCGGTTAATTTGCGCTTGAATTCATCGGTAATCAGACGAGCATCCTGACGACTTTTAACCACACGAGGAGTGATTAATATCACTAACTCGGTACGGGTCAGTGTTTTACCTGTACTACCAAAGAAAGCGCCGATTAAAGGGATATCACTCAAAAATGGAATACCGTCCGAGGTTCGCGTATTGTTCTCATCAATTAAACCGCCTAACACAATTGTTTCACCACTTTGGACCGCAACCTGGCTATTCACCTTGCGCTGTTGAATGGTAGGCGAATCAATACTGCTAGTCCCGCCGGCAGGTATTGCCCTATCCACACTTTGCTCAATATCCATAATAACCAGACCGTTGGCATTGACTCTGGGTTTAACATTTAATGACACGCCTGTTTCCCGCATCTGTATTGAGCTGGTTTGGATTGGATCAATACTACCACTGGTATTGGTTGACTCCGAGGTTCTGATCGGTACTTCATCACCAACCTGTATTGAGGCTTCCTGATTATTCAAAACCATTAAAGACGGCGAAGCGATAACATCAATCTTATCTTTCGAGGCCAAGGCATCCAATTTGGCTCGCAGTTTTCCTGAACTGGGGACAAATGAGTAGGCAAACCCCGAGGCGACATTAGCCGCAGCATCTGCCGCCAATTGTCCAAAACCGCGCAAGGCGCCACCATCCGCACCACCGGAGGTTGCCAGGCTGCGCCCGGAATTATGTTCGAAATACCATTTTATGCCATACTGCAAGTCATCGGTGAGCGTGACCGATACGATTGTGGCGTCGATCAGAACCTGCAACGGCATCACATCCAACTGGGTAATAACAGATCTGATAACCGCATAATCTTGTGCATTAGCAACAATAATCACCGAATTATTAGCCTCATCGGCAATAACCCGTACATCACCCACCTTGGATATATCAGAAACCATTGCCGGCGTTAAATTGACTGGTTCTGCAGGCTCGTTTTTCTTTTGCGCATTGGTTATGGAAATTGGTTTAAGGCCGGGTGCCACTTTAGGCTGATTTTGTTTTTGTTGTCCACCACTGAAAATATCATTCAACGTATCGGCCAGTTTAACGGCATCAACATGTTGAGCTTTATAAACATTAATGCCGCCCCCTGAAGTGGAATTAGCCCGATCAAGCCTGATCACCCACTGTTCCACATCTTTTAAATACTGTTCCTGATGAGTGACTGCCATGATGGCGTTTAAACGATCAATATTCATAAATTGAATATGTCCGCTCTTGCTATTGGCATTGTTCTTCTGGCTAAAAATTGATTCCAGTTCGGTTATTATTTCGTCCGGGGTAACATGCATTAACGGAAACAAACCAAATGATCGATCTTTTAAGACATGGACATCAAAGGTATCTACAATCTCCTGAACCCTCTCCAACTCTGAACCTGTACCCGCTACCATTAATAAATTACGCGTTTCATCGACATTTAATATGGTTTTTTCATACACCAAAGGCTTAAGTAATTCAGAAATATTAGTCGCATCAACATATTTGACCGGGATAACCCGTATCTGATAACCCGCCGGCAGTGCTGTACCTTTGGCACTCAGTGTTGAACCTTGATTAGCACGGGTCATCGGTTCGATAAAATAATGCCGGCCGGTTTTACTTAATGCCGCCTTATTCATTCGCAGTAACATATCAAGCGTAGGAATCAATTCTTGTTTTGTTAACGGTTTACTGGTTTGTATGGTAACCGACCCTTTGACATCAGGCGCTAACAGATAATTCTCATTTAGAATATCACCCAGAATGACTTTAACCACTTCACTCAAGTCGGCATTTTCAAAATTAAGGCTGTAAATACCTTGTGTCTGCTTTACCTTGTTGTTTTTCTTTAATGCTTGATTATCAGACCGATGATTTGATGCGGTATAAAATTCCGGTTTGGCATAGCTAGGAACAGCAGACTGAGGTTCTTCAACTAGATTAACTTGTTCTGTAGGAACACTGTCCGGCTCTACCTTGACGGGTTGAAGTTCTAACTTGGACTTAAGATCCGGTCCCAAAAGCTCACAACCACTAAGCACTAAAGCGAGTGTCAAAAGCCATCGTGTTGGATTAAACTTTTTCAGTCTTAACATGGTTATTTTTTCATTATCAAACGAGCCATTTGTCATTTTAATTTCTTCTAAATATTCAACGCATAACAGGCTATTTTATGACCTGTAGCCAATCCGCACACCATAGCACAAACCTTACCGCAACTAAAAAACTCTCTGTCTATTTTTATCATTCATTTGACTCCGGTTCCGCGTAATCCTTAACCAACCATTCATTGTATTGTTCGGTAAACAGACTTGATTGGGGTGTGCTATATCTTTGCCACTGCAAAATTTGAAACGAGTGGTCACTTTCCTGAGACTGTTTTTCTAATAATACACGCAAGCCGGCGCCAACATGGTCGTTCATTGCTGATTCTGCCACAATAGTTATATAGTGTGAATCCGCTTTAACCTCAGCCCCTAGCTGCGATAATGGAAATTTTGGTCTGGGCAAGCCCTGTTTTGCCGCCGACAAGCGCTCATATAAATAGCTATCTATAGTCTCTGGTTGATCCGGATACAATAGGTACAACACTTCAGCCGAAGCCAACTCAGGATTCGGTTGTTTTTGTCCGTTAACAGTAAAATAAAGCTTCATCCACTGAAAAAGCTCGGGGGTCACGCCTTGTACCATTTGCAGTTCTTCCATAGAAATAAAGCTGTCATTTCGAGGCTGATAACCTAAACTCTGATAGGTCATCTCCTCTGCACCGTGTAACCGAACTAAACTATCCTTATCCCGCCAATCCAGAATCGAATCTGTCGCCATAATTATCTGTTCCTGATTCATGGGTGCCTGTTGCATCAATTGATTTAGCGTGTCCTCCTGAACATGATTCAAATCTATTTTACCTGCCTCATCAAAAAGTCTAAGCCTGATTTTAGCATTGGAGAAAGTCAACTGATAAAGACTCCCATCCGCCTGCCAACGCAGTTTTTCATCCGTATTAAGCAGCATCTTTTGTGCGCTTACCACGCCCGCAGCAGCTATTGCCCTTGCCTGAGCGCTATCCCGGGCAATACCTATAATCGCCGTTTCCCGGCGGATGGTTAACGTGAAACTGGCGGCCATAATTGTCAACAAACTGACTATCCATAACACCAACACCAGCGCTACACCCTGCTGCCTCATGGTTTTAATATATCCAAAGCTTTGAATTTTCTGCTGTGTACGGCGATCACCTGCTCAGACCAAATTGACTGCTCGTTATATTTGATTTCTACTTTTATCAGTGCCGGCATTTCTGTTTGATCCTGCCAGCTATTCTGCCAGCCTTCATCCAAATCGCTCCCGAGATAAGCCAATTTAAAAGCACTGACTCGATTCAGCAAGTTCACATCCAACCACGCGTTATCCTCCTGTTCTTGAAACAAAGGTTTAATCGATACTTGTAAAGCCTGTTCTCCATGTTGACCATGTAAATGAATTTTTATCAACTGCAAGCCGGACTTCCCGGCGCTGGCAGAAAATGCCGAGACAAACTGAACCTGTTTACTCTGACCGTCAAACGCCAGTTGTTTTTTATCATCGGAAAATTCATCCGGCATAGCCCTGGCTTGGGATAAATATTGGCGAAAAAAATTATTTACCGTGGCTATCTCGTTAACCTCGGCTAACTTCTGCTCGCCCGCTTCCCAGCTTTGCGCACAGATACTCAATACGGAAAACAACAGTGTCAGCATAACGCTCAACAGGGTCAATCCGATCAGCACCTCAATCAGGGTAAACCCGCTTGCTTTAACGTTGTTTATTCGCATGGTTATAAACCGGCCTTAAGCAACTTTAATGTACTTAGCTGTACGGCTCTGTTTTCTTCCCCCTGCCTGAACACCTTTACCCCAACTTTATATAAAGCATAACCCTGTTCGTCGCCCTCATCTTCATCCCATGAAAACGGGGTTACCGTTACCGACCAAAGATAATCGTCATCAATGATGCCGGAAGTTTTCCCTATTTGAATCCGGGATTCAATACCGGTACGATCGAGTAATGACTCAGCAATTTGTACAGAGGTCGTATACGTTTCCGCTAACGAAGCGGTTTGGACACCATAAGAAAATATTTTCAATAACACGCCCAGTGATAATGCCATGACCGAAAAAGCGACCAATATTTCCAATAAGGAAAATCCCTGCTGTTTAGTCATGACTCAACTCTGCCTTACCAGTTAGCCAGTTAATATCAATCCACCATTGTTCATTTTCTTGGCCCAAAGACACACGCCCACCGGTTGACGAGCCGTCTGAAAAAAAACGGATATTGCCGCGATTATCATCTAACAGCTCATTTTGAGCCGTCACCAAAGTTATCTCTAAATCATTCGGCAGATAAAACACCTTATCTTTTGAATTAATTTGATAACTATTGTGTTCAAGATCAATCGTTAACACCGTAGACTGACGAGTTAATAATGCCTGGCCCCGTGCATAACGCATGGCTGACATCAGCTCTCTGATAGCCGCTTTTATCTCAGTACCGCGTGCCCCAGACCCGATATTCATCGAAACAGCAGTTAAAGCCATTACCGAGATCATCAAGACGATAAGCAATTCAATTAGCGTGAATGCCTTCTGTGTATTTGACGCCATGATGTCACTCACCTATCGTCCTGCGATATTTTGCATTAAAAAGCCAAATCATTAACACTGAGAATCGCCAATAGAATAGAGACGATAATTCCGGCAATCATTAAGCCTAAGGTAATGATTAACGCAGGCTCCAATAAGGCAAGAAAGCGCTGTATGGATAATTTCAATTGCTGGTCATAAATGTCAGCCACACGCAAGAACATATCCTCCAAGTGTCCGGTTTCCTCTCCCATTTTAATCATTTGCAGCGCCATTTTCGGGAACATGCCCTGATCGGCAAGAGCATTTGACATATTTTTACCTTGTTTTAACTGTTGTTCAGCCTCAACGAGAGTTTCAACCAGCACCAAATTAGTGACTGTTTCCCTGGCAATCACCAGGGCTTTTAGAATGGAAACACCATTACCCAGTAATGTTCCCAATGTTCGACATAGCCCTGCTACTTCTTGAGTCATCAAAATAGTGCCGGCTATGGGCAGGTTCAAAAAACGTCTATCCCATACTTTTTTACTGCTCGGAACACTTAATTGCTGATTCATATAACTGATTGCAGCCAACACCCCCCCAAGCAGCAACCACCAATAGCTTCGCAAAAACTCGGCCAACGCCACAACTATTTGGGTCGGAACCGGTAAATCCTGCCCGGCATTAGCAAACATTTCACTAAATTGCGGTACTACAAAGGTCAACATCACAAATAAAGAAGCCAGGGACATAATCAGCAAAATAGCTGGATAAATCAATGCAGTACTCACTGTATCTCTTAATTCTTTAGAACGCTCAAGATAATCTGACAGACGTTTTAACACTTCAGCTAAACCGCCCCCCGCCTCACCGGCACGAATCATATTTAAATAAAACTTCGAAAAATTTCCGGTCTGACTTTCCAGGGCATCAGCCAAATCAGAACCCGCCTTTACCTTAGCCTGAACTTTCTCAATGCAGTTGCTGAGTTGGACATTACCCTCGGCAATATCCAATAAAATTGACAGAGCTCTGTCCAAAGGCAAGCCTGAATCTAACAAAGTTGCCAATTCTCTGGTAAATAAGGCAATGTCTTTTGCCGTGAGATGCTTTGATTTACCGGATAACCTGAGACCTAAAAAAGTATTCGCCTTAGCCGGGGAAATTTTGATCGGAATATAGCCTTCACTTTGCAACGCAGTAAGTAAAGCCGTCTCATCTGTCGCTTCACGTTCGCCTTGTTCGGTTACCCCCGTACTGGCAATGGCTTTGTAACTGAATAATGGCATTATGAATCGACCGTCACACGAAGCACTTCATCAACCGATGTTAAACCCTGTAATACCTTAATGAAACCATCATCCATCATAGTTACCATTCCCTCTTCAACCGCTAGTTTTTGAATATCGGAAGCTTGCTGATGAGTCATTATCAAGTTACGAATCGAGTCAGTCATGGTTAAAAATTCAATTATGGCCAATCGGCCTCGATAGCCAAGTCCACCACACTGATCGCAACCGACTGACCGGTAAAGGGTAATATCAGCTTCTGGCTGAAACTGTTTTAAACCTAGTTCCTTTATTAAAGATGCATCCGGTAAATAACTTTGTTTACATGCCGGACACAATTTTCTGACTAAACGCTGCGCCAAAACTCCCTTTACTGTTGAACTGAGTAAATACTCCTCTACCCCCATTTGCAGCAATCGGGTAATTGCACCGGCAGAGTCATTGGTATGCAGGGTCGACAACACCAAGTGCCCTGTCATTGCCGATTGCACGGCAATACCGGCCGTTTCTATATCACGCATTTCGCCGATCATGATGACATCAGGGTCCTGCCTGACAATTGAGCGCAAAGCAGACGCAAAGGTTAAACCGATCTGTGACTTGGCCTGAATCTGGTTGATACCTTCTAATTGATATTCAATTGGATCTTCAACAGTAATAATTTTGCGTTCGGCAGTATTCAGTTGTTTTAAGGCGGTGTATAAGGTTGTCGATTTACCGCTCCCTGTCGGTCCGGTAATCAGAATAATGCCATGCGGTTGCTTCAGAGTATGAATAAATGCCTGCGCCTGAGGCCCGGAAAAACCCAGTGCGTCAAAGTCCAGCACTGTATTTTCCTTATCCAGCAGACGTATAACCACACTCTCACCATACATAGTCGGCACTGTGGATACCCGCAAGTCCAGCTCCTTTCCCAACATTTGGATTTTGATTCGACCATCTTGAGGTAAACGTCGCTCGGCGATATTCAGCTTAGCCATTAGTTTAATTCTGGACAAAACCGCCGCAGTGGAGGAAACAGGTGGCGGTTCAATATCCAGCAAAACCCCATCAACTCGTAAACGAACTTTCAAGACATTTTCAAATGGCTCAATATGAATATCCGAAGCGCCGACATCTATCGCTCGCTGCATGATCAAATTAACCATCTTAATCACCGGAGCTTCACTAGCCATATCCTTTAAATGCTCAAGGTCATCATCATTCAATTCGTCAAATTCTTCAGTTGAGGCCAGCTTATCCATCGCAGTACGGTCTTCGCCATACTGTATATCCAAAGCAGCATCAATTTCAGATAAAACGCCAATTTTATATTGAATATTTTTTCCGGTTGCCAAGCGCAAGGCATCAGCAACAAAAGTATCACTGGGATCCATTACCGCCACACAGACTTTTTCATCGGTATTGTCTAACGCAACCACATGGTAATGCTTTAAAAAACGTTCAGAAACCGTATCCGACAAAGGCGACTCAACCGGATATTGTCCTGCCGATACTTTTTCCAATTGAGTACTGTGTTCAAAGGCTTCTGCAACCGCATGTTCCGAACACAAACCCAGTTTAATCAACAAATGCGGAATACTTTCCCCTCCAGCCGATTGCTGCATTCGTTTAACTTTGCCTAAATCAGCATCAGACAAGTGCCCTTGGCTCTGCAAAAAAGACAAAAAAGGGGTCAGGTCTTGCATTTCACAACCACTCGACTCTCTGTTGAAAAATGTCCGCTAAAATATTTGGCAATTGTATCCATTGGATCTTCCTCAGATTTATAAACCATAACAATAGACATAATTCTATCAAAACGGTCTTACTTATATTCTTTACAAACTTTGCCGACTTTTAACCATAGTATTAATGGCACCATTGATTATTCATTAATCTGTAACGCAACGACTGAATTTGTTTTGCAAAAAACTTTCATTACTGCGAACTTTTGCCCCCAAGCCAATACTCTTCCCGTTTCTTGTTAAAATTTACCATTTAAGCTTTTTTTTCGTAAACCATACGCTAACAACTCACATTATTTTAGTTGCCACCAGATAGCATTAAAACAAAACGATTGATACGCAATGTAGAGCTTTGACCTATAAACCCATTGTTATAAGTTTAAAAATAAACAAAATCGATAAATTAATCTGAAATTATCTCTTTTTTGCGTCTAAATTTAGACAGGTACATTTTGCTGTCTGCTTTTTCCAGCAAGGAATCAATATCCAGACCATCTTTAGGGTAAACCGCCAGGCCGACGCTTACATTCACACTTAAAATTAAATCCTGATAGTGAACCGGGCTACTAATTTTTTTGATTAATTTCTCAATTAAAACCTTAAATAACTGTATATCATTCACCTGAGTGAATAGTATGCTGAATTCATCACCACCTAATCGAGCGGCAACGTCAGATTTTCGAATACTCTGCCGTAACATTTTACTGACATGAATCAATATAAAATCTCCCACCTTATGTCCATGCTGATCGTTAATAATCTTAAAATCATCAAGATCCAAATAAGCTAGAACCAACTGACTTTTTTCTCTTTCGGCCTGTTTTAATGACTGATCGGCTAGAATAAAAAAATGATGGCGATTTTCAAGACCGGTTAAACAATCACTATAGGCGAGTTTTTTAATTTCATTTTCAGCTATAATCCGCAATTTAATCTCGCGTTTGGTTCTTTTGTACGCTAAAAACAAAACAGCGGTAACAAGACTGGCCAACAGGGTAATGGAGGCAGATATTTTTAGATAGTTCATCAGCTCATCCCTGGCTATTTTTGAATCCGGCTGATAGATGAAGCCGTCAAGTTGATCAAGGTTCTCCAGCATACCTGCATCTAAAAAAGTATCAGCCATATGCTTCCATCGCCACGGATTCATATGTCCTATTTCCACTAAGTTCGGCAAAATAAGGTTTTCTATGGTTTTTGCTTCAAATTCTAGATGCGCTTTGGATTTATCAACTAAATAAGCCTTTAACAGCAAATCTATAATCTCTTGCCGGTGCTTTAAGGCATAACGCCATCCCTTTAAACTTGCCCGTACAAAAGCATTAACCTGATCGGGATGATCTGCTATTTCCTGTTCAGTGGTAAATAAAATATCACTATAAAAATCAATTTCGTATAGTCTAGGATGCAAGACGGTATAATCAATATTTTGCTGTTGCAGAAAAAAAGGTTCATTGCTCAAATAAGAATTAAAAGCCACGACTTTTTTATCAACGAGATCCTGAATATTATAGCTACTGGGTATCACTTTAATTGTATTCAGGTCTATTCCTTCATTTTTAAACATCGCAACAAAATCGGCATCAACATTATTGTCGATCATCATGACCTTTTTTCCCACCAAATCATGTGGCGAAAGAATATTAGCATCCTTTCTTGCCAATAATACAGAGGGAGAATGTTGAAAAATTGCGGCCAGGGCAACCAATGGAGCTCCACGCAAACGTTCGAGCAGGAGTTCGCTATTTGCAACTCCGTAGTGCACTTCGCCATTCAATACTCTTTTAACCGGTTGTTTTTCGGGCGAACCGGCATGAATGATAACGTTAAGCCCCTCATCCTGATAATAGCCTTTTTCCAATGCCGCATAGTAGCCGGCAAACTGAAACTGATGCAGCCACCTGAGCTGAAGATGAATTGGTTCTGATTTTGCCCACACCTCAGACAAGCAAAATAACAGACTTATAGATAACAATGCTTGGCAAATGAATGGGCGTGAATGCATTTTTCTACAGATTTAATTATTAATTCGAGAGACTAACATAAAAGCCGGTTTATCCTAATATTTTTCAATAGACCAAAACTTAACGGGATACCCTGAACAAGCGTGTGCCATAGCAACACGAATTTCTCAGCCCTAAATATGGAGCATAGGTAGAATGCTGCTATATATTGACGCTTTTGCATTTAAATTTAAATTTAAATACAACAGTTTTGAACTATAGCGCCAATAATTATTGAGAGTAAAAACTATGAATCGACTGACTATCACATTTTGTTTAATTGCGGTATTTTTGAGTAATGGCTGCACCACAACCAGAGGTAATACAAACGCCGAAAAACGTCAGGCAATTTTGGCTATGAAAAATGAAGTACTTTCTGAACTGTACAGATTAAAGCCGGATGTTAAAGCGCAAATTGCCAGCGTCCCCGGTTATGCCGTATTCAGTAATGCGAATATCAATCTATTTCTTGCCAGTTTTGGTGGTGGATATGGAGTGGTCAAAAACAATAACACCGGCAAATACACCTATATGAAAATGGGCGAAGTTGGTGTTGGTGTCGGCCTTGGTGTTAAAGATTTTCGCATTGTTTTTGTCTTTCACAGCACCAGTAGTCTGAAACGCTTTATTGATCATGGCTGGGCTTTTGGCGCTCAAGCGGATGCAGCTGTCAAGGCTGCTGATAAAGGCGTAGCGGTTGGTGGTGAGGCAATCATCGATAATGTGACATTATATCAGCTGACTGAAGCCGGATTGGCGCTGCAGGCAACAATTAAAGGCACGAAATATTGGCGCGATGATTCATTGAATTAACCCTTCAGACGCACAATTACAGCATCAACCTATTCAATTCTAAGTACCTTTGCACCACGAATATTACCGTTCTTTAATTCCAGTAACGCTTCATTTGCCTGCGCCAATGAATACACCTGAACCTCCGGTTGCAAATTCATTTCCGCCGCCAGTTTTAAAAATTGCTTTACATCATTCCGGGTAATATTAGCGACACTTTTTATCTCTTTTTCCTGCCAGAGGTGCAGCGGATAATCCAAGTCTAGTAGGCTGGTCTTATCCCCTTCCTTGCGAATCGCATTAATCACCAGCCTGCCTCCGGATTCCAGATTAGCCAAAGCTTCAACCACAGGTTCCCAGGCTGGAGTGGTATCGATAATGCAATCCAGTTTCTCAGGTGCCCGGTCTTTGGTCTCGCCCGTCCAAACCGCCCCCAGCTGTTTAGCAAACTCCCGCTCTCTTGAACTTCGGGCAAACACATAAATTTCACTGTTCGGATATTGATAGCGTATCATCTGTAAAACCAGATGTGCCGAAGCGCCAAACCCGGTCAAACCTAGCCTTTGTCCATCCTGTAAACCGGTTAAATGCAATGATCTAAATCCGATAGCTCCGGCACAAAGTAGTGGTGCTGCCTGCAGATCTGAAAAGTCGTCCGGCAACACATAGGCAAACGCTTCCGCCACGGTCATATATTGTGCATACCCACCATTGGCATCACGACCAGTGGCAATAAAACCCCGGCATAAATTCTCCTTTCCTGACAAACAAAATTGACACCTGCCACAAGCAGAAAATATCCAGGCCACACCAACCCGGTCGCCCGGTTTAACAGTACTGACTTTATCGCCGATAGCTTCAACACGACCGACTACCTGATGCCCTGGTATAACGGGCAATTGCGCCGGCGGCGTTCGCCCTTCAATTTCATCCAGATCAGTATGACAAACGCCACAGGCTGAAACTCTTACCAGTATCTCTTGTGCACGAGGAACGGGAACGGGTAAATCCATCAATTCCAGCGGATTCAAGTTGTTTTCAAGGTAACAAATCTTTTTCATGACCATGGCTTTCATTATGCTGCCCTCATTTTTTTAATTTTTCTTCCAACAAGTTGTTGTATATCCATAATTGATTCAATACATGCTGGTGCTGGACTATTTAAAATAAAGAAACAATCTTTATTAATTACGCTTGACATACCATACATTCAGTGTATAGTGGACCACAGCTAGAAAATATGATTTACCTTTTGTTTACCAATTCGATGTTTCTCCTGTAGTTTGTCGTCCTGCTCTTCATTCAGTAATTCCACATTATCAGCTTTACCTGCCTTTTATTAGGGCGTTATATTAATTTTATTATTAGGACTCATTATGTCTACTATGACTACCGGCATCGTTAAATGGTTTAATTCTGACAAAGGTTTCGGCTTTATCGAACAGAAACAAGGCCCGGATGTTTTCGTACATTTCAGAAATATTTTAAGTGGTAACAGTAGCTACAAATCACTTGATGAAGGTCAAAACGTTCAGTTTAAAATTACTGAAGGTGCTAAAGGCCCACAAGCTGAAGAAGTAACAGTTATCTAAATGTAACTTCAGTTTTCTACCGTTTGACACCATAAAAGTCCAACTGCGAAAACCTGAACAACTACATATAAACGAAAAAGCCAGACAGCGACTCGTTAGAGTCGTAATCTGGCTTTTTTTATTTCGGGTCAAACAGATTTAATTCAACCGACTTTGGTAGCCCCAACGACTTTTCATTTTAAAAAGCTACAGCTACTGCACTCCATAAAGATAATACCCCACGCCAGCCAATACTATTTGAACAAAGGCGCAAAGCCAAAAGTATAAAACAAACAGCATAACTTTAACCGGCGTATCCTGATGTCCGGCTTTTACTTTAACCATTACCCATCCGAATATAACCGAAATCGCCAGAATAATCAGACTGACGGTTAACCAATCCATGTCAATCCTCCAACGGCGGCGGTGCTAACACTTCCCTTGAACCATTGGATTCCGGAACACTGACAACACCAGCTGCTTCCATATCTTCAATCATTCTGGCAGCACGGTTATATCCGACTTTAAAGCGCCGTTGCACACTGGAAATTGAGGCTTTTCTGCTTTGTGTGACAAACATTACAGCTTCATCGTAAAGCGCATCGGTTTCCGCCCCGTCTCCCGGCATCCCGAAACCATCACCGGAATCCGTCGGTTCCTGGGTTATTTCCGATAAATAATTTGCCGGTGCAGTTGTTTTCAAAAATTCGACTACGTGATGCACTTCATGATCATCAACAAATGCACCATGAGCGCGAATTGGAATACTGGTACCCGATGGCAAAAATAACATATCACCATTCCCCAGCAAGGCTTCAGCTCCACCTTGATCCAGAACAGTACGGGAATCAATTTTTGATGACACCTGAAAAGATATTCGAGTCGGCACATTGGCTTTTATCAAACCGGTTAACACATCTACTGAAGGACGTTGCGTTGCCAATACCAGATGAATCCCGGCTGCGCGGGCTTTTTGCGCCAACCGAGCAATTAATTCCTCTACCTTTTTACCAACCACCATCATCATATCAGCCAACTCATCAATAACGATGACAATGCTCGGCAAAGTGGTTAATACCGGAAATTCTTCCCCTTCGGCTAAAGGCTCAGTTAATTGAAACAGAGGATCGCGAATGGTTTCTCCTTTTGCACTGGCTTCTTCAATTAATTGATTAAAACCGGCCAGATTTCTAACCCCCATTTTGGACATTAACTTATAACGCCTTTCCATTTCCGCCACAGCCCAGCGCAGTGAGTTATTAGCCTCTTTCATATCAGTAACAACCGGCGTTAACAAATGAGGGATCCCTTCATACACTGATAATTCAAGCATTTTCGGGTCGATCATAATCATTCTGACCTGTTCGGGTGTAGCCTTATAAAGAATACTCAGAATCATGGTATTTATTGCCACCGATTTACCCGACCCTGTTGTACCTGCTACCAAGGCATGAGGCATCTTTGCCAAATCGGCCACAACCGGAGCCCCGGAAATATCTTTACCCATGGCCAATGTCAAAACGGATTTTGCCTTATCAAAACTGCGTGATGACAACAATTCCTGCAAGGACACCATTTCCCTTTCCTGATTGGGTATTTCCAGGCCAATCACTGACTTACCGGGGATTACCTCAACAATACGCACACTGGTAACCGATAAAGCCCTGGCCAAATCTTTTGCCAGACTGCTAATGCGACTGACCTTTACCCCAGGAGCCGGTTGCAGTTCAAAACGGGTAATCACAGGACCGGGATGCACCGCAACCACCTCTACAACCACACCGAAATCCATCAGGATAACTTCCACCAGTCGCGACATCTCTTCCAATTCGTCCGCAGAATAGGCTTTGACATTATTGACTCGCTTATCAAGTAAAGATAATGCAGGCAACACTCCCTTGTGGTCATCAAACAGATCGGTCTGTTTTTCTTTATCGGCCCGTTCGCTAATTTCAACCGTGCTTTTTGGCGGTGAAATTTTAATACTGGTTTTTTGTTTAAGTTCCGGCTCTATTTTTCTGGCTTTCGAAGTAACTTTAGATTGAACCCGCCCCTTATCATGAACGACTCTTGCCTGGCGTTGTCCATAGCGGATTTTAAAGACAACCAACTGCTGGTAGATAAAGCGACAGAGTACAATGGTATATTTACCCACAAAATCCATTACTGTTAACCAGGACAACCCCGTAAATAAGGTAACCCCGGCCAATAAAACAGCCAGCAGGATTAACGTAGCACCGGAATTACCAAATACCAGCAATAAGGCATCACCGACCTCCTGCCCTAAAATACCTCCGGTTGTACCCGGTAATTCAAATCGGCTTCTATACAGGTGCAAATAAAATATCGCAGCACCGGAAACTATGGTGGAGATAAAACCGAACCAACGTAAGGCAATAGTCCATTTATGCGTATTTTGTTTATCCTGGCTAAACATTAGATAGCCATGCCAAAAAATCATGATGGGAAATAAAAAAGCCATCAGACCAAAAATACTTAAGACAAAATCAGCCAACCATGCGCCGACCAAACCACAGGCATTATTAATAGTATTTGTGGATCCACTATGAGACCAGCCGGCATCCTCATTACTGAATGATACCAACGCAATCATTAAAAATATCGCTAATGCAGAAAAACCCAATAGCGCAACTTCCCGTAGGCCACGAAAAGTTTTTTCTTCCATTACTGCCGCCATAAACAAAAACTCTAAAATAAACCTGATAAAACATAATTATAGAATAATAACCCAATATTTTACATTAATAGTAAAACTTAATTAAAATTCGTACCCAAACAAAATTCGCAGTAAAATAGTAAGTATTAGTTTACGAATTTAATATTCAGACTCATAATTAAGCTATTTTTTGCCTGCTTTTACGCTAAGAGGACTCTTGATGAGCGAAACCAAACATTGCCGCCTTTTAATTCTTGGTTCTGGCCCCGCCGGTTATACTGCTGCTATTTATGCCGCCAGAGCCAATCTTAATCCAGTGATTGTGACGGGTTTACAGCAAGGCGGTCAATTAACCACAACTACCGAGGTTGATAACTGGCCCGGCGATGTTGAAGGCCTTCAAGGTCCGGATTTAATGGAAAGAATGCGTCTACATGCAGAACGCTTTGAGGCGGAAATGATTTTTGACCATATTCATACTGCTGATCTTTCTCAACGACCATTCAAATTGACCGGTGATTCCGGCAGCTATACCTGTGATGCTTTAATTATTGCCACCGGTGCTTCGGCTAAATATTTAGGTCTGGAATCAGAAGAAGCCTTTAAAGGTAAAGGCGTTTCAGCCTGTGCAACCTGCGATGGTTTCTTCTATCGCAACAAACCGGTTGCTGTGATTGGGGGTGGTAATACTGCGGTTGAAGAAGCTCTTTATCTCTCCAATATTGCTTCGGAGGTGACTGTAGTGCACAGACGCGATAAATTTCGCTCAGAAAAAATTCTGGCCGACAAATTGATCGAAAAGTCCAAAACCGGCAATGTTAAACTTGAATTATTCCATGAACTTGATGAAGTTTTGGGTGATGAAATGGGCGTCACCGGATTGAGAATCAAAAACTCCCAGGATGGGTCGACCAAAGAACTGGATGTGCACGGTGTGTTTATCGCTATTGGCCACACACCCAACACCGGCATTTTTGACGGTCAGCTGGAAATGGATCACGGCTATATCAAAGTTAATAGCGGTACCCATGGTAATGCCACCGCAACCAGTGTAGAGGGTGTTTTCGCTGCGGGCGACGTTATGGACTCAGTTTACAAACAGGCTATCACCTCCGCCGGTGCCGGCTGCATGGCTGCCTTGGATGCGGAAAAATACCTGGATGATCAGGAAGGCTAATTTCCCCTGCAAAAATTGTTACCCCAAGGGGGCACCCTTATAAGTGCTCCCAAACCAGTTTAAAACAAAAATCAGACCATGCAACTGATCGCTTTGGACCCCTTTGATCCTGCGCAAAAATTTCCGGAGAGTAATTTAGCCTTAACAGACCCCAATGGCCTACTGGCCATAGGTGGCTGCTTATCCCCCCAGCGTTTACTGAATGCCTACCGACACGGCATCTTCCCTTGGTATAATGAAGGCGAACCTATTCTATGGTGGTCACCCAACCCACGACTGGTATTGTTTCCCGATGCTATTAAAATTTCCCGCAGTTTACGAAAAACCATCAACCGGCAAACTTATCAACTCAGTTTTGACCAAGCCTTCTCTCAGGTCATTAGCGCCTGTGCCGAACCCAGAGCCAATCAGCAAGGTACCTGGATCTCAGCTGAAATGAATGATGCTTATAATAAACTACACCAATTGGGTAATGCTCATTCTGTTGAAGCCTGGCTGAATGATGAGCTGGTCGGCGGCCTGTACGGAATCGCCATAGGCCAGGTTTTTTTTGGCGAGTCCATGTTCCATACCAAGACCGATGCATCCAAGGTTGCTTTTGTTTACCTCATCCGGCAACTGAAACACTGGGGCTATCAATTGATCGATTGCCAGGTGTACAGCAGTCACTTAGTCAGCCTTGGAGCTGAAGAAATTAACCGACAACAGTTTAATCAACTGTTAGATCAATTTTGCCCTGCTGCAGTTAAAGAGCAGGCATGGAAACAATGAATTCAATCCAGCTATTTTTAACACCGGAACATGAATGCAGTTATCTGGAAAACCATATTTCTCAACTGGCTATTGTCCCGGCATCACCCGAACTATCAATCGAGCTTTATTCACAATTGATTGGTTTAGGCTTTAGACGTAGCGGCAATGAAATTTATAAACCCCACTGCCCGGCCTGTTCCGATTGCATATCAAGCAGAATTGCAGTAAAGAGTTTCAAACCCAATCGACAACAAATGCGTTGCTGGAAAAAAAACTTTAATACGCAAATAAAAATCAAGCCACCCAGCTTTGATCTAGCTCATTATGACTTATACCTGCGCTATCAGAAGTTCAAACACCCAGACGGTGACATGAAAAATACCACACCTTCACAATATCAGGCGTTTTTGGGCAGTAAATGGTGTAAAACGATTTTCGTTGAATTTCATATAGATAACACTCTGGCCGCTGTCGCAGTTGTCGATCAGCTTGATTGTGCACTTTCTGCCGTTTACACATTCTTTAATCCGGATTTTGCCGGATACAGCCCGGGGGTGTTTGCCGTATTATGGCAAATCGAATATGCAAAAAAATTGCAAAAAGACTGGCTTTACTTAGGTTTCTGGATAGAAAATTGCTCCAAAATGTCTTATAAAGCTCAATATCAGCCACTGCAGGGTTTAATTGATAATCACTGGCAAACTATTAAAAGTCATATCAAGTAAGTAACAATTAAGACAACCAGTCGACTATCACTGCATTGTCATTTCTTCTTGATATAAAACACCTGCTGGTTCTTTTCCAGTAATGTCTCCAGCATTTGGTGACCGGCCTGTTCTACGTACACACCGAAATCCAAATGCGCAGCCGGATCCGTGGTAATAATTTTAATCACATCACCACTTTCCACTTCAACCAACGCTTTCTTTAGCCGCAATAAAGGCAATGGACAATTTAAACCGCTGGCATCAACTTCAAAATTAAATTCAATCATTACTTTTTAAGTTTATCTATTCAGATAAGTAGATTATACCCTATAGACTAAAATTTCAGTTTTAACTACAAGTTTTTTTTGCCGATAGAAAGCTGAAATCTTAAGCACGCGGAGTATATAATACGCGCTTGACCAAAGCTAATTAAAATAAAAATCAATGGACTATTTTCCTGTTTTCCTAAAATTAAAAGCCCAACCTTGTCTTGTTGTTGGCGCGGGTGAAATTGCGGCGCGTAAAATTGATTTATTAGGCAGAGCACACGCGGATATTACTGTAATTGCAGATAAAATTGGCGATACCGTACAGAATATGCAAGACAAATATCAATTAAAAATCCACCAAAAGTACTTTAGTCCGGAAGATGTAGAAAATTTTCGTTTAGTCATTTCGGCCACCGATAATATGAGTACAAACATTCTCGTTGCCGACTCTGCAGACAAGCACAATATCCCGGTCAATGTCGTTGACAACCCCGATCTGTGCAGCTTTATCTTCCCTGCTATTATTGACCGCTCCCCTGTCATTGCAGCTGTATCTTCCGGTGGTGCATCACCTGTTTTAGTACGTTTGCTTAGAGCAAGAATTGAAAGCCTGATTCCATCGGCGTTTGGATCCTTGGCTAATCTGGCTAATAAGTTCAGATCACAGGTAAAACAACAGATCACCGAACCCGCTCAACGCCGCATTTTCTGGGAAAACATTTTACAGGGCAGTATTGCCGAACTCGTCTTTGCCGGAAAAAACCAGGAAGCCGAACAACAACTACAGCGTAATATTGATCACTATCAAAACAATGCCAATCAGGGAGAAGTTTATCTGGTCGGTGCCGGACCGGGCGATCCTGACCTGTTAACATTTAAGGCCTTAAGATTAATGCAACAAGCCGATGTTGTGGTTTATGACCGTTTGGTATCCGAACAAATTCTTGATCTGACTCGACGTGATTCTGAAAAGATTTATGTGGGTAAAAAACGTCATAATCATAGTTTGCCACAGGAATCCATTAACACGCTACTGGCCGATTTAGCCAAAGCCGGCAAGCGTGTGGTCCGACTTAAAGGTGGAGACCCGTTTATATTTGGCCGCGGGGGAGAAGAAATTGAAACCCTGATGCAACAAGGCATCAGCTTTCAGGTTGTGCCTGGTATTACTGCCGCATCCGGTTGCGCAAGCTATTCCGGCATTCCGCTTACGCATAGAGATCATGCCCAGTCCTGTGTTTTTGTTACCGGCCATTTAAAAGACGGCAGTACCGATCTCAACTGGCAACAATTGGCTGCACCCAATCAAACAGTTGTTATTTATATGGGACTGGTAGGTCTGGCCACAATCTGTCAAAACCTGATTGACCATGGCGCAGCAAGTGACTGCCCTATTGCCTTGATCCAACAAGGAACCACTCCCAGCCATAAAGTGGTAACCGGCACCTTATCAACAATGCCGGGTATCGTGTCTAATATGGACATCAAGCCACCCACATTGATAATTATTGGCACCGTGGTTAATTTACACGATAAATTAAACTGGTATAAACAAATTAAGCAATAAAATACCCCCAAGTCGGACGATAAGCTAAACTGAATGAAAAAACTATAGGCCATCAGCATTATGAAACCGCTTCTTATTTCTTTTATTTTGCTTGTCAGCCTGAGTGCCTGCGATATAAGCTCAAAAGCGGATAGGACCTACTTTATTGCCAAAGAAGGCATTTTAGCAGCCAGTCTGTCGAGCAAATACGCATTAATCAGTAGCTCAACAGGGGCCGCAAAATTATGGCAATTAAAGCCCAAAACTTTATTGCATAGCTGGCAACATACCGACGACAACCCCGGAATCATTCATACCGCCATTTCCGGTAATGAAGAATACGCCATGACTGCCGAACACCATTCGATTGCATGGTGGCGAATTTCAGACGGAGTTCTACTCAATGTCTGGAGTCTGCAAGACATCCGCTCCTTAAGCCTGTCAACAGATGGTAAATTCGCCCTGATAGGACTTAATGACAAAGCGATTTATTTTTCCTTGATGCATGGACTGACTCAGTATGCTTTTGCGCACGAGGCACCTGTCAGCGCGACAGCTATCTCTCAGTCGGGCAAATATGCCATCACCGGTTCTGAAGACAGAACTGCAAAATTGTGGGAGCTGAGTACTGGTAATCTGGTTCATACCTGGAATCTAAAAAATACGCTTGAGGTAGTTGCCTTAAGTCATAATGACCAATATGCACTCACCAATGCCGCTTTAGGTCAGACCAAGCTATGGCATACAAAAAGTGGTAAACTCTACAAACAGATTGGCCCTAATTTGATGACTTTATCATCAGCCATATTCAGTCACGATGATAAGTCTCTCATTACCGGGCAACTGTCACAACGAATTGATCAGTGGGACATTAAAACTGGCAAGCAAGGTCATTATTGGCGCCCTAAAAAAGCTGTCCTTTGGCGACCATCAGCGGCAACAATATTGGATTTCTCTGAAACGGAAGATCACAAAAAACTTTATACAGTTGCTTCTAATGGCTATATACAACGCTGGCTGTATTAATTCTGACAATTCAGTTATCATTCAGGATATTTATTAATAATAGAATTCAAGACAATTTAAAAAAAAATATTAATTGATATTTTTAGTTAAATTGCCTATCCTTTGCGGGTTTAACTTTTTATTGGGCTGTTTTTTCATTAGGAGCGAACAGTTCTTTTTTTCAATAACCATGAGAGGTCAACATGAAAAAAACATTAGGTACATTAGCTGGTGTTGCATTAATCGCTTTGAGCAGCAATGTTTTAGCGGCAGACGATATGGCAATCGGTAAAAAAATCTATGATCGCGCTTTCGGTCGCGGTTGTGGCGCTTGCCATGATATCTCTTCAAACCCTCAACTAAAACAACTTATCGCTGGCGGCCAATTGGACCGTGCTAAATTCGGTAAAGTTTTAAAAGAAGGTAGAAATGGTATGCCTAAAGCTATGGACGAAATCATGAAAATCGGTCCAGTTAAGAAAGCCGGTTATACTGAAGATCAAGCTATTGACGCAGTTTACAAATTCTTAGGCGGTAAATAAGCTTAAATAATATAGCTTTAGACACAAAAAAACCGCTGCAACAAAGATTGCAGCGGTTTTTTTATATCTTGAAAAAAGAAGACTGTAATCCGCCCTTTGGTAAAATACAAAACTTACTTAATGCTTACCCAGAAACCCTTTACCCTGACTTTCCTTAAACGGTAAACGCTGACGATTTTTCACCCAAACACCCGCCACAGCCGCCAACATCAATCCGCATGAAGCGATGATCAAATAAATCAATTTTTTAAGCTGATTGACTTCTTGCAACAATAATTCATTATTGATATCGGCCTGAACCGAGTCGTTATTGCCTGTGGAATATGCGCGCAGGACTTTAACATCATTTTTAAGGTCTTCTATTGTTCCTAATGACATGGAAACAGCACCCAGACGCACGCTTTCTTCCAAAGTCCTCAGCTTACTTTCTATAGAACCGCTCAACAGGCCAATCAATTGCCCCTTTAAAGTGTTAATTTCAGCCGACAAGACTGGATTCATCTGATTTCGATAGGCCTCAACCGAAGAATGCCTCGCCTGATAATTCTCTATGATGTTGTTTGTTGGTAACAGGATAACCCCCAACAACATAATAATAGCCATTAAGGACACAACGAAGGTCGTCATCAGCCAATTTATTTTTGACGAAACCAGAGGAAGAGGAGTTTCGCGCACAACGACAGAGAGGTGCTTACCGCCACCACTATTCTCTGAATGTATATTACGCATATCGCTCATTAATTTATTCCCCACAACCCTGACGGACCAACGGATACCAATCAAGATTGAAAATTTATTATTCTTATATTTAAATTTGCCGGAAACTACGGCATTTTTAATTATACAAGTTTATTTTTTAAATTGTCCCGATTTTTTACACCAAAACTGAAATTGTTGCGCAGACACCTTTGCCCACGCAACATTCAGACTTATTTGCCCTGCTTTTTCGCTGCAATTCTCATTCTTAATGCATTCAGTTTAATAAAACCTTCAGCATCCTTTTGATTGTATGCACCCTCGTCATCCTCAAAGGTCGCGATACTTTCATCAAACAAACTATCCGTATCGGATTCACGCCCAACAACAACCACATTACCTTTGTAAAGTTTAACCCTGACTTTACCGTTAACATTGATTTGCGAGCCATCAATCATCTGCTGGAGCATTTCGCGTTCCGGGCTCCACCAATAACCGTTATAAATCAGCGAAGCATAGCGAGGCATCAATTCATCTTTTAAATGCGCCACTTCCCTGTCTAAAGTTAATGATTCTATCGCACGATGCGCTCTCAACATGATTGTACCGGCCGGGGTTTCATAACAGCCTCTGGATTTCATACCGACATAACGGTTTTCCACTATATCCAGGCGGCCAATACCGTTTGCCCCGGCAATTTTGTTCAACTTATCCATAACTTCGCCTGGCGTATGTGCAACACCGTCGATAGCAACGATATCGCCTTTCCGGTAAGTTAATTCAATATAGGTCGGTGTATCCGGTGCGGCTTCTGGTGAAACTGTCCAGCGCCACATATCCTCTTCCGGCTCCGCCCAAGGGTCCTCAAGAATACCGCCTTCATAAGAAATATGCAGTGAGTTGGCATCCATCGAATAAGGTGAAGCCTTGCCTTTTTTCATCTCTACAGCAATTCCATGCTGCTCAGCATAGGCCAGTAATTTTTGTCTTGAATTCAAATCCCATTCACGCCATGGTGCAATAATATGAATATCCGGGCGTAACGCGTAAGCACCCAGTTCAAATCGCACCTGATCGTTACCTTTACCCGTTGCACCATGCGAAATGGCATTAGCACCGGTTTCATTTGCAATATCAATCAGTCGTTTGGAAATTAACGGACGTGCAATGGATGTACCCAGCAGATATTCACCCTCGTAAATAGCATTCGCTCTAAACATAGGAAAAACATAATCGCGGGCAAATTCCTCACGTAAATCTTCTATATAAATTTCCTTGATACCTAAAGCTTCCGCTTTTGCACGCGCCGGTTCAACCTCTTCACCCTGACCAATATCCGCAGTAAAGGTGACCACTTCGCAAGAATAGACATCCTGCAACCATTTAAGAATAACGGAAGTATCCAGCCCACCAGAATAGGCCAACACGACTTTATTTATATCCGACATACGCCTCTAATACCTTGAATTAAAATAACCCGAAATTATACCGCAAAAAACACCCCTGCTACACAGGAAAGCGGCTAATTTCATTCTGTTGTGACGAAATCAACCTCATTTTCTCGGTACGCTTTAATTTCTTAATGAACAATTCACGCTTACTGGCCGAACTTCGATCATGGACAGCCTCAACATAAACCAGTTCCTGAGCCGGATGCGCACGAAAATATTTGGCGCCCTGCAAACAAACATGCTGCTGATACCGTCTGATTACATCGTTGCTGATACCGGTGTATAAGCTATGATCGACACAACGAACGATATATACACACCAGGTCATGACTCTATTTTATTGACTGATCTCAAAACAATGCACCCATACCAGACTTTCCGCCTCCCACATCATTCCGGCATGCATTTTTAAAATCAAACCTTTATACATTTCCAAACTGGGATAACCCTCAGCATTCGCATCTGCATCGGTCATATCCCCGAGTTTCTGTCGCTTAAGATCAGTTACCGTAAATTCAACCCCGTCCAGCTCGAAAGTTTCACCGGGATAGGCATAAATCCCATCGCGTCGCTGTTGTGTTTTATGCCCCGCCTTTGCCGCCTCAACCAACTTCGGGTGACGGATCAAACGATCTATTTCACAGGTTTTTTCTGGATAATCAGTCATTATTTATTTTTTATGTTTATTGTTTAAATTGAAAATATTCACTACCAGGAACCCGTATTTTCCATGGAAACCCATGGCTCTATCGGCTCAAGCTTGCCACCTTTTTGCAACAACTCGATGGAAATATTATCCGGTGAACGGATAAATGCCATCCAGCCATCACGCGGCGGTCTGTTAATTACCACCCCGGCATCCATCAATTTCTGACAGGTGGCATAAATATCATCCACTTCGTAAGCCAGGTGACCAAAGTTCCGACCTTGATCATAATCTTCCGGGTCCCAGTTAAAGGTTAACTCCAACTCCGGTGCAGCGGAGGTTTTAGCCGCCCCTTCATCCGCAGGTGCCGCCAGATAAACAAGACTAAAGCGGGCTTCTTCATAATCAACCCGACGGGTTTCAACCAAGCCCAGCTTATTGCAATAAAAATCCAGTGCTGCATCCAGATCACGGACCCTCACCATGGTATGTAAATAACGCATTTTAAACTCCTAAATCTAAGATACTCCGTTCGAAGTATCTATTCATCCGGCAATGAATGGCCACAAAATTTACAGAAACAAGCATCATAATCATGTCCGGTACCTCCACAACCTGGACAGGCATCGTTTCTTATTCGTCCGGTATTATACGATTTAAACAACTCAACGCTATACATTCCCGTCGGCACTGCAATAATGCCATAACCCATAATCATGATACAGGAAGCAATAATTTGTCCTACCGTTGTTTGCGGAGCAATATCGCCATAACCAACCGTAGTCAAGGTCACAATCGCCCAATACACTGATTTAGGTATACTGGTAAAACCCGATTCATTTCCCTCCACCACGTACATTAACGAACCAAAGACAACCACCACGGTTAACACGGTATACAAAAAAACCAGTATCTTGCGAAAACTGTTAACCAAAGCATTCATTAATACATCTGCTTCGGTCATATAGCCTGTCAACTTAAGGATTCTAAAAATACGCAATAAGCGCAGTATCCTTAATACCAGCATATATTTTGCACCGGAGAAAAAAAGCCCCAAATAACTGGGTAAAATGGCCAATAAATCGACCAAACCAAAAAAACTACGACAATACAACCAGGGCTTACGCACACAAACAAGTCTCAAACCATATTCCAGCGTAAACAAGCAGGTAAATATCCATTCAGTGATAACAAACCATTGTCCGTATTGCTGCTGAATGGGTTCCACACTATCCAGCATTACCGATATCACGCTACAGATAATCATAATAATCAATACCACATCGAACGCCCTGCCCATCCGTGTTTCCGCACCGAAAATAATAGTATTTAATGACTCACGCCAGGGTGACAAAGCTTCTCCGCTGTTATAGCCATATTTTTTATCAATCATTTTTATCGCCACCATTAAGCTTTTGCATTCCCGATATCTACCAACTGCTTGCTTGCATGTACCGTATGAATAAAACCTTACAAAGAACTTTTAATATTAGCAAAAAATGTCATTTACTTAGTCAATAATAAATTCTCACAGCTCACATAAATCGATTCATCATGAATATGATAAATTAGTTTTCTGGTATCATTGAAAAAATCCCTCAAACCATTTGTAAACTGAATAAATCAAATATGGCGCAATACATATATTCCATGAACCGTGTGGGTAAAATTGTCCCACCGAAAAAATACATCTTAAAAGACATCTCCCTGTCCTTTTTTCCCGGTGCGAAAATTGGCGTGCTGGGCTTGAATGGTTCCGGTAAATCAACCTTACTGAGAATTATGGCAGGTATCGATACCGAGATTGAAGGTGAAGCAATCCCTCAAAAAGGTATTAATATAGGCTATTTGCCACAGGAGCCACAACTGGACCCGAATAAGGATGTACGCGGCAATGTTGAGGAAGCTGTAGCCGATATTAAAGCCGTTTTAACCCGTTTTGACGAAGTTAATAATGCATTTGCCGAACCTGACGCAGACTTCGATGCCCTATTAGCCGAACAGGCCGAATTGCAGGAAAAAATCGAAGCTGCTGGCGCCTGGGAACTGGACAGAAAGCTCGAAATTGCCGCCGATGCATTGCGTTTACCCGAATGGGATGCAGATGTCACCAAGCTGTCCGGCGGCGAAAAACGCCGCGTAGCATTATGCAAACTATTGCTGTCCAATCCGGATATGTTGCTGCTGGACGAACCAACCAACCATCTGGATGCCGAATCGGTCGCTTGGCTGGAGCGCTTTTTACACGACTATAAAGGAACTGTTGTTGCTGTAACACATGACCGCTACTTTCTGGATAATGTAGCCGGCTGGATTCTGGAATTGGACAGAGGTTCAGGCATTCCTTGGGAAGGCAATTACTCATCATGGTTAGAACAAAAGGAAAAACGACTGGAACAGGAAGAAAAACAGGAAAGTTCGCGTCAAAAAGCCATGAAAGCCGAATTGGAATGGGTACGTTCCAACCCTAAAGGACGTCATGCTAAAAACAAAGCACGTTTGGCTCGTTTTGATGAATTGTCGTCACAAGAAACCCAAAAACGCAACGAGACCCAGGAAATCTATATTCCACCCGGCCCTCGTTTAGGCGATGTGGTGATTGAAGCAGATAATATTAACAAAGGTTTCGGCGATCGTTTACTGATTAATGACTTGAGTTTTAAATTGCCGCCAGGCGGTATTGTCGGCATTATCGGCCCAAATGGTGCGGGTAAAACCACACTTTTCAGAATGATGGCCGGGCAGGAAACACCCGATAGCGGAGAACTGAAGCTAGGCAAAACCGTTGACCTGGCCTATGTTGACCAGTTGCGCGATGATATGGACCCTAACAAAACCGTTTGGGAGGAAATCTCTGATGGCTTGGATATTATCACCGTGGGCAAATACGAGACGCCTTCACGCGCCTATGTCGGACGCTTTAACTTTAAAGGCGGCGACCAGCAAAAACGCATTGGCGATTTATCCGGTGGCGAACGCAATCGTGTTCATTTAGCCAAACTGCTAAAAAGTGGCGGCAATGTATTGCTGCTTGACGAACCCACCAACGATCTGGACGTTGAAACACTTAGAGCCCTGGAGGAAGCCTTACTGGCATTTCCTGGCTGTGCTGTGGTCATTTCCCATGACCGCTGGTTTCTCGACCGTATCGCCACCCATATGCTGGCGTTTGAAGGTGACAGCACGGTGGTTTGGTTTGAAGGTAACTATGAAGACTATGAAGCCGACCGACATCGCCGCCTAGGCACTGATGCCGATACGCCACATCGTATCAAATATAAAAAACTGGGCTAATTCAGCTTTTGGGATGGTTGCCCCGGCAACCATCCTGGATTCAACCTCAGGCCGAATAAATCACATCATATTGTTTCATAAAACCGGACACATCCTTACGGTACAATTCTCTGACTGCCAGAGCCATATCCGCCGGCTTTAAACCACGTTCATGCAAAGATTCCACTTCGATATAAATATCATCAACATCATATATTTCCAAGGCCTTAAACACAGACAGCGTATCCTTTAAGCCCAACAACTCGGGATTCTGGCCTTTTTTTAGCTGAAAAACACCATCATCAAGTAATAACAATGCCACCGGCTGATCAAATGCTGCTGTTGTCAAAATCACATCCAGCGTTTCCTGGACATTATGGCCACTATGCGGTGCCTGGCTCAGGACAAATAAATATTTTTTCATGCTAAAAAACCAAGAACCGATCGGCTAATAATGTTGCCTCAAGCAGTTGCCCTAAACCGGCAACACGAAAGCCGGCAGCAACATCATTATCCAGCTTGCCCTGCCTTTTAGCCTCATCGGCATGCAACAAGCCCCGTCTCTGCGCTGCCGAAATACATAACACCAAATCCAGGTCGTATTGTGCGGCCAAATCCGCCCAGCGTTTACTATGATTAAGCTCATCATCTAAAGGGCTGGCATAGGCCAGCGCGTGATAAATTCCTTCTTGATAAAAAAACACTCTATAAACCTGATGCCCTCCTGCTAAGGCAGCACAAATAAAACGATAGGCCAAATCGCCACGATTATTTTGATAGGGGCTGGTATTAATCTGAACTGCAAATTTCATAGTAATAACAGTGCAACAAAAGCATAATTATCCTGCAGCCAGCGAATCAACTCAAGGCATTCCAGCTATACTAATGCTAATATTCAATAAAAATATTCAACAGAACCGGAACCAAGCCTTATTTTTCTTATCTCATTCAATATGAAATTTAGCATTACCCTTTTATGTTTCCTGTTTTTATACAGCCAATCATTAACAGCTGTTGAAGCAGAAAAATTTGATTTACCGGATATGGGAGACTCAACAGGCGCATTGATTAGCCCGATTCAAGAAAAAGAATTAGGCGAAGCTTTTTTTAGAAGCCTGCATGCCAAAATAAAAATCAACCAGGACACGGAAATTCACCAGTACATCCAGGACTTGGGCCAAAAACTCGTTACCCATAGTGATGTACCCAGTCAGGCTTTCCATTTTTTTGTCGTGATAGACAATGCCATCAATGCTTTTGCCGGACCCGGCGGCTATATAGGTGTTAACTCCGGGCTTATCTTGTCGACCGAATCAGAAAGCGAACTGGCCTCGGTAATGGCGCATGAGATTGCTCACGTTAGCCAACGCCATTTATATAGAGCATTTGAGGCTGCCAGTCAATTATCCATTCCAACTGCCGCCGCCACTCTCGCCGCTTTGTTACTGGGCACACAATCGCCCGAGATGGCTCAGGCAGCTTTAATTGCCATACAAGCCAGCCAGACGCAGTTTCAAATTGATTTTACCCGCAGCAATGAACAGGAGGCAGATCGTGTAGGCATGCAAACCCTGCTAGAGGCCGATTTCAATCCACGCGCCATGCCTATATTCTTTGAGCGTCTGCAACAGTCCAGTCGCTATTATGGTCGTAACATCCCTGAGTTTTTACGTACCCACCCGGTCACCAGCTCCAGAATATCCGACAGTCTTGGTCGAGCTGAAAAATACCCCTACAAACAATATCCGGATTCCCTTGGCTATCAGCTAACCAAGACCAAGCTGAAAGTATCAACAAGCAGCGATAAAGATGCTACAGCAAAATATTTTGCCACATTAGAAAAACAAGGCACAGACGAACAACGCGCCGTTGCGAAATATGGAAGTGGACTGCTCAAATTAACAAACCGGCAATTTACCGAAGCGGAAGGAATTTTCAAGGACTTAACCCAACGCTTTCCATCGCAAATTCAATTCGCTGTTGCCCTGGCGCAGACAGCAGTAGACGCTCAAGATTATCAAACGGCCTTAAAGCGCTATCTGGCCATTATGAATAAATTTCCTAGTTATGGCTCAATAAAACTGGATTACATAAAAATTCTGTTAGAAACAGAACAGGCAGAAGAAGCCAAAGCACTATTGCTTACTTTAAATTACAGCAATCAACAAAAACTTTATTATTTGGAATTATTGGCACAGGCTTATGCTGATCTGGGCCAGCAAGCTGAATCACATCGGTATATTGCAGAATATTATTATGAGGATGGATACACGGAGCAGGCAATACAACAAATTAAGCTGGCGAAGAAATCAAAAGGGCTTAATTTTTACCTGTCCGCTATCCTAAATGAACGTCTTAACTTTTTTCTAAATGAGGAGAGAGAACGTAAACTTAATCAATAAGCAGTTAAAAACGTACTGAAAAATCAACTATTTGTTAGTCTGGAACGAACAATAACACAACAAAACTGAACGCTAGCTTAATAAACTTACATAATATGCAATAATTGCGGATTAATTAGTATATTCTAATATTGTAAGTAAAAGTAAGTTCCTGTTTTTAAAAAGTGTTTTTGAGACGAAACTATTTTTATAAAAAAATCATTATTTTTGATAGACACCGCACTTTTTTATGATTTAAACTCCGTACCAGCTTAACGGAATGAGCCCGATCTAATTCGGTATAAGAGGAGGAGTAGCCCAAGGCTATTCAAAAAATAACAATAATAATAACTTGCTTGATAAAGCTGTTACGAATGAACAGCGGACATATAATAAAAATAAAAAAAACTGAATACGCCCGCTTTATGCGGGCTTTTTATTGCCCACAAAAAAGCAAAAATGCCCGCCCAAATATGAAAGAACAGGCATTTTTCTAATTTTGTTACAAATTCACCCTTACACCAATCCAACCGGCCCTTGGTGCTCCAGGCGAGACAAAACGACCGTCATTATAGCTGTCACCTAAAACCTCATCAGCCTGCCCATAAACACCAAAGCTTTTATATTGTCGATCAAAAATATTATCCACCTTTCCAAACAAAGCCACATTTTCTGTTATTTTTAGTTCGGCTCGGGCATTAAACAGCCAATAACCACCTAGCTTGCCGGTCAAATTAGCTTCATCGCCACGATAATATTGTGCTCCGCTGTATAAACCATCAATATTCAAAGACAGTTTACGCCATAACTCGACCCCCACTGTACCTTTAAAGATATGTTCAGGTAGACCAGTGATTCTATCGCCTTTTTTTACTTGTATGGGACCTCCATCTTCAAGATCCAAAGGATTTTGAACAGTGAAGCCATTTCTGTACTGAGCGTTTAGATAAGTATAATTGGCCGCAATATGCCAATCATCTTGATCGGAGAAAACGCTGTCAAAATTTGCATCCAGGCCTGCTTCAATGCCATATCGTTGAGTCTGGCCAACATTACTGAAATACCCTTCATTCAAAGAATCATCACCTTCAGCACGCCTAAAAATAATATCATCATGATTAGTGGTTTGGAACACACCCAAATTCCAACGCGCCCCCCCATTTTCAATCAAGGTACCCAACGTCCCTCTAAATCCCCCCTCAAAGGTTTTACTTACAACCTGGTCCAGCGGTGGATCGGCAACAAAAGAGTTAGGCAGTTTGCAAGAATCATTCGGATCGGCACAGCTTAATTCCATTGGCGTAGGTGCTCTGGATGACTCACTGTAGCTGCCATACACTGTCAGATAGTCATTAAATTCAAAGGTAAAACCGGTAGACGGATTAAAACGATCAAAAGTATGTTCACCCGTCAACTTGTCTACTCCTCCCGGAGTATATTGATTATCCATTTCCAGACGACTATGGTTATAACGACCGGCAAAAGAAATGGTCAATTGATCAGTAACAGAAAAATGATCGCTGAAATAAATACTATAGGTTTCGCTGGCGGTGTTTAATCGTACTTTGGAGTCTTCGATCTTGATGCCGCTTCCTGTGGTCCCCCTATCCGGATTTAATACTGCTAACTCGGAATCGGATTGAAAATGTACATCGGCATATTCATAGTTTGCACCGACTATAAAATGATTTTCATGATCAAAAAAATCATATGAAAAAGCTGACTGTATAGTTCCGCCGGCTGTGCGCTGATAAGTTCTCCCGGTATTATTGGTTGCCCCTTCAACAGTATCAGAAGCCGCTACATTATTGCCAAATGTATCTTCCACGACCTGCTCATCTGCTCCCGAATTTTCACATAACAGGCCGGCATTCGCCCCTAAGGTACAATCATCATAATCCGAATCATCGCCATTAAAGCTTCTAATTCGATTCTGCCGAAAAAACGCATTACCACTTAATTCGATTTCATCGGTTAAATTGAATTTTCCGGACAGCTCGGAAAAGAACATCCGCGTTACAGTTTGATCAGGATAAGTAAAAATCGACTTACTGGTCTGTTTATACAACTGAATCGGCACCGCGCCATTACCTTTCATAGCATTATCATTGGCCGCTAATGTTAAATCCAGCTCAGCCCTGTCATTTTGCCAACTTAAGGTTCCCAGTATTTGTTTGGCCGTAGTTCTTGAGTGATCGCGCCACCCCTGTTCACCAAAATTATGCACATCAATAAAATAACCAAAAGTTCCGTTATTCCAGCCGCTGCTGAATTCTTCCGAGTATCTGTCCCAGGAACCGCCGGAGACTTCCAATTGATGTCCCGGTGCGGTAAAACCAGTTTTAGTTTTTAAGGAAATAGCACCCCCCAGGGTATTTAGACCATAGACAGGGTTGGAACCTGAATAAAGCGCCATAGTCTCTATTGCCCCTTCGGGAATCAAATCCCAGTTAACAGAATCCCCAAATGGTTCATTAAAACGCACGCCATTAACATAAACCGACAGGCCTTGCGGTAACCCCAATAATGGCGAAGCGACAAAACCACGATAATAGACATCCGGCTGTAAAGGATTATTCTGAGCCTCATTAATATGCACGCTCCCCATATAGCGATTCATATAATCGGCCAATGATAAGCTTTGAGCCTCTTGAAATTCTTGAGCCGAAACAGTTTGCACATTGGTTGGAATTTTATTGATATCAAGTCCACCGCCTTGTAACGGGCTGACCCCGATCACATCCATCGTCTCTAGATTTACACTTGCAGGCAGATCGTCAGCCATTAAAGATAACGGCAGCATCAAAAACAAGCCAAATGCGGCACTTTGTTTATTATTCATATCTCCTCTTTTAATCCAATCGTTATCTTAAAAACAGATGACATCATAGACAAATCGGCCGGCAAACAATAGAGCCATTCAATAAAAAGGAAATATTCCCATAGCCTTTAAACAAGCCGATATGAAATAGATATAAAAAAAGACGACTACCTCGGAAAATTATTAGGGAATGGATTTTCCTGAGAAATCTGATGAAAAAGACGGGGGTAAATCGAGCAAAATATAGAAAGCCCTGTCTTGTACAATTTTTTCAACTTTTTAAGCTGAATTTATATGAAAACTATTCAGGTACAGAATGGTTTATCGAAGGCATCATAAAATATATCCCAAACTACTGAATAATATTGATTCCAACGAATTTAATCACCGGATTTATGAAATTTCCGGGTCAAAAAGGAGGATTTGACAAAAACTCAAGGCAAAAAAGGGGCAAGGCCTTACGACCTTACCCCTTTTATATATCGCTAATATAAGAGCAGTGCTAACTAAAAGTTAGTAACTACTCAGGCATCTAAAATTTAGATAACAACGATATTTTCAGCTTGTGGGCCTTTTTTACCTTCAGTAACGGTAAATTCGACTTTCTGACCTTCAACAAGAGTTTTAAAACCAGAACCAGAAATAGCGCTGAAATGAGCAAAAACATCTGGACCGGATTCTTGTTGAATAAAACCAAAACCTTTAGATTCGTTGAACCATTTAACTGTGCCTGTAATAGTAGACATATTTTATCCTAATAAAATTTCAAAAAATAATTAAAGCCTTCTGCAAAGACTATATTTGCTGGAAGTATTTCTATTACTTATGAGGACACAACGAAATGGTGTACATAAATATAAACTTACTTTCAAACTAAGTGAATTATATAACGCAAGAATGAGTAGTCAACGAAATTTTCTAATAAATTTAATAGATAACAGCCAAATTAAGCAGCCTTACCTATTTTTCCAGTTGTTAACACGCAGGAAATTCATTAAAAACATGTTATATGTCCCTATAATCCTCTTAGTGCTGCCATTTTCAACCCTACTTGTTGAACCTGTTCACTAGACAATATTTCTTTTACTTTGGGAGAAAAATCTTCGTCCTCCCTGTTTAGGTGCTCTCGCTGCAACCTCTCGAACTTTTGAGTCAATTGTTGAAACTGTTCAAAATCAGTTATCTGCTCAGGTTTTTTTAAAAGAGCGGCCAACTTTTCCCAGCTGGCTTCAATTTCCTCATGATCCAGCATCAAACGCTCTATCATACCGTCAATTAGAGCCGATTGCCCGACCAATAAGGGAAAAAGCGCCTGTTCCTCATCCTGATGATGCAACTGATTGGCATGAGAATAATGACATAACATTGCTACACATTGCTGCAACAGCTTTTCAGTCATCCCTTGCTGTCGAATTTGCTCGACCAGCCCCAACAACTTTTCGCCCCGCTTTAAAAAATCTTCATGATAGGCTTTTAAAGCCAGCAGACCGTTAGAAAAATCAATTGCCGGATCGTGAAATTTTGATTCCATATTTTTTACTTCTTTGTTACTAAACAAAGTAAACATAAACAAAACTGTTAACTAATATACACCTCTTCATCAAAAAAAACACTTAAGAAATCCCTAAAGAAATTGTCTTATTCATTGATTCTACAGACTCACAACAAATGATATTCAGAAAATATAGTTTCTTTGTTAGTTCCAAATATCGGGCACATTGCTCTTTTGCTTTTCTTACCCTATTTCAAATGATGTAACACCAAAAATCCGGTCTATTGGCATAACAGGTCGTTTTTGTGTATACATTCTCGCAGTTTCAAACGAAACATTCATGCCATAGCTTTCTGCTAATGCTACCGCTTCAGGATTTATCTCAGGCGCATCGAGATAAACAGCTTCCGAAGATTTAACAGAAGACTTTAACGACTCGAAAAGCCGTTTGGCCTGCTCGACCTTATTTGCGTACAATGGCCCAATCTTATAGCCATCACGACACTGACGAATTACGCCATAAGCTTCAAGTTTATCACCGGCTATAATTCCCTGTGCTATCGCATTCGGCTGATTAATCCATGATTTAACAAAGCCGGAACGACTTTCCGGGAAGAACTTGCAATCATACCGGTCTATCATCTCAAATGGCAAAGCAGTTAGATCTACAATGTCATTATCAGAAGGAGAACCTCCCGTTACTCCTTGATAGCGAATATTTCGATAGGCAAACTGAAAACCGGACTTTTTATAATTATTCTGCTGAGCCAATACACCATCAAGCCCTACCGTACAACCTTTAAGGTAATCTAATCCAGCATTCCAGATTTGAATACCATAACCTTTCCCCCGATATTCAGGTTTAACCATATAAAATCCGATAAACCCGAAAGCATTACCATACTTAACTGCTGAAATTGTGGCTATAGGCTCTCCATTGAGTATGCCGATAAGAAAGCCGTCCTTATCCGCTTTGTAGTAACACTCGGCATCGTTTAGGCCCGGATTCCAGGATTCATTCGCAGCCCAATCAACAGCCAGATCGACCTCATCTCGCGTCATAACTCTTATGGTGTAAAGTTTGTCTTGCACTAAAAGCTCCAGATAATGTTCCGTTCAAAGGTCTGATTAGCCTTCCTATTTTTCAAAAGCAATGATTGAAATGGTTAGCTACCAATTTTCAAAAATATATTAATCTCAAAACTAAAACTGACTTGAAAGTCGTTTATCTTGTTTTTACCATTTTAGTTCTTACAATTTGATAGGGTCTGAACAAATACCCCAAAGGTACACTCCATACATGCACCAAGCGACTGAATGGAAACAGGAAGAACACAGTCATACCTAAGAACAGGTGTAATTTATAAAAAATGCCGACTTCTGCCAATAATCCCGGCTCAGCGTTTAACATCAATACACTTTGCACCCAATCGGCCAATGCCACCATCGCCGAAGCATCGCCATTGACTGCATGATAAAAAGAAATTGGAATAGTCAATAAACCGACACCCAGAGTAACCAATATCCAGTTTAGGATAAAGATATCCATAAAACGACTGTTGGCTCTTACACGAGAGTTATACATACGTCGTTTCCATAAAATAACCCCACCCATCATGCATAAAGAACCAAAAGCGGCACCGGCGAATATGGCAACATATTGATGCAGCATATCGGATACGCCGAAGTCTAAAAATAGCTGATGAGGCGTAACCAAACCGGCGAAATGTCCTAAGAATAACGCCAACACCCCGATATGAAACAAAATACTACCCTTACGTAACTTTTCTTTTTCAAATAATTGACTGGAATCCGCTTTCCAGGTGTATTGTTCCCGGTCAAAACGAATCAAACTACCGAGCAAAAAAGTTGTCAGTGCGATGTAAGGATAAACACCAAAAAGTAAGTTAGACAAATTCATAAAAACACCTATGCAGCTATATCGGCCTGACGACCATGACGTTCAATCACTCGTAGCAATGGAGCATACGGACTATCGTGTTTTTCCAGATTGCCGGCAATAATATCTATTGCCTGCGCAGTCTGTTGCAAAAAGGACCGTGCACTCCTGAAGTCATCCATGGTCGCGACATATTCCATAATTAATGGCAGATAGTCCGGCAGTTCACCGTCTTTTATTTCAAAGCCGGTCTTTTTATACAACTCAGACAATTCTATTAAGGCAGGCCCTCTATCTCTATCCTGCTCATCAAATAAATGAAAAGTCAGATACAGGGAATGTTTCGAATTCAGATCAAAGGTATTAACATATTCGGCTTGTAATTTGGTTATGGATAGACCTGAAGCCCAGTCCACAAACTTCGCCAATTGTTTTTTATCTTCTTGGTCGATTTCATCTTGATCTGTAATCAACTGCTTGATCTCAGACCAGTACTCAAGCAATTCTTTTTGTGGATATTCCAGCAATGCCGATAAAATTTTATATACCGGGATCATACCGTTTCTCCATCCGAACGTTTCGCAGCCGGGTGATAACGCACAAACTCCAGAACATCTTCGGTTTGTTTACGCCTATCTGGAAACAACGATGCATTAGGACTGATACTACAACCGTCATTACCAAAACTAAAACCATTCTGCCCCTGAAAACTGTGAAAGTCTTCATGACGCATTTCCTCATGACTGGTCGGAATCACAAAACGATCTTCATAATTAGCAATCGCCATATAACGATACATATCTCGCACTTCATCCTCGCTTAAGCCGACTTCTTCCAACACAGTCAAATCGGTTTTACCTTCTACATTTAATGAGCGATAAAAACTGCGCATAGCAATCATCCGTTTTAACGCCAGCACAATAGGCGCTTCCAAACCGGCTGTTAACATATTGGCTAAATACTGAATTGGCAGACGCAGAGTTTCAATACTTGGAATCGCTCCATCTGGAGCAGTATTCAGGTTGCCCTGATCAATTTGTGTTTGTACCGGTGACAATGGCGGTACATACCAAACCATCGGCAGAGTACGAAATTCAGGATGCAATGGAAAAGCCACTTTCCAGTCCACCGCCAGTTTATAAATCGGCGATTGCTGGGCGGCTTCCAACCATGACTCGGGAATACCGTCGGCTTTAGCTTGAGCAATCACTTCCGGGTCGTTAGGATCCAAAAATAAATCAAGCTGCGCCTGATACAAATCCTGCTCATTTTCCATTGAGGCCATTTCTTCAATTCGATCGGCATCGTAAAGCATTACCCCGTTGTAACGAATACGCCCGACACAAGACTCGGAACAAACGGTCGGCAAACCGGATTCGACCCGCGGGTAACAGCCGGTGCATTTTTCTGCCTTACCGGACTCCCAGTTATAAAACATTTTTTTATACGGACAGGCACTGATACACATGCGCCAGCTTCGGCATTTGTCCTGATCAACCAACACGATACCGTCTTCTTCGCGCTTATATAAGGACCCGGAAGGACAGGCCGCAACACAGGCCGGATTGACACAGTGGTTACACATCCGCGGCAAGTACATATGAAATGTTTGCTCAAATTCGGCAAACACCTGCTTTTCCATATCATTAAAATTGCGGTCCTGACCGCGTTGCTTAAACGAGCCACCCAGATCATCTTCCCAGTTGGGTCCCCAGCTGATTTTTTCCATCAACTGACCGTCAATCAATGATCGAGGTCTGGCCGTTGGTGTTGCCTGTGATAATGACGCAGTTTGCAAATGCGCATAGTCATAGGTAAACGGCTCGTAATAATCATCGATAGTCGGCATATTCGGATTCTGGAAGATATTCCTTAGAATATTGCGCCTGTTACCCGATTTTAACTGCAATTTGCCATCAACCAGTTCCCAGCCGCCATTCCATTGCTCCTGGTCTTCCCAGTTTTTCGGATAACCAATACCCGGCTTGGACTCCACGTTGTTAAACCAGGCATATTCCACGCCTTTGCGATTGGTCCAGACATTTTTGCACGTAACCGAACAGGTATGGCAACCGATACATTTATCGAGATTAAAGACCAGTGAAAAATTTGCTCTTACTTTCATTTTATTCCGCCTCTATCTCGGTTACTGCTTATGACCATAAGATGCCTGTTTGACACCTTCCGGATTTAAAGCCTGTTCCTGCTCAGCGACCAAATCATCTTCCATCCAGTCGATATCGGCATCCTCAATTTTATGAACAATAACGTATTCATCCCGTTGCGCACCTATAGTGCCATAATAATTAAAGCCATAGCTTAACTGAGCATAACCACCGATCATATGCGTAGGTTTAACAGTAATCCGGGTCACACTATTATGAATGCCGCCACGTTTACCTGTAGTGCTGGATCCCGGCACATTAACGTTTTTTTCCTGTGCGTGATACATCATCGCCATTCCATCCGGTATTCGCTGACTGACTACGACACGTGCCATGGTCGCACCGTTAATATTGACCGCCTCAATCCAGTCATTATCTTCAATCCCTACAGACTCGGCATCGTTTTCGGAAATCCATAAATGCGGTCCGCCGCGAGACAATGTTAACATTCGCAGGTTGTCATGGTAGGTACTGTGAATGCCCCACTTACCATGCGGTGTAAGCCAATTTAATCGTAAATGCGGCTTATCCTTTAATGCGGCAACGGTTTCATCGGTCGTCTGCATATCAACGGCGGGTTTGTAGCTACAAAAACCCTCACCAAAATCACGCATCCATTGATGATCCTGATAGAACTGCGCTCTTCCGGTTAGAGTTCTAAACGGAATACGCTCATGAATATTGGTATACCCGGCGTTATAACTGACAGTTTCCGATTCAATACCACTCCAGGTCGGTGCAGTAATAATCTTTCTTGGTTGCGCCTGAATATCCCTGAAGGTAATTTTGTCATGCTCTCTGGATTCTGCAAGATGAGCATGGTCAACCCCGGTTTTCCTACTTAACGCCGCCCAGGATTTCACCGCAACTTCACCATTGGTTTCCGGCGCCAGTGCCATAATAGCCTCACATACGCTAATGTCCTCCTCCAGAGAAGGCATACCTTTACTCACTCCTTCTTGTTTAACGGTATAACAAACATCTTTAAGGGCTTCATATTCTTTTTCGGTATTCCAATCGATACCTTTTATATTGTTACCCTGTTTGCTTAACAAAGGTCCCAAAGCGATAAATTTTTTATACGTATCGCAAAAATCACGCTGTACCACTTTCAATACCGGTAAGGTCTTACCTGGAATAGGTTCGCATTCACCTTTTTTCCAATCTTTAACATCCAAAGGTTGAGCAAGTTCAGCAGGGGTATCATGCAAAATCGGCAGAGCCACCAAATCTTTCCGTGTCCCCAAGTGCTTCTCTGCCAATTCTGCAAAGCGCTTAGCGATGATTTTAAATATCTGCCAGTCCGATTTCGATTCCCAACCCGGATCAACCGCTTTAGTTAAGGGATGGATAAAAGGATGCATATCCGTGGTATTTAAATCATTTTTTTCATACCAGGTAGCAGTTGGCAACACGATATCGGAAAATGCACCGGTGCTATTCAGGCGGAAATTGATATCAACCATTAAATCCAGTTTGGCAATGGGCGCATCTTTGCGCCATTTGATTTCCTTACCCTTCGCATTGGGTAAAATGTCCTGCATAACCCCATTTTGCGCACCCAATAAATGCTTAAGAAAATATTCGTGACCTTTGGCACTGGAGCCAATAAGGTTGGCTCGCCAGACAAACAAATTACGCGGAAAATTTTCCGGTGCATCAATGTCTTCGGCTGCAAATGCAATATCACCTGATTTAAGCTTATCGACCAAATAATCCGCCACAGCTTTTTCATCTTTGGCACCGGCCGCTTCCGCATCACTAACAATATCCAGTGGGTTTTTATTAAAATGCGGAGCAGACGGCAACCAGCCCAAACGCTGTGAAACTACATTGTAATCCGCCAGATTATGATTTTTATAATTAGCTTGCGCAGTCGAAGACAACAATGCCTTGGCATCCAATTGTTCATAACGCCACTGATCGGTATGAAAATAAAAAAACGTTGTGCTATTCATATGACGCGGAGGTTTTTGCCAATCCAAAGCAAAGGCTATCGGTGCCCAACCGGCTTGCGGACGTAATTTTTCCTGCCCGACATAATGTGCCCAGCCACCACCGCTTTGCCCAACACAACCACACATATGCAGCAGGTTCATAATAGCGCGATAGTTCATGTCATTGTGATACCAGTGATTAATACCGGCACCCAAAATCACCATGGATTTACCCATGGTTTTAGCCGCATTATCGGCAAACTCACGCCCACTGCGAATCAAATCGGCTTGTTTCACACCGGTAATTTTCTCTGCCCAAGCCGGTGTATTGGGGACACTGGCATCATCATAACCTTTGGCAACCGTACCCCCCAGACCCCGGTCAATACCATACTGCGCCAATTGCAGATCAAAAACCGTGGCGACTAACACTTCCTTGCCATTAATTTGTACTTTTTTCACCGGCACATTACGATGCATCGGCACATCTTTACCTGATTGATAATCGGGAAATAACACATCAGCCACGTCATCCTTATCAAAGATCAGGCTCAAGCGTGGCTTACACTGTTTTCTACCCTCTTTCTTGTCTAACAGATTCCACTTCCCTTCTTCACCCCAGCGAAAACCGATTGAACCGTTAGGCACAAAAATATGATTGGTTTTTTCATCCAGTACGACTGTTTTCCAGTCCGGGTTATTTTCTTCACCCAAGGCGCCATCAAAATCAGATGCCCGTACAAAACGTCCAGCGACATAAGATTTTTTATGCTTGTCCAAAATAACCAGCATGGGTAAATCGGTATAGGTTCTGGCATATTCTTCAAAATACGGATCCTGCCGGTCAACATGAAACTCTTTTAACGCTACATGTCCCATAGCCAAAAATACTGCGGCATCTGTACCCTGCTTGGCAGGCATCCATAAATCGGCAAATTTTACATACTCAGCATAATCGGGAGAGATGGCGATAACTTTGGCACCTTTGTATCGCACTTCTGAATAAAAATGCGCATCCGGTGAACGCGTCATCGGCAAATTAGCGCCTGCGACAACAATATAAGTTGAGTTGTACCAATCTGCCGATTCAGGTACATCAGTCTGTTCTCCCCAAGTTTGTGGCGAAGCCGGCGGCAAATCACAATACCAATCGTAAAAAGACAGGCAACCGCCACCAATTAACGATAAATATCGACTACCTGCTGCATAACTAATCATCGACATGGCGGGGATCGGTGAAAAACCCATGATTCGATCAGGGCCATGTTTTTTTGCGGTATAGACATTAGAAGCTGCAATAATTTCTGTAACTTCATCCCAGTCGACCCGAACAAAACCGCCCAAGCCCCTTACTGCCGTATATTGCTGACGTTTGTTCGGGTCTTCCTGAATCGCGGCCCAAGCTTCTACCGGGTCTTTTCCTGTTGCCCGTTCCTCTCTGTATAAACCAACCAAACGCTCACGAATAAGCGGATGCTTAACCCGTAACGGGCTGTATAGATACCAGGAAAAACTAGCCCCTCGGGGGCATCCTCTGGGTTCGTGATTCGGCATATCCGGTCGAGTGCGAGGATAATCAGTAGCCTGCATTTCAAACGCCACCAGCCCGTTTTTAACATGGACATTCCAGGAACAGCTGCCGGTACAATTCACCCCATGCGTCGAGCGGACCACCTTATCAAAACGCCAGCGATTACGATAACCGTCTTCCCACTGTCGATCTTCATTTGTCACAATACCGTGACCGTTGGAAAAGGTACTTTGAACTTTCTTAAAAAAATTTAGACGGTCTAAAAAATGACTCATCATCTTCTCTCCTGATATGAGGAAATCTGTTCGGGTTCTGCCTGCGAAAACAGTTTGTCCAATAAGCTGTTACTCCATATGGTGCTGCATGTTAAGGATTGTAAATTTCGCCATCTTTACGCAAAAAAAACCACCAGTTAATCATGATACAAACCACATAAAATGCGGCGAATCCCATTAACGCCACTTCCGGCGTAGTTGCCTTAATTTGTTCGCCAAAGACTTTGGGAATATAAAATGCGCCATAAGCAGCAACTGCTGAGGTCCAGCCCAACACCGGCCCGGCCTGCTCTTTGGGAAATACCATGGCAATGGTTCTAAAAGTTGATCCGTTACCAATACCGGTTGCAGCAAACAAAACAAGAAACAATAAGAAAAAGGGAACGAAAAATTCTTCAGGCGTTGGTGAACTGTATGCGGCTTTCATATAGTAAGCCACCCCGCCTGCACTTAACACCATAATAAATGAAACAATATGTGTTACCCAGGCTCCCCCGAATTTGTCGGCAATCATACCGCCCACAGGCCGGATAAGAGCACCGATAAAAGGCCCCATCCAGGCAAACATTAATGCACTGGGCCCATTAGGATTAGCCAGGTCATGACTCATCACACCATCAACCAGAATATGTTGATAACCAAAAATCACCTTGATTGCCAATGGAAAACATGCGGCAAAGCCAATAAAGGAACCAAAAGTCATGGTGTAGATAATACTCATCACCCAGGTATGTTTATTATCAAAAATCTGATATTGACGACCCAGGTTTTCACCAATCTGGCCGGGGATTATTTTTAATAAAGAAACCGTCAACGCAATCACAATAAACAGCGCAATTTCCTTCGGCACTGCAAATCCGGAGCCATTAACCGATTCCGGCAGCATAAGCCACAAACCGAACACCGCAGCAATAAATCCAATCAACAACATACCGGACATAATGCCAAAACATAAAATTGGATGTGGAATTCGTGGAGACACCTCATCGGTCCGGATATTATGCATACCAAACCAACCCAAAAATGCTAAAGGAATTAAAAAAATCAGCCAGATAAAACCGGCATTTTGAATATAGGTTTCCGTACCTGCCGGAATCTTGCCAATTAACGTTCCGGAGGTAGTTTCCAGAATCATGGAATCGCCACCCAATGCCCCAAACAGCCCAAAGGTCATCGATAACGGCACCAAAATCTGCATGGTGGTAACACCAAAATTACCCAAACCAGCATTTAACCCCAAGGCTAACCCTTGAACTTTTTTCGGAAAGAAAAAGCTGATATTAGACATAGAAGAAGCAAAATTGCCGCCCCCAAAACCGGATAATAAGGCCAGCGCTTGAAACACCCAAAAAGGTGTATTTTTATCCTGCAATGCAATCCCTGTCCCCAGGGCCGGTATCATCAACAATGCCGTTGTAAAAAAAATAGTGTTCCGACCGCCACATAAGCGAATAAAAAAACTGCTGGGTATGCGTAATGTTGCCCCGGTTAAACCGGATATAGCCATCAAAGTAAATAATTCTGATTTTTCATAAGGAAAACCAAGATTTAGCATTTGAACAGTAATGATCCCCCAATACAGCCAGACAGCAAAACCGCATAACAAACTGGGTATGGAAATCCATAAATTACGGTTTGCCAAATACTTTCCTTCCGATTCCCAAAACTCGGAATCCTCTACATCCCACTTCTCAATATCAGCCATGACTTTCCCTCTTTTTTAATTATTATTTCGAGTAAAAACTAACCTGTAAATTAATTCTACTCTTATAACCTCAAAAAATCCTCTATAAAATTAGCACTTCCACTATCAAAAAAACACATCAAAACAGTAAGTTAATATCTACTTTTGACTTCTCTGCCTAACAACTATATTTTAAAAACGATATGACATTTTAATAACAACAAACATGAAATTATTTCAACTATTCCGTTTTCTTACAGTTGATCCGGTTAATTTGACCTTAAAGGTCAAACTGTTTTCCGTCATCGCCTGCTTTTGTTCAATATTCTTTATTGCATTGATTACACAAATTTTTGCCTTCGGACCGGAATATCCGATGATTATTGCCTCTATGGGAGCTTCAGCGGTAATTTTGTTTTTTATCCCTAACAGCCCGTTAGCGCAACCCTGGCCTTTTGTCGGCGGGCAATTATTTTCCGCATTAGTTGGCATCAGCTGCGCCTTAAATATTCAGGAAACCTCATCCGCCGCTGCGGTAGCCGTTGGCGGATCGGTATTGGTCATGTTGCTTACTCGTTGTTTACATCCGCCCGGCGCAGCAACCAGTCTGGCGCCGATCATGGCCGGGGACTCAATTACCTCATTGGGCTATAACTTTATTCTTGTGCCGGTAGGTATCAATGTTGTCTCTATGTTACTGCTCAGCCTTTTGATTAATCGACTGTTGATGAAAAGAGACTACCCCAGTCGACTTCCTGAAACCAAAACAAAAACGATAAACCAGCATCATATTGCTATTGAACCCAGCCATCATGTCGGTATTTCCGAACAAGACCTGGAATTGGCACTTAAAGAACTGGATGTTTTTATTGATATGACTCCAAGCGACTTAAGCCATATTTTAACTCAAGCGGAAACCAATACCTTCAAGCGTATTCGTGGAAACCTGACTTGTGCTGACATTATGATAAAAGATGTCTATACCGTCGAATATGGTACTGAAGTGGAAGACGCCTGGAAAATAATGTACCAACAAAACCTGAAAGCGATGCCGGTTATAGATCGTAGTCGTCACGTTATTGGAATAATCACCTGGCATGATTTTTTTAAATTTATCAACCTCAGTGTTTATGAAAACATTCAGGATAAATTTCGTCAGTTTATCCGTAGAACACCTGAATTAACCGCGTCAAAACCTGAAGCCGTTGGCATGATCATGACACCATCGGTTATCGTGTTGCCGGAAACAACTCATATCGTCGAACTGATTCCTTTAATGTCCATGCAGGGCCATCGTCAGATTCCTATTGTTAATCAAGACAACAGATTGGTTGGTATGGTTTACCAGGCCAACTTGATAGCAGCCTTATATAATGCTCAATTAGCCAAACAGCAAAATTAATCTTTTCGCCTTATAATACTCAAATTTCACATTACTCAGGTCAATTATGCAATTTGATGTTTTTAATGGCGATGCAGACGGCATCTGTGCACTTATTCAGTTACGCCTTGCTCAACCGGCAAAAGCCTCATTAATCACCGGTATAAAAAGAGATATAAAATTACTGGATAGAGTCCATGCCGGTGAAGGCGATAACATTACGGTATTGGATATCGCCCTGGCGAATAATAATAGCGCCCTCAACAGGCTATTAGATCAAGGCGCCAAGGTGTTTTATATTGATCACCATAACCCTGGCGAAATACCCTGCCACCCGGCATTAACCACCTTAATCGATACTGATGCTAATATGTGCACCAGTCTGTTGGTAAATCAGCATTTAAACGACCAGTTCCCGGCCTGGGCAGTCACCGCCGCATTCGGCGACAACCTGTTTAATAGTGCCACTCAATTAGCCGCCAACATAGGCTTATCGGAACAACAAACCGAACAGCTAAAACTACTTGGTACCTGCATCAACTACAATGCCTATGGCAGTTGCCTGGAAGACCTGCATTTTGCCCCGGATCAGTTATATAAAGAAATGGCGGGATTTGAATCCCCCTTCGACTTTATCCGGCAAAATCAAACAATTCATCAACAACTGCTCAATGGTTATCAGGATGACTTGAACAAGGCCCGGCAAATTAAGCCGGAATATTGCATTGATAGCGCTGCGGTTTATCTACTACCCGACCAAATCTGGGCCAGGCGCATCAGCGGCGTATTCGGAAATCTTTTAGCCAACCAGTATCCCGACCGAGCCCATGCCATTATCAGCATAAACCAGGCAAATGCCTATCAAATCAGCGTACGTGCCCCGTTAACCAACAAAACCGGCGCCGATGAATTATGCGCATCATTCCCCACCGGCGGCGGCCGAAAAGCGGCAGCCGGAATCAATCATCTGGAAAAAGATCAATTGGGCGAGTTTATTCGCCGGTTTGAACAGAAATATTCTACTCTCTAAATTTAATGCGCCGACCTGACTAATTAAGCCAACGTTATTGCCTTAGATTACTTTGGAAAACTGCTGCTGCTTTTTGGCTAAATAGCGGTCGAAGACCATGCAGATATTGCGGATTAACAAGCGTCCCGCTGTCAGAACTTTGATTTGTTCGGCATTGACAGTTAACAGGCCGTCGGCTTGCATGGTTTGCAAGGCATTTAGCTCGCTCGCAAAGTAATCGGCAAAGTTGATGTTAAACTCGCGCTCTATCTTGCCGAAATCCAGCTCAAAATGACAGATTAACCGGGTGATTACCGCACGCCGTAATTTATCATCGTCATTTAATTCCACACCTTTAAAGACCGGCAGTTTGCCTTGTTGAATCAACGCGTCATATTCATCCAGTTGTTTAACATTCTGGATATAGGCATCGGCCACCCGGCCGATGGAAGTGATGCCCAAACCGATCAGGTCGCAATCCGAATGGGTGGAGTAACCCTGAAAATTTCGATACAGTTTGCCTTCGCGCTGCGCCACTGCCAGCTCATCATCCGGTTTGGCAAAATGATCCATACCGATATAGATATAACCGGCATCAAGCAAATGCTGGATCATGGTTTGCAGGATATCCAGTTTGGTTGCCGCACTCGGCATATCGGCCTCGTTGATCTGTCGCTGGGTTTTAAAACGCGACGGCATATGGGCATAGTTAAAGATGGAGAATCGATCCGGCGAAACCGCCAGAACTTTATCCAGTGTTCGGGTAAAACTGTCCACCGTTTGTAATGGGAGGCCATAGATTAAATCCACGCTGACCGAACGAAAGCCCTGTTGTCTGGCCGACGCCAATACCGAAAACGTCTGCTGCTCGGATTGAATCCGATTCACCGCTTTTTGCACATCGGGATCAAAATCCTGCAAACCGATACTTAAGCGGTTAAAGCCCAGCTCACGCAATTGAGCGATAGTTTGCCCATCTGTTTCTCTGGGGTCGACTTCAATGGAATATTGCCCCTGATCATCATCTCTTAAATTAAAATGCCGACCGGTAACCTGCATCAATTGCTGCATTTGCGGGAAACTTAAAAAAGTCGGCGTTCCGCCCCCCCAATGCAATTGATCCACCACCCGACTGTTGTCGAATAACGCCCCCTGCATTTCAATTTCTTTAAACAGATTCGCCAAATACGGCTCTGAATGCTTGCGATTCTTTGTGACGATTTTATTGCAGGCGCAATAAAAACATACGGTATCGCAGAATGGAATATGAAAATAAAGCGATAACGGACCACCGGCGGCATTGGATTTTGCTATCTGCTGTTTGTACTCGGCCTCACCGAAACCTTCGTGCAATTCCAGGGCGGTCGGATATGAGGTATACCGTGGTCCGGCTTTGTCGTAACGGTTGATCAAGTCCAGATCAAATTGAATCGATTGATCCATTACTTCACTTCCCTATCAATAATAATATCTACTGTTTGATCGGCGGCTAAGGTAACCGGCTCAACCTCCCCTAACAAATCTCCAGCCTGCGGTGTTGCAGAACCTGATTTGGATATTCTTGCCAATACTCTAACCTGCTTAAAGTTGGATAACTTCATCGTCGGCATCATAGCCATTGAGTCATCCAGTCTAACCTGCAAAGGTAAATCGGCAACCGTTTTACGCACGATCGCCAGCGGCATTTTACGCCCGGTTAATGGCTGAGCATAGACAAAAACAACATCTTCCGGCTTAGCGTTCTCCTTTAGCTTATCCGTTAAATCAACACTCACCGCAATGGATACTACAGATATTGATGATGCCGGTTTGTTGGCTCTCGGCAATGCCGCCAGTTCCGGTTTTTGCTGCAATACTTGCCTGATTAGGGCCTGTAGCTCCTGATAGGGCTCGGATGCTTGCGGCAATAATGCTTCCAGTTTATACCAGTGCTGTAGGGCCGCTTCAAATTCACCTGCTTCGGCTTTTGCCATGCCTGCCAGCCATAAGGCCGTGCTATCTTCCGGTGCCAATTGTAACGCTTTAAAAATTAATTGTTCCGGCGTTCCGGCCAATTGCCCTCCCTGAGCCATCGCCAGAGAATCGGCATAATTTAACAGCACAGCAGGATTATCACCCAGCAATTTATACACCTGTTTAAATGCAGCCACGGCCTTATCGTAACGCTGCAGGAATTTATACGAGCGCCCCAGCATCATCCAGCCTTCCGCGTCATCAGGTTTTTGTTGTAAGCGCTGCTCAAGACCCGCAACCATTTTATCAATTTGTATCTGATTGCTCTGCGCCTGTTGTTGTGAATTAACAAACTGTTCATTCAACGCAATCGGGCTGCCCAATAACAAATACAGTAACACCGATAACACCGGTACAGCGATTAATATAATGACACCGACCCATCGGCCTTGGCCACTGCTCGGTTGGTTTAACTGATCGATAGACAAGTCATAGCTTAGTGCCTGTTCCAGTTCTTCATATTGCGCATCAAACTGTGCCTGAGTTAATACACCATCCTTTAATTGTGCCTTAAGTTCATCCAGTCGTTGTCTGGCAATATCAATATTAAATTGATCAAGATCGACAATCGCCAGTTCCTGCTTGCGCCATACCGGTAACAAAATAATGGTCAACGCGACCAACACCATTAAAGTAACTATTAACCAAAATATAGTTTCCAACTTTAATCACCTTTTTGTAATAACTGACGTGCTTTTTTTTGCACTTCGTCATCGACCGATTCGGGTACCGCCGAACGTCTTTTGGCAATAATAAAAACCAAAACCAATATACCGAGCATTAAAAACACCACCGGTGCCAGCCACAACAGGCTGGTTTTTGCTTTAAAAGGCGGGTTGTACAGGACAAAATCGCCATAGCGTTGAGTCATAAAATCAATAATCTGCTGACGACTTTTACCCTGCTGCAACATCAGATAAACTTTTTGCCGCAAGTCTTTTGCCAGATCGGCATTGGAATCGGCAATGGTTTGATTTTGACAGACCAGGCAGCGTAATTCGTCGATCAATTCGTTATATGTTGTTTCCTGTTGTTCGTCGGCAAAGGATTTGTATTCAATGGCATAAACCGAGCTAAGGAAAAAATATAACAAACTGAATATCAGCAAACTTCTTTTCATGATTCTGCCTGTAGCTTTTTAACCAAAGGTAACAATATTTCCTGTATTGATTTAACCGTCACCGGCCCGGTAAATTTATGCCTGACTAGACCATGCTTATCAATGACAAAGGTTTCCGGCACCCCATAAACACCCCAATCGATCCCGGCTTCACCTTCCATATCAACCAGGCTTAAGGTATAAGGATTACCTAACTGCTGTAGCCAGCTTTGGGCCGCAGTAGGGTCATCCTTATAATTCAAACCAATAATAGGCACTTGTTTTTTTTGTGCCAGCTGATTCAATACCGGATGTTCAGAACGACAGGATACACACCAGGAAGCCCAGACATTTAACAACCATACCTGACCTTTAAAATCCGCATTGGTCAGTATTTGTTTTGGATTATGTAAATTGGGCAGGGAAAATTCCGGTGCCGGTTTATCGATTAACGGTGATGGAATCTCTCGCGGATCAAGTCCCAGACCGATGGCCAGAAAAACTGAAATCACGATAAAAACAATCAATGGCAGAATAAATTTAAACATTGTCCACTCCCTGTTGTTTATTCAGCTTTCGATAGCGCCGGTCACATGCCGCCAGTAAGCCACCTGCCGCCATAAACAACGCACCCAGCCAGATCCAGCGAATAAAGGCTTTATAATATACCCGTAAACTCCAGGCACCTTTGTTACCTAAAGGCTCACCCAACGCCACAAATAAATCCTTAAACAAACCGGCATCTATCGCCGCTTCGGTCATCGGCATTTTTTGTACACGATAAACCCTTTTTTGGGGTTCCAGCCTGGCTATTTGCTCGCCCTTATGAGTAACCGTTAGAAAACCCTGTTCAGCTACATAATTAACGCCTGGTGTCCTTTTAACGCCGTGAAATTCAAAGATATAGCCGGACATATCCAGTTTTTCTCCCGGTGCCATACGGACATCTTTTTCCACACTATAAATTGAGGTAAAGGTAATACCAATTACAAATACGGAAATACCCAAGTGAGCTACAGTCATGCCGTAAAAAGCCAGTGGAATGGTCTTTAATCGTGCCATGCAGAAACCCGGCCGGCCGATTCGATCTGATAATGCCAAAACAGTGACCGCCGCTGTCCACAAGGCTAAGAATACCCCAAACACGGCACGAAAATCATAAAACGGCATGATTAACGGCACCAGCAATGCCACCGCCAAACACGCCAAAATTAACCAACGCAAGCGTAACAACAAAGTTTTAATATCATCTTTTTTCCAGCGCAGCAGCATACCCAAACCGACCAATACCGCCAACGGAGCCATTAACGGAATAAAGATGGCATTAAAGTAAGGCGGGCCAACTGAAATTTTACCCAAGCCCAACGCATCAATCACTAAGGGATACAAAGTTCCGATTAAAATACTGGCCGCCGTTACCACCAGCAATATATTATTCAGTAATAATGCCGATTCCCGCGATACCAGCTCAAAACGGGCGCTACTTTTGACATAAGGTGCTCTAATGGCATACAGCAGCAATGATCCGCCTACAACCAAGGCTAAAAATATCAGAATAAACAAACCACGCGCCGGATCGGTGGCGAAAGCATGAACTGAGGTTAACACCCCGGAACGCACCAGAAAGGTACCCAACAAACTTAAAGAAAAGGCAAAAATTGCCAACAATACCGTCCAGGTTTTAAACGCGCCACGCTTTTCACTGGCGGCCAGGGAATGAATCAACGCAGTACCCACCAACCAGGGCATAAACGAGGCGTTTTCAACCGGGTCCCAAAACCACCAGCCGCCCCAGCCCAATTCGTAATACGCCCACCAACTGCCCAAGGCAATGCCTACGGTTAAAAACATCCAGGCGATATTGGTCCACGGTCTGGACCATCGGGCCCAAGCCGAATCCAGCCGCCCTTCCAATAAGGCCGCTATGGAAAAGGCAAAAGCAACAGAAAAACCGACATACCCCATATAGAGCATAGGTGGATGAATTGCCAAACCGGGATCCTGTAATAAAGGATTCAAATCCCGCCCTTCCAACGGTATCGGGAACAATCGTATAAACGGATTGGAGGTTAACAATAAGAATAAGATAAACCCGATACTAACCAACCCCATCACGCCTAATACCCTGGCGATGGTGGTTTGTGGAATAGATTTGCTGAAAAAAGCCACCAGCCCAATCCAGCCGGACAAGGTTAAAGCCCATAATAATAAAGAGCCTTCATGTGCTCCCCAAACGCCAGAAATTAAATATAGCACCGGCAAGGCGGTGTTGGAGTTGTGGGCGACATAGGCCACGGAAAAGTCATGGAGTAAAAAAGCATAAGTTAAACAGCCATAGGCTATCAGCATAAAGAGCAATTGCCCATAAGCAGCCGGTCTAGCCACGGCGACCCAGCCGGCAATATTTCTTGATGCGCCAAAAATAGGCAAAACACCTAGTATAATGGCCATACATAGGGCTAAAATCAGGGAAAAGTGGCCTAACTCCGCAATCATTATTATTTTCCCTTCTTGTCAGGATTGTGTTTTAAACTATCGGCCACTTCCGGCGGCATATAATTTTCATCATGCTTGGCCAACACTTCTTCAGCAATAAACACACCTTTTTCATTCAACCGGCCTTTAGAGACTATGCCCTGACCTTCTCTAAATAAATCCGGCAAAATACCGGTATATTCGACAATGACATCTTTGCTGAAATCGGTCAATTTGAATCGTACCATCATGCCGTCATTCGGCCGTTCCACACTACCTTTAACCACCATACCGCCCAACCTGAATAAGGCATTATCCGGCGCTTTACCCGCCACCACATCGCTGGTGGAAAAAAAGTACATTAAATTTTCGTTAAATGCCTTGAGTGCAAAGGTAATTGCCAGCCCCACCCCGGCAATCATCAATAAAATCAGGGTTAATCGTTGTTTTCTTACCGGTTTCATTTGCCAGCCCGTTTTTGTTTCATTAATAACTGTCTTAAAAACTGTTTACGCTGAACCACAGGTATTATCACATTCAGCAATAACACTACCAGGGCGATGCCATAAGAAGTCCAGACATAAAAGGCGTAGCCGCCCATGGCAAAAAATTCCGACCAGTTCATGATTCACCCTCCGCCAAAGCTTTGACCCACTGGGCCGTACGCTCACGTTTTAATAATTCCGTTCGTGCCGCCTGTAACATGACAATGGCATAATAAAATTTGAATGCAAATGCCATTTCCAGTAAAGGAATTAACATACTGATATGAATAGACGGTTTATCCATCTTGGTAACTGTTGGTCCTTGGTGCAAAGTATTCCACCATTCCACCGAATAATGAATAATAGGAATATTAACCACCCCGACTAAAGCCAGAATAGCAACAGCTCGGGACGCTGTACGCTTGTCTTCTATCGCCCCATAAAGACTGATCACACCCAGATATAAAAACAGCAAGATCAATTCCGAGGTTAAACGGGCATCCCACACCCACCAGGTGCCCCACATCGGTTTGCCCCACAGGGAACCGGTCACCAAAGCGATAAAGGTGAAACTGGCGCCTATCGGCGCACTGCTGATCATCACTACTTCGGCCAGTTTTATCCGCCAGATAATGCCAATGGCCCCGGCCAATGCCATCACCACATAAATAAACAACGACATCCAGGCCGCCGGTACATGAATATAGATAATCCGGTAACTATCTCCCTGTTGATAATCGGCAGGCGCCATAACTAAACCGCCATATAATCCGGATACGGTCAACAACAAGAAAATAATCACCAACCACGGCATTAAACGTTCGCTAAATCGATAAAAAATAGGCGGCGAGGCCATACGATGAAAAAATCGACTAATCGGCGCTGGAATAATCTTCATATTTTACAAAAACCATTGTACGAATTTAAGAATATACTAATATACATTAAAACTATTATTGAATACTCATTTTAAGTGCGGAGGCTGTCGGCCAGGGTGTTAACACTACAGCCATGAGTAATATAGCCGCCAGAATATTGATTTGCGCATCCACCGGTAAACCGCTACCGGCCATTTCTACCGCATTACTGGCAAAAATTAACACCGGCACATATAAAGGTAACACCAACAGAGACAAAATCATCCCACCACGCCTTAAGCCGACGGTTAAGGCCACACCTATGGCACCAATCAGACTTAATACCGGCGTACCCAATAATAAGGTTATTAACAAAACCCCAACTGAATGCGTCGGCATTCCCAAAAATACCGCCAGTAACGGCGCAATCAATAATAAAGGTAAGCCGGTGACCAGCCAATGTGCAGTAACCTTGGCCAGAATAAGCACCGATACCGGTTGCGAACTCAGCAGCATTTGTTCCAAAGATCCGTCTTCAAAATCTGAACGAAACAGGCCATCCAACGACAACATAGCCGCCAACAAGGCAGAGACCCAAACAACCCCCGGAGCCATAGCCTGTAATAATTTGGGCTGTGCGCCAATGCCTAATGGGAACAAGGTAATAACCAGCACAAAAAATAAAACCGGATTCGCCATCTCGGCCCGACGACGAAAAGCCAAAATTAAATCTCGCCGAATAACGGCTAAAAAAGCACGACTAACAGACATTAGGAAAGGTTTATGGTTTTAACATCAACTTGCGGCAAGACAATATCATGATGCGAGGTTAAAATAATCATACCGCCCCGGTTGACATGTTCTTGCATTAAGGTTTCAATCACCTTGATGCCTTCCCTGTCCAGCGAAGTGAATGGTTCGTCAAGAATCCACAAATGATTATAAGTAATCAACAAGCGGGCAAGAGACAAGCGGCGTTTTTGTCCGGCCGATAAAGACTGTACCAATACATCATCGTAACCGGACAGATGAACTTTTTCGAGTGCCAGATCTATGGAATAAGATCCTGGCCGACTCAGCGCCAGGGACATTTTTAAATTCTCCAGCACGGTTAATTCCTTTTTAATTCCATCCAAATGGCCGACGTAAGCGACATTGGCGTAGAAATCACTATCGTCTAAAGCCTGACCATCCCAACTGATACTACCTTCATCCGGTTCGCGAAATCCGCACAAAATTCTTAATAACGAGGTTTTACCGCTGCCATTTTTGCCTTCCAATAACAAAACCTGACCTGATTTTAACTGAAAATTTAATGATTCAAACAGCAATCGGTCATCCCGAAAACAAGCCAAATCGGTCGCTTGAAAAATTAGTTGTTGTTCTTGCATCGTACCCTAAAAATAAATTTCAGCCGATTATCATATCAGTATGTTTTACTGGCGCCTAATTGAAAAAACAATAAAACACTGCAACCCGGATCTAATGACAACAATGAACTCATTTGGTTTCTAAACAAACTATTTTCCATTAGCAAAAAAAAGCCCGCATCCAGCGGGCTAAAAACACTACAGAAGGGAGAGCAAATAACAAAATGTCAAGAATAATAAAACCAAGTAAATTACTCGGTAATAAGGCTATCACTAAAAAATGATGACATCAACTTATTTTTTAACACGCCTCATAATATGCTCTCTTAATTTAATCACAACATCGGATAAAACTATTTTAAAACGTAACCGTTAAACACATAATCTTTATCTTTCATTATTGTATGACAAGCAAAACACTTATCAGATGTTTCCTTATCATGCATTACAAGTTTTTTCCCTTGCCAGTGAGCAAAGCCCCACCCTCCCGTACTGGCAAATTTTTTGCTGTCTTTGATCATGGCTTCGGCAGCCTTGAATTCGCCCGGCACGATAGCCTGCGCCCAATTTGGATGCCGGCTTTCTTTCCAGATAACTTTGGCGAATATTACGCCATCAGGCCATGGCTGGGTTTTACCCGCCCTAGCGGCTTTTATAGTTTTATAGTTACCTAATATTACCCGCATTGAATTATTGTCTTCCCGATGCGATACCGAGAATAAGCGCCAGTCTTTATATTCGCCCATACCTGCACTATTTTCTTTTTTTTCCTCGGCCATTAAATTAAATGTTACCGATAGCAAAGCAAATGCAAACACACCCGATTTTATATATTTTTTCATAATCCAAACCTTTCATAATGCCGTTATGTTCAAAACTATATTTTAATTTAATCTAATAGGTTAAACTCAACCGATAAGTATCGTCAATCTCAGTATTTTTTATAAAACAATCTAAACTAAAGAAAACGAAAAATTCCAGACATTAAAAATATCAATAAAAATCATGCCTAAGAATGTTTCTGCCTTATTAAATGAGATTAATATTCCTCCCCGGCCTACGGTACTAGTTAAAATTACCGAGGAATGTAAAAACGAATATCCCAATCTCGATTTTATTGCAGAAATAATCTGCGGGGATGTGGGTATTTCAGGACAAATTCTTCAGGTAATCAATTCCCCTTACTATGGCTTAAGAAACAAAACCAGCTCAATTCCACAGGCCATTAATCTGTTAGGCATCAAAAAAATCCAGATACTGATTCGCTCTGTCGCGGCCCGTTCCATTGACAGCCAAACATCTTCTCTTGGCAGGTTTTGGGATACCGCCGAAACCATTGCTCACATTTGTGCGGATTTGACTGCTAGTACACCTTTAGTCGACCGGGACGACGCGTATACCGTTGGACTCTTTCATGATTGCGGTATTCCGGTGTTAATGAATTCTCTGAAGGATTACAATCAATTTTTGTATTCGGCGAATAATGATACACGTCCTCTAAATATACTCGAAATTGAACAATACGGAATCAGTCACGCCCAGGCCGGCGCAGCTCTAGCCAAAAAATGGTTTCTGCCTAATGATATTTGTAAAGCCATACTGGCCCATCATCGGGAATTTGAAAAACTGATCGAACAAATTGGTGAAGACAACAGTGTTCTATCGATGATCGCGCTATTAAAAATAGCCATCAATATCAACTACACATATACCAGTGTTTACCGTAAAGACCCGGCTGTTGAACAGGAATGGCAAAGAGATTCCAAAGCGGTACTTAACTACATAGGGTTTAGCGAAACGGACTATTTGGAATTTGAAGATACCATTGTTGACCAGCTGGAAAACGCTAAAGACAAAGCCAGCGGGTAGAGCGTCAATGTTTACGTTTCTTTAAACCAATGAACGACGTAATTTTAAGAGACCACAGAATGAACGTTTGTTAAGAGAATACACGGAACAAAACCCATGTATCCTCGTTGACAAACTATCGCTTAACCAACCCAAACCCGGGCATTTCTGAACATTCTCATCCAGGCTCCGTCTTCCGACCAATCCTCAGGATACCAGGAATTCTGAATGGTCCTAAAACACCGCTCAGGATGCGGCATCATAATGGTAAAACGGCCGTCGGTTGTAGTCAGGCCGGTAATACCCTTCGGTGAGCCGTTGGGGTTCATAGGAAAATCCTCTGTTACCCGGCCATAATTATCAACGTAGCTCAACGCCACCAGAGCCTGGTCTGCATTGCCGGCAGAAAACTCGGCCTTACCTTCACCATGTGCCACCACAACCGGCATCAATGAACCCGCCATCCCGTTTAACAGAATTGACGGCGACCGCTCAACCTTAACCATTGCCACACGGGCTTCAAACTGTTCGGAGTTATTGCGCACAAAACGCGGCCAGTGTTCTGCCCCCGGAATCAATTCCTTTAAGCCGGACATCATCTGACAACCATTACAGACGCCTAAACCGAAAGTATCTTCGCGCTTGAAAAATGCTTCAAACTCATCTCTGGCACGAGGATTGAACAGTATGGATTTGGCCCAGCCGCCACCGGCACCCAAAACATCACCATAAGAAAAACCGCCACAGGCCGCCAGACCGGTAAAATCTTTAAGACTGACTCGCCCTTGAATAATATCCGTCATATGGACATCGATTGCGGTAAAACCGGCACGGTCAAATGCCGCCGCCATTTCGACATGGCCATTAACACCCTGTTCACGCAAGATAGCCACTTTGGGTCTTATCGCGGCAAACGGTGCGGCGACATTATCATTCACATCAAAACTTAACTGGACTCTTAAGCCCGTATCATTATTATCCGCTATGCGATCAAACTGCTGTTTGGCACAGTCCGGATTATCCCTCAATGCCTGCATGCGGAAGCTAACCTCAGACCAGATTTGCTGCAATTGAGCGCGTTCAGCCGAATACACGGTTTCACCGGAAAAAGTAACGGTCAGCTGCTGCTCTTTGATCACCTTACCGATAACATGGGTGTTGCGTTTTAAACCGGCCGCATTCAGATAGGCAATAATCTCCGCACAGTCCGATTCACGTACCTGCAATACCGCACCCAGTTCTTCATTAAACAATACTCCCAGCACATCGTCGCCTAAAAATCCCAGCTCTAGATTAGCCCCCATACGACCGGCAAACATCATTTCCGCCACCGTGGCCAGCAAGCCGCCATCCGAACGGTCATGATAAGCCAGCAATTTGCCTTGTTGGTTCAGGTTTTGAATGGCATTAAAAAAGGCAATAAACTGATCCGCATCATCCAGATCAGGACACTCATTCCCCATCTGCTTATATACTTGAGCCAGTACCGAGCCGCCTAAACGGTTTTTACCGGCACCCAGATCAATTAAAATTAATGCACTGTCTTCCTGCTTTAATTGCGGTGTCAGGGTTTTACTGACATCAAGTACCGGTGCAAAAGACGAAATGATCAAGGATAAAGGCGAAGTCATGGTTTTTTCATGACCGTCTTCCTGCCACACGGTTTTCATTGACAGGGAGTCCTTACCGACAGGAATGGCAATACCCAGCTTTGGACATAACTCCATACCCACCGTTTTAACGGTATCAAACAACGCCGCATCTTCACCTTCGGCGCCGGCCGCCGCCATCCAGTTAGCAGAAATTTTCACTTTGCTAAGCGATTCAATACGCGCGGCCGCCAAATTGGTTAACGATTCGGCAATCGCTATACGTCCGGATGCCGGTGCATCGATAACAGCAATCGGCGTTCTTTCCCCCATTGCCATCGCTTCACCGGTCAAGGCATGAAATCCGGACGCAGTCACCGCAACATCAGCAACCGGCACCTGCCAGGGACCGACCATTTGGTCACGCGCCACCAAACCGGTAACCGAACGGTCGCCGATATGGATTAAAAAGCTTTTATCCGCCACAGCCGGAAAAGACAATACCCTGTCTACCGCATCATTAACCACGACACCTTTAAAATTCAGAGTTTGCAGAGCCGGCTGCGCATGACTTACCTTACGATGCATTTTTGGCGGCTTGCCGAATAATAACGACATCGGAATATCAACCGGCTTATCGCCCAGCAGTTCATCATTCAGCAGCAAGTGTTCCTCTTCCGTCGCTTCACCGATCACCGCGTACAGACAATGCTCCCGCTGACAAAAGGATTCAAACAACGCCAAGGATTCGGGTTTAATGGCAACCACATAACGTTCCTGCGCCTCATTACACCAGATCTGCATGGGCGACATACCCGGATCGGCATTTTGCACCTTGCGCAGCTCAAAACGACCGCCACGATCACAATCATGAATAATTTCCGGCACCGCATTGGATAAACCACCGGCACCAATATCATGAATGGAAATAATCGGCGTATTTTCACCCAAAGAATTACAATGATTAATCACTTCCTGACAACGACGCTCCATTTCAGGATTTTCCCGCTGTACCGACGCAAAATCCAGCTCCGCAGAACTTTCTCCCGATGTTTGCGAAGATGCCGCACCGCCGCCCAGGCCGATCAACATGGCCGGCCCGCCCAGAATAATAATCAAAGAACCCGCCGGTATTGGATTTTTTTCCACCAGCATGGGACGGATATTACCCATACCACCGGCAATCATAATCGGCTTATGGTAACCGGTCAGGTGATTGTCTTTACCGCCCGGAGCGGTCTGTTCAAAACTACGGAAATAACCGGCGATATTGGGACGGCCGAACTCATTATTAAATGCCGCACCGCCGATCGGACCTTCCAGCATAATATCCAGTGCCGAGGCAATGCGTTCCGGCTTACCGAAATCATCTTCCCAGGGCTGCTCAAAACCAGGAATTTTAAGATGGGAAACGGTAAAACCGGTTAAACCGGCTTTGGTCATCGAACCACGTCCGGTTGCACCTTCATCACGAATTTCACCCCCGGAACCGGTTGCCGCGCCTGGATGAGGCGAAATAGCCGTCGGATGATTGTGTGTTTCCACCTTCATTAAAATATGCGCCTCTTCATCGACATAAGCATATTCACCGGTCTGGGCATTACGAATAAAGACATCGGTTTTCGAGCCTTCCATCACCGAAGAGTTATCACTATACGCCGATAAAATACCTTCCGGACTTTGCTTCGCGGTATTACGAATCATGCCGAACAAAGTATCGGACTGCGCCTCTCCATCGATGGTCCACTGGGCATTAAAAATCTTATGTCGACAGTGTTCGGAGTTGGCCTGGGCAAACATCATCAACTCGACATCAGCCGGATTGCGGCCCAGTTTTTGAAAGCTTTCAGTCAGGTAATCAATTTCGTCATCAGATAACGCCAAGCCCAGCGTTTTATTAGCCTGCACCAAGGCATCACGCCCCTGCTCAATAATTGCCACCGTCTGCAAAGGCTTGGGTTCATGGTGTTCAAACAATGCCGGATCGACTTCCTGATCCAATACCGACTGTGTCATACGATCATGCAATAAGGCACTGATCCTGCGTTTACTGTCGTCAGACAATGCTGAATCCGACTGCAAAGTATATTCAATACCGCGCTCAATACGCTTAACCGAGGTTAAACCACAACGTTCGGCAATTTCGGATGCTTTACTGGACCAGGGTGAAATAGTACCGGCCCGCGGCACCACCAGCAGTTTTTCCCCCTGAACCTCAACATCATGATCAGTCGCACCGTAAGACAAAAGGCGCTGCAAAATTAAGTTATCATTTTCAGCAAGCGATTGATCCGCATCAACAAAGTGAATAAATCGAGCCGATATGGCATTTACACCGTTATCAATAGCTTTAACTTCAGCCAACAGTTTTTTAACACGAAAGTCAGAAAGCGCAGAAGCACCAGGGATTTTTAACATGTGATTAACAAATATGAAGAGTTAACAATATTCGCTTCCATAACATCATGAAAACGTTGACAGATTAAGTTATCACCTAATTTGGAAACAACCTTCCTACAGCCATGGCCAATTAAAAACTCCGAGCACCCCCCATCAGGCGAGAGCATTAAAGTACAAATTTTAACCGTACCATGCGCATAAAACATACAATCCTAACTAATCATCCTGATCAGTATTGATTTTTTCAGCAATAGCCTGTAACAAAATTATGCCTGGCCCATGCGCCAACGGATTATTATACTTATCCTCCACAATAACATCCGCTCCACCGCCACTGGGCACCAAACGTATATGATATTCTTTCTCATGACTTTCCCTCATGCCCAGAAAGAAAAATAATTCATCCACCAAAGCACCATCCGAAATAGGCTTAGCATCCGGATCATACAAAACAGAAAAGTAGTTTTGCTCACGATTCCTTTCAATCACCTCAAGCGACTGGTGACTGATAGCACGACTAACCAGCAACCAGCCCCGCTCAAAAGTATCGGACAAATGTATATATGCCACACCTGATTGATAGGTAAGCAACTGTGCCTTCCTGCCGGATAATGCCACCGGCAGACTAGGTTCCACCCCAGCCGGAACAGGAGCCCGGACAGGTATATCCGGACTTGATTCAGGCTGAACAGGCATCTCGACAGGTAACTCCGGACTCACTTGAGGCTGAACAGCGGCCTCAACCGGATCAGTCATATCCACCTTATCGCTTTGCAAATCGCCAGGAATTGCCAAAGGCGGAATTTCACTACTAAACTGATAATCTTTCTCTTTATCAGGAAAATAGCTCTTTACCCGACTACAGCCGGTAATGGAAACAAGCACACAAATGAATGCAACAATTAACTTCATTGAGTATCAAATAACCTCTGCTTGACGCATTGCTGATTCAACTGCCGAATAACAATCTTCAGTTAACCAGGTTAAAGGTAAACGAATCCCTTCACCCATCAACCCCATCTTAGCCATTGCCCATTTGACCGGGATCGGATTAGACTGAATAAACAACTGATTATGCAAGGCCGCCAATTTCTTATCAATCTGTTCAGCCGTCGCCCTATCACCCTGCATAGCTGCTGTAATCATTTCATGTACCAATCGGGGCGCAACATTACCAGTCACGGTAATACTGCCGTTGCCACCCAGCAGACAAAATTCACAACTGGTTGCATCATCGCCGGTATAGATAGCAAAATCATCACCGGTTAAATCACGAATCCGCTTAACCCTGTCCAGCTCACCGGTCGCTTCTTTGACACCGACAATGTTTTTAATCTTAGACAGACGGCCGATAGTCTCAGGCAACATATCACAAGCGGTACGCCCTGGGACATTATATAAAATCTGCGGAATATCAACCGCCTCGGCGATAGCTTTAAAGTGCAGATACAAACCTTCCTGTGTCGGCTTATTATAATAAGGCGTCACCAATAGACAGGCATCAGCACCAACCTGCTTGGCCAGCTTAGTCAGGGTAATCGCCTCGGATGTAGAATTAGCCCCGGTTCCGGCGATAATCGGGATTCTGCCGCCGGCATAGTCTACGATAGACTTAATGACATCACAGTGCTCATCTTCATTCAAAGTAGCCGACTCTCCGGTTGTGCCTACCGCTACAATTGAGTCTGTACCCTGTTCAATATGAAACTCAACCAGTCGCTTTAAACTCTCCTTGTCCACAGCACCGTTATCATTCATTGGGGTAACTAACGCGACGATACTACCTTGAATCATGCAAATCTCTCGAGCAAATTAATACAAATAAAAGGACTATTATAACAAGCAAATAGATAAAACCCAGCCTGATAATTTTATAAACATTTCAAGCCATCCATTTGTGTCTGGGTAAAATCCGGAAATCAGCTAATACAATCTTTATTTTAATCATAAAATCAAATAGATAAATTAAAATAGTTTTTTATCCGCCAGGCAGCAGTAAAAGAGGGTTTAAAAATCTTAACATAACGATAAATCAGTCAAAATTTATTCAAAAACAGATAAATAGATGCATACAATGATTATTTAGCATATAATAATGGGTTATTCGGAGACTCCTCTGCTTCAATCCCCGACCTACTTCCCCTCTTGATCAGGTAACATTATTAATGTCAGACAACTCGACGCCCATAACCACATTTCAAAGCCTCAACCTAAGTAAACCCGTGCTTAAAGCACTTGATGAAGTGGGCTATGAAACCCCATCACCCATCCAGGCTGAAATCATCCCATACCTTTTGGACGGACGAGACGTTCTGGGTCAGGCACAAACCGGAACAGGTAAAACCGCAGCGTTTGCCTTACCACTATTAACACGTATCAACATTAAAAAAGCAGAGCCTCAGGTACTTGTACTGGCGCCGACACGCGAACTTGCCATCCAGGTGGCCGAGGCATTTCAACGTTATGCCAGCCAGATAAAAGGCTTCCATGTACTGCCAATCTACGGCGGGCAGGAATACAGCACACAATTGCGCCAGCTGAAACGCGGCGCACATGTTATTGTCGGCACCCCTGGTCGGGTTATGGATCACATGCGCAAAGGCACCTTAAAACTGGACGCCCTGGAGTGCCTGGTTCTGGATGAAGCCGACGAAATGCTACGCATGGGTTTTATCGACGATGTCGAATGGGTCTTGGAACAAACACCGGCACAAAGACAAATTGCGCTGTTTTCCGCCACCATGCCGTCTGTGATTCGCAAAATCGCCAAAAATCACCTAAACAACCCGGCTGAAGTCACCATCAAGGTAAAAACCACCACCGCCGACACCATTCGTCAGCGCTACTGGTTAGTCAGCGGCACACATAAACTGGACGCTTTGACCCGCATACTGGAATCGGAAACATTTGATGGCATGATTATTTTCGTGCGCACCAAAACCGCCACAGTGGAATTATCAGAAAAACTCGAAGCACGCGGTTATGCCGCTTCTGCGATTAACGGCGACATGTCACAGGCCTTGCGTGAACGTACTATCACCCACCTGAAAAACGGCAAACTGGACATCCTGATTGCCACCGATGTTGCAGCTCGCGGACTGGATGTCGAACGTATCAGCCACGTTGTCAACTACGACATCCCTTATGATACCGAAGCTTATGTCCACAGAATCGGTCGTACCGGTCGTGCCGGACGTACCGGTGATGCAATTCTTTTTGTGTCGCCACGTGAAAGAAGATTGCTCAGCAACATAGAACGCGCAACCAAACAAAAAGTTGAAGTCATGGAACTGCCTTCAACCGAGCTTATCAACAACAAACGGGTTGCGAAATTCAAACAGCGCATTACCGATACACTGGCCCAGGAAGAACTCAGTTTCTACACCCAGTTAATTGAACAATATCAGCAGGAACACGATGTTTCTGGTGTTGAAATTGCTGCGGCATTATCCAAACTACTGCAAGGTGATACACCGTTATTACTGAAAAAACAGCCCAAGCAAAGCCCAAAAAGCAGACCGGAGCGAGACCATGACCATGCTGATCGTCGTCCCGGCAGAGATAGAAAGGAAAGACGCAGATCAGACAGCTCCGGCAGCCAGATTGAAATGGAATCATTCCGCATAGAGGTTGGCCACAGTCACGGCGTTAAACCCGGCAATATCGTCGGCGCCATTGCCAATGAAACCGGTCTGGATGGCGACCACATCGCCAAAATTGATATTCAGGAAAATTACAGTACTGTCGAGCTGCCCAGCGGCATGCCGAAAGAACTGTTTATGACCTTGAAAAAAGTCCGGGTCGCCGGTCAGGCATTAAACATTACCAGCATGGGTGAGGTTGTTCAGGCGAAAAAACGCGCCAAAAGCAAAAAACGCATTAGCTCCACATCCAGACGCAGCAGAAAGCATCAGGCAAAAGATTAAAACTTCACACTGATTTTTGATAACCTTAAATAACTTTTACAAGGAAAAACATGACAGAATTCAACAATGTAACCGTTATAAAAAAAGCCAATGTTTATTTTGACGGCAAGGTATCCAGCCGCACAGTAAAATTTGCCGACGGCACAAAAAAAACCTTAGGCTTTATGTTGCCGGGCGAATACACCTTCGGCACTGACTGCAAGGAATTAATGGAAATCCTGGCCGGTGAACTGGAAATATTACTGCCCGGCGAAGATCAGTGGCAGAGCATCAGCGGCGGACAGTCTTTTGAAGTCCCGGCTAACGAAAAATTCTCCCTTCGTATCCAAACGCCAACCGATTACTGCTGTTCATATCTATAAACACTCTTGATATGCCGGTTTGTGCTTTGCATCAATAGCCATGCAAAACACAAACCGCAGTCACGTTTAATTCAACCGATTTTACGCGCCCGAACATTCCGCCCCTTGACCTTGCCCTGAGCAAAATAGCTCAAAACCTTAGCCGCGGCAGCCCGCTCAATGGCGACAAAGCTAAAACCATCAAAAATATCAATCTTACCAATTTGGCTTCCGGTCAACCCGGCATCACCGGTTAAAGCGCCCAAAAGATCACCGGGCCGAATCTTATTTCTACGCCCGACATCAAGCTGAACCGTAATCATAGGTGATTGCAGGAAAAATCCCGCCTGATGTGACAACGACTTAATATCGCCATAGACACCGGTTTTATTTTGAAGCCCGTCAATAGCATCAAGCCTGAATCGTTCATTTTCTGTAAAAAGACTGAGCGCCAGCCCCTTTTCCCCGGCACGGCCGGTCCGGCCTATCCTGTGCACATAAACCTCAGGCTCACGCGGCAACTCAAAATTTATCACCGCCTGCAATGATTTAATATCCAAACCGCGTGCCGCCACATCCGTGGCAACCAAAACCGAACAACTGTTATTGGCAAACTGGACCAATACCTGATCGCGCTCACGCTGTTCCAAATCACCATGAATCGCCAATGCCTCAACCCGGTGATCATGTAAAAACGTTGCCACCTCGTTGCACTGCTTCTTAGTATGGCAAAATACAACGGTTGAACTCGGTTGATAATGCTCAAACAGCGCCAGCAAACCATCAAAACGTGCCGATTTATCAACCTGATAAAAAACCTGTTCGATCAAATCATCCTTATGCTCCGCATCAACCGATACCGTTACCGGATCATTCAAAACCGAATGACACATCTGCTGAATAGCATCAGGATAAGTCGCCGAAAACAACAGCGTCTGCCGTTCCTTGGGCGCCCGCCCGATAATATCCTGCATCACCTCGGCAAATCCCATATCCAGCATCCTGTCGGCCTCATCCAAAACCAGCGTTTTTAAGCCATCAAGCAGCAAAGTCCCCCGGTTTAAATGATCCTGAATACGCCCGGGCGTACCGACAACAATATGCGCCCCATACTCAAGGGATGCCTTTTGAGCGGCAAAAGGCTTACCCCCGCACAACAGTACCAGCTTAACATTCGGAATCGTACGAGCCAGCTTTCTAAGCTCTTTACCCACCTGATCCGCCAGCTCGCGAGTTGGGCACAGAATCAGTCCCTGCACGCCAAAAAAGCGCGGATTAATCAGGTTTAAAAGACCGATACCAAAAGTCGCGGTTTTACCGCTACCCGTTTTAGCCTGCGCAATTAAATCCCTGCCTTGCAGAACATAAGGCAGACCCTGCGCCTGAATCGGCGTCATTATCGTATAACCCAATGAATCCAGATTGGCGATTTGCGCCTTAGAAATTGGGAGTGAAGCAAAACCATCACCAGACATAATGTACCGACCCTTATTAATGAACCCGGAGTATACCAGAGCCGCCACAGGCACGATCAATAAACTGCCGGCAGCAAATTTTTACCAGGCCAAAGAAAGCCGCAGTCCAATTAAACCATTATCAAGAACCGGTTAACTATTATCAGGTAAAAAATACAATGTCTGTAACGAACTTTTTGAGTGCAAAGGCGTTGCAAGGCCCTTTTGCCATAATTCCTGTTGGTCGCGGTAATGCTCTGAAAACGGATGGCCGGATTGCCCGCCCGGCATATGAAAAAGCGCATCCTGCGGATATAAGGGCGAAAGCACCAAACGCTCACTTGCACTAAATTTATTCCCCATAACCTTTACACACATGCCGGCACAGCCATCAGCTTCAAAAACCGGCATATCCAACAGCCGGGCCAAAAGCGGTGACTGACTGCTGAAAGGATGCCGCAATGAGATCGGATGCGCCTGTCCCCAGGTTAATTTAGTCAACCTTACCTCAGGGTACCGACGATGCAATAATTGCGCGGTATGCCGCAAAGTTTCTACAACAAAGGCTTTCCAATCATCGTTAAAACGAGCCCTCAATAGACCTGTAGGCCGCTGTGTCAACAACAGGCGTAACGGCGTTTCCATTTCCCGCCAGGCATACCTGAATGCCGGATCATAGCTTTGCCCGGCCGCCACCACTTTGGCAAAAACCTCCTTGGCTAACTGATACCTGAATTCGCTTAAAAACGCCGCGCCTATACTGGTGCTGTGCATATAACCTTCCCATGCCTGCAGTGTTTGTTCAACCTCCTGTAACACAGGATCTTTGTCCCGAACCTGACTCAGTTCCTCCAGCGCCAACTGGCGATAAAAATCATACACCCCGCCACGGGTATCCAGTTGAATGGATAACATATCCTGTTCAGTCAGATCGGACCGCCCGGAAAGCAGTTCCGCAATTCGAAACGCCCGATAGCCTAATGACCAGTTATGTCCGATAACATAAGGATAATCACTGCCTAAAGTACGATTATTGGCGGTAACAATAAACCCCTGCGGCGGGTCCAACAAACGCGGTAAGTCCTCTGGCGGGATAAATCCCTGCCAGCCCCGTTCACCGTTCGCCCAGGAACGGCTGACCAGGCCGTCAAAACCGACGCGATTCGGAAAACGCCCCATATACGTCCAGCCGATATGTCCGTCCCGGTCAGCGATCACCACATTTTGCGGCGGTGCGCCAACATTATTCATCAACTCAATCGCCTGCCCGGTACTGGAAACCCTATCCATCTCCAGCAAACCCAAATCCACCGCATAGCGTTCCAAAGCGATCCATTTAACCACCACCGGGTTGCCCAGCAACAGATGCTCCGAAACCGGCCCCCAAACAGTCTCTCGCAAGGTAAATTCAACATCTGGCGCACCCTTAACGTGAATAATTTCCTGATGCTCGATAAATACCTGCCAGCCTTGTTCTGTACGATATTGTTCAGGATTATCCGGATTAAGCTGCAAACGGATTAAATCAACCAGATCTGCCGTGACATTGGTAAACCCCCAGGCCACATAATCATTGCCGCCCACAACAATGCCCGGCACCCCCGGCAAGGTTACGCCATAAATATGGCTTTTTTGATAACGTAAAGAAGCACGATACCAGACATTGGGAACACTTAAACCCAAATGCATATCGTTTGCCACCATGGCACGGCCATCGGCTGTTTTACTGCCCGCCACCACCCAATTATTCGACCCGGCCACAACGCTTTCCGCATCAACGCCATACTGAGCAACATAATCAACCGCAGGCAAAGAAGCAAAAACATCCGACGAAATATGGCGACTAAAACGACGGGCAGACGAACCACCAAACAATGTCCGACTGTAAATATCCGTATCGGGCGTTAAAAACTTGACCAAATCAGCCGGCAGCGCCTTCTCCATTACACTGAGCATGCGCTCATCCTGCTCCTGACCGTTAAGCATTTGAAACATGCCCAAAACCACCAGAATACTGTCCTCTTCCCGCCAGCGTTCCGGCTGGTGTTGTAAAACCAGAAATTCCGGCGCCAAAACACTGGCCTGCTCAATATAGGCATTAACACCCGCAATATAAGCCTGTAAAACTTTCCGCTGCTGAGCAGGCAAATCACTGACAATTTGCCTGGCCGTTCTGGAAAATTGATAACCGCGCTGTTTACGATCAAGCTTTACCACAGAATCCCCAAACAGCTCGGCCAAACGCCCGGCACTTTTACGGCGCATCAACTCCATTTGAAACAAGCGATCACGCGCATGTAAAAAACCCAAGGTACGAAAAGCATCAACCCGACTATCCGCAACTATAGAAGGATTACCCAGTTCATCACTATCAACAGTCACTTTAGAAGTTAAACCGGCCAGAGTCATTTCACCATCAGTCACCGGCAAGGAAGCCGTCAGCAAACCGAAAACAACACTGATGACCACCACCAAAACCAACACAAAGACTGAAAAAAAATGTTTAATACGCATAAGCCGGTGAAAAAAAAGAATTTATTGCAGCAATTGATTCTAGCAAAAATTTCTAAGGCTCAATAACACCCAATCTTTAAATCTTTACCACCAGTTGGTTTATCCCACGGTTCTGGAGAATTCAACCATAAAATAATGACCGGAGATTTATCTCATGGTTCATCCCCACGGGTGTGGGGAATCCGGTTACGCGATAGCGTGCCAACCTTATAACCACGGTTCATCCCCACGGGTGTGGGGAATCCTCCATCTCTGATAGCATACCCCACCCACTCGCCGGTTCATCCCCACGGGTGTGGGGAATCCAGCGACAGAATTAATCGGCACGATGCGTTCATGCGGTTCATCCCCACGGGTGTGGGAAATCCAGATGAATTATATTTTTCATCCAATTTATCGACGGTTCATCCCCACGGGTGTGGGGAATCCCACTGCTGAAAGTGTTTTATACGCACTCGATACGGTTCATCCCCACGGGTGTGGGGAATCCTTTCATAATCCCAGCCGTCTTTGGTGTCTACACGGTTCATCCCCACGGGTGTGGGGAATCCATGGACATAATGGTTTATCTAGTGATGGTAAACGGTTCATCCCCACGGGTGTGGGGAATCCCCAATTGTTTCCGTTGTACGTGCCTAGCAACACGGTTCATCCCCACGGGTGTGGGGAATCCACGATTACACTAACTGAGGGCGAGGGCATTTACGGTTCATCCCCACGGGTGTGGGGAATCCTTAGCCTTAGCAAACATTTCCAATGGATCACACGGTTCATCCCCACGGGTGTGGGGAATCCAGATTGTCTTTTGCTCCAACCCCTAGCCGCTGCGGTTCATCCCCACGGGTGTGGGGAATCCATGACTACTGAAGATCGAGTGAAAAAGGTTATCGGTTCATCCCCACGGGTGTGGGGAATCCAGCTCGCGGCCGAAATGAATGCAGAATATAAGCGGTTCATCCCCACGGGTGTGGGGAATCCTAGTTAAATCATATGTCAACTTTATTTTACATCGGTTCATCCCCACGGGTGTGGGGAATCCTTATGTTTATCCGGGTGTAATCCTGTAACTAACGGTTCATCCCCACGGGTGTGGGGAATCCCTTATCAATCTCCTCATTACCGTTTGCAACGACGGTTCATCCCCACGGGTGTGGGGAATCCTTTCACGCTGGCTGGACGATATTTTATAGCGGCGGTTCATCCCCACGGGTGTGGGGAATCCTGCTGTATTAATTAGTTCAACTGTTTTTGTATCGGTTCATCCCCACGGGTGTGGGGAATCCGCGAGAAAGATTAGGCAAAACTCAACCGGTTTGGGTTCATCCCCACGGGTGTGGGGAATCCGTCCCAGTGAACAACGTGAACATCTCTAGCGACGGTTCATCCCCACGGGTGTGGGGAATCCCAGTTTTGAAGGGGCTAGCAAAGTTGTTCATCCGGTTCATCCCCACGGGTGTGGGGAATCCACCTACACCAGACTATGGAACATTTATTTGTTCGGTTCATCCCCACGGGTGTGGGGAATCCGGACTGACTCATCATGCTCTGGTTTTGAATAACGGTTCATCCCCACGGGTGTGGGGAATCCGTAAGCCGCCGCTCGGTTTTGCCATGCCATCACCGGTTCATCCCCACGGGTGTGGGGAATCCTTCATTACTAGTCTGATTACCAGATCCTAATGCGGTTCATCCCCACGGGTGTGGGGAATCCGCGCAAATGGTGTCGATGTGCCAGTTCCATTTAGGTTCATCCCCACGGGTGTGGGGAATCCCGGGATCGGGTTTAAAGAGACTATTAAAATAACGGTTCATCCCCACGGGTGTGGGGAATCCAGGGTGCTGCCAGTCTTTCGGTACTTTTCTTACGGTTCATCCCCACGGGTGTGGGGAATCCTAAATAGTATAAGTATACAAATTATAGAATGGCGGTTCATCCCCACGGGTGTGGGGAATCCATAGACCAACTATATATAAGGAATAAACATGGCGGTTCATCCCCACGGGTGTGGGGAATCCCGCGCCGATGTCGTTACCGAATAATTCAGCGACGGTTCATCCCCACGGGTGTGGGGAATCCGAGCTCAAGGAAGAGTTGCCTTATTGGAGAAACGGTTCATCCCCACGGGTGTGGGGAATCCCCCACTCGTTAGAATGGGCGATCCGGTGTTAACGGTTCATCCCCACGGGTGTGGGGAATCCTCAATAGTCTGATTACGCCATCTCAGTTTTTACGGTTCATCCCCACGGGTGTGGGGAATCCTATCAGCGGATACCGAACAAATAACCACTGAACGGTTCATCCCCACGGGTGTGGGGAATCCAAATCAATCGCTTTATGCTATCACTCGGTTTTTCGGTTCATCCCCACGGGTGTGGGGAATCCGCCATTTCTCATGTTCTCCGGGTTCTCCGAAATCGGTTCATCCCCACGGGTGTGGGGAATCCGCCAGCCATCGCGTTTTAGTTTGTGTTGCAGTGCGGTTCATCCCCACGGGTGTGGGGAATCCGGCAATTTCTTCGGTTACCACGTCCACTAAGCCGGTTCATCCCCACGGGTGTGGGGAATCCGGTGGTACGGTCACACCCACTATTGGCACTCGCGGTTCATCCCCACGGGTGTGGGGAATCCATACATCGACAACGGTACCGCCTGCATCTAATCGGTTCATCCCCACG
>JBNLBS010000010.1:0-141059 GCA_050303415.1 Methylococcaceae bacterium | reverse complement strand
TAGTCAGCGTGACCTGGGCAGTCTACGTGTGCATAGTGACGGGTTTCTGATTCGTACTCTACGTGTGAAGTCGCAATGGTAATACCACGCTCACGTTCTTCAGGTGCGTTATCAATTTGATCAAAAGCTTTCGCTTCACCACCACGCAATTCCGCCATTACTTTTGTTAATGCCGCTGTTAGCGTTGTTTTACCGTGATCAACGTGCCCGATTGTACCTACGTTTACATGCGGTTTCGAGCGTTCAAATTTTTCTTTGGCCATCTTAAAAGTACACCTGCGTTAACAAATCTTTATATGGAGCTCATAACCGGATTTGAACCGGTGACCTCTTCCTTACCAAGGAAGTGCTCTACCTACTGAGCTATATGAGCCTGAAATATCAATACCGGAAATGGAGCGGGTGATGGGAATCGAACCCACGTAATCAGCTTGGAAGGCTGGAGTTCTACCATTGAACTACACCCGCACGCCTTTTTTTACAACTGATGGTGGAGGGGGGAGGATTCGAACCTCCGAAGGCTGAGCCGTCAGATTTACAGTCTGATCCCTTTGGCCACTCGGGAACCCCTCCGATACCGGAAAGTCAACAAGTATCCTAGAAAATTAAAATCCTGTCAACAACTATTTGCGCTTATAAAAACTTTTTTAATTACTGCAAACTTTAAGCGTGTAATTTATTCATTACACTTGCTACATCACCAGATACAAGCTGACTAAAGTTAGCACAGAACACATCTATTGCGCCCTGAATCCGCTCACGCTCATCCTTCGAAGGAGCGGACAAAACATAGTCTGAAACTGATACACCCATGCGAGGCCGATCAATCCCAATCCTTAACCTGAAAAAATCCTTTGAACCAAGATGAGCTATAATATCTTTTAAACCATTATGCCCGGCATGACCACCACCTTGCTTCAGCTTTGCCATGCCCACCTCAAAATCCAATTCATCATGAACGATGAGAATTTGATTCGGTTCAATATTGTAATAGCGAGCCATTTCTCCAACCGCCTGCCCACTACGATTCATGAATGTTGTCGGCTTTAAAAACAAAACCTTATTTGCCAAAAAAAATTTTTCGGCAATATCCCCGTGAAACTTAGCACTTTTCTGCCAGGAACCGCTTACCAACTCATCCACAAACCAAAAACCAGCATTATGCCTGGTTTTAACATACTGCTGGCCCGGATTACCCAGACCAACAACCAGCTTAATCATCTAGCTTTATTCGGTATCTGCTTCCGCTTCACCTTCTTCTGACCCAGCATCCGATTTAGAACCTTTAGACGCAACGATAGAAACTACAGGCAAATCATGATCCGCGCCCTGAGCCAGAGCAACTACCGACACCCCAGCAGGTAACGCTAATTCAGAAAGATGCAACGACTGCCCTAAATCAAGCCCAGCCAAATCAACTTCAATAAACTCAGGCAAGCTTCCTGGCAAACATGTCACTTCCACATCAACCAAGCTATGCGTTACCACACCACCTTTCTTTGCACCTACCGATGAACTCTCATTTACAAAATGAAGCGGCACATGCACTTTAACTTTATCTTTTTCACTGACACGTAAAAAATCCATGTGCAGCACTTGAGACTTGGCCGGATGACGCTGAACATCTTTTAAAATTGCTTTTTCAGTTCTACCATCTACCTTTATGTCTAACACATGCGAATAAACAGCTTCGTGCATCAGGCTTTTATCTACCTCATTGCTTGCAATTGCAACCAATTCAACAGACTCACCACCACCATAAATAACCGCAGGCACTTTGCCTTCACGACGAATTTTTTTGGCTGATGCCGAACCCGATTGACTACGGCTTTCTGCAACAAACTCAAATACGCTAGACATCTTAATCTCCAAAGTGCGCAAATATAAGGCACACAAACTATATTCAACTAATCAACATAAAGCGAACTTACCGATTCTTCCACCGCTATTCGCCTTATTGTTTCAGCAAGCATTTCAGCAACACTTAGCTGCCTAATCTTTCCTAAATTAATCGCATCCTGACTCAATGGTATTGTATCAGTCACCACCAACTCATCCAGATCCGAACCAGCTATATTACTCATTGCCGCACCCGAAAGAACCGCATGAGTACAATACGCAACAACCTTAACAGCCCCTTTCTTTTTAAGAGCGGTTGCCGCATGACACAACGTACCCGCCGTATCAACAAGATCATCAATCATAACACAGGTTCTGCCATTAACATCACCAATGATATGCATAATTTCTGCAACATTTGCTTTAGGACGTCGCTTATCAATAATTGCCAAATCGGCATCACCTAAGCGTTTAGCTAGCGCCCTTGCCCTGACCACCCCACCAACATCAGGTGACACAACAATCAAATCTTCATATTTTTGTCGCCATACATCACCCAACAATATAGGTGAGGCATACACATTATCGACAGGTATATCAAAAAAACCCTGTATCTGATCAGCATGCAAATCAACCGTTAAAGCCCGATCAGCCCCTGCCTGACCAATCATCTTGGCCACTAGTTTTGCTGTTATCGGCACCCTGGCAGAGCGCGATCTTCTATCCTGCCGCGCATAGCCGTAATAAGGCATTACCGCCGTAATCCGAGCTGCCGACGCACGTTTTAACGCATCAATCATCACCAGCAACTCCATCAAATTTTCATTTGCTGGCGAACATGTGGGCTGAACCACAAAGACATCCTTGCCACGCACATTCTCTTCAATTTCAACAGCCAGCTCACCGTCACTAAAACGACCGACAGTTGCCATACCAAGAGGCACGTTCAGTTTTCTAACAATCCCTTCGGACAAAGCCAAATTGGCATTACCGGAAAACACCATCAACGAGGTGTTATCACTCATACAGGAACCCCTGAAACAGAATCTAATAGTGATAAATGGCTGGGCCGCCAGGATTCGAACCTGGGTATGCGGAGATCAAAACCCCGTGCCTTACCGCTTGGCGACGGCCCAATTTTTTATGAAACTTGCAATGCCTAGCGCAATTTAGCATATAAAGGAGACTCAACCAACGAGCGCACCAAATATGTTTGCCACTTACCTTCAAGTGCCGTATAGGCTTTACTTGCTTCCTGTTCGGAATCAAACTCAGCGAATACACATGCACCCGTCCCAGTGAGTCTTGCTTGCGCAAATTCGGACAAATCTTCCAACGCTTCATCTACCGGCTTATACAGCTTTCGCACTACCGCTAAACAGTCATTATCATGCTGCCCTGCAATAAAGTCTGCTATTTTGATTGATTTACTATCCCTTGTCAAATCATTTGCTGAAAAAATTTCTTTTGTATCGACATGGCAATCCGGTTTTAACAAAACCACCCACCTTTCCGGCATGCTCAACCGCTGCAATTGCTCACCTACACCTTCAGCCCAAGCAGCATAGCCAAAGACAAAAATTGGCACGTCCGCTCCTAATGATAAGCCCAGCTGCATTAATCTTTCTGTCGACAACCCTAAGCCCCACAAGTGATTTAAGGCAACCAATGTTGTTGCTGCATCGGAACTACCCCCACCAATGCCGCCACCCATAGGTAGATTTTTTTCCACCTCAATGCAAACACCCGCCACACATCCAGTTTCAGCTTTGAGTAACCGAGCCGCTCTGATGGTCAGATCATCTTCTTCCGGCACGCCAGGTATTGGCTTTAATAAACAGACCCTTTCATCGACCACTGGATGAAAAGTCAACCAATCACATAAATCAATAAATTGAAATACTGTTTGCAGCAAATGATATCCGTCGTCTCTTTGCCCTGTAATTCGTAACATTAAATTCAATTTTGCCGGCGCAGGCCACCGCTCCGACCAATCCATTTCTTTAGTTTTCACATCAGTCATTTAATATCCACTGATTAATAATTAATTTTAATTTCGCGCTGTCATTAGCAATAACAATCTTTCTAGGCATTGACGTGTTATTTTCCCCGACCAACTGCATTTGCTTGAACTCCACCAACCACCCTAGCTGGCTAAAGCCATTTTCTTCAGCCAATACTTTCACATCGACCTGAGGCAATCCCATAACCCAATAACGCAACGCACGAACCGGCACATAAACGCCCAATTGTTGCGTTACAAACTCGTCAGTCCAATCCAGATAGCGCTCGACCACATCCCCTCGATTAATACTTAACAAGCGCTCGGAAATCTTAATTTCTATTGCCCCCTGACCCAATGGACCGGACAAACTCAAGATTTCCTCACCATTCCGATGCCGCCAGCTTAAATTAGCCACCCATGAGTCTTTGGCACTGTGAATGGCCAATCGACCTTCCATTTGCCAATTGGCAATATTATATAAAAATTGACGGCCCTGCCCGGTATACTGTGCCGGTCGCACGGTATTTACCGCACATCCTGCCGACAACATCAAGCAGACGGCAAGTATAAAATATTTCATCAGGCTTTTATTGCAAACCGAATATTCGCTTTTTTATATCGACTAGATGCTTATCATCAGGGGCGATTTTAACAACCTCATCAAACAACTGCCTTGCCTCATCCTTTTCACCCGACACCCATAACACCTCTATCAAGTGCGCAGCAATTTCAGGTTCTTGCTGGCCGGAATAAGCCTGCCGCAAAAAGCTGAGCGCCTGTTCAACATTACCCATCTTAAATTGCAACCAGCCATAGCTGTCTATAATCACCGGTTCATTTGGTTTAAGCTTAAGCGCCTGCTGCAGATATTTTAATGCATCCTGATAACGTTCGGTTTTATCGGCCAACGTATAGCCCAGCGCGTTTAAAGCATTCGCATCGTCAGGATGATTTTTTAAAATTTCCGTTAAATCACTCTCTAAAATATCCAAACGATCCAGGTGCTCAGCAACCAAAGCTCGTGCATATAACAAATCTTTCTGTCCAGGTGTGTCTGTCAACGCCTTCGACAACAATTCAAAAGCCTCAGGATATTTTTTTTGCTGATTTAACAATTCGGCCTGCATAACCAAAATACGCAACTCCTGCCGTGGAAAACGCAACCTCATATTACTCAATCGCGCGGAAGCCTCATCTATCTGACCTTTATCCATCAATACCGAAACCGCTCCCATTGATGCATCAAAAGCAAAAGCACCACGTCCAACCTTGTCAAACCAGGCTACAGCCTGTTCAGGATCATTGGTCCGAACAGCCAGCCTGCCCAAATAAAAACTAGCCTGAGACTCCCAGTTCGGCTGCTCCAATAATTGTCTCAGCAAATCTTCCGCCGGCTTATATTGCTCCTGCTGAATCCTGACTAAGGCCAGAGCGAAACGAGCATCCATATCAGCATTATTATCTTTTAATAACGCTTGATACACGTCACCAGCCCGCTCATAATCTGCTGATCTTATATAGACCTGAGCCAACATATTTTTTAATTTTTTGTTTTCGGGCTTTTTCTCTATGATATCAAGCAATAATCTTTCAGCTTTTTCATCCTGTTTGGCATAAAAAGCCAATTGCGCCTGGAAAATTAAAGCTTTATCCCATTCCGGCTGTAATTCGATCGCCTTCAGAATTTTTTGCTCAGACAAACTCGCGTCTTCCATTTGTAAAGCAAGCAAAGCCTGAACAAAATATAAAACCGCCTTATCAGGATGCTGATTGGATAATTCAGCAATCAGTTCATAAATAGCTTTGGGCTGTACTTCTTTGCCTAAAAATCCCACCAGCTCCATTAACGCTTTCTCAAAACCAGCCGGATCCTTGGCAAGCAATACATTCAAATGCTCCAGTGCTTTAACATTATCACCACGTCTAAAAGCAGACAGCGTTGCAATTCGCCTTGCCGGCAAACTGTCGGGCGATTGTTTCAGCCACAAATTAACCGCTTCATCAGCCTTGTCCATATCCTTGACATATAATGCAATCTTGGCCGCACGTTCGGCTATGATAGCATCATTGACCCGTCTTGCCGCGCGTAAATACCCTTCTAAAGCAACATTATACTGTTTTCTTTGACCGGCAAGTTCAGCAGTCAACAACATGTACAAAACATCATTGTCAATTGCTGTTTTTTGCTCGACTTTGGCAGCTTTCTTTTTTACAACCGCCTCATTGTTTAACTGATCAACTTGCAACTGATCGCTTCTATTCTCCTCAACGCCGGCACAACCAACAAGAAAAACGAACATTACTACAGCAATTGCTTTAAAAAACATCACTCATTTCCTATCCATATTCAGAATAATATATGCCCTATAGATTAGCAGAAAAAGCGCCCATTTCAGATAGATGATTTATTCTATTTGGATAAAATGAGCTTATTCCTTAAAATACCACCGTCTAAACCACTCTTTTTTATTAAGCACGTTACTCATGACACTTCTTGCCATAGGGATCAATTACAATACCGCACCGGTTGCTATTCGTGAACGTTTGGCATTCCCTGCTGATATACTGGAATCCTCCTTAAAGGAGCTCTGGCAAGTTAAAGAAATCACCGAAGCAGCAATACTTTCCACCTGCAATCGAACTGAATTTTACTGCCAGACTAACACTGAAAATGAAGAGATTTTAATCGATTGGGTGGCACAAAACCGGCACATTGCCGCTACAGAGCTGACACCGTGTCTATACAGCCACACCAATAACCAGCTTATCCGCCATATGTTTAGAGTTGCCTGCGGATTGGATTCGATGGTTCTTGGCGAACCGCAAATTCTGGGCCAAATGAAAACTGCTTATCAGGCCGCACATGAGGCCGGTACTTTAGGCAATCATCTGGGTAAACTTTTTCAGCATACTTTTTCTACGGCCAAAAAGGTACGCACCGATACGGCTATTGGTTCCAGCCCGGTTTCCGTTGCTTTTGCCGCTGTACAACTGGCACAGCAGATATTTGACAAGCTTAGTGACCAAACCGCTATTTTAATTGGTGCCGGCGAAACCATTGAACTCACCGCCAGACATTTAACCCAGCACGGAATCGGCCGCATTATTATTGCCAACCGCACATATGACAAGGCTCACGCTTTAGCGACCCAGTTTAATGGCTATGCCATTGCCTTATCGGAATTACCCAACCATTTGGCAGAAGCTGATATTGTCGTTTCTTCCACCGCCAGTCAATTACCCATATTAGGCAAAGGCCGAGTTGAAAGTGCAATAAAAAAACGCAAGCACAAGCCTATTTTCATGGTTGATTTAGCCGTTCCGCGTGATATTGAAGCCGAAGTTGAACAATTAAGAGATGTTTATCTTTATACCGTTGATGACTTACAAAACACTGTCAACCAGAATATGGATTCACGCCGTCAAGCAGCTGAGCAGGCTGAGGAGATCATCGACACAGAAGTCGAACACTTTCTAAGCTGGCTGCGCTCCCAAGGCGCGCAGAGCACACTGAAGGATTATCGCCATCAAGCAGAAAAAGTACGGGAAGAAGCCTTAAACAAAGCGCTAAAACAATTAAAAAATGGTGCTGACCCGGAACAAACACTCAATCTTTTAGCTCATAGCCTGACCAATAAACTAATCCACACGCCCAGCGCCCAAATCAGAGAAGCCGCCATCAATGAGCGCCATGATTTAATTGCCGCTGCCCGTGAAATCTTTAAATTAACCAATAACCAATGAAAGCATCGATTCAATTAAAACTCGAAAATCTTAGCGAACGCTTCGATGAAATCGCCGCATTATTATCCGAACCTGAAGTCCAAGGCAATCAAAACAAATTTCGCGCCCTAAGTCAGGAATATGCGCAAATCAACCCAATCGTTGGCTGCTATAAACAATACCAAAGCGCTAATGATGACCTGGAGTCAGCAAGGGAAATGGCCAATGACAGCGACCCTGAAATGCAGGAAATGGCCAAAGAAGAAATTAAATCCGCCCAGCAACAATTAGATAAGTTATCGCAACAGCTGCAAATTTTATTACTGCCTAAAGACCCCAATGATAATCGTAATATTTATCTGGAAATTCGGGCCGGTACCGGCGGTGATGAAGCGGCTATCTTTTCTGGCGACCTGGCCAGAATGTATCAGCGCTATGCTGAAAAACAACGCTGGCAGACTGAAATTATCAGCGAAAGCCATGGCGATAAAGGCGGTTACAAAGAAATCATCATGCGCGTCTCGGGTCAGGATGTTTACTCTCAGTTAAAATTCGAATCCGGTGCACACCGTGTGCAGCGAGTACCGGAAACAGAAACCCAGGGCCGGGTGCATACCTCAGCCTGTACTGTTGCCATCATGCCGGAAGCGGAAGAAGTGGATGCAATTGATATCAATCCATCTGACCTGAAAGTTGATACCTTTAGAGCCTCCGGCGCCGGTGGCCAGCACGTTAACAAAACAGACTCGGCAATTCGTATCACACATATTCCAACCGGTGTGGTTGTTGAATGTCAGGATGAACGCTCGCAGCATAAAAACAGAGCGCGCGCCATGTCCCTACTGCAATCGCGTTTACTCACCGCAGAACAGGAAAAACATCAGGCCGAACAATCCGCCACACGTAAACTTCAGGTCGGCAGTGGTGATCGTTCCGAACGGATCCGCACCTATAACTACCCGCAAGGTCGTTTAACCGATCACCGCATTAACCTGACACTATATAAGCTGGATGAGATCATGCAGGGCAATCTGGACCAGGTTATTCAGCCCTTAATCAGTGAATATCAAGCTGACCTGTTAACTCAACTGGGCGAAGATTAAGGTTAATGCCAACAATTGAATCCATACTGGCACAGGCAACCACTACACTGAGCAAGACGTCCGATTCTGCCGCACTGGATGCTGAAATCCTGCTGTGCCAAGTACTAAACAAAAATCGCAGTTACTTGCGCGCCTGGCCGGAAAAAAACTTAACTCACGAACAGCTTGATCAATTCGAGAAATTACTGCAAAAACGCGCCCAAGGCACACCAATCGCTCATTTAACCGGGTTTAAAGAATTCTGGTCACGCGATTTTAAAATCACCCCGAATGTACTCATTCCCAGACCTGATACCGAGTTATTAATAGAACTTGCACTGGAATTAATTCCGGCTAATCAGGCCTGCAAATTGCTGGATTTAGGCACCGGCTCCGGCATAATTGCAGTCACCCTGGCCGCTGAGCGTCCGAACTGCTCGGTAGTGGCTTGCGACCAAAGCGAAAAAGCATTGGTTATTGCCCAGGAAAATGCCAGAAGCCATCAAATAAAGAATGTACAATTTTTCCTGAGCGACTGGTTCGATCGGATTCCTAATATTAAATTTGACCTTATTATCAGTAATCCGCCCTATATTGCGGCTGATGATCCACATTTGCAACATGGTGATGTGCGTTTCGACCCGGACAGTGCTCTCATTGCCGACCAACAAGGCTTAAAAGATATTATCTGCATTGCAGACCTGGCCAGACAGCATTTAACAAGTAAAGGGCATTTATTAATCGAACACGGTTATGATCAGCAACAACAAGTCCAGGAAATATTCCAACGTTTTGCTTATCAGAACATACAAACTTATACTGACCTTGCAGGACACCCCAGAGCAAGCTACGGCCAATTAGCAAAAACCTGAGAAAAATAACGATGAAAGCAGCTAAACTACCACGCCATATCACCAATCAACTGTTACATTTGGCTCAAATATCGCCGGATCAGGAAATTTGCGGACTTATCGGCAGCAAAAACGGTATTGCCAGCAGCCATTATCCGATCAACAATACTGACCAACAGCACCAACAACGCTTTCAACTGGAGCCCCAGGCACAAATTTCAGCCATGAAAACCATGCGCGAAAAAGATGAACAACTATTTGCCATCTATCACTCACATCCCAGTGCACCAGCGGTACCTTCTGCCTTAGATATTCAGCAAGCCGCCTATCCCGATGCTCTGTACCTGATTATTTCACTAAATACCAAAGGTGTACTGGAAATCCGCGGTTATCAAATAAAAGACCAAAAGGCCGTGGAAATTCCCTTACAACTTGGTTAATTAAGCTACTTATCCTGATGTTTTTTATCCAGTAGCCAATAGGTTAATCCTAATGCCAACACCACAGCTCCGCTGGCATAGATATAATCCGGCGGCAGCTTTTTAAAATCAAAGACGATTACCTTTCGGGAAATAGCCATCAATGCAGTGGCAACGACCAGTTTAACCGGAACTACATCGCTACGCAGATACAAACTGATATTTAGAAAAATTTCAATGGCAATCAGCACGGTAAGAAAAGCGCCAAAAGTTGCGAGAATATCTGGAATACTAAGCAAAAAATACGGCGGTGTACTCAGTTTTTGGTAAATCACATAAACCACTTCTGCAACACCCAGAAAAATAACCAGCACCATTAAAAATGCCAAAACCGTCACCGCACCTCGGATAGCCTTATGAAACAAGACTAGCGCACCATGCTGATCATCACTAATGGGTAGTTCTTCGTGTGTTTTTCGCTGATTATACGAGTCTTTAAAAAAAGTCATCAAAGAACCGACCAGGCTTTGGTTAATGCCTCCATCAACACTTTTATCCTGCCGATCGGAAAAGAAATCGCTTAAGCCTTCTATTTTTAACTGGCTCAATTGCGAGTCGTTCAACTCTTCAAACCCCATATTCCAGTCTTTAAACTGGCGCTCGGTTATATATTTTCTTTCTAACTCGGTAATATTTTTATGCCGGGGGTCTTTTTTGATGACAGCAAAGGTTTGATTTACATCTTCTTCCTTACCTTCCAAAACCTGAATAAAACATTCATTATGGTAAAGCAAAACCCCCGAGATATCCTTTTTTGCATTCCCCCGACGGCACTCCCTAAGCAAAGCCATTAATTCATCGGTACTAAACGGCTTAACCGTCTGGCTGATATAAACCAATCGAATCATTGTCTTCCTCCGGTAACATGGATTTTCAGTTTGGCCGAATACCGCTTAAATAACAAGTATTTTACACACAGTCCATTTCCGATAACCATTGTACGACCGGCTTAATCTTTATGACTTATTTCTTTTTCCTGTTTCGAACCATTTCAACCGTTTTGTGACTTTTAATGGGCTGACCGGAATAGTTATTTAACTGCAAATTACTATCGGCCAATGATGCCAATGAGAATTCCAGGCCATGACAATGCATGCAAACATCACGAATCATTTTGGAATTAGGTCGTAAATTTGCATTTTGATTGTGATCAACCAGGACCCTGGTTACTCCCTCCTGCTTTACAATCAGTCTTGGCAAATGGCAGGTCGCACAAGAAACACCCGCGCCGGCCGGCAATTCACCGGACAATGCCTTCTTCCACAGCTGATAATGGGGTGATTCTAAATAAGCCTTGCTATGAGTATCATCATGACAAGTCAGACAACTATCGACAGCAGCTTTTTGCATTTCATAATCATGAGCGGAATGACAGCTATTACACGTCAACTCCTTGTCATGGGCTTTAGGGTTCATCGGGATTCTGGCTAACCCCGGTTTCATTGGTGATAAACCCGCCGCCAATCGCATACCATGTTTACCTTGAAAGAATCTCTCCGCCTCTTTATCATGGCAATGTTGGCAAACTTTCTCACTAACACGGTCATCCCATTCCATATTTCTCATGCCGGCTATTTTACTATTTGCCTGATGACAATGACTGCAGTTTATACCCGCCGCCGCATGTTCACTGTCAGCCCACTGGCCAATAAGCGTTGGATTCTGCTTTAAACTTCGCCCGTCATGATCATCAGAGTTCAGGCTTTTAACTGCGATTTTTACTTTTTGTCGATTGATTGTGCCAATATTGCGTGACGGTACAACAGCTGAAATAAATGTACCTTGCTCGTCAAGATGCTTTTTAACGAAATCTTCATACAAAGCCGTATTATCATGATAATTATGACACCCGGAGGCACTACAGCCTTCCGGCGACAAACCTTTATGGCTGGCTCGCTCTTGACCGATATCATCATGACAGGCAAAACAAAAATCCACTGGCACCGATGCCGCCTTATCCTGATATTGTTCACCAAGATGTTCGGCATGACAGGTAACGCAACGTTTAGCGTCCAATTTCTCCAGCATGGCAAAAGACCTTGGGTCATTAAACACTTTGACGGCATGTGAGTCAGATACTTGTTTGAGAGCATCACCATGACAATCCAGACAAACCTCTTGTTTGACTCCATCCAGCGGAGAATGACACAGCTCACAGGCTAATTCAACTTGATGATGGGCCGAGGTTGTCTGCCCCGGTAAGAACCGTTGTTTGCTAGCACCAAACATTTCGACCGAAAAATACCCGATAACCAGCAGCAAACACAGTAAACCAGTATATCTATAATCCAACAATTTAAAAAACATCCGATAGCCCCAGTTAAAAATAATATACGGAAGCGATATGACTCACTAACAGTCCGGTTAATATCCAAACCAAGACAATATGCAATCGGGCTAAGTAGGTACGGGTGTTTCTAAACATTGCCCCAAAAAAACCACCTTCAAGAATAACTAAACTTCCTATGACAAAGCCACTAGCCAAAGTGATAAAGTAAAAAATAATAAATTGAAAGTTAAAATTTTGTCCAAGGCTAAAGTTTGTATGAATCAACAGTACCGCTATTGATAAGGACAGGAACAGCACATGCATAACTCGCCAAAAATAAAAACTGGCAAATTGCAACATTTTCCACCGTTTATTAATACTGAGGACAAAACTAAAAGCCATCAAAGCCAAAACGGTATATCCGCTCACTTGCTGCCAACCGTTATCAAATAACAGTTCAGATAAAAAACTTCGCTGCTGCAAACTGGCAGGAATAGAAAAAGGTGGCAGTAAAAAACCGGCGGAGAATACTGCTGCCAGTAAAGTACAGAAAAAGAAAGAGCCTGTTAGTGTTGCCGACAAAGATTCCGACTTTGAGCCTGTTAACATTGCCAATATTGGTTTACAGGTTCCGCAACCTAATGCTGCACCGGTTCGCTCCCTGATTTTCAAGACGGTATCACAACCTTCCTTTATCGCAGTACCCACTTCACCACGTGTAACAGCGCCACAGGTACATACCATGGTTGAGTCAGGCCATACATTTGGATCGGTGAAACCGGACTCCGGCCATAACGATCCTTTACGAGAGAAATAAAAACGATGCCAGGGCCAGACATACATTCTATTATCAATTGCCTCTTGTACCTGGGCTATTTCAGGCCATTCCCCCAATGCTGTCGCCCCAACCAATCGGCCTTTTTTAAGTAAAAGTTCTCTAAATTTAACGGCTTGATCATCTTCAAAAATCAGGCGCTTTATCCCTTGTTTGTTTAATTTATTTTTTTCCAATGAGAAAACCGGCATATGCTTGACTTTAACCCGCATGGATTGAGCCGAGCCGGTGTACTCCTCAACATTGTTATAGAGTATATTTTTAACGGCAACACTTGCCTGTTCAATACCCGGACCAATCAAACCGTAGGTTTTTCCCATATGCTCAGCACACTCACCCACCGCATAAACATATGGATCACTGGTTTGTAAGTAATTATTAACCTTAATACCGCGCCGAGTTTCAATGCCAGCATCGGCAGCCAGATTGGTATTGGCGACTATACCGGCACAAGACACAAGATTGTCACATAAAACCAAATCGCCATTGCGCAAACGTAAACTTTTTATTTCGCTGTCACCGATAAATTCATCAATTTCCGAATTAAAGTAAACTTTAATACCGGCTTTATGGACTTGCTTAAGTAAAAATGCCGAAGCATATTCATCCAACTGCCTATTGATCAATCGATCATTTTTATGAATGATCGTCACCTCAGTGGTCGGGTTCTGAGTCTTTAATGCAAAAGCCACTTCAACGCCTAACACACCGCCGCCAACCACTACGGTATTAGAACTTTGCACGACATGTGTCATCAAATCCTGCGCATCATCTACATCCCGATAGGTATAAACACCATATAAACTGGTTTTTGCCTTGGCATCAGCACGTCTGGCCCGACTGCCGACAGCAAGAATCAAGTTTGCATAGGGCTGTTGATTACCATAAACATCGATAACACATTTGTTGGCTTTATCGATTTGGACAATTGGCGTGTTAATTTTAACGAAAGCTTCGCTATTTTCCGGCACGGTCAGATCATTGGCAATTTCATCCCATTCAATCTCACCGGCCAGAAGGTCTGAAAGCCTGACGCGGTTATAAGGCTGCCAAGGTTCGGAACCATACATTATCAGCCTGGTTTTAGGTGATAACCGTAAAAATTCTCGTGCAGCATGCACTCCCGCCGGCCCGGCACCAATGATTACCAAGGGAGGGTTTTCAGCCGTACCGATAGTTTGTTTGATTGCCGTATTGGCACATTGTTGAATTTCACCTTGTATTTTCAACGCCGAAAATGGCTTACTGAGCCCAATCGGGTTATTGAGCTTTACCGCAATCGTGCAACAGGCATCCCCTTTATGCATACAGGTGGATTCATTAATATCGACAGATTCACCAAAAGTTTCGGCAATGCCTTGAATCAACCCTATGCCTAATGCACACATTTTTCGAGATGAAGAATAAAATATCACCACCTCGTCCGGTGATTTGCGTTCTACACGTAATTGAGGCGGTTTGGCCCCCGGATTTCTCAAGCGTACAACATTATGGATGGTATCCTCAATTTGGGCGTACAAATCCATCAAGTTCCAGTCCGGCTGAATCTGTCGTCTGAACAGCAATAGAAGATCCGGCACCATATATTTTCCGAATGTCCTCAACAAGTCAGGAATTTTAATGCCGGTAATTTCAGAGGCTGTCATGACTAATTGCACAGCTTCCTTATCAGGGTATTCTTTTACAGGTATGTAGACACGTTCGTCCAGGCCCGCTTTATTAAGCAATGTAACCCAACTATCCCCACCCAAATTAGAGTCAACGAATTTCTTTAATTCGCCAAATATCATGCCATGCATAATTAAACACCTTTAAAAACGATTTTATAAATTTATTGTTCTTATCGCTTTATATCTTTATAACAAGAGACCAAAAAATAATATTCAATCCAATATAAAAACCTCCTAGATAATATTTTTCACAAAAAAATAACCCTATTAAACATATATATAATAACTATATAAAACTCCTATTAACTGAGAGGTATTCTAATCACAACCCCGCCCATCACATCACCGATTTTAAAATCAGTTTTTTCCGTATCCTCATGCTTGTTATGGCACTCAACACAGGCATCAGCTACCGCTATATCGGGATAAATCGCAGTAAAAAAATTATTGTCGCCTAAACTTTCCTCCCCATAAAACACATCACCGGTTTCAGAGACTTGTTGTAAACCTTTTTTTTCAACTTCTGTTTTAGGTAGATTTTTCTTATTTAACGCCCATTGTGACAACAAGGCATAACTAAACTGATCCTGCTTTTCTGCAGCAATTTCGGCGCCGGCACGAAACATTTGCGCAGGTAATAAAAGTGTTTTTTCATCACGCCAATGCTCAGTCGCTTTGATCACTTTTTCTTCATTAACCAGACGGTTGACTATATATTTGGTATACGCGCTTCGATCCGCTTCAATCACAGTATGCACTGCGTCAGCCATCATTTTCGGACTAATGGAGGATTTTTCTTCTAAACACCCGCCAAGCAAAATTGTCGCCGAACTTATCAATAAAAATTTAATATGCTTCATAGCCCACCTATATAGATATAGTATCAACCCTATAAAAAAATTATATAAGTTAAATAATTAATAATTTACCCAACATACTGTCTAAATTATAAACAATTTACAATAGGTATAATTGCTGTCAGTTATTGCTTACATATAGTATATAAAATGACTTACATACAATCATTGCCAATAAAAAATAACCCTATAATTTCAACCCTTTTTATTCAGTTTTTTGCTGACGTGATAGAATTTTCATGAATCGTTTACCAGCCTTACTAACCCTTTATCAAAGCCTAATTATTCATGTTCAAACTTATCCGCATTACTCTCTTATTGATTTTATTGGCCTTTGTCGCCTTTTACAGTAAAAGCCAAAGATTGGCCTCCAGATCATGGACATCAACACTGGGTATTATTATTCACCCCATTAATGGCGATAACGGCAGCAGAATAGTGGAAGAATATATTGAACAGCTGAAGGTGGAAAAATTTGATGAAATTGATCGTTTTATACAACAACAAAGTGAAAATTATGGACTATTGATGGAACAGGCAACTTTCACTCGCCTAGAGCAGAAACTACTACAAGCGCCACCCAGCGACCCTGAGCTAAATTCGAATGTGCTGGCAATTATCTGGTGGGGACTTAAATTACGTTACTGGGCTTTTCAAAATCTGCCCAAAGCGGATAACTATCAGAATATCAACGTCATCATTTATTACCATGAAGCCAGGCCCGGAAGAACGTTACCACACTCACTCGGCCTGGATAAGGGGCTAATCGCCATTGTGCATGCTTTTGCCTCAGAGCAACAGGAAGCTCAAAACAACATCATTATCACTCATGAGTTTCTACATACCTTAGGAGCCACAGATAAGTACAATAAGCACAATGAACCACGCTACCCAGACGGCTATGCCGAACCGGACCTAAATCCGCTTTTTCCACAAAAACTTGCAGAAATCATGTCTGGCCGCCTGGCATTATCCGCTAATGACTCTCGTATGGCTGACAGTTTAAGTGACTGTATAATCGGCGAAAAAACAGCCCGGGAAATCAACTGGATTCTTTGAGATTGGACCGTAGAAAACCTTTCCTTGTTAAATGTCACTAAACTATATTTTTTTTTCAGACACTAAATTCCGCATAGAGCAATTCAGCGCGGATTAATTAGGTAGCTCACGCAATCCATTTTTAATAAAATAATACGACTCAATAATTCTGGTTAAAACAAGAAGTCTTAGACAGGTCTTAAAACATTTCCCCTATCTAAGGAAGCATTTGGATTTTAGTTTTTTACCAATATTTGCTGCCACCTAATATTAACAACAGGCAAAAACAAGATAAGCAGTCCAGCCAATATTCCCGCCATACCTTCATAAGTAGCAAGATGCCAGCCTTGGTAACGCCATAGCAAAGCAACCGCCAACCCCGTAACTACGGCTGTAATCGATTGTGTTTGACTTGGTCTACCGCCCAGACATAACACGATTAACAATGGAGCAAAAGCACTGGCCAACCCTGACCAAGCCATTACTACCAGACTGAACACACTCTGGTTACTTAACAAAGCCCATAACAGTGCACAAAAAGTTACGAATAGGGTCGTCAATTTAATTAGAACTGTATTTTCTATTTTATGAGGAAAAAGATCATGCGTGACAGCCGCCGAGCAACTTAACAACAAAGAATCAGCCGTAGACATGGTGGCGGCAAAAATGCCCGCCAACACTAAACCGACCAATTCCGGCGGCAGCAGTTGCAATGCCATCGTCGGCAGCGCCAGTTCGGCATCAAAAGCGCCAACATCGGTCAGGTAGATTCGGGAAATCAGCCCAACACAGGTAGCAAGTGAGTAAAACCCGATAAACCAAAGATAATACCAAAACCTTGCCTGATACATTTTATCGACATCGTCCAGCGTCATAAAACGAACCATGATATGAGGCTGGCCGATAACCGATAACCCGGCAAACACCCAGCCTATTACAAACAACACGCTTCCTGCCAACCCCGGAAAAACTAAATCTTTGGGAAACCAATCCAGAAAACCGTTGATCTGTTGCATCCGTGCTATCGACATCTCAACGCCACCCATTGATGCTACAGCACTGAGCAATAAGACAGCCATCGCCACTATCATAACCAATGACTGCGCAGCATCAGTCCAGATTGAAGCACGTATACCGCCGGCAAAACAATAAATCATGACCAAAAAAGCCCCGATGCACGCTCCGGCCCAGGGAGGCCATTCGAACAACACATGCAAGGCTTTGCTGCCGGCAATCAGCTGGGCACTGGCGTAAGCCAGTAAAAAAAGCAACGAAATAGCACCGATAACTCGCTGTAACAACCGGTTGTTGCTGCCTGACCAGTTACTGAGCACTCCGGCATAACTGACCTCGTCGCTCATCGAGGTTGCAACCCGAAGTCTGGCATGAACAAATAAAGACGCTAAAAAATCGCCGGCAATCCAGCCACACATCAGCCAGATGGCGGCAAGACCAACGCTATAGGTGTAACCGATCACACCGATAAACATGTAACCGCTGTTATTAGTCGCTACTGCCGACAAGCCTACCAGCCAGGGTTTGACTGTGCCGCTGGCCAGATAATAATCGTGACGGGTGCCCCTACTTTTCCAGGCTGAAGAAATACCGATCACGGTAAAGCCCAGCAAAAAACACATAAAAGAAATAATCATTGTACGATTAATATTCCCTCAACATGTGTTTGTACCTTGCCGACAACACTTAATCGGTTACCGCTTCGGCATCCAATTCATAAGCACCTTCAGCATTATGAACTTCCTTCCCGCTTAACGGCGGATTAAACACACACGCTAATTTCATTTCCTTGCCTGCACGCAGTATATGCTTGTCATGTTGATCCAGAATATAAATCGTGCCCGGCGTTATCGAATATTTACACCCATCCGCCAGCGTCTCCACTTCGCCTTCACCACTGATGCAATACACGGACTCCAAATGATTCTGGTAATGCATTTGAAATTCCGCACCAGCGTAAATGGTGGTTATATGAAATGAAAAACCCATTTTGTCATTTTTTAAAAGTAAACGAGTGCTTTCCCAATTTTTATCCGGTGACACAATACGACGATCTGTCTTTTCCGCATCCTGTAAATTTCTTACTATCACTGAATCAGCCTTAATTTTCTATATTAATTATTCAAATGTTCCGCATCGAAGTAGTCTATTTCTTCAGGAATGCTGTCTTCTTTAGCGCAGACGCTCTTAATCGCCTGCTCAACAATATCCAGACCTTTTTTCAGGTTCTCATCACTGATGATTAACGGACATAAAAATTTAACCACATGATCATCGGCGCCACTGGTCTCAATAATCAAACCATGCTTAAACGCATGCCGGGTGATTTGTCCGGCCAATTCACCATTAATACAGTTAATACCCTGAAACATACCCCGTCCACGAGAGGTAAAGTTTCCTTCACCATACTGCTCAATAATGGCTTCCACGCGCTTAGAAACATATTCCCCTTTACGCTTGATTTCTTTACTGAATGTATCATCCGACCAATAATGATCGATGGCGGCTTTAGCGGTGACAAAAGCAAAATTATTGCCCCTGAAGGTTCCGTTATGTTCACCCGGCTTCCACAGATCCAATTCAGGTCGAAATAAAACCACTGCAAATGGTAATCCGTATCCGCCTAATGATTTTGACAAAGTCACAATATCCGGTTCGATACCCGCCTCTTCAAAACTGAAAAAGGTCCCTGTTCGTCCACATCCGGCCTGAATATCATCAACAATCAGCAAAACATCATGTTTTCTGCAGACCTGTTCCAGATTTTGCAGCCATTCGTATGATGCGGCATTAATGCCGCCTTCCCCCTGTACCGTCTCTACAATCACGGCAGCGGGTTTGTCGACTCCACTACTGGAATCCGACAAGACTTTATCCAGATAGGCATTAGTATCAATATCGTCCCCCAGATAACCGTCATATGGCATTCGGGTCGTACCATTCAAACTGACACCCGCTGCGCCACGGTGATGAGAATTGCCCGTGGCGGCCAAAGAACCAAGGCTGACGCCGTGAAAACCATTAGTGAATGCAATAATATTTTCCCGCCCGGTCACATTGCGCGCCAGTTTCAAGGCGGCCTCGACCGCATTGGTACCGGTCGGCCCGGTAAACTGCATAACGTAATTTAAATTTCTCGGTTTAAGGATTTTTTCATTGAATGACTCAAGAAATTGACCTTTGGCCCGGGTATGTAAATCCAGCCCGTGAGTGATGCCTTCTTCATGAATATAATCCAGTAATTTTTCTTTAAAAAACGGATTATTATGGCCGTAATTTAAAGTCCCGGCACCCGCCAGAAAGTCCAGGTACTCATTGCCTTCTTCATCGTATAAGAATTCGCCTTTGGCTTTATGGAAAATACGCGGAAATGAACGCGCATAACTTTGAACTTCAGACTCTACTTCTTCAAATATTTTCATTACTACCCCTTTTTCTCAGTCAGTACATTCAAGTCAAATTGATTAAAAGGCCCAATACGCACAAGCATTTCAGTATCATGCAGATCACTAAAGTGCTTGTTTTTATCAAACATCACAGATGTGTTTACCGGTGCATCCAATTTCTTAGCCAAACTGTTAAACAAAGCCCATGAAGCCTGATTTGATTCGGTAATCGTGGTTTCAAGGTAAGCAATCCGGCTACAGTGGGGACGCTCCAGGATATGCCTTAGCATTTTGCTAGCCAATCCCATTCCTCTTGCCTTTGAATCAACAGCAACCTGCCAAATAAACAAACAATCGGGGCGACCTGGAATGCAATATCCGGAAACAAAACCCAGCATTTGATTCTGTGACAAAGCTGCCACGCAGGTATCGGAAAAATGTGCACATTGCAATAAATTGCAATACATGGAATTGGAATCAAGTGGGCTGCATCGGCTGATTAAATCATGCACCAATGCACCATCGGAATCTAAAGGAGGTCTAAATCTTACTTCATCCTGTAAAGTTGTCATCAATCAAATATTTTGTACTCTATAATTAAATTAACCCTTCAATCTATAAAACCATCTTTTTAATGTTAATAAACATTAAAGTAATGAGAATCAAGAAAAGATTAATACATAGTACACTAAATAATATTTTATTTATAGGTCTAAATAAATTAAGAAATAACAGGAACGACTAATAAAAAGATTTATAATTAAACTATTTAACCTTACAACCAAGGCAAAAATGGATCAGATGGACGAAGTTCTAGTCGCTCTACGTCGCGTATTCAGAGCCACCGACCTGCACTCAAAATACCTGGCTAAAACAACAGGATTAACAGCTCCGCAAATTTTATTATTGCAGGCCATCAGAGATCACGAGAAAATCACCATAGGCGAATTAGCCAACGAAATAAGCCTTAGCCAGGCGACTGTTACAACGATTCTGGACAGGCTGGAAAAACGTCATTTGATTTATCGCAAACGCTCGGAACAAGACAAACGAAAGGTTCATGCTTATTTGACAGAAACGGCTCTTGAAACCCTGAAAAATGCACCTATGCCACTTCAAGAGCAATTTGTTCGCCAGTTTGCTGACCTCCAGGATTGGGAAAAAACCATGATAATTTCTGCTTTGCAGCGCGTAGCTCATATGATGGATGCCCAACATATCGATGCTTCCCCAGTTCTCGATGTCGGCACGCTGGACAGACAAAGCACCGATATTGAAACACCCGATGCTTATTTGGAAAACAAGGCGGATTAACCCTAAATCACAGCTAAGTTGATTTATATATGACAAAGCCCTTAACTCATGTGTGTAGTGAGCGATCTGGTTAGGGTATAGGCAAAAATGAATCATGCTGAATGGAAAAAACGGCTACATAACCTTAAAACCACTACTTATGCGCTGTATTTGGCTTCGCTGGATGCCCGAGTACCGTTGCGGGCGAAAGTTTTCTTAGCTATCGTTATCGCTTATGCATTAAGCCCTATCGATTTAATTCCGGATTTCATTCCGGTTATCGGCTACCTGGATGATCTATTGCTGTTGCCGCTGGGAATTTGGTTCGCAATTCGACTGATTCCAAAAGATATATGGTTGGAGTGCATGACCCAGGCCTCCGAACAGATACAGGAATTGCCGTATAATCGTCGAGCCGCTGTGGTGATTGTTTTAATTTGGCTGCTGGCTATTACCGGTTTTGCACTATGGGCTTTTCCGTTATTGAATGACGTATTAAGCAGGTAATTTCCAATATTTTTACTAAGCTTTTTCATGACTGAATCGGCTGGCATTTAGGCAAAACCAACTATACACTTTGTTCAGGTATAACTGTTTTTCAGATAAATTTTCGGTATCGCTATGCAATATAAACAACTTGGCAGAACGGATTTAAAGGTCAGTGCAATTGGCCTTGGCACCATGACATGGGGCGTGCAAAACACCCAAGCCGAAGGCTTTGAACAGATGGATTATGCACTGGCACAAGGTATCAATTTTTTCGATACAGCAGAAATGTATGCCATACCGCCCAGTGCCGAAAGCTATGGTACAACCGAAACCATTATCGGCAACTGGTTTGCCGCACGCAAAAATCGCAATAAAATAATTCTGGCCAGCAAGATTGCCGGGCCCGGCTTGAGTTGGATCAGAGATAATAAAAATATTATCGATAGAAAAAATATTCTTCTGGCCGTTGAAGCCAGCCTTAAACGTTTGCAAACAGACTATATAGACCTGTATCAGCTACACTGGCCCAACCGGGATTATTATCACTTCGGTAAAGTGTGGGATTTCAATCCGAAGTCTAATGCACAGACCGTGCTGGATAATTTCCTGGAAGTCCTGCATACCTTGCAACAATTGATTAACGAGGGCAAGATCCGTCATTTTGGGCTGTCCAATGAAACCGCCTGGGGCCTGATGAAGTGGCTGCATTTGGCCGATCAACACAGTCTGCCGCGTGCGGTATCGATTCAGAACGAATACTCGCTGCTGTGCCGTCACTTCGAGCCTGATCTTAGCGAAATAGCCTTGTATGAAGACTGTGGTTTGCTGGCTTGGTCGCCGCTGACCCGAGGTTTTATCAGCGGTAAATATTTAAATGGCGCCCGACCGGAAGGATCGCGTTTAAGCATTGAAACCCGACCCGAGCATCGCGTGGGGGCAGCTACGGATGCAGCTATAGAACGCTATATTGATCTTGCCAAACGCTATAATGTCGATGTCTGCCAAATGGCATTGGCATTTGTTAACAGCCGCCCTTTTGTGACATCAACACTGATTGGCGCAACCAATATGGCGCAGTTAAAAACCAATATTGACTCAATCAACCTAACACTATCGGACGAACTTGAAGCGGAGATTGCCCTTATCCGTCGCGAATATCCGATGCCTTTTTAAAATAAGTCGATTTCGCCTTCTATATTGGGCGTATGCACTGATAGGGCATCATAAGCTACCACCTGATTCCGGCCATTATCCTTGGCATGATACAACGCTCTGTCCGCCTGCTCCATCAAAAGATTAGGCGGCGCAACCGGGTCTATTTTTGTGTAACCGATACTGACAGTGACATCCCCGGCCGGAAACTGATAATCCATCACGATCTTTCTAAATTTATCCAGCGCAAACACCGCACCTTCTTCATTACAGTTATTGATAATCACAACAAACTCTTCCCCACCATAACGGAATAGAAAGTCCGCATGCCGGAAATTTTTCTCCATTAAGTTGGAAAAATGCACCAACACCTCGTCGCCATATAAATGACCATAGGTATCATTGACCAGCTTAAAATGATCTATATCCAAAATAGCCAACCAGGAGACTTTATCCAGTTTATTAAACTGTTTACCCCGGAAAAACACAATAATATCGTTCAGAGTCATTTCAAGCGTCTGTCGATTGGATAGGTGAGTTAATGAATCGCGTTCTTTTGAATCTAATAATGCCACCTGTCCCGAATAGACTTGATTGAGACCTTCTACAATATCTAAATCTGCATTTGAGACAGAGCCCTTTAGCAGTATGGTGCGGCGAGGATTCACACCGCTAATATTATCCAGAAATATCCAGCTTTGGCCATTTTCTTCAAAACGGACCAGTCCTCCATGACTTTTTTTCAGTAACGTCAATAATAAATCCGTATTGTTGTCTCTAAAGTCCTCATCCAGGGACAATGGAAAGCGCCTGATTAAAAACTCCCCCTGATCCGATACATCACCGAAAATCTCATAAGAGGCAACAGACTCTATACCATCCAGGGAATTAAAGTAATGAATCACGGCATAGGTTAGCGATTGATAACTTTTATGCGCCAATAACATAGCCGATAGTTTAAAAGCCTTCTTTATCGAATCACCGTTCATACCCCCCCCATATAAATTAGAGTTGTGTAACATGTAATCAGGATTATAAGCCAAACTGTCATCAAAATGGCGACTTAAAAGAAATTGTCTTGAAAAACAAAAAACGGGAAAGCCTGTTCAGACTTTCCCGTTTGCAGGACTTAAAACCTCCCTTTATTATTGTGCAGCAAACTCCAGAGCGGTAATAACTGACGCTTTATTGGTTGACTCGTTGTACATTTTTTTGAAATCATTAACTTCAGCCGATGAGTCGTTGAACAAGTCGCGGGCAAAGCCGTAAGCCAGAGTTTGGTATACCAGTTCAGCACGGACAGTATAAGCCCCGGCTGCCAGCCCAGTAATCTGGTAGCTGATTTGATCGCTGCCGCCGATAAAGTTGCTATCGTTCAACGCCGCACCATTAACTGCGACATCGCTAGGTGCAGTTGCTTTGTTAAAGCCGTTCGGCAACAAGCGATTGTCCTTCAGGTAGATCATACCGCGTAATAAGGTATAAGTGACCTGATCGTTATTGTCACCCATAATAGCCTCATACACCTGCACCTGATCCGCTGAGGTAATCAACTCGTAATGCGGTTCGAATGCCATAGCATCGGAATCGGCATCAACACCTTGAATGCTGCCGTCGGCATTGACTTTACCGGACTCGAACACCACATTATTTTGATCATCAGTGACCGTGACATGGACAATCACCCGACGCGACGGGTAGGCGCTGGGCAGTTTATGACCGGTTTGACTGTTCACTTTCAAGGTGAAATCCAATTGGCCCTGGTTTAGCGATTGGCTCACCAGTTCGATATTGGCTGCACTTTGCAGGATAACATCGGTCGCTGCGATAACATCGTTAAAGTTGTTTGATGTCACGCCCAGTTGCTGTTTGTTATCTTTCAACATATTCAGCATCAACTTGTTCGCACCGACAAACTCATGTACCGCAAAATTGTCACGCGCACCCAGCCACATAGGACGATTGGAGATCGCGACACCGTTGCTGCGACTCATATGACAGGACTGGCAGCTTTGCGTACCGGCATAATCGCTGTTCAGCCATTCGCCGTACGGCATTTGTTCCGGGAACTCAGACTCAGGCGTGGTACTTAAGACATTACCCTGCTCATCCACATACGGTGTTTTCAAATTATGACAGGTCGCACACATTTCCGACTCTTTGGTATGAAGACTGTACATGGGTGTATAGCCTGTGTTCATTATCATCGGGTTCGGGAACAAATTGTCATACGGCCCGTATATCTCCTTATTCGGGTTGATATTGTATTTACCGGTAAAACCATCCAAAGTACCCAAAGTCGGATCATCTTCGACCTGATGGCATAAAGTACAGCTGACACCGTTCATAGCTTCATCATGCCGCGGGTGATTCTGGTTTAAAAAGCCGTTATCCAAAATACCTTTTGTTTCGTTATTCACTTTGGCTTCATAGTTTGCCATCGGTGCATGACAACGCGAACACTTGTCATTAATAACATCAGCCAAATGCGGATTACGATTCAATTCAGTACGCACTTTAGCTTTCCAGAATGGGTCGCGAGTCGAATTGGCCATCATTGTCGCTGACCAGTCGGTTTCGATCGACATATCTTGATTCTGGTCGTCGGATAGATTGTTGTGACACATCGTACAATTATCGGAACCGGCAAAGTGCTCGCTGGTAAAGCCGGCATTACCCGGCGACTGCGCCGGTAATTGAAAAGTTAAAGGTGTATCGGATAAAGTTGTTACGCTAAAAGTATCACTTACACCGCCAATGGTTAGCGTTGCATCGGTAGTCACCAGCTGCGTGTCGGCAGAAGTTTGTCTGACATTCACACTATCGCCATTGCTAACTAAACCATTTGCAGAAGTATAAGCGCCACCGTTTACTGAATATTCGCCGCCTGTCACGAAAATATCGGTTGTGGTATTAATACCGGAAACAAAAATATTATCTGAAGTAATCACTGTATTCAGTGCAACATCAGTTTGATCGGTAAAGCTAAACGGATCGGGAGTACTGTCGGTCGGATCTGCTTGTGTGGTCACGCTGAACACATCACTGACGCCACCAATGGTTAATGTTGAATTTACGCTGGTGGAATAGCTGGCCGATGACGTGACTTTTACGGTCACACTATCGCCATTATTCACACTGCCGTTGGTTGAACTATATGCGCCGCCGTTAATCGAGTACTGGCCGCCGGAAACGGAAATAGCCGTTGTGGTATTGATGCCGCTAACAGTGATTGCACCGGATATCACGGTTGTGTTAATTGGTACACCGGACTGGTCAACAAAGTTGAATGCATTTGGTATGCTGTCGGAACTATTAGCCAATGTCGTCACATCAAAACTGTCTGTTAGACCATTTAGATTTAACACCGCATGGGTTACAGTTGAATATTGACTGGATGACACTTGCCGTACATTAATGCTGGCACCGTTGTTTACGCTACCGGATGCCGAGGTATAAGCCCCGCCATTAATGGAATATTCGCCGCCGCTTATTGATACCGGAATAGATGTGTTAATGCCAGATACTGTGATGGTATTGGCATTAACCTGAGTAGATAAGGCCACGCCGGTTTGATCGATAAACTGAAAAGCATCAGGGGTTTTGTCCCAACGATTTCCATTCCGGCCGGCCCAGGCCTGTGTATTGGCGGTTAAGACCAATACCATACAGGTGGAAAATATAATTAAGTGTCGTTGCCAAGCAAGCATGACAGCCTCCATAAACAAAAAAACGATTAATGATTCGTATAAATGTTTACCTTGAGCAAATTACATGCCTAATTTAGCAATTAACAATATCAGATAGTTATAATTTTTGAATATTAAAAGTGAGCTATATAACACACTTTTAACAGGTGAAATAACACACTTTTTAATTTAGTCGCCTGCAACAGGCGACTAACAAATGCTAAAGCGAGCTATAAATCGTCACTGATTTTATGCGCCCGGTTATAGAACGGCCATGTTTTAACATGTAAATGTTTTCTGATCGGAGTTTTAATCACCGATACGCACAAGGCAATTGAGAAAAGACACCAGACTGCTGAAAATTCATTCGGATCTGTTGTAGTAATATCCGCAATAAAAGGTCCGATTAAAAAATGAAATCCAACAAAACGCCAGGAACCGTATAGAGTTGGCAAGATAAAAGACACTAATATATAGGTTAGTGCATGCAATCCCCAGTCAAAATCAAATAACCATCCAATCGGGTCAGACAATATGCCATTTAACGGCATTTGCCATGCTATATGCCAATCGCCAGATACCGAGCAAATCGAAGGTCCGCAAAAACCTTCCACACCAATGTTACAAGAACCGGCCCAGCCGAACGGATACATTTTTATCATCATCGATACAGTACCGATGGCACAAATGGTATAAACCGTTGTGCGTATTTTTATTTTGACGCTTTCAGGAATGAAATACATCGCCACCATATTGACAAAAAATGGCTGGAAGGCCACATGTAGATAACCAAATAGCGTGAGTATCTGATTATTGGGGTCATCGCATAGATCAATATAGATATAAGTGACCGCCTGCAATAATTCCATTAACGCAAAATAGGTTAATGGAATCCATAGTTCTTTTGATTCACCCTTAATTGCGACATAAGCCGCAGTAGTTAAACCGGCAGCCGCTAATACGCCCGATGCCTCTCCACTCCAACACATAAACCGTGTACTCCTCGTTATAATTAGTATTCGACCGCCCAGACATTAGTTTTTATTTTCAGATTTGTTTTTTTTCTTATGAATCAACAAATAAAATGAGACAGAAGACTGGGCAGCATAAGTCTGAACCGGCCGATTATACCCTAACAGCCAGTACAGAAAAACACAGTAATTTGGTCTAAAATTTCAGGCAACCCGTCTTGGCTTGAGCCTGCAACCATTGATGAATGACTTTATTGGCTTGCTGAGTGAGTTCAGAAAAACCGTTTACCGCGCCCAAAGCATCGGCTTGAGCGGATTTTCTGTCCAGAGATAGTTCGGTTTTACCGAGTAGTTTTTTGTTATCCTTAGAACGCAACTTTAAAGACAGCTTTAAAATAACCTGTGCCTGATTGGCCGTCATGAATTGCTGTTCAAAATCCAGCAATCTTATATTCAGCACACAGGAGAACTTTTCCGGCAGGATAATATGATGTTGCAACAAAGCCGGTACCGGTGCGATCCAATTATCAAGCGAATAAAACCGGATTCGGGTAGGCACAGAATACAACAGACGATATCGAATTCGATTATCCCAAAGCCATTCGGGCGCATCCACCTTAAGCACACCGGCACCAGGGGTTACTCTACTTTTTTGCTGAACGCCAGGGCCTAAATCATGTGAATTTACCTGCAGCGGTCTTGCTATTAAAGTACAAGCAGTTAAAGTCAACAATGACACCAGAATACTTATCCCCTTCATCACGGCGCCTCATAACCAGGCTCACCCGGGCCGGGTTCCGGCAGCTGTTTGCCCAGCAGTAACGCCTGCGGGTTATTATCCAGCATAGTGGCCACCCGTTTTACTTGTATAACCGTCGCTTTAAGTTCACCGAGTAATTCACCTATTTTGGGAGTTTCAGCCCTTAATTCCAAAGTCAATCCTTCTATGTTGTTTAAGGTTTTATGAGCATCCGCTCTTAGTTCAGGCAAACCTATCAGAGCTTTATCCGCTCTGTCCTGCATACCGGCCAGTCTATCTGACACCTCTTTCAGATTAGCTAAAATCCCTACTATATGACGACTGTTTTCCTCCGTTAATAATCGGTTGATACTGGTTAACAATTGATCAACCTTATGCATTATATCCTCACCCGACAACATAAATTTGTCGGTTATTGAGGGTAACAATGGAATGGTATGAGCTGAGTTTATTCCGACCGGCAGCAACTCATCATTATGGCCTGCATTTTTTAATTCTATCTGCGTCAGCCCGGTAACGCCTTTGAGTCGCAACGTAGCATAGACATCCTGCGTCAGCTTGATATTTGTATCCACTTCTATTGGAATTAGAATGACTTTGGAATCGTTCGGGTCAAAAAATACTTTGATCACCTTGCCTACCGCAATGCCCCGATAAAAAACGGTTGACTCCGGGTTTAAGCCGGATACCACACCTCGACTGGAGACCACGTAAGTATTGCGTTCGCGATCAAAATTTCCAATCCAATGGATAGCTATAACGGTTGCTGTAACCAAAACAATTATAAATAAGCCTGCTACCAATGCATGTTTGTCTTTAGACATGATTAGCCTCGTGATCTTTAAACACGCGGTTTGCCCTTTTATTTTGAAAAAAAGAATTCACATAGGGATGTTGAGACATTAACACCTCATCCAATGTACCATAAGCGGCCAGTTGATGATTTGCCAAAACCGCAATCCGGGTACATAAATCGCGCAAAACATGTAAATCATGTGTAACCATAACCACGGTAAACTTCAGCTCCTGATACAGTTCTGATAATAAGCTGACAAAATCCTCGCTGGCAATAGGGTCCAGCCCTGAGGTTGGTTCGTCCAGCAATAATAAGCCCGGTTCCAGTATCAAGGCACGAGCCAATGCCACTCTTTTCCTCATACCTCCGGACAGTTCAGCCGGCTTTAATAAGGCATCTTGTGGTTTTAAGCCGACCATGGCTATCTTCATATAAACCAACTGTTCAACCTGTGCAATATTCTTAAAGCCTAACTCCAGTAATGGAAAGGCAATATTCTCAAACACATTTAACGAACTGAACAATGCGCCATTCTGAAATAACACGCCACAGTAATTGCGTAATTTTTGCTGGTGGACAGAATTTGTCCGGTGTAACGATTCCCCCAGCACATAAATATTACCCCGGCTGGGCGCCTGTAGGCCGATAATTTCCCGTAACAATGTCGTTTTTCCACAGCCGGAAGCACCAACCAGCCCCAGGATCTCACCGCCGGACAACGAAAAACTAATATCCTGATGAACCAGTTTATCCGCCAGATAAGTCCACAAATTTTCCACACGTATAACATGATCGGACATTATGGCAAACCTACGTCTCTGGTCAATATAGCAAATATCGCATCCACAATAATCACTACAGTGATTGATGCGACGACTGAATTAGTGGTTTCACGACCTAAACTTTCCGTATTAGGCTTAATAAGGAACCCATAATGGCAGGCAATTAATGCAATCATCAAACCAAAGACTGCCGCCTTACCCAAACCAATAAAAACATTTGCCAGTGGCACCGCATCCGGTAAACGCAAGAAGAACTGCTGAAAACTAATATCCAGCATATTTTGAGCCGATAACATGCCGCCGAAAAGTCCTGCCGCGTCAGTCCATACGGTTAATAAAGGCAAAATGACAACTAACGCGACAACTTTAGGAAAAATCAATCGCAATGAATGAGAAATGCCCATGGCCGACAATGCGTCCAATTCTTCGGTCACCCGCATAATACCTAATTGTGCAGTCATTGCCGAACCTGAGCGTCCGGCAACCAGAATTGCCGCCAATAACGGCCCGAGCTCCCGAATGATGCTCATGCCCAAGATATCAATAATGTATATTTCCGCACCAAATATCTGTAGCTGCAGTGAAGACAAATAACTCAATACAATGCCGATTAAAAATCCAACTAAAGCAGTTATACCTAATGCCCGAACTCCGGCATCAAAAATAGTCTGCGCAATTTCCAACCAGGGAATCTTGCCCGGATGTTTAAATAGATAACACGAATCCAGAAATAATTTACCTAACAAAGCGGTCCAGCTAAGTATATGATCAAAGAAATTTTCCACTAACCGAACAATATAAATGATCAGCGCTCTAATCATTTTTTCATCTTGCCGGGCAGGCTCGAACGGTTTATACCAGCGTTCAAATAAATACAGATGTTCGGCTTTAATTTGACTGTTTACCGGTATTTTTCCTCCCCATGCCTGCCATAGCATCAAGGCGACGGCAGCATCCAACTGTTCAAGTTGCGACAAGTTCCATGTATAAGCGCTATTTTGACCTACCTTGACAAGTTTTTTCTGCAACAGCAGGTCTTCTGCAACATTCCTTAAACTCCAGCAACCCTTCAGAAAAATCTCACCACTACTGCCTTGACCCACTACTTCCAGTGCTGCTGTTGTCATTGTGTCATCTGTCTTATTTTGCATATGTTAATTAAGAAGCTTTGCTAGTAAAGATAGTTCAATTTTGACGGATCCATATATAAACATTGAATTAGTTATTTACTGCTATAGTTAAAATGAACTTTGCTCCCAACTTTTTTTTCCAATAAACAAGGCTTATTACCCATATAGGATAATAAAAATGGACGACCGCTCTTACCCTGATGATTGGTACGATATTGATACTGAACTGTATGACAGATCAGTTAAAGTGTTTCGTTCGCTGCAAAAAATGCTCAGTGTAAAACTGAAACTGCATGGCAAAAAACAGGTTAAACAAGGTGATATATTTCTGTTTAACCACTTTTCACGTTTTGAAACCTTTATTCCACAGTTTCTGATTTTTGAAGAGTCCGGTGCCTACAGTTGTGCCATAGCCTCCGGGGAATTTTTTCGTTCTGACAACGTATTATCCCGGTATTTAAGCCATGTTGGCGTTTTCCCTCATAATCATCACAATTTGTTTCCCCTGCTGGCGACACATATTTTAAAAGGGCGAAAAGTAATCATCTTTCCAGAAGGGGGGATGGTTAAAGATCGTCGGGTTATGGATAAACAAGGCCAATTCAGCATTTTATCGCGTATCAAAGGTGAACGGCGTAAACATCACACCGGTGCTGCGGTGCTGGCACAAGGGCTTGAAGCATTTAAAGCCACTGTGAGAAACACCTACAGTAAAAAAGACTATAACCAGCTTGAACAGTGGAAACAGACCATGGGGTTGGGAAGCCTGGAGCAGTTATTGGTTTCAGCGCTTAGACCGACATTGATTGTACCTGCCAATATTACCTTTTACCCAATCAGATCATCTGAAAATATATTACAACAAGGTGTTGAACTATTTGCCGACGGTTTAAGCTATAGGCAGACTGAGGAGTTAATTATTGAAGGTAATATTCTGTTAAAAGACACCGACATGGATATCCGTATGGGTAAACCGGTTGACCCTTATCAGGTTTGGCACTGGTGGAATCGCTATTTGCTCGAATTAGTCGCGTCTGAATTCACTTCGTTGGAAGAAGTTTTCTCTTTGCATTCTTCACCTAAAAATTGGCGACAAAAAATGTTGGGGGCGTATTTTAAAAAAAGCGCTCGCGATACACGTAATCAATATATGCAGGATATTTACTCGAATGTCACTATAAATTTAAGTCATTTGGCAGCAACGCTGATCATGCATTTTATTGACCAAAAACAATTACAAATAGAGAAATACCGGTTTTATACTGCACTGTATATTGCCGTTAAACTGCTCCAGAAAAACACTCAAATTTATCTACACGGCAGCCTGCTAAACCCTGATGCTTACAGTGATTTAGTTGCCGGCACCAACAAACGTTTTAGGCACTTTATAGATTCGGCAATAGAACATGAGCTGATTATCGAACATGAAGATTGCTATCAGTTTTTACCCAAACTGATTAAGGAATATGATATAGACAGCGTTCGCCTGGAAAACCTGATTATTGTCTATTACAACGAAGCTGAACCGATTTCATTCATTCGACAAACAGTTATTAAAGCATTATCCGAATTTGATAAAATTACTAAACGGCAGCTAGCGCAATGGCACTTTGATGACGAGTTGCGTGCACTGAACTGGGAAAAGAATTTTTTTTCCAAACGTCGCTTTGACGATATCAACCAACAGGAAACTTTTAATGCCGACGCCAGGCCATTCCTGTTAACCCCAAAAAAGGCCAACGGCATTGGCATTTTGCTGATTCATGGCCTTTTAGCCAGTCCGGCAGAGCTAAAAAACTATGCCGATTACTTAACTTTACAAGGTTACACCGTACTGGGAATACGTCTCAAAGGCCACGGCTCATCACCTTATGCTCTTGGCGTACAAGATTGGCAGGACTGGTATGGCTCAGTTCAAAGAGGCTACAAAATTCTCAATAATCTGTGCCACAGCACAATACTGATTGGTTTTTCCACCGGTGGAGCCTTGGCGTTAAAAATGGCGGCAACGAAAGAAGAGGAAATTATGGCTGTCGTTGCCGTTGCAGTACCTTTAAAATTTGTTGATAAAACTATGATGCTGGTACCAATCATACATGGCAGCAATAAATTTGTTGAAGGAATCTCAGCGTTTAAAGGCGTGAAGTCATTTATCGAAAACGACCCGGAGCATCCTAAAATTAATTATCGCAACATCCCGATAAAAAGCCTGTATGAACTCAAAAAACTGACCCAGGACATGGAAGAAGTATTACCTGATATCGACATTCCAACTCAAGTTATCTTTGCCGATAATGACCCTGTCGTTGATTATAGCAGCGCTGAAATAATCTTTAGCAAACTGGGCTCGAGCCATAAACAATGCAAAACAATCAATGCCGGTCGACATGGTATTTTAATGGAAAACACGAATAATACCTGGACCGTTATTGATGATTTTTTAAACGATATTAACAAGCAGCGCAAATCCACTACCCCCTCTTAATAATCATTTCTATTTAAGCACTTTGGGAGACTTGATCATGAAAAATGTAGTCATTGCAGGTTATTGCAGATCACCTTTTACCCTTGCTCATAAAGGTGCCCTGGTCAGCGTCAGACCCGATGATATTGCGGCCCAGGTGGTTAGCGCTTTAATCAAAAAAACAGCGGTGAATGTTGCCGATATTGAAGACTTGATCCTGGGATGTGCCTTTCCGGAAGGCGAGCAAGGTCTTAATCCCGCCCGGCTTGTTGTTCATCTGGCAAAACTGCCACTCTCCATTGGCGGTATGACTATTAACCGCTTTTGCGGCTCCTCCATGCAAGCCATTCATAATGCCGCCGGCGCCATTCAAATGAATGCCGGTGAAGTTTTTATCTGCGCCGGAGTTGAATCCATGACCCGTATTCCGATGGGGGGCTATAACTATATGCCAAACCCGGATCTGTATAAATCTTACCCGGAAGCATATATCAGCATGGGTGATACGGCGGAAAATCTGGCTGAAAAATACCAGATCACCCGTAAAACTCAGGAAGCGTTTTCCCTGCTCAGCCATCAAAAAGCTTATGCTGCGCAACAAAGCGGCAAACTGACGGACGAGATTATTGCCATAGAATCAGTTCGAGCCGGACGTATTGAACTAGACGGCTGTATTCGACCGGATTCCAATGCCGAAGCATTAGCGGCGTTAAAGCCTGCTTTCTGTGCAACAGGGAGTGTAACGGCCGGCACATCCTCGCCTATGACGGACGGCGCGGCTGCAGTTCTGGTTTGTAGTGAAGACTATGCCGACCAGCATGGATTGGAAAAAATGGCGCGCATCACGTCTGTTGCCATATCCGGCTGTGCGCCGGATATTATGGGCATTGGCCCGGTCAAAGCTACTGCCAAAGCCTTACAAAGAGCCAATCTTACCCTGGCGGACATGGATATCGTCGAATTGAATGAAGCCTTTGCCGTTCAGTCTTTAGCCGTGCTGGCCGAGATGCCGATTGCCGCAGAAAAACTTAATCTCGACGGTGGGGCAATAGCACTGGGCCATCCGTTAGGCGCAACCGGTGCCCGCATTACCGGCAAAGCAGCCAGTCTGCTTAAGCGTGAAAACAAACGCTATGCGCTGGCGACGCAATGCATCGGTGGCGGCCAGGGTATTGCAACGATTCTGGAGGCAATCTGATGAAGATAGAAAAAGTAGCCGTTGTCGGTGCCGGTGTAATGGGAGCAAGTATTGCTGCACATATCAGTAATGCCGGCATTCCAGTTTATTTGCTCGACATTGTTCCTGAAGATACTGACAACCGCAATATTATTGCCGAAACTGCCCTGCAAAAGTTGTTGAAAGCCGAGCCGGCAGCTCTAATGCATCCTAAAAACGCCCGTTTGATTACTACCGGCAATATTGAAGATCATTTGGATTATCTGACCGAAGTCGACTGGGTAATCGAAGCTGTCATTGAAGACCTTAAAGTCAAACAGACCCTGTACCAGTTATTTGACGGCGTATGCCGTTCCGATGCATTGATTTCATCCAATACCTCTACCCTGCCGCTGGCACTGTTGAGCCAAAAAATGCCGGACAGTTTTAAGCAGCGCTTTATGATCACTCACTTTTTTAACCCTCCGCGGTACATGCGCCTGTTGGAACTGGTCGCGGATAAAAGTATTAATCCAAAACTGCTGCAAACAGTCACTCAATTTGCCGATTTCAAGCTGGGAAAAGGCTGCGTAACCTGTAAAGATACCCCCGGTTTTATTGCCAACCGCATCGGCACTTTTTGGTTGCAATGCGGCTTGTTGGAGGCCATTGAGCGTAAAATCACGATTGAACAGGCTGACGGTGCAATCTCGGCCCCTTTCGGCATCCCTAAAACGGGTATTTTTGGCTTACTCGACCTGGTTGGCCTGGATCTAATTCCTCATATTCTGGCCGGTTTCAAACTGGCACTACCAGCCGATGACGCTTTTCACCAAATCAATCGATCACCGGAATTATTAAAACAAATGATTGCTGACGGCTATACCGGACGAAAAGGCAAAGGCGGGTTTTATCGCTTACAGCACATCGATGGTAAAAAAGTTAAGGAGTCCATTGATTTAGCGAATGGCCAATACAGCAAAAGCAGTAAACTGGAGCCTCCTAGTTTTGACGGTTCAGCCACAGAAAGGCTTCAGGCTTTATTGTCGAACAATGACCCTGGCTGTCGATATGCCTGGCAGGTCATGTCTCAAACCCTGTGTTATGCCGCCCGCCTGATTCCGGAAATCGCGGATGATGTTGTCGCAATCGATAGAGCAATGAAGCTGGGTTATAACTGGAAATTTGGTCCTTTTGAACTATTGGATCGAATTGGCATTGACTGGTTTGTTGACAAGCTTAAGACAGAAAATCGAAACATTCCCGACCTGCTTAACAATACCAAAGTTATCTATAAAGTGGATAACGGCTGTTTGAGCCATATCGACTTAAACAAAGACTACCACCCCGTTACTAGAGCAGACGGCGTGTTATTGTTAGCTGATATTAAACTTCAAAAGCCGGCACTGTTATCCAATCCGTCGGCCAGTCTATGGGATATTGGTGATGGCGTCGCCTGCCTGGAGTTCCATAGTAAAATGAATACACTGGATATGGACATGATGGCTTTAATCAGACTGAGCCTGGATAAGGTCAAACAGGACTTTGATGCCTTAATCATTCATAATGAAGACGATAATTTCTCCGCCGGGGCAAACCTGGGTTTACTAATGTATGCCATTAATAAACAGGACTGGACAGCGGTTGAAGAACTGGTCAAAACAGGCCAAAAAACCTACCAAGCGATTAAATACGCTCCCTTTCCCGTGGTTGGTGCACCGAGTGGATTAGCCTTGGGTGGCGGCTGTGAAATTCTGCTGCATTGCGATGCCATTCAAGCCCATGCCGAACTCTATATGGGGCTGGTTGAAGTCGGTGTCGGCCTTGTCCCGGCCTGGGGCGGCTGCAAAGAGTTTTTACGCCGACAACTGGAGAACCCCAAGCGCCCAGGAGGCCCCATGCCGCCATTAGCAGCAGCCTTTGAAACCATTGCTATGGCAAAGGTTTCAAAGTCGGCGATTGAAGCCAAAGAAATGCTTTTTGTTGCCAAACAAGACGGCATCACCATTAACAAAGACCGTTTGCTGGCCGACGCCAAATCCAAAGCGCTCTCTCTGGTTGCTGAGTATATTACACCGAAACCAATTGAGTTTCGATTGCCGGGGAAAACAGCAAAAATTGCCATGAAAATGGCTGCTGACAACTTGTATAAACAAGGTATAGCAAGCAAGTATGATGTTGAAATATCATCACACTTGGCAGATATATTAAGTGGCGGCAATACGGACCTTAGCCAACCCCTTACTGAAGATTGTCTGCTTAGTCTGGAATTAAAATCATTCTTACACCTGGTAAAGCAGCCTAGTACATTGGCTCGCCTGGAGCATATGTTGACTACGGGAAAACCACTTAGAAATTAAAATGTATTAATTAATGTTTTCTACACGGATATAATACCTTAAGGAACCTAACTTTAATCTTTTGACAGATGATGGACTTAATTTTAGAAAAAAAAGGACATATTGCCAGATACATCAGTTTATACCTACTCCCAATCGGTACATTAAGTTTCTTTTGGGGTATGTTTTTCTTAACGGGTCGTAATGAATTTAAAACAGTTTTTTATTGGGCAATTCTGGCGCCGGTGATTCTGACATTATTATTTGAGTGGCGATTAATCTATGCGGTTAAATTGTCTTCAATTTTTAAAGCTGCGCTTATCTTTCTGCTTTTTGCCTGCTTCAGTGTTTTTTGGTCTGATACCGACCGAAGTTTCTTGCACTACTTAAAACGCGCACTGTATATTTTTTCATTTATAATGGCATTCGTTTGTATTTATACCTATTCCCCCAAGCGGTTTATACAGACATTAATGCTTGCATGTATCGGCGCATCTGTTTATGCCGGGTATTTTTTAATCCAGCATTATGCCATTGCCAATGCTCAGCTAGGAACTAGAATCACCGGATCGGGCGTGTTATACAATCCCTTATTGTCTGCTCATGTATTTGGCTTTTATATGGCCTTTTTACTGGCACTATTAATACAAATGGATTGGGGCTGGAAAAAAAATAGCTTAGTCTTTATCCTCTTAATGCCCGTTACTGTCTTTGTTTTGATGACCCACTCCAGAACACCGTTATTGGGTTTAGCCTTTATGTTGCTGGCTTTTTTAATCATTAATCGCAATAAAAAAGCATCGTTTATTTTTATTGCCTGTTTAACTTGCGGCATACTGATTTATTTCTGTTACCCTGAGCAATTTATCAATCGCGGACTGTCGTATAGACCTTATATATGGAGTTATAGCTTGGGCGTCTATAGTCAACACCCTATTTTGGGCATCGGTATGGACAATAGTTTTGCCGTACCCCATCCAACATCACGAAATTTTGCCTGGGCGGAACCACATAATATTCATTTATCAGTTTTATTACGCACCGGTGTTATTGGTTTTACCTTATGGTTATTTTTGTATTGGCAGATATTCAAAGAAATGATGTTAAAATCAAATTCATTTTTAAATCGAACCTTGTTTTTAGTCATTGTCTTTGGTTCTGCCTGCGCGTTAACAGAAGGCGGCGCTTTTTTTTCCCGTCCTAAAGAACAATGGTTTATCATCTGGCTACCTTTTGCTTTATATATAGCGACTCAAGCCGGTTTTGCCTTAAGACAAACAACCAATTTTTTTATAAATTATGACGACTAGCTTTATCCACCCTTTAGCCGATGTTCAATCCAATAAAATTGGAAAAGACAGTAAAATCTGGCAATTTTCAATTGTATTGCCTGGCGCGGAGATTGGTAAAAACTGCAATATTAATGCTCACTGTTTTATCGAAAATGATGTTATTCTCGGAAACAATGTCACGGTTAAAAGTGGTGTTTATTTATGGGAAGGGCTTCGGGTAGAGGATAATGTGTTTATAGGTCCTAATGCAACATTTACCAATGACAAACATCCCAGATCCAAACAATATCCCGAGAAATTTCAACACATAATAATACATAAGGGTGCCTCAATAGGCGCAAATGCAACAGTTCTGCCGGGAATAACCATTGGCGAAAAGGCCATGGTAGGAGCCGGTGCAGTTGTGACAAAAGATGTACCTCCCAATGCTGTTGTTACTGGTAACCCCGCTCAGATTGTTGGTTATGTCAATGCAAAAAACCAACGTATTAGTCACATAACCCCTCCGGTTAAGGGCAGCAAAAATATATTAAAAAAGTCTGTCGTCAACTTGATTTCACTTCCAGTAATCAAGGACTTGAGAGGTGCCTTGTCTTTTGGCGAATATGATAGGTACCTCCCATTTATTCCTAAACGTTATTTCCTTGTTTATGCTGTACCCAGCAAAGATGTCAGAGGTGAACATGCACATAAAGCCTGCCATCAATTTTTGGTTTGCACCAAAGGTTCATGTACCGTTATGGTAGACGATGGGCACGATGCGGTCGAAGTCGTTTTAGACAACCCGGGAGTGGGCCTGCATATTCCACCTATGGTCTGGGGCGTACAATATAAATATTCAACCGATGCCGTATTATTAGTTCTTGCTTCTGATTGCTATGATGCTGATGATTACATCAGAGACTACGATGATTTTAAGCGGGCAATAGAATAATGCATATCCCTTTTTTGGATTTAAAAGCGCCTTACCTTGAATTAAAAGAGGAAATGGATAACGCCTATCAGCGCGTGATGAATTCCGGCTGGTATATTCTAGGTGAAGAAGTTGAAGCTTTTGAGCAGGAATTTGCCAACTATTGCCAAACTAAATATTGCGTTGGGGTCAGTAACGGTTTGGATGCGCTGATCTTAATATTAAGAGCCTTACAAATTGGTGAAGGTGATGAAGTTATTGTTCCTGCCAATACCTATATTGCCACTTGGTTGGCTGTATCCCATGTTGGAGCGACCCCGATTCCTGTCGAACCGGAGCAAAAAACTTTCAATCTGAACCCGGACCTTATTAAACAAGCTATTACTAAAAATACCAAGGCCATTATTGCCGTTCATTTGTATGGACAGCCTGCGGATATGGATGGCATTAATAAAATAGCGAAGAAACACCAACTTAAAGTGATAGAAGATGCTGCTCAGGCACATGGTGCCAAATATAAAGACAAAAGAGTTGGTAGTCTTGGCGACGCAGCCGGGTTCAGTTTTTATCCCGGTAAAAACCTTGGTGCCCAGGGAGACGGAGGGGCTATTACTACCAATGACCCTGAACTGGCTGAAGCAATCCGAATACTAAGAAACTATGGTTCAAAAATTAAATATAAAAATATTTGCCAGGGCTTTAATAACCGACTGGACGAAATTCAAGCGGCATTCTTGCGGGTCAAATTAAAGCACCTGGATAGCTGGAACGATAGAAGACAAGCCCTGGCAAAAAACTATACCAATTGCCTGGCTCAACACCCAGTTATACAAAACCCGGCCAGCCAGAATGGGCTAAAGCATGCCTGGCATTTATATGTGATACGGGTAAAAGACAGATCTGCTTTAATAGATTTTTTAAGCCAAAATGGTATCGGTCATTTGATTCATTACCCGATTCCACCTCATTTATCCGAAGCTTATGATCATCTTAATTTAAAAAAAGGAAGCTTCTCGATTACTGAAACAATGGCATCAGAAGTTGTTAGCCTGCCTATTGGCCCTCATTTAACAGAGCATGAACAAGACTATATTCTTGAAAAACTTTTACATTATTCTTAAGAACTCAACATACTCTCACTAAACAGGGCTAAGGTATAAAATTTAGGTCGGATATTACGCTTGATCAAAACAATGAAAAGTCAAAAAAAAATACAGCTTAGATTTATAATTTGGCTGGAAAAGCTTATATTACGTCCATTCTATAGATTAAGTCTGAAATTATCTGTTTGGCTTCATGGCGGCACGATTTTGATAGAAAAAAAGATCAAACTGCATGTTCCTGTCCGATTTCAAGGCCCAGGTACGTTAAAACTAGGCAATCGTGTTCAACTTGGTTACAGCTTGGCTGGTGCAAACAGCGCCCCAATATTATTCCAGCCACGGGAGAACGGCGCCCGTATTATAATCGGTGATAAAACCAGTATAATGAACGGCAGTGAATTAATATCGAGATCATTAATAAAAATTGGTAGTCACTGCTTAATTGGTTCCCAAGTAAAAATTTTTGACGCTGATTTTCACGGCATACACCCTGAGAAAAGATCTGAACCCGGCGTCACCAGGCAAGTAATAATAGAGGACAATGTTTGGATCGGTATTAACTCAATCATTCTAAAAGGCGTTACCATTGGCCGAAACAGCGTTATCGGTGCCGGTTCAGTAGTAACCGGAAATATCCCTAAAAACTCTATCGCGGCAGGCAATCCGGCAAAAGTTATCAGTAATGTTTATAACTATTAGATAGCCGGTTAATTACAATGTCTTCATACACCAAATTTAACTCAACAAACGATAAAGCCCTTTAAGAATTCGAATAGAATAAAACTTTTTATCAATTGACTTTAAAAGTTTCTTAGCTAACTGTTTATCTTTATTCGCTGTTTTTACAAACATGCTGATTAAATATTTATTGACTGCTCGGTCATAGTTTTCCGCTGACTTAAATAGCGAGAAAGTCTGCAGTACATTATCCACCATAAACTGAAAATTTTTGTAGGTATTGGTCGAATGTACCCGATAGTACGACAATACCTCATCCACGCCTACCAGTTTGTAGCCGTTTTGAGCCAGCAATAACTGGCTATATAAATCTTCCAGCCTGATTTCGGTATTATAGCCCCCCAGATCACGAAAACAGTCGGTTCTTAACATTAATGTCGGCGCTGGCAAACCAGGTTTTCTATTCAGTAATAGATCGTCAAAATTCAATTCTCTATAGCTATGAAAGGCCTGTTTTTTTCTCTGTTTGCCATCCTGATCCACCTCAATGATATTACCTCCACACACTGCTATCGAATCATCCTTTTCCAAAACGTCTACCTGTATTTGGGTTTTATTCGGAAAAATCATGTCATCCGAACCCAGGGGGGCAAAATACTTTCCTTTTGCCATGGCAAGTGCTTTATTTAAGGTACGGGTTAGGCCTTTATTGAATTGACGCTCGAAATAAAAACCATGTTGTTCACTCATTTTTTGTATTATGTTGGGAGTGTCATCCGTTGAGCCATCATCAATAACAAGCAATTCAATAGCCGGATATGTTTGCTTTAAAACGCTGTTCAAACATTGCTCAATATATTTTTCGTGATTATATGAAGATATTGCGATTGTAACGATGGGGACATTTTTCATGAAATTAAGTCTGTTAAAAGTAAATATTCTTTATTGTTTTATGGCGATAAATTGTATCATCTCAAATATAAAATTAATCAGTTGAATTTTCACTTAGTTTAAATATGAAAGTATTAGCTTTAGTTGCCGACCAGCGATTGCCCAATAACGATGCTTTTTACAAGGTTCTAGGTGATCTATGCCATCTGGACATCAGACATTTGGATAAGACCGAACAAAGCCAACTTTCCCGGTTCTTTAAAGACATTAATGTAGCTCAATATGACAGAATAATATTTGACCTCCATTTCAAACGAATATATAAACAAAGCCGATATATTCGCACCATTCCAAACTTAATTATTTTGGAAGAGGATGCCTGTCAAAATTATATTCCTAATTCAAAATGGCACAATAAATTTTTAAAGTTTTATCGGTCATTAGCAAGCTTCCGTCTTGTTTGCACTGGCGTCAATTTGACTGAAAAACTAAAACGCGAAGGCCTGGATGTATGTTTTTTGCCTAAAGGCTTTGACCACACATTAATGAAGCTGACATATTGCAAACGCGATATAGAATTAGGTTTTATCGGTAGAACCAAAAGCGCTACCTATGCACAACGAGAACAGTTCTTAACCACACTGCAAAAAACGATGGGGCTAACCATCATAAGAACTGAACCGGGTAAAGAATATGTCGAAACGCTTAACCGTATTCGCTATTTTGTCAGTGCGGATATCGGCTTAACAGAGTATATGACAAAAAATTTCGAAGCCATGGCCTGCGGCTGCGTACTCATCGCATTTCGTCAAGGTGCTGAAGAGAAACAGCAAGGCTTAATCGATATGGAAAATATTGTGTTGTATAGAGATATTAATGAACTACAGAATAAAATCCGGTTGCTTCAGCAAGATCAGAAATTAAGCGATAAAATTGCTGAAAATGGATACCGCTTGGCAACTCAGAATCATAGTTATAATGTACTGGCCAAGCGTTTCTTTACTTTAATCGAGCCGGAAATAAAACCCTTGCCCTCTCAACGCACATGGAAACATTGGCTGCCATTTTAAATCAGCATCAATTACCGCTGGAATATTTTTGCCTCATACTGATTACTCCTGAATTGCAGCAATAATTCATCACTCAAAAGACAAGCCAAGGAGATAACATTGAAAAAAGCTTTAATAACAGGAATCACAGGACAGGATGGTTCTTACCTGGCTGAATTTTTACTGGAAAAAGGCTATGAAGTTCATGGCATTAAACGCCGTGCCTCATCATTTAATACCGAACGGATAGATCATATTTATCAGGATCCGCATGAAGCCAACGTTAACTTCCGTTTACATTATGGCGACCTGACTGACAGTTCAAACTTAACTCGGATCTTACAACAAATACAACCGGATGAAGTCTACAATCTTGGGGCTCAATCACATGTTGCTGTTTCATTTGAATCACCTGAATACACGGCTGATGTCGATGCAGTAGGAACACTTCGCTTACTTGAAGCGATCCGTTTTTTAGGCCTGGAAAAAAAGACCCGCTTTTATCAGGCATCCACCTCAGAGTTATTCGGCTTGGTTCAGGAAACTCCACAAAAAGAAACCACACCTTTTTATCCCCGTTCTCCCTATGCCGTCGCAAAAATGTATGCCTACTGGATTGCAGTCAATTATCGAGAAGCATATGGCATGTACGCCTGTAACGGTATTCTCTTTAACCATGAGTCGCCTCGGCGCGGAGAAACCTTTGTTACCCGAAAAATAACTCGCGCCCTATCCAATATTTCCCAAGGACTTGAGCAGTGTCTGTACCTGGGTAATATGGATGCGTTAAGAGACTGGGGCCATGCTAAAGATTACGTCGAGATGCAATGGCTTATGCTTCAACAGGAACAGCCTGAGGACTATGTGATTGCCACCGGTAAACAATATTCAGTGCGTCAATTTGTCGAAATGGCGGCTAAAGAATTGGGTATTACTCTCTCCTGGCAGGGAACCGGTATTGATGAAAAAGGCATCGTGGAATCAATTACCGGTGACGATGCTATCAAGCTCAAACCGGGCGATGTTATCATTGCTGTCGATCCCAAATATTATCGTCCCGCTGAAGTCGAAACCCTGTTGGGCGATCCAAGCAAGGCCAAAGAAAAGCTGGGCTGGACACCCAAAATCACAGTCTCAGAACTCATCTCTGAGATGGTTCAACACGATTTAAACAGTGCAAAACAATTTGCCTTACTTAAACAGCATGGCTATGCCGTCGCCTTACACAAAGAATAAGAAATATGAAACAACGTATTTATGTTGCCGGTCATAACGGTATGGTAGGGTCAGCCATTTGTCGCCGATTGAAATCCGAAGACACAGAACTGATTACCGCAACACATAAGGAACTTGATCTGACATCCCAAGCTGAGGTGACTGATTTCCTGGCAGATAAAAAAGTCGATCAAATTTACCTTGCAGCGGCCAAAGTGGGCGGAATATGGGCTAATAAGGAATATCCGGCCGAATTTATTTATCAAAACCTGATGATAGAAGCCAATATTGTGCATGCCGCATATCAATCCAAGGTAAAAAAGCTATTATTTTTAGGCTCATCCTGCATTTACCCGAAGCTTGCCGAACAACCCATGAAGGAAACCGAATTATTAACCGGCGCATTAGAGTCCACCAATGAGCCATACGCCATCGCAAAAATTGCCGGCATCAAACTCTGTGAATCCTATAACCGCCAATACGGAGTGGACTATCGAAGTGTAATGCCGACCAACTTATATGGCATTAATGATAATTTCCACCCGGAAAACTCCCACGTTATTCCCGGCTTGATCCGCCGATTTCATGAAGCAAAAGTCAATAAACAACCGGAAGTCGTAGTTTGGGGTTCGGGCACTCCCAAACGGGAGTTCCTCTATGTGGATGATATGGCATCTGCCTGTATACATTTAATGAATATCCCACTAACGAATTATCAAAAGCATACCGACCCCATGCTTTCCCATATCAATATAGGAACTGGAAAAGACTGCAGCATCAAAGACCTGGCCTTAACCATCGCAAAAGTAGTCAATTACCAGGGGCAAATTAAATTTGACAGCAGTAAACCGGATGGAACACCCAGAAAATTACTGGATACTACTAAACTTGCGGCCTTAGGCTGGCAACCCTCTATTTCATTAACAGAAGGCTTAAGTCACACTTATGACTGGTTCTGTCGGCACATTACTGACTTACGTGTTTGATTAATAAGGTTTTTGTTACTGAAAAACACTATGATTGTTAATTTTATGCGCTCTATCCGAGTAACCCAATCTCTACCTTGCTTGCAGACTTTACATTCATATATTTAAGCAACGCTGATTAAACTAAAGGATGAATGCCTCTATTTCTTTTACTTTGGCCTGGACCAACCCCGCATCACCTCTGCTTTCCACATTTAACCTGAGCAACGGTTCGGTATTGGATGAACGAATATTCATTCGCCATTGTTTAAATTCCAGACTTAAACCGTCAGTGTTATCCACAATCGGTTCCAGCGGCGCAAAATGATTCATGAGCCTTGTCAGAACGGAAGATGCATCATGCACTTTATAATTTATTTCACCGGAACACGGATATGCCTGCATACGTTCGGCAACCAATTGCGATAAGGTTCGCCCTGTTTTAGACATCAGTTCCGTAATTAACAACCAGGGAATCATACCCGAGTCGCAATAGGCAAACTCCCTAAAATAATGATGCGCCGACATTTCTCCACCATAAAGCGCATCTTCCCGCCGCATTCGTTGTTTAATAAAAGCATGACCGGTTTTAGACTGGATAGCTCTTCCTCCCGCAACACTGACTTGATCAATAGTATTCCAGGTCAATCGGGGGTCATGAATAATCTTCGCCCCCGGATTCTTGGTCAACAGGGTTTCCGCTAACAGGCCAACCAGATAATACCCCTCGATAAAATTTCCATTTTCATCAAATAAAAAACAGCGATCGAAATCACCATCCCAGGCAATACCTAAATCCGCACCACATTGCTTGACCGCCTCCGTCGTTAAAATTCTATTCTCCGGTAGCAACGGATTAGGGACTCCATTGGGAAAATTACCATCGGGCTGATCATGGATAAAAACACATTCAAATGGCAAGCGCTCCGCCAACAGTCTAGCCACCTGTCCGGCACTGCCGTTACCCGGGTTCATGACTATTTTCAAGGGCTTTAACTCAGCCAAATCAACGTAGCCCATTAAATGTTGAATATATGGGGTTTTATCGGTTTTTAACTCATTTGTTCCCGGTTCTTTTTTCATACCCAGGTCTTTATTTAGAGTCCGTTGTTCGATTGCTTTTAAGCCTGAATCGCCGGACACGGGTCTGGCACCCTTTGCCACCAGTTTCATACCGTTATAGCCTTTTGGATTATGGCTGGCGGTCACCATAATCCCACCATCTAATTGATGATAAAAAGTAGCAAAATAAATTTCCTCTGTACCGCACAACCCAAGATTGACGACATTAGCGCCAGCATCATTAAGACCTTTTATCAATGCCTCGGACAGTGCTTTACTTTCAAGACGGATATCATACCCAACAGCAACTGTAGATGAATTGAGTTCGGCAATAAAGGCCCTGCCTATATCATAAGCCAGGCCTTCATTTAATTCCTCCGGGACTCTGCCTCGAATATCATAGGCTTTAAAACAAGAAATAAACTCAGTCATTTAATTTTCAGCGCGTCCATACTTATCATCAAAACGGACAATATCATCCTCTCCCAGATAGCTTCCCGTTTGTATTTCAATCATTTCCAATGGAATCACTCCGGCGTTTTCCAACCGATGTTTAATGCCGACCGGTATATAGGTGGATTCATTTTCGGTAATCAATTCTGACTCACCTTCCTTCAACACCTTCGCAGTACCCTTAACAACAACCCAATGTTCCGCACGATGATGATGCAACTGTAAGGATAGCTTTGCCCCTGGTTTCACCACTATCCGCTTTGCCTTATGCCTGTCGCCTAAATCAATCAGGTTATAATACCCCCAGGGTCGATAGACTTTTCGATGTTGTATCGCTTCAATCCGTTCATCTCGTTTTAACCGATCAACAACCTGCTTGATATTTTGCACCTGATCCTTGGCGGCCACCATAACGGCATCATCGGTTTCAACAATTACCGTATCATTCAGCCCGATGGTTGCAATAAGTTTGCTTTCCGAATGAATAAAACAATTCTGACTGTTGACAGTAATAACATCTCCTTTAACGGCATTATAATCTTCATCTTTCTCGGTTACATCCCACAGTGCCGACCAGGAACCGACATCATTCCAGCCTGCATCCAGAGCGACAACAACAGCCTTATCCGTCTTCTCCATGACAGCATAGTCTATTGAATTACATGGACTTTCTGAGAACTTTTCTTTATCCACCCAAATAAAATCATTATCCCTCTCAGCGACCGTAAATGCGTTTTCGCAAGCTGCCAGTATTTCAGGCTGATACTGTTCGAGCTCCTTTAGAAACACACCGGCCTTGAAAGCAAACATCCCACTGTTCCAATAATAGTTTTGACTATGCAGATAACATTCTGCCGTCTCAAAATCGGGCTTTTCTACAAAAGCCTCTACATTAAAAATATTAATTGACTGCTCGGATCCTCTCTTTATATATCCATAGCCGGTCTCCGCATGAGTTGGAACAATACCAAACGTAGCCAGATAACCTTGTTCCGCCATTTCACAGGCCTCTAGTATTGCCTTGTGAAAACACTCAATATCTGAAATCACATGGTCAGCCGCCAAAACCAATAATACCGACTCCGGATCAGCAGCCAATGCGGCCAGTGCTATTGCCGGAGCTGTATTTCTGGCAACTGGTTCCAATAAAATAGCCTGTGGACTAACATTAATCTGCCTGAACTGTTCAGCCACCATAAATCGATGATCCTGATTGCATACAATAACAGGGGCCTGCAAGCCCGGTAACGCAGACAGGCGTGATTGCGTCTCCTGCAACATCGAACTTTCAGTCACCAGAGGCAAAAATTGTTTGGGATATTGTTCTCTGGACAGTGGCCAAAGCCGAGTACCTGAGCCTCCGGAAAGAATAACTGGAACCATATTAGTGTTGTTTTAACCAAAGTTTCATTATTAAAGGTATATGTTATACATCACTCGATCATAAATCAGCAAACATTGCTATTACTCTATCCGATTTACCACTAACTTAATTAAAAACATGCATTTACGGGAATTTAAATTGACATCCTACCTAAATAGGCTAGCTTTATAGTATTGGGCAACAACGTTAAGGAGCAGAGTATGATCTGGTTATTCGGCGTGTTTGTTGTTATTTGTGTATTGGTTTATTTGAACATATCCCTGCGTATCACCACCTTTGCTCTGACTACTTTGTTAGCAGTTTATAGTCAACAAACCGGTATAAATCAGCTTGTTTTATGGTTATGGGTAATTTTGTTCATCGTTTTCATTCCTCTCAATATACCCGCTATACGCCGTCCGCTGCTGAGTCTGTGGATTTTCAAAGCCATGAAAAAAGCCATGCCGGCTATGTCACAAACCGAACGGGAAGCCCTGGAGGCAGGAAATGTGTGGTGGGATGCAGAGCTTTTTTCCGGAACTCCAAACTGGAAAGTCCTACAAGATTTGCCGGCTGCAAAACTTTCTCCTGAAGAAAAAGCCTTTATTGATGGACCGGTTGAAACCCTTTGTCGTATGCTTGATGATTGGGAGATCACTCATAAACACAAAGACCTGCCTCCGAAAGTATGGGATTTTATCAAGACCAATAAGTTTTGCGGCATGATCATCCCCAAACAATACGGCGGCCTCGATTTTTCTCATTTTGCCCACTCAGAAGTGGTGATGAAAATTGCCAGTCGCAGCAGTTCAGCTGCTGTAACTGTCATGGTACCCAACTCACTGGGACCGGCTAAACTTCTACTATCTTATGGTACCCAAGCTCAAAAAGACCATTATTTGCCACGTCTGGTCGATGGCACGGAAATTCCCTGCTTTGCCCTAACCGGACCGCATGCCGGTAGTGATGCCAGCGCCATGCCCGATACCGGTGTTGTATGTTATGGTAAATTTAAACACGAAGAGCACGTTTTGGGGATTCGGTTAAACTGGGAAAAACGCTATATTACTTTAGGCCCGGTTGCAACCTTACTAGGCTTGGCATTTAAACTTTATGATCCGGATAAACTCATAGGCGATAAAGAGAATATAGGGATTACAGTCGCCCTGATTCCAACAGATACTGAAGGCGTCTCCATTGGCAAGCGCCACTTCCCTTTAGACTCGGCATTTCAAAACGGACCTAATTGGGGTAAAGATGTTTTTATCCCTATGGACTGGATTATAGGCGGCGTGGATCAGGTCGGTAATGGCTGGAAAATGCTGATGCAATCCCTGTCTACCGGTCGAGGTATATCCCTACCGGCACTGAGTACTGCAGCGGCAAAATTCGCCTGTCGTAATACCGGGGCCTACGCCCGCATTCGCAAACAATTTAATGTACCTATTGGTGAATTTGAAGGGATTAAAGAACCCTTGGCGCGTATGGCAGGAGAAGCCTATATTCTGGATGCAGCCCGAAAAGTGACAGCCGCCGCCTTAGACCAGGGCGAACAACCATCAGTCATTTCCGCCATTATTAAATATGAGATGACAGAGCGTATGCGTCGCGTGATTAATGACGGCATGGATATACAAGGTGGTTCAGGAATCTGTCTGGGGCCAAGTAATTATTTAGGTCGCTTGTACCAGGTAATACCTGTCAGTATTACCGTAGAGGGCGCCAATATTTTAACCCGCACGATGATGATTTTCGGTCAGGGTGCTGTCCGCTGCCATCCGTTTATTCAGCAGGAAATGGATGCATTGTATACAGAAGACAGTAGACAGGGACTACAGCAGTTCGACCAGGTCTTGTTTCGCCACCTGGGCTTGATTCTACATAATGTTATTGCAAGCATCTGGATGGCAATAACCCGATCCTGTTTAATCAAAACACCCGGTAATAACCACAGTAAAAAATATTACCGTCAAATTGCCCGTTTAAGTGTCGGCTTTGCCTTATTGGCTGACTATGGTTTACTCATGCTGGGCGGAAGTTTAAAGCGCAAAGAACATATTTCCGGTTGTTTCGCGGATGCGTTAAGTAATCTGTACTTGTGCTCGACCGTGTTAAAACACTATCAAGATCAAGGTTGCCCGCTCAGTGACCAGCCGCTTTTAGATTGGGCCTGCCAGCAAACCTTGTATCAAAGCCAGCAGGCCTTAAACGCCTTGCTGTTAAAGCTGCCTTTTAAACCCCTACTCTGGATACTAAAAGCACTCATATTTCCTGCCGGAAGCTATATTACCCATCCCTCAGATGACTTGATTGACCGCACCGCGGATATTCTGCTCGATGACCAGGACAGCCGGGATCGATTAACGGATGGTATCTATATCAACCATATTGAAAATGATCCGACCGGCCGTATAGAAATTGCCTTTCAAGCCGTACTTAAAGCAGCACCGGTGGAGATCAAGATTCGCAAAGCGCAAAAGCTTAAACAACTCAATAAAGGCAATATTACTGAAATTTTAAAAGAAGCAATGCAAAAAAACATCCTGACGAAGCAAGAAGTTTTATTGATTGAAAATGCCGAAATAGCAAGACTGGCTGCCGTAACTGTCGATGCTTTTGAACCCGAACAGCTGATTAATGCTTGATTTCACTCAACCAAGCCTAGTTACCCAGGCTTGGTTATCATTTTTCTAATTTGGCTCAAAGCCAGGAAGAGAGATGTCCCCGTTAATTATTTTTTGCAGGGTTTCCACATACAAACCACCTTCCAGGTTTTTCACCTTCTCTCGCAGACTATCAACTGTTTCATTTACATCCAAATCAACAGTTTTTTGATGAAGTACCGGTCCCTGGTCATATTCTTCAGTAACTATATGGACTGACGCGCCGGATTGATGTTCGTGATTTGCTATCACGGCTTGATGAACAAAATCCCCATACATCCCCAGACCGCCATAATTCGGCAATAAGGCCGGGTGTATATTCAAAATTCTGCCGTCAAAGGTCGATAACGTCATGGCCCCCAACTTTTTCATATATCCTGACAATACCAACAAATCGACTTCATAACGCAATAACGTATTGCAAATAGCCGCATCCAATTGTTCAGCGTCATCATACATTTGACTGCTTAAATGACATATCGGCATGTTATGCGCTCTGGCGATATCGAATGCACCGGCATTTTTATTATTACAGATCAAAACGACTGGCTGAGCATTTAAACCGTTTTCAACCGCTTGCAAAATTGCATTCATCCCCGACCCACCATGCGAGGCCAAAAAGCCAATTTTTACCATTATTATTTCTCTTTCTTTATTAAATTAATATATTGTTTATCTATCTCAATCAGGTGTTGCTTATAAAGCAAACCAACCGCCTGCTTAAAGACCTTTTTGCTGACTTTAAATGCGGCATAAATTTCCTCGGGTGGACTTTTATCTGATAAAGGCAAACTGCCGCCTTGTGTTTTTAACCGTTTAAGAATTTGATCGGCCAGCTTTTCCACTTTGCCATAACCGGGCTGCTGCAGACATAAATCTATTTTTCGATCCTCCCTGATTTGTTTGATATAAGCCTTAAGCTTTTGCCCTTTTGTCAGTTTTTGAAAAACCTCACTCTGATACAAAACGCCCCAATGGGTATTGTTAACAATTGCTTTATAGCCCAGGTCAGTCTGATCGACAATAGTGATTGAAACCTGTTCGCCTTGTTTAAAATATAGCGATTGTTCCTGAATGGACTGTAAAAATTTGGTCGTCGCAGTAACTCGATTTCTATCATCCAGAAAAATCTTTACCAGACAGTGCTGGCCTGGCTTAAGTTCATAATGCTGTTCAGAAAAAGGAAGCAATAAATCTTTTGGCAGCCCCCAGTCTAAAAAAGCGCCGGCGTACTCAACGGAGGCTACTTTAAGCCACGCAACATCCCCCACTTTTGCTAAAGGGCTTTTTGTTGTTGCCACCAGTTGACCATCCGATGCCGCATAAATAAATACTTCCATACTTTGACCGGTTTTAACCTCTTGTTTCAACTCCTTGACAGGCAAAATTATATTGCCGTAATCACCGCCATCCAGGGTGATATTTTTTGCATCCTGCTGCAGAATTTCCAATGTATTAATTTCACCAATTTTGACCATAAAAAAAAATGTTTCCTACTAAACAGGCTAAGTAAAAGTATGTTATAACGATCACTCAATAAGACATCGAAACCCAAAACAGCCTCATAACAACCATGTCTTACTTATAATCATTTGTATCAAGCAATTGATTAATGCAAATGCCATTCAAATCGATAGTATTTTCAAAATATTTGCTTCATAGTACCAAACTCAGAAAACTTTTGACCTTATATATCAGCAACAGAACCGAATAAATCATGTTAGAAACCGTTCTTGCCTTGTTGCAGCAAAATGACTTTATGCCACATGGACAATGTTTTTTATGGCAAAAGGATATTCTCTGGCTGCATGTAATCTCAGATGGCATTATTACATTGTCATATTATTCTATTCCTTTTGTATTGATCTATTTCGTATACAAGCGTCAAGATATCCAATATCGTAGGATTTTTATTTTATTTGGCTTATTTATTTTCCTTTGCGGCACCACTCATTTACTTGGTTTATTAACCGTCTGGCATCCGATTTACTGGTTTTCAGGTTATATTAAAGCAATAACGGCATTTGTATCTTTACTTACAGCTATCTCAATCTGGCCCTTATTGCCAAAAGCCCTAGTCATTCCCAGCCCGACTCAGTTACTTGCTTCAAATAAAAAGCTGGAACGGCTTATTGCTGACCATAAAAAAATTGAAAGCCAACTTAATAAATTATCACTTGCGATCGAATACAGCTCCGGCATGATTCTTATAACCAATGCCAAAGGTGTCATAGAATATTGTAATCCATTTTTTTATCAATTTACCGGTTACACGGAAGCTGAAGTGATTGGCAAAAAGCCTAATATTTTAAAATCTGATCTGACCGACCCTAAAATTTATAAAGACCTTTGGACAAAAATAAAATCAGGAAAACCCTGGCACGGCGAATTTCTGGATCGTAAAAAAAATGAAGACCTGTATTGGTGCCTACAGACCATTTCCCCGATAAAAGATGAACACGGAATTATCACCAACTTTGTCTCAATTGCTCACGATATTAGCGATCGTAAACATGCCGACGAAACCATTAAGCGTCTGGCCTTTTACGATCCATTAACGACACTGCCCAATAGAATGCTGTTTAAAGAGCGTCTAGAACGCGCTCTATTACAGGCTAAACGATCAGAAACATTATTCAGCGTTATGTATATGGATTTGGACAGGTTTAAAGCTATTAATGACACGTTAGGTCATTTAGTTGGCGATAAACTGCTTATTGAAGTCGGGAAACGCATAAAAAACTGTTTACGCGAACAAGAAACGGTTTCCCGTTTAGGCGGAGATGAATTTGCCATTATTATTCTTGATATTCAAAACCCTTCCTCTGCCGGACGGGTTGCTCAGAAAATTATTGATACTTTCACACCACCATTTAATATTGATGGTCATGAGATTTTTATTTCCACCAGCATAGGGATTAGTGTTTATCCAAATGATGCTGAAGAAATGGAACAGCTTATCAAACAGGCAGATGATGCACTTTATCTGGCCAAAGGAGCCGGTCGAAACGGTTATGAATTTTTTAGTGAATCATCTAATTCACAATCCATCCGACGCCTACTAATTGAAACAAACTTACGTAAAGCTCTTAACAGAGGAGAGTTCAGCCTGAACTATCAACCTAAAATTGATTTAAAAACCGATTCGGTGATTGGTACAGAAGCCTTATTACGTTGGTTCAACCCGGCCATAGGCCAAGTCAGTCCGACAGAATTCATTCCCATTGCCGAAGATACCGGTTTAATTGTACCTATTGGTGAATGGGTTATTGCTCAAGCCTGCCAAGATACTCAGTCCTGGCAAAAAAACCATCAAATCAAACTACCCGTTGCAATCAATTTATCGGCAAGGCAATTTCAGCACGATGGCCTGTTAGAAAAAATAGACACGATCATCGCCAGCTCGGGCATAAACCCCAGCCTGCTTGAGTTTGAGATTACTGAAAGCATGCTGATGCATAAACCTGATCTCGCCATCGACGTGATGCAACAATTTAAACTACGCGGACTGAAACTATCAATTGATGATTTTGGTACGGGGTACTCATCACTTAGCCATCTAAAACGTTTCCCGGTTGATGCCTTGAAGATTGATAAATCTTTTGTCCTGGACATAGCGACAGACCAGGACGATGCCAGCATTGTCAAGTCTGTTATTGCTTTAGCCCATAATATGAACCTAAAAGTCATTGCCGAGGGCGTGGAAGATAAAAACCAGCTCGATTTTTTACGCAATGAAAACTGTGACCAGGTTCAGGGCTTCTATTTTAGCCCGCCAGAAAATTCCGAGGGTTTAATGAATAAGTTTAGGTCAAAACAGCTAACCGTCATAGACAGCTAAAGTATCCGAGCGAGTCATTTCGGCCGAATATATTCAGCTCCCTACATGAAAAGCGTCCGCATATATATCAGTAAGAGCGGCACCGGAAATAAAAGCGCGTTTTTTTGTCTCCTTAACCATCTCAGGATGTCCGCATAAATACACTCGCCAATTGTTCAGGTTGGTAATCGTGGTTAAAGCTACATCGTGAGCCCGACCAAATGAAAACCCGCTCTTCTTCTTACCTGATAAACATGGCATATAGTAAAAATTTTCCTGTTCTTTCTGTAGCGCCTTAATGTCATCAATAGCATAGAGCCCATCTTCATCACGGCTGCCATGATACAAATGTATTGCTCCGGCATGTCCTTGCCTTAAAGCATCCCTTACCACGCCTAATAATGGCGCCAAGCCTGTTCCGGTACCAATTAACAACAGATTTTGCTGCCTATTATCTGAACTATAAAAACAATCACCCAAAGCTTGCGACACACCGAGACATTCGTCTTCAGACAGTTCATTAAAAACCCACTCACTAAACTGCCCGCCAGACAAGTGCCGAATATGAAATTCCAGTTGATTCAGCTCATTCGGTACATTCGCAATCGAATAACTCCGGCTAAGTCCATCAGTTCTAGTTAAATTAACAAACTGACCGGCTTTAAACACTATACTTTCATCACATTCCAGAATCAATTGAACTATATTAGGGCCTAACTGTTGTTTTTTGATGACCTTGCCAGTTGCCGCTAATTCTAAATTTTTTACGTCGGCAATGCTCATATCCTGTTCTGGTTTGCATAAACAGGATAGAAAATAGTTCTGCAATTTTTGACCCGGCTTCAGTCCTTCTTGTGCCTGTTCAGGTGGCTGCACATCGGTACTGCGCATTAAACAACTTTGACAGACACCGGCCCGGCATGCATATGACACATCGACATTATGCCGTAATAATGCATCTAATACTGTTTCATCTGAATGACATTGAAATTGTTTGTCTTGAAAAGTAATTTTCGACATGTTACTCACCTTTATTGAACCCAAACGACATTTCTCATAAATGCCGCTCGAAGCATATGAAACCGAGCCTTATTAAGCTAAAGGTTTTCTTTTTACCTACCTAGAACATCTTCACGAGTACTCCCCGCAATTGCCATCACTTCACTGATTAACTCTGCCGGAACATCAAGTTCTTCCAAGGTAGTTTGTAAATTTTCAGCCACCGCATCAAAATGACTATCATTCAAACCCTGTTTGACCAAATTTGCATGCGCATTACGCATATCATCACCGCTATAATTGTTTGGTCCACCAAAAGCCATGGTCAAAAAAGCTTTCTGTTTTGCAGACTGCTTGTCCATATCGATTCCATCGAAAAACTGATTGATTCTGTCATCAGAAAGTACTTTGCGATAAAAAACATCAACGGCCGCATTTACTGACGCTTCACCGCCAAGCTTTTCAAATAATGTATTAGTCATTTTCCACCTTTAAGTAAAAATCTAAATTTAAGTCAGAACTACGCCATTCGTTTAAAACCACTGAGAACGCATGAGCTTTCAAACTAGGTGTATTTACTAACTATATACAGATACTACCTATATTTTTACTATTTTGCAATATATATGTTGCATATCTTTATTATATTGCTTTTATTTGCTTTCTGTATTAATGTCCTCTATTGCAATTACCGTAACGCCAAAGCCCTCCCAATTAAAGAAATCCTGATTTGTTCGATTTTGGTAAAATACAGCGGAAAAATAAGGATGTATGATTAAAATGTCAGGTAGAAATTTACGAAAAAATTATTTAAAGTGCGGCTTTACAAGATTTGTCTTGCTGTAATTAATGCATTATTTATCTCGCCGGAAGTCAACTGATACTTTTAATCTAGAGATTACCAGGTATAGCAACGAGATGAGTAGTGAATGAGACTGATTGCCTGCGTTGTCGTTTCATTAACCCGATACCGACAATCAAGTAGCAACAATGTGGTGTAAATATTAACTGAAGTAATTCCCTTTATGAGCAACCCCGTTACCCCCAGACAACAGCAGATTCTTAACCTGCTGATTAAACACCGAGAAGGCATGAGTCTAAACGATATTGCAACTGAGCTCGATATATCCAGAACGGCTGTACAACAGCATTTTGCGAGCCTGGAACGAGACGGTTTTGTCCGACAAGGTTCACAACAAAAAACTGCGGGGCGGCCGGCTCGTTATTATGAGTTGACCGAGGCTGGTAATAACCTCTTTCCCAAGCAATATAGCTGGTTTTCTGAATTGCTGTTAAATAGTTTAAAACAAAAAATGGGGCCGACTGAGTTTCGCCAATATATGCATCAACTGGGACTCGAAGTAGCTGAAACTCTACAATCAAAAGTCGAAGGAAAACCCCTTGAAGAACGCATGACAATATTAATCGATATTATGCAAAACCTAGGTTACGATGCTTCCGCTATTGCCCCTCTTGATAACAAACTAGAAAAGCCAAAATTGCAAGCGCATAATTGCGTCTATCATGACTTGGCTCACCAACATAATGAAATTTGTGAATTTGATAACGCATTGGTGTCTTCTTTATTAAATACAGAAATTGAGCTTGAAGAGTGTATAGCCAAAGGCGGATGCAGCTGCCGTTTTAAAATTCTAGCCAAACATGATAACAATCATTGACAGTTTGAAGATGTAGTTCTATTGTTAGATAAGGCTAATATGTCACCCGGCCTGTTAATGAATCAATCAAACTTCACACAAAGGTAATAGTGATGACACACATTAAATCAATGCTGGCAATTATGCTGCTTTTATCCATCAGCGCCATTACTCAAGCAGCTGACGACAACCCCATGCAGGGCAAAAAGATGCATGCTATGCATAAAAACATGACGCAAGAACAAAAAGAAAAGAAAATGCGCGACATGCAGGAACATATGCTGCAAATGCATGATTTATCCAATCAGATTCTGAGCGAAAAAGACGCGACAAAAAAAGAAGAATTAAAACAAAAACAGCTAAGCCTGATGAAAGCGCATAAAGCTAAAATGATGCAAATGCATCAAAAAATGATGCAAATGGGAAAATAAAACTATTCTAAAGGTAGTGCAGATCAAAGCACTACCTTTTAATCAAGCATTTCTCTGTTGCAATAAATCATAAAAAGTTTCCGGCTTAACCGCCGGACTGCATAAATAGCCTTGAAAACAATCACAGCCCTCCTGCTTTATGTATGCCAACTGTCTATCGTTTTCAACACCTTCTGCAATTACATGTAAATCAAGCGTTTTAGCCATTGCAATAATGGTTTTAACGATTGTCTTATCACTAAAGTCGCTTTCCAAATCTTTAATAAACGACTGATCTATTTTAAGTACATCAATCGGAAATTTCTGCAAATAGGCTAGCGAGGAATAACCGGTACCAAAATCATCCACCGAGACACACACACCAAAATCCTTTAAAACTTTCAATTTATCGCGTGTTTCATCCACATTAGTGACCAAAGCGCTTTCAGTCAACTCTAACTCCAAATGACAGGGGGCTATTTGATACTGTTCAATAATACTGATAACGGTACTGACAAAATCTAACTGACTGAACTGTCGGGCACTTATATTAACCGCCACATGCTTAAGCGAATTAAACTCGCCTTTATCCTCCCATTCCTTAATTTGCTTACAGGCCGACTCCAATACCCAAGTACCAATATCAACTATCAAACCGGAGTCTTCAGCAATAGGAATAAAATCAGCTGGCGAAACCATGCCCATGGTCGGATGTTCCCATCGTAACAAAGATTCTGCACCAATAATCTTATCTGAGTTAATATCAATCTGTGGCTGATAATAAACCATTAGCTGTCCGTATAGAACAGCTCGCCTTAATGCATATTCAATTTCCATACGCTTGATGGCAATTTTTTCCATCTCCGGCTCAAAAAACTGAACATTATTAAGCCCACTCTCCTTTGCCCTATATAAAGCCGTATCCGCCTGCATAATCAAGCTATCAACAGTATTGCCATCCTTAGGAAACATCGTTACCCCAATACTGGCGGTTATCATTAACTCATGCCCGGCGATATTCATTGGTGTTGCCAGGTTTTCCAACATCTTAAGGGCGATTATCTCCGCTGTATGAGCAACTTTACCCTTCTCATCATTCAATTCGCACATTAACACAATGAATTCATCGGCACTCAGCCTGGCAACAATATCCTCCTTACGGATACATTGCACCAAACGCTTGCTGAACTGAATCAAAAGCTCATCACCAACATCATGACCTAATGAATCATTAATACTTTTAAACCGGTCAATGTTCATTAACAAAATAGCGCCCGCCTGATCATTTCTTTTTGACCGCGCTAAAACATTCGTTAACTGATTTCTGAATAAGGGTCTATTCGGCAATCCGGTTAAAGCATCATAATGAACCAGATAATGAATATGCTCTTCTTTCTTTTTCTTTTCGGTAATATCTGTGAAAGTAGCGATAAAATTAGTTATATTCCCCGCTTCATCAACAACCTTTGTGATACGTTCCCATTCAGGGTAAACCTCGCCATTTTTTCGCTTATTCCAGATTTCACCCTCCCATTTTTCCTCAGAATTAATGGCATTCCACATTTCCTGGTAGAAAGCATCGTTGTGCTTGTCAGACTTCAACACACTTGGCTTACAGCCAACAATTTCATCCGCGCTATATCCTGTTATTTTGGTAAAAGCATCATTCACCTTTAAAATGACACTGTCACTATCGGTAATAACAATCGCATCACTACTGTCATTAAATACCACAGAAGCCAGCATCAAATTACTTTCACTCTCCCGCAGAGCTTGCTCAGTTCGTTTCCTTTCCTCAATTTCATCCCTTAACCGTTGATTTTGCATCATCAACTGCTTTTCCTGACGCTTAAGGGTTAAAAAAACATTTACTTTAGCCAATAAGGTGGCATTATCAATGGGTTTTTGAATATAATCCAAAGCGCCGTATTGATAGCCTTTAATTCTATGTAGCTCATCCGTATAAGCGGCAGTGACAAAAATAATAGAGATATCCCGAGTTCGACTATCTTTCTTGAGAATATCGGCGACATCAAAACCACTCATATTGGGCATTTGCACATCCAGCAATATCAGGTCTATGTCATGCGTCATCACACTCTGAAGCGCTTCCTGCCCAGAATAAGCTAATATGAGATCCGCATCAATTTTCTTTAAAATAGCTGATAACAACAACACATTTGATGATGTATCATCAACAATTAAAATTTTCTGTCTCTCTGTGTTTAAGTTATTCACTAAATAAGTATACCTAACAATCTGTAACCCAAAGCAACCCGTATTTATTAATCAGACATTGCTCAGTTTAAAAACGCTTTCAAATCTATAGTCTCGTTGCTTTTTTTACGAGACAAAAAACATCATCTCATTAATTTACAGTCAATTTTACAGCAGCAAATAGATAAAGTCTTAAAAATCACCCTCATTCAATATGCAATTCCAACCTCTAAAACCTAATGCCTTTTAAAACCAAAGCTTAAAAAGAGTAAAAGAAACTTCGTTATTAACCATGTTAGTAAGCAATAATTGCCAAAAAGTATTTTAATAATTTGATTTGGTATAGCCCCATAGAAAATCAGGACAGCCGAGAAGTAACTCTTTGAGATTACCTGTTAAAACTGATGATACACAAACAGCTTGTCACCAACAAACACCCATAAACATAACTGCAAGCCAGGTGTGCAATTGAATTTCAAGCGTTATTAAAACAAAGTCATCTTTGTAATAGAGCTCAATCTAATTGTAATTAGACACAAGACTGTAACAATTCATAGCTAAGATAACCAACGACAAAATATTATTTCATTTTAAGAAACAATCTGTATATAAATATAGATATTGTAAACAAAAAAACACTAACGTATAGTGTGTTCCATACTACTTAACAACTTTAAAGGTAAAAATATATGTCAAATTTACAAAAAGATATTTTATTCGGTGCAATGTTCCTGTGTGGCATTTTTGGATTCATTTCAGGTGAATTTATTTTCTCTACCCTTTTATTCGGTACGGCAGCCATGCTAAGCAACATATCGTTCAACCAAAGAACCATAAGGTAACAACAAATGGCTAATCAACAGACAGAGGTGACAGTGTCATCCTGTTTGTAAAAAGCACGGAGGACTCCCTTAAAAAAAATCAGCACACATAATTAAGGTATCCGTCCGATACAAACCATCCCCTAAACTCCAACATGGCCATGGTGGAGATACGTCGCACCCGCGCCATACTCAAAATTACAGAAAAAATAAGCAGCTTCTTGCTGACTGACTTTAAAGCCGTCTTCTTGTCATTTTTTTGACCACAACAACTAATGTTATTATTTAATAACTCGAGCCTATTAAATAATTCTACATCCACATATAAAAGCTTATAGAATCCCCACATCCAGAACACTAATTTAAAACCAGCTTTAATTCAAAATGACTTTAATAAAAATATGGGTTGATGCCGATGCCTGCCCGGTTGTAATCAGAGATATTTTGCACAAAGCAGCCGAACGTACAGCAACGTCTGTCACACTGGTTGCCAATCAATATATATCCACCCCTCCATCAAAATTCATCCACTTTATTCAAGTACCCAAAGGCTTTGATGTGGCCGATAACGAAATAGTCAAGCACGTCAATTCCGGAGATCTGGTTATTACCGGCGATATTCCATTGGCAGCTGAAGTTATCGAGAAAGGCGGTTATGCTTTAAACCATCGAGGAGAACTTTATACCGCTGAAAATATAAAAGAATGTTTGAACATGAGAGATTTTATGGATAGCTTACGGTCTAGCGGAATTGAAACCAGTGGACCATCCGCCTTAAATAAAAGCGATCGCCAGGCTTTTGCAAACCAATTGGATAAGTTTCTGGGCAACCATACAAAAAAAATATAATCCCCAATTAACTGATTAATTTGAGTGTCTTAATCCTATTATGCTTGCTTTAAGAGAAAGCTAAAAAAAATCATACTTCAAACAAGCAATCGATATAGCCAAAGCTTTATAACGATACCGAACGTTTAATTGGAATTAGAATATAGAGACTTGTTCAGCACAAAAGGTGCAAATTAGGGAAAATACCATCAAACCATTAAAACTGTTGACAAGAACAATCACTGGCCTGGCACATTCATCGCATTACTTAATATAGCTTTAGGAAACAAGCGCCCGAATGGCTTTATAGAATGGTGCCCAGGGGCGGAATCGAACCGTCGACACGAGGATTTTCAGTCCTCTGCTCTACCGACTGAGCTACCTGGGCACTACAACAAACGAGCCGCGTATTAAACTAGATAATGCCTTTAGAGTCAAGTAAAGCCGTCTGATTTCCTCTAAATTGATCTTTTACGGGGTAGTAGCCCTGTCCTCTTTTCTAAATAAATTAACAACAAAAAGAAAGACTTTCTTTATACCTTTCCATATTTTTGGCAGCAGCCAAATTAATAAAATTATAAAAAACAATAAGGCCAGCAAAAATAGAAAAGGATGATTCAAACAAGCCCAAACACCGCCAATAACGGCAATATCTTCGGTAATCGATGCCGTCCAGTTGGAAAAAGGTTCTGGAGAGGTATTAATTAAAACCCGCGTGCCTGATTTAAGTGCATGCGAGCCGGCCGCCATGCCTCCGCCAGCAATTGCCGCCGCCAGCTCTACCGCCGGGTTCAAATCACCAACCGCCCCAGCAGCCAGCATTGCCCCTGCCGGTATCCGGATAAAAGTATGTATGCTGTCCCAAGCAGTATCGACACCCGGTACTTTATCAGCAAAAAACTCAATAAAATACATCAATCCTGCAGCGCCCAGCACCAGAGGATTGGCGACGACTTGCAAATCAGGCGGCAAATCGATATTGCCGGTATTTGCCAGTATGCCCAAAGTTAAAATTGCTGCGTACAAATTAAGACCGCTGGCCCACGCCAAGCCCATGGTTAAAGCCAATGTGGTTGAAATTTGATCCAATGCTTCCACAACTAAATCTCTTTATTTATCAAGGAATCGTCAGACTAGCATATTTTTTGATTTAACTGATTTAATCCGGCTAAATTTGGTATTTTTTTTAATTTTTCCCCTATCCGAGCCATTTACATGTAAAATCATTGGGTTTCATTTTCGTTTAATTGGGAATTGATAGTGAGTTTTAGAGGTACAACCATTCTTTCTGTTCGCCGAGGCGACAAAGTAGTTATCGGTGGCGACGGCCAGGTCACATTGGGCAATACAGTGATGAAAGGTAACGCGCGTAAAGTGCGTCGCTTATATCATGATAAAGTAATTGCCGGATTCGCTGGCGCCACAGCCGATGCTTTTACCTTGTTTGAACATTTTGAAGGCAAATTGGAAAAACACCGTGGCCATTTAACCCGTGCAGCCGTCGAAATGGCTAAAGACTGGCGTACAGACCGCGCTTTGCGCAAGCTGGAGGCGTTATTAACCATAGCCGACGCGAAAACATCACTGATAATTTCAGGTACGGGTGATGTGATTGAACCCGAGCATGATCTGATGGCCATTGGCTCCGGAGGTGCTTTTGCTCAATCAGCGGCGCGTGCTTTATTGGAGAGCACCGACCTTAGCGCAAGAGAAATTGTTGAGCGCTCGTTAAATATTGCTGCAGACATCTGCATTTATACCAATCACAATTTACGTATAGAAGAACTGGACGCAGAGCCAAAAGAGTAACAGCATGAGTCAAATGACACCTAAAGAAATTGTAAGTGAACTGGACAAACATATTATTGGTCAGGACAGCGCCAAACGTTCAGTTGCTATTGCACTGCGTAATCGCTGGCGTCGCGCACAGGTGGAAGACAGCTTACGCGAAGAAATTACACCAAAAAATATTTTAATGATTGGCCCGACCGGTGTAGGTAAAACAGAAATTGCCCGTCGTCTGGCTCGCCTGGCCAATGCTCCTTTTATAAAAATTGAAGCGACAAAATTTACTGAAGTCGGCTATGTTGGCCGTGACGTTGAGTCCATTATTCGCGACCTGGTTGACAATGCAGTGAAAACCACCCGTTTGGACGCAATGGATAAGATGAAAAATCGTGCCGCCGATGCCGCCGAAGACCGTGTTCTGGATATCTTATTACCTTCTGCCGATGGAGGCATGCTGTCTGATTCCGAAGCATCAACCCGTCAAAAAATGCGGAAAAAATTACGCGAAGGCGATTTGGACGAAAAAGACATCGAAATTGATGTCCAGGCTGCACAAATTGGCGTTGAAATCATGGCGCCTCCAGGCATGGAAGAAATGACCAGTCAGTTGCAAGGCATGTTCCAAAATATGAATACCGGAAAAACCAAGCCTCGCAAGTTGAAAGTTAAAGATGCCCTGAAACTTTTACAGGAAGAAGAAGCGGCCAAACTGGTTAATGAAGATGACATCAAAATCCAAGCTGTTGAAGCTGTTGAACAAAACGGCATTGTCTTTCTTGATGAAATTGATAAGGTTTGTAAACGCTCAGAACTCGGTGGCGGAGGCGGTGAAGTCTCCAGAGAAGGTGTACAACGCGACTTATTACCACTGGTTGAAGGCAGCACGGTCAGCACCAAATATGGTTCGATAAAAACCGATCATATTCTGTTTATTGCCTCTGGTGCGTTTCATCTAACCAAACCCTCGGATTTAATTCCTGAACTGCAAGGCCGCTTTCCAATTCGGGTTGAACTGGACGCATTGTCTGCCGATGACTTTATTCGCATCCTGACCGAACCGAACGCCTCGTTAACCGAACAGTATCAGGCCTTATTAAAAACCGAAGATATTGAACTAAGCTTTACTGAAGATGGTATTCGCCGTATTGCTGAATTAGGCTGGCAGGTTAATGAAAGCACCGAAAATATTGGTGCCAGACGTTTACACACCATTCTTGAGCGCCTGCTGGAAGACATTTCCTACAATGCACCGGATATGGTTGATAAATCGGTTGTGGTGGATGCTGCCTATGTAGATGCCAACTTGAGCGAATTGGCAGAAGATGAAGACTTAAGCCGCTACATTCTATAAATTTAATGCGCCTGAACGTTGATCCAATTAAATATACAGTCACTGAAATCAAGTTACACCAAGTTTCACACATACTTGAGATCAGTTTTGATAATGGCGAAACGTTCGAGCTGCCCTATGAATACCTGAGGGTTTACACCCCCTCGGCGGAAGCATTGGGACACGGTCCTGGGCAAGAAACTTTACAAGTAGATAAAGAAGACATTTCCATAACCTCAATTAGACCGGTTGGAAATTATGGTATTGCACCCACTTATAGCGACGGGCATAACAGCGGTATTTATACCTGGGCGTTGCTATATAAATTGGGCAATGAATACCCAAGCCTTTGGGCAAATTATCTGCACCAACTGGATAAAGCTGGACATCAGCGTAAACAAACGCCGCAAAACTAGGTAACACTATGACAAATAAAGACACCACGCATTTTGGTTTTAAACAAGTTGACACACATGAAAAGGTCAATATGGTTCGGGGCGTTTTTGACTCTGTTGCCAGCCAATATGATGTGATGAACGATCTAATGTCGCTGGGCATACACCGCATCTGGAAACGAGCGGCTATTCAGCTCAGCAATGTACGCAGCGGCAATACCGTTTTGGATTTAGCCGGCGGCACTGGCGATTTAACGACGTTGTTTGAAAAACGTGTAGGTAAAGAGGGAAAGATTGTATTGGCAGACATAAACTCCGCCATGCTGCGCACTGGTAGAGACAGGCTGATTGACAAAGGCCTGGTCGGCAATATCACTTACGCACAGGTTAATGCCGAATGCCTGCCTTTTGAAGACAATACGTTTGACTGCGTCTGTATTGCTTTTGGCCTGCGTAACGTGACCGATAAAGATGCTGCATTACGCTCGATGTACCGGGTATTAAAACCGGGCGGTTGCGTAATCGTGTTGGAATTTTCTCATCCTATCGATCCGATTACAGAAAAAGTATACGATTTTTATTCGTTTAACATTCTACCTAAAATAGGCGCTGTCGTTGCCAAAGATGAAGACAGCTACCGCTATCTGGCTGAATCTATTCGAATGCACCCCAAACAGGACGAACTGAAAAAAATGATGGAGAATGCCGGTTTGGAACGCTGTGAATATTTCAATATGTCACAAGGTATTGTTGCCGTACATAGAGGATATAAAATTTAATGTTTGCCTGCGCCTGAACTGAGACTAGTTGTTCAGGCACGGAGCACCAGCCTTCAATCACAAAACGAGCGGAGCTATGCTTAAACCACTGCTAATCAGTGCACTGGAAACAGCACTTAACCAATATCTGTCATTGGACGAGGATGTCAGCTTATTTTTAGCACCGCTGGCCGGCAAGGTGATTGCCGTTAAGGTTCTGCCCTTTAATGAAACAGTCTACCTGTGTCCAACCGAAACAAATATTCAGATACTGGATCAATATATCAATCAACCCGATACCATCATCAGTGGTTCGCCGACAGCACTGGGCTTAATGAGCTTAAGCGCCACTCCAATGCATTCGGTTTTTACCGGTAAGGTTCATATTGAAGGCGACATGGATACCGGCCGACATTTTCAGGCCCTGTTTGACAAACTGGATATTGACATGGAAGAAAAACTGTCTCATTACACCGGCGATATAGTTGCCCACCAAATAGGCCGTTTTTTCCGTAATAGCAGCGACTGGAGTCAGGAATCCATTGAAACCTTTAAACTCAATTTGACCGAGTTTCTACAAGAAGAAACCCGAGACCTGCCCAGCCGACCGGAAATAGACATTTTCTTTCAGCAGGTCGATCGATTGCGATCCGACTATGACCGGCTAAACGCAAGGCTTGACCGCCTTAATCAGATCCTCGCGGAAAAAACGCCATAATACGCAGCCTTACAGCCCATAATAAAAAAACAGGTAATCACGTGATCCACCCAAGAATACTTCTGCGCTTAATCCACATCAACTGGGTTCTTATTTTTCATGGCCTGGATGAAATTGTATTAAAAACCCATTTGTTTCGCCCAATCCGTTACCTTGCCCTCCTCAGCCCAAGTTACTGGCGCAGAAAAACCAACCTGCCACGCGGCGTCAGGATTCGCAAAGCACTGGAGGACCTGGGTCCGATTTATGTAAAATTTGGTCAGGCACTTTCAACGCGCAAAGACTTATTACCTGATGATATTGCTGACGAACTTGTCAAGCTACAGGATAAAGTTCCACCCTTTGCCAGTGAACTGGCACAAAAAATTATAGAAACCGAATTAAATATGCCGGTTTCACAAGCTTTCAAATCATTTGACCCGGAGCCGTTAGCTTCCGCCTCCGTTGCTCAAGTCCATACCGCGACTTTGCATTCCGGAGAAGATGTCATTGTCAAAGTCCTAAGACCCGACACCCAAAAACGTATTAAATCTGATGTCGGTTTGCTTTATGTTGTGGCCGGCCTGGCTGAAAAATTCTGGGATGATGCGCGGCGATTAAGGCCTCTTGAAATTGTTGCCGAATTTGAAAAAACAACTCTGGACGAGCTGGATTTGGTCAGAGAAGCATCAAATGCAGCAAAATTGCGCCGTAACTTCAGTAACTCGGATATTCTGTATATTCCAGAAGTTCACTGGCCTTTAACACGTACCAAAATCATGGTTATGGAACGCATTTATGGTATTCCGGTTGGTGATATTACAGACCTAAAACAAGGGAATGCCGACTTTAAATTACTGGCTGAACGCGGTGTCGAAATCTTTTTCACACAGGTTTTCAGGGATAATTTTTTTCATGCCGACATGCATCCGGGCAATATTTTTGTTGACCTGCCGGCAAAATATCTGGCGGTGGACTTCGGTATTGTCGGGACCTTATCGTTATCTGATCAGCGTTATCTGGCGGAAAATTTTATGGCTTTTTTTAACCGTGACTATCGCCGGGTTGCCGAGATGCATGTTGAATCCGGTTGGGTACCGGGCAACACCCGTATAGAAGAATTCGAATCGGCGATTCGTTGTGTTTGTGAGCCGATTTTTGAAAAACCATTAGGCGAAATTTCCTTTGGTTTGCTCTTATTACGCCTGTTTCAAACAGCCCGGCGTTTTGATATGGTAGTACAACCGCAGTTGGTCCTGCTACAAAAAACTTTATTGAATATTGAAGGCCTGGGACGACAGCTTTACCCTGAACTGGACCTTTGGCAAACGGCCAAACCTTTTCTGGAAAAGTGGTTCCATGAACGCTTAAGCCCTAAAACAACGGTCAAAAAACTAAGCCAGCAATTTCCTGAATGGCTGGAACAATTCCCGGAAATGCCTAATCTGGTTTATAAATCATTACAAAATGCAGCACAGACCCAAGAGCAGATTGAAGCGCAAAATAACAACCTATTGCAAATCCAAAAACAGCTGAAAGCCAATAATCGACAAACCATTAGTGCTATTTTAATCAGTGCGATTATCGTCAGCGCTGCCTTGCTACTCCGTTAACTCTTCTCGGGAAATCTTTATTCCGCTTGCCTTGAGCGCATCATGGATTTTATGCTCGGCGGTGGAAAAAGTTTTCAGCATTCGCTGCCGGCTTGACTCCAGCTCTTCCTGACTTTTATCACTGTTAAACATACGCGTATATTCGGCAGAAATTTCATCCATTGAACTCATCGCAACATTTAATTGTTCAGAAATTCTTTCAGCCTGCAATTTATACTGGGATACTTTTTCATGTGCCGCTTTAAGTTCCTCATCATTGTTCTCTTTTGAGTCCGCATCATCAATCTTTGTTTCTGAAATAACCACCTGCTTAGCACTTTTTGAACACCCAGTCATATTTCCGTATGTTTCCGCCATGCTCTTAACATCTGAATCTATGTTAATCAACATTTCGCAATCTCTTTTTATGAAAATTTCTATAATTTTCTGATACAGCGTACGCTCTTGGGTTTTAATTGCATCTAATAAATCATTCAAATCACTGCTTGAAATATCTTTGATATTTTTTTTAATAAATTGCGTTAACTCTTTGGCTCTTTCATCTTCATCATCAAACAGTTTGTTAATCAATGTATCGGCAGCATGTTGCTCCCTTATGCTTTTCTGACGCCCCAGCCAAAACGCAGCCACAGCAATCAATAAAACTGCCAGCAAGGCTTCAGCCAATAAGACGACTAATGCAGAATCAACGTTCATGATGTCAGCTTATTTAAAAGCTCCTCCTTTTTTGCCTGTGTTTTTTTTCTATATAAGCGATAGCCGAAAAATCCACTACCAAAGAGCAATACATTAGCCACCGCAATCATTGAGCCGGTTTTAAGCCAATCTGTTTTCTCTTTAGCTATTTCATCTTTCGGTTTGGTATTTTCTACAGTTTTGCTTTCATTAACCGAGGCAACCACTTTATCTTCCTGCTTTGGCTCATCCGTATCCGTTGCCTGCTCAGCTTTTTGATTGTTTTTATTCATCTCAATCAATTTATTCTGCTGTTCCTGAGCCAATAAAAATTTCTCGTCAATAATAAAAGGATGAATATTCGGTTTTATCTCATTCCCCAAGACTGATTTAGCCTGCACCGAAAAATTAATTATTTTTCTGCTTTTCTTATCTGAAATATCAACGTCAAAAGCCCACTTCCCCTCTTTTACCTGAACGTCAAAAGTTTCAGGTTGAGCCGGAGGGGCATTCAATATCACTTTGACCGTCATACTAGAGGTATCAATAATATCCGTATCCGGTATTAGCTTAAATGTGACTGATTCATACCCTTCATTGACAACAGGCTCAATTACAATAGGGCTGTCTATCACCTCTATGGTTTGTTCAAGCTCCCGGATAAAGGTTTTGCCATCCACCTTCAAGCGCACAACATTTATACCTTTGGTTAACGTTTTATCCAGTACCCGGCTGAAATAACCCGCCTGCCCGGGCACCGGTTCTATTGCCCATTCACTCTTACGCCCCAGGGCATCCTGTTGCTGCAAAGTCAACTTCAAAATACTTAAAAAATCGCTGCGGGTAATCAAATTGCCATTATCTGTAAAATGGACGGTAACCGCGAGCGGCTCCTGTTCGATCATTTGATTCGGCAACTCATTGGTTTTCATTTGCAAATCAGTCACAATCATGACCTGGTTATCCAAATTCGCATCGGCATCTATTTTCCACTCACCCGGCATTGGATTTTTAATGGTAATCAAATCATACCCTTCTTCATCCAGCCAGCTAGCCCCTTCGGGCAACACAAAATTAACAATTTTTTTCTGGTTGGGCATAATCAATTTAGTTGCCGGACTACCGGGTTTTTTAAATACCAGTACAGAAAATTCCTTAATCGTGACATCAACAGTAAACTTATTGTCTTTAATTGGCACGGTTTCCTGCGGCACACTCTTTTTAAACATTTTTAAAAACGAACGTTGCAACTGATCGGCAGAGTGTAAAGTCTCATTCCAGCCATTAGAGTCAACCGATAATTTCTTTAATAATTCTTTATCGGCCTGATCAGATAAGGCAATGGTTTGGATTTTCACCCCGGCCTGCTGTAACAACGGCAACATCTCGGATATTATCCGCTCCCTGGAAGCATCACTCTCATCAATATCACTGGAAACATCGACCACACCGTCAGTAAGTAATATTAAATTGCGCGAGCCCGGGGCTGTTTGCTTCAACCATTCTTGCGAGGAAACTTTCAATGCGTCTTCAATATCCGTAAACAAACCTCGCGAATGCAATTTTTCAACTGCTTTCAAAGCACGCTCTTTCCATTGACGATCAACCACGCCCGATTCCACTAACACGCTAGTTTCTTCTGCAAACATCCAAATCCCCGCCTTATGCCCATCAGGCAGCAGATTTATCATTAATTTAAGTGCAGGAATACGCAGATTGTTCGGGTCATTTTCTTTCATGCTGCCGGAAACATCAATCAAAACATTGACTTCACCTTCATCTGCAGCACTGATGTCCGCAGCAAAAAAAGCCAATAAAACAACAGCAAAAACAACAAGTAATTTGTTAAACATTGATCTTGGGAAATTCACTTTTTAAGTAGTTACTTTAGAATATAGCTTAAATATTGGATAACGTTAAATTTTTTGACTTAAAACAAACCATATTAGTAACAATGTTTTTAACAGGTTATTTGTAAAAAAGAAGGCATAGATAACAAAACCGAGAAACAAATCACACATTTCAAACAATAGCCCAAATCAATCTGTTTTCCACGGCAAACAGAAACAAGACGAAACACCAGCTTACACAGTATAATACCGGCAATTAAGTCAATATTAATTTTGGAGAAACAAGATGTCGATTAACAGAATGGTTGATCTGGATTTATCCGGTAAACGCGTCCTTATCCGCCAAGACCTGAATGTCCCGGTAAAAGATGGCAAAGTGACCAGTGATATTCGTATCAGAGCCAGCTTACCCACAATCGAAAAAGCTTTGGCATCAGGCGCAGCTGTTATTTTAATGTCTCATTTGGGCCGCCCGGTTGAAGGCGAATATGATGAAGCGTTTTCCTTAAAACCCGTTGCCGACACCCTGTCTGAGTTATTGGGCAAACCAGTTCGCCTTGAAAAAGACTGGTTGGATGGTATCAACATAGAAGCCGGCGAAGTCGTGCTGTGCGAGAACGTACGCTTTAACGTTGGCGAGAAGAAAAACAGTGCCGATTTGGGTAAAAAAATGGCTGCTTTATGCGATGTCTTTGTCATGGATGCATTTGGTACCGCTCATAGAGCTCAAGCATCGACTCACAGTGTCGCTGAACACGCCGTTACTGCATGTGCCGGGCCATTATTAGCCAATGAACTGGATGCTCTGGGCAAAGCGCTGGAAAGCCCTGATCGTCCTTTAGTTGCTATTGTAGGTGGTTCCAAAGTATCGACAAAACTGACCGTGTTAAAAACTTTATCAGAAAAAGTTGATCAATTAATTGTTGGCGGCGGCATTGCCAATACATTTATTGCTGCTGCCGGTTACTCAGTCGGCAAATCGCTTTATGAACCCGATTTAATTGATGAAGCGAAAGAACTAATCGCCACTGCAGAAAAAAACGGTGCCTCGATTCCTGTTCCCAGTGACGTTGTTTGTGCGAAAGAATTCTCAGAATCAGCCGAAGCTACGGTAAAAAATGTTGCCGATGTTGAAGATGATGATTTAATTCTGGATATTGGTCCTGAAACTTCAGCACAGTATGCTCAAATGTTAAAATCTGCCGGCACTATTGTGTGGAATGGTCCGGTGGGCGTGTTTGAAATCGATCAATTTGGCAATGGAACCAAAGACTTGTCAATGGCTATTGCAGAAAGCCCGGCTTTCTCTATTGCCGGTGGTGGTGATACCTTGGCCGCGATTGATAAATATGCGATTAATGACAAAATTTCGTACACCTCAACCGGTGGCGGTGCATTCCTGGAGTTCCTTGAAGGAAAAGAACTGCCTGCTGTTGCCGTACTGGAAAATAAGTAAACAGTAGTTAAAACAGAAATTTCCTTATATAATAGTCTGTTACTTTCCGTTTATCCTGACTTACTTTAAAGCCAGGATAAACTAACAGTTTTTTAATTTTAGGTAGATAAAATGGCCAGAGTTACAGTCGAAGATTGCTTGGAAAACGTAGATAACCGATTTAGTCTAGTATTGCTTGCCGGTAAACGCGCGCGTCAATTAAGCAAAGGTGCTGATGAATTTGTTACCCGCGGTAAAGATAAAGATACCGTTGTTGCTTTACGTGAAATTGCAGCAGGTCATGTAACCCCTGAAAACATAGATCTTCTGTATCAGGTAGGCGAAAAACCTGAGCCTCAGGAACCATCATTCTGACCTCTTCCATATGCATGAGATAGCCGAAAGAATTCAATTTGAACGACCACAAGATCAACTCATTGATCGCCTGTGCGAAATTCTTAAAGGCTATCTTGACCAACCTCAAATTGATGAAATCATCCGGGCTTATCACTTTAGCGATAAAGCCCATGAGGGACAATCCAGAAAAAGTGGCGAAGCTTATATTTGCCACCCAATAGCCGTTGCCATTAGTTTGGCAGAGATGCGCATGGATGCCAGAGGCATTATGGCCGCCATTCTGCATGATGTCATTGAAGACACCCAGGTCAGCAAAAAAGAACTGGGGGAGATGTTTAGCGACGAAGTCGCCGAACTGGTGGATGGTGTTACCAAGCTCACCAAAATAGACAGCAAATCCCGTGCACAGGCGCAAGCAGAAAATGTCAGAAAAATGTTTCTGGCAATGGCTAAAGATCTGCGTGTCATCATGGTAAAACTGGCAGACCGTTTGCATAATATGCAGACACTTGGCGCCATGTCAGCCGAAAAAAAACGACGTATTGCCAAGGAAACGCTGGATATATACGCCCCTATTGCTAATCGGCTGGGTATGAACAGCATCCGCCATCAGCTGGAATCGCTGGGCTTTAAGGCTTTATATCCGCTACGACACAAGATTCTCAAGAATGCGGTAAAAAAGGCCAGAGGCCATCGCAAAGAAATTGTCGATACCATTCAGAACACCATCAAAAACCGTCTTGATGAGACAGGTATGCTCTGTAAGGTTTCTGGCCGGGAAAAAAATCTGTTCAGTATTTACCAGAAAATGCATCTGAAAAAAATTTCTTTTTCTGATGTTTTTGATGTCTATGCTTTCAGAATATTTTGCGAAGACGTGGACAGTTGTTATCGTATTCTCGGCATCGTTCATAATCTGTACAAACCCATTCCCGGCCGCTTTAAAGATTATATTGCACTACCAAAAACCAATGGATACCAATCATTACACACCGTGCTGATCGGGCCGTTTGGTGTGCCAATTGAAATCCAGATCCGCACGCATGAAATGCATCAAATGTCAGAATCCGGTATTGCTGCACATTGGCTGTATAAAGCGGATGATGAAACAGATAAGTCTCAACATTATCAAGCCAGAGCCAATGAATGGCTGCAAGACTTACTGGAAATTCAGAAATCAGCCGGCGATCCGCTGGAGTTTATCGACAACCTGAAAGTTGACCTGTTTCCGCAGGAAGTTTTTGTTTTTACCCCACAAAGCAATATTATCAAGCTGCCCAGAGGTGCAACTATTATTGATTTTGCTTACGCCGTCCACACCGACATCGGCAACACCTGTGTTTCGGCTCGTATCGACAAAAAACTGGTACCGCTGCAAAAACAACTGGAAAACGGTATGACAGTTGAGGTTATTACCGCCTCCTGGGCCAAACCCAATCCGATTTGGCTCAATTCCGTCGTCACTGCCAAAGCCAGAACCAGCATAAGAACCTACCTGAAGAACTTCAAGCAAAAAGAAGCCATCAGTCTGGGCCGCCGCCTGCTGGAAAAAGAATTACACAGTATGAATCTGCAACTGAGTGAAATTGAAGATTCCCATATCATCCAAGTTCTGAGTGTACTTGAAATGCATTCTATGGATGCCTTGCTGGAAGATATTGGCCTGGGCAATAAAATGCCATTCCTGGTAGCCAAACGACTGAGCCAGAAAGATGCCTCTGCCGGTGTCAAGCTGGATGACAACGAGCACCGGGAAAAAACGCCGTTAATGATTAAAGGTACAGAAGGCATGGTCGTTACCCTGGCCAAATGCTGCCATCCTATTCCCGGCGATCCTATTATCGGCTTTTTTAATCCGGGTCGAGGTATTGTTGTTCATCATCAGGAATGCAGAAACAGCAATGATGTACGTAAAAGACAAACCAGCTGGCTGGATGTTGAATGGAGCAAAGAAGCCTGCGGAGAATTTGCCACCGAAATTCGTATTGAATTACTCAATCAACGCGGAACTCTGGCAACCATTGCATCAATCATTTCCAGCATGGACTCCAATATAGAAAACATAACCATTATAGATCAGGACGAGCGTGTGTCCATCGACCTGATTACCCTAACGGTAAAAGACCGCGTGCATCTGGCCAACATTATCCGTAAGCTGAAAAATTCACCCATTATTTTAAAAATCACTCGTGTTAAAGCATAAAATACCGGCTTAAAGGAAAAAACATGACAAAGATAATCATTCAAACCGATAAGGCCCCTCAGGCCATAGGTACTTATTCCCAAGCGGTCAAAGTAAACAATACCGTTTACCTATCCGGCCAGATACCGCTGATTCCTGAAAGCATGACCATGGTTGAAGGGGATATTAGCATCCAAATCAGACGCGTATTTGATAACCTGCAAGCTGTCTGTCAGGCTGCCGGCGGCGACCTTTCCGATATTGTTAAACTGAACATTTTTCTGACCGACTTGTCTCACTTCCCTATTGTTAACGACATTATGGCGGAATACTTTGCCCAGCCTTATCCAGCCCGGGCAGCTATTGGTGTTGCTTCACTGCCTAAAGATGCCGACGTGGAAATGGACGGCGTTATGGAACTCAGGGAACAGGAATACAGCATCTAAACGATGCCGGCAAAACCTTTCCACGCCAGCAATGACTACGCAGAATCCATTACATCAATCTGTCGTATCATTAGCTGGCATCGGCGCTCAAAGCGCTATAAAGCTGGAAAAGCTCGGTATCAAAAACCAGTTGGATTTACTTTTTCACCTGCCTCACCGCTACCAGGACAAAACCAAAGTCCAGGCTATTGGGGCGCTTCGCCCTGGCAATATAGCGTTAATCAGCGGCACGATTGAATTAACCGATATTATTGACCATGGCCGGAAAAGCCTGATCAGCCGAATCAGCGACCACACAGGCTTTATCTCGTTACGCTTTTTTTATTTCTCCGCACAACTGCAAAGAAACCTTGAAGCCGGTAAAACCATTAGCTGTTTTGGTGAAGTACGTTACGGTTATAACGGTCTGGAAATGATTCATCCTGAATACAAAATCATTAACAATCCCGAACAGACAATCACCGAAGACCGCCTGACACCGGTTTACCCCTTAACCGAAGGCCTTAAACAGAACACATTAAGAAAAGCTATCGCTCAGGTACTGGATAAATGCCTAAAAAATCCTGCGCTGTTAACCGACTGGCTACCGGAAATGCTGCTGGCGAACCACCATTACCCCAGCCTGTTACAGGCCCTGCATATCCTTCACGCGCCAACACCCGACATATCTTTGGCCGCACTGGAAAGCGGCCAGCATCCGGCGTTAAAACGCCTGGCATTTGAAGAGCTGTTAAGTCATCATTTAATTTTAAGAACCAACAAGTTAAAAGCCAAAGCCTGGCAAGCGCCCAAATTTGAAGCAAACGCAACCCATAAACAGCACTTTTTACAAAACCTGCCATTCAGATTAACCGATGCCCAGCTCAGGGTCATTGCAGAAATTGAACAGGACTGCCGGCTCAACCAGCCAATGATGCGACTGGTTCAAGGTGATGTCGGTTCCGGAAAAACCATTGTTGCCGCCTATGCGGCATTAATGGCCCTAAGCAACGGCTATCAGGTCGCCATCATGGCGCCGACAGAATTACTGGCAGAACAGCACTGGCGTAACTTCCAACAATGGTTCAAGCAGTTTCAGACGCAAATAGTCTTTATTACCGGTCAGTTAAAAGGTAACGCAAAAAAAGAAGCCTTAGCGCTATTGGCCGACGGCACCGCCGGTATCAGCATAGGCACCCACGCACTGTTCCATGACCATGTGCATTTTCATAAACTGGGACTGATTATTATTGATGAACAGCACCGTTTTGGCGTGCATCAACGCATGGCACTAAGAGAAAAAGGTGAAGACAATAATACCCGCCCGCACCAGCTGGTCATGACCGCCACCCCCATTCCACGCACCCTGGCCATGCTGCAATATTCCGACCTGGATATTTCCATTATCGACCAATTGCCGCCAGGCAGAAAACCGGTAACCACCAGCGTCATTCCTGCCGAAAAGAGAGATCAGGTCATCAGCCGCATTAAACACTGGGTGGAACAAAATCGTCAGGCTTATTGGGTCTGTACTTTAATTGAAGAGTCTGAAGTTTTACAATGCGAGGCGGCCGAGAAAACCGCCCAATACCTGACTGAGGAACTACCCGGCACTCGCGTCGGCCTGGTCCACGGACGCATGAAGTCAGCCGAAAAGGATGCCGTAATGCAGGCCTTTAAATCTCACCAACTGGACTTGCTGGTGGCCACCACAGTGATAGAAGTCGGCGTCGATGTGCCCAATGCCAGCCTGATGATTATTGAAAACCCGGAACGACTGGGCTTATCCCAGCTGCATCAGCTGCGCGGCAGGGTCGGCCGGGGAGACCAGGAAAGCTACTGTTTGTTAATGTATCAATCACCCTTATCCGATACGGCCAGACATCGTTTAGGGGTACTTAGGGACACTAATGACGGATTTGTTATTGCCGAAAAAGATTTGGAACTCAGAGGTCCAGGCGAAGTCATGGGTACACGTCAAACAGGTCAAATGCAGTTTAAAATAGCGGACCTGGCGAGAGACAGTGATTTACTGGATAATATACCGCTTGCTGCCGAACAAATCAGCCAACAAACCCCGGATGCCATTCAACCCTTAATTGACCGTTGGCTGGGATCATCGACTCAATATGCCGAGGTATAAACGCATTGCCAAGCAAAAGCTTTTTATTTACCCAAGAGCCGGACTGGTCCGGTTACCGCTCCAGCTTTAACCATAAACTTCCACCCGCTGTGCAATCCTGGGTTTACGAATCCCATTCGTTAACTCAACGCTTACGCGACTGGTACGGCGATGGGGTAAGTGTGGATATCTTGTTCCATCAATGGCAACCCCCTTATTTAAGCGAATGGCGACAATTAAAATCGCCGGCCAACCGGGCCTGCCTGATTCGGGAAGTGCTGCTGCATACCGATGGCAAACCGTTAATTCTGGCCCGAACCATCATTCCGGCAAAAACCATCAAAGCCGCCAAACGCAACCTTAATCATTTGGGAAACCGGCCATTGGGTGAAATAATTTTTTCCTATCCAAAATTAAAACGCCTGGACATGAACATCGCCTGCGTTGCACCGAAAACCTGGAATAAAGAAGTTATCCAACGCGCCCAAATAGACCAGCCCATTTGGGGCAGAAGAACCGTCTATAGTATCCGCCAGCGCCCCATGCTGGTCAGCGAATTCTTTTTGCCGGAAATTCTAAACCACGCATAGGCTATATGTTGAAAAAAACTGAATATAGCAAAATAGGCCAGAACCCGCTTTTGCGTTCTGGCCTAGTTGATTATTTAAATAAGCAATGCTTGGCAAAATCAGTGGCTTCATTTGCCGTCCAGTCGCCTTTGGGTTTTTCCTTCAAATTCAGGCACCACTCATCACTGCCTATTTCCGGAGCACAGCCGGATAGAGTTACGGCAACAAGCAAAAACAATAAAGCGGAAAACATTTTCTTTAGCAACATATAATCTCCAAAAAGTAGGGAAACCGAATCAAACAGATACCAGTATAGTAGAAACAAAAACATAAGTAATCCCGCCAGATAACAAGACACCCCCCTGGGGCCGGTACTGAGCGTTTAAATACCGGAATTGGCTAACCGATTATTTTTATCGCACTGGGGTGTCTAAGCAAGAGACTGAATCGATCCTTGTTTTTATTGACCCAGCCCCTTACTTCCAGGATTTTACCCTGATAAGCCGATATATCCGAAAAAAACTTGAGCTGTGTTTTGGCTATACGCACAGAAAAAGATCCACTAAAGGTTAAATAAACATACTTGCGCGACTTTTTTATCGACTGTACCCTGCCTTGCAAACGCTGCCAACCTTTATAATTTTTTTGTGTTAACAACGCAACCGGTTTGACCTGATAAGCCGGTAATCTCCATAATCCCTGCCGACTGTCTTCCGCCTGTTGTTGGGCCAGGATAAAATCATCCAGGTAACGCAGGTTGGGCGGGTAAATATTCATCGCGGCCAGGCCCAATCGAACCAATGTTAAATTAATATGTTCATTTTCTTCAGTAAAAATATAAGCCAGTGTCCGCCCGTATTTATCCTTTCTTTCCAGATCGAATTCCAATCGGACCTTTTTACCAGTCAGTTTTTCTGTCACCCAGCGCTTTGCCGCTTCCCCACCCGCTTCTTCCAATTTGTTCCGGCCTTCAACTTCCGGGGTATTTACCGATAACAAACGAACTTTTAGACCATCGGTCAATAAAACGGTATCACCATCATAGACTTTTTTGACTGCGTAATAAGAATATCCCGGTTTTAATCGAATCAATTCAGCGCCCTGTCGGGCCTTGTCAGAATAGTGCTTTCGGCCCTGGCTGTCCTGCCATTGGAATACCGCTGTCGACGCTGCGCCTGAAAAACTCAGCATTAGAACCAGTAGCCATTTAATTTTAATCCCGCGCAAAGACTTGTTATCTATTTTAATTAACATCCGCCCTCAGCTATTTAACCCACTATTTATGTCATGATTTAGTCGTAAAAATCCAGTATAATCAATCGTTTTTTAACGGAAAAAACACCAACTCCTCATGTTCGATTTAAAATCCTACCATAGCAATATTAAAGATGACATCCTCTCCGGTTTAACAGTTGCACTGGCCTTGGTTCCAGAAGCGGTTGCATTTGCTTTTGTCGCTGGCGTTAATCCACTGGTTGGCTTATATGCTGCATTTATGATCGGCCTGATTACCGCAACATTTGGCGGCAGACCGGGCATGATATCGGGCGCAACCGGCGCTTTGGCAGTGGTTATGGTTGAACTGGTTTCCCATCATGGAGTGGAATATTTATTTGCCGCTGTGGTGGTCATGGGCTTAATTCAAATTACTGCCGGCTTATTACGCCTGGGTAAATTTATCCGTATGGTGCCGTACCCTGTAATGCTAGGTTTTGTTAACGGACTGGCAATTGTTATCTTTTTAGCGCAACTGGAACAGTTTAAAGTTGCCAATGCCGACGGTGTCAAAGAATGGATCACCGGCACGCCTTTATATAGCTTACTGGCACTGATTGCATTAACGATGACCATTATTCACTTTTTACCCAAGTTAACCCGTGCTATTCCTTCTTCATTAGCCGCAATTCTAGTAGTCAGCGGTATTGTTATCGGTTTTGATATTAACGTGAATAGTGTCGGTGATTTGGCCAGTATTGCCGGTGGCCTGCCTGAATTTCATATCCCGGCAGTACCGTACAATCTGGATACCTTACTGATAATTCTGCCTTATTCGGCCATTTTTGCCGCTATCGGTTTAATTGAGTCATTACTAACCATGGAATTAATCGATGAAATTACAGAAACCCGTGGTAAAGGTAATAAAGAATGCATTGGTCAGGGTGCTGCCAATATCGTTACCGGTTTTTTTGGCGGCATGGGCGGTTGCGCCATGATCGGCCAGAGTATGATCAATATTAATTCCGGCGGTTTAGGTCGTTTGTCCGGTATTTCTGCGGCATTGTTTTTATTGAGCTTTATTTTATTTGCCTCCGACCTGATTGAAATGATCCCGGTTGCCGCGTTGGTTGGTGTAATGTTTATGGTGGTATTGGGCACCTTTGAATGGTCCAGTTTTAGAATTTTGAAAAAAATCCCATTATCGGATGCTTTCGTGATCGTTTTGGTGTCGGGGGTTACAGTTGCCACAGACCTTGCCGTTGCTGTGATTATAGGCGTTATTGTTTCGGCGCTGGTTTTTGCCTGGAAAGCCGCCAGCCACACTGATGCTAAAACCTATATCAACGAGAACGGATCTTTAGTTTACGAATTACACGGGCCATTATTTTTTGGTTCTATACACAGTTTTACCAACCTATTCTCACCGCAACAAGATCCGGATGATGTCATTATTGATTTCTCACATACGCGTGTACATGACCATTCAGGCCTTGAAGCTATCGATACTGTAGCTGAACGCTATACAAAGCTTGGCAAGCGCCTGCACCTGATTCATTTAAGTCCTGAATGTAAAGAGCTGCTGGGCAATGCCGGTGATCTGGTCGAAGTCAATATCAGCGAAGACCCGCATTATCATTTAGCCACCGATCGATTAGCGTAATAAACCGGGAAAAATTAACCAAGAAAGCAATATTATTGTCGGGTTACGCATACGCTAACCCGACCGACCAAGATATTCTGATGATAACGATTATCCAACGTGTTTCCCATGCCAATGTTTGTGTTGATCAACACGTGATTGGTGAAATTCAACAAGGCATTATGGCTTTAATTGCTGTAGAAAGAGCGGATACGGAAAAACAGGCCGACCGCCTGCTGGAACGCATCTTGAATTATCGCATTTTTGCCGATGAAAATGACCGTATGAACCTTAGCTTGAAAGATATTCAGGGCGGGCTGTTACTGGTACCTCAATTCACTTTGGCTGCCGATACCAATAGCGGCAACCGACCCAGCTTCACCCCGGCGGCAACACCCGAACAAGGTGAAAAAATGTTTGCTTATTTACAGGACAGAGCCCAAAAAAGCTATCCTCACGTCGCTTTTGGCCGGTTTGGTGCCGATATGAAAGTTACCCTGCTCAACGATGGTCCGGTGACATTTACCCTAAAAACATAACCCTCCGGCTATTTCAGATTTTTTAGTATCTCTTCCAAAGGAACCAGGTTCATTCTGACCCTGAATAACACGTCATAATTATGCAGCAGTCCAAAACAATCATAGGTACGCAGCATAATATTGGTTTGGTTTAAGGTTTTACTGCTGGACTCAGGGTGTTGTTTGACCAGCAGATAAAGCGTGTCATTATTTTTTAACTTGCTTAAATGCGCCCTGTCTACTGATATCTCATGCGAGGTATAAACCATCGGATTGCGTTTAAAATCATGATCTTCCAATTGTGCTTTTTCTAATAGTGCCCCGGATGTCAGACTGCAGGGAAATATTTCCGGATAATGCGCAATATTCGCCAACTCATCAAAATAGTCGGACTGTTCAGCCAAAGAACCGGAAAGAAAGTTTTTAACATTGCCGTTATTCAACGTTTTTCGCTTCAGAAAATACTCCGTTCCCGGAACCGTGGTTCTATCCTTAACCTTGTTTAACTCAGGCAGATCATTAACAGCGAAGTCCGGCAGAAACAAGGGGGCCTGAGTTTCTTTTTTAAAGCCCAATAAGATGGTGTCTTTTTCGGACTTGATCGCAATACGGTTACCCAGTGTTAAATTTGGGATGGTTTTTATCAGCGTCTTTTTTATCTCCAGATGAAACGGTGTTGCCGGACGTAATGGCTTAATAAACGTGATTTGATAGTTACTAAACCGTAATTTATTTTCGGTAATAATACTGTCTTCATGATTGGCCGTTCTATACAAACGCATCTGATACTCAATCAAGGTATTCAGCTGATAGCCCAGGACAATGGGGCCTTTAAAAGGGTTATGGGTTATCAGTAGCCACTTATGCTTATCATGAAAAAGATTAAAGTCATCCGAAGCATTACGTGCAACTTCGATATGTATTTGGTCAAAGATAAATGTTGGGCTTTTCATGGCAATTAAGTCTTGGCTCGTTGATTTTAGTTGAGATCAGCATTGCTGATCCTGTTAAATCATAACACCTGTAATTGTTCAGACTTGGGTTATCATTTCAACTTCAACCGTGCTTAATAAAAAAATCTTTACCAACCGGCCTCGTCATCATCTTCATACGGCTTTGCCTTAATATTTTTCGGCAATTTACCCGAGCGGGCAGTTCGCAATAAAATCAAGGCATTGCCGACAATTAACACCACCGCCAATAAAATAAACCATAATGCACTCATAAAAGCCTCCGAACAACTGTTCAATCGTGGTTTTCTAACCCCATGTTTCGATAATAACAGTGGCTAGATTATCCTGCTCTATTCCTTTTGCTAAACCTGTAAAACAAAAAAGTGGTAAAATAACAGGTTGAATTTCCTTAATTTTAGTATGTTTATGAAACAAGTTGAGCTTTTATCCCCTGCCGGCACTATACAGAATATGCGTTTTGCATTTGCTTACGGTGCGGATGCCGTTTATGCCGGACAACCCCGCTACAGCCTTCGTGTGCGCAATAATGATTTTCTTGAAGATAATCTGGCCAAAGGAATTAATGAAGCACATGAGCTGGGTAAAAAGTTTTTTCTTGCCACCAATGTTATTCCGCATAACGCCAAGGTAAAAACTTTTTTAAAAGACCTTGATCCCATAGTCGCCATGAAACCGGATGCACTGATTATGGCTGACCCCGGACTGATAATGATGACACGGGAAGCGTGGCCGGACATGCCGATTCATTTATCGGTACAAGCCAATACGGTTAATTATGCCTCGGTGAAGTTTTGGCAGTCTATGGGCGTGGAACGCGTTATTCTGTCCCGTGAACTGTCTTTGGATGAGATTGAAGAAATCCGTCAGCAATGTCCCGATATGGAGCTGGAGGTATTTGTTCACGGAGCATTATGTATCGCTTATTCCGGCCGCTGCCTGTTATCGGGCTACTTTAATCATCGCGACCCTAACCAAGGCACCTGCACCAATTCCTGCCGCTGGAAATACGATACCCTGCCTGCGCATGAAAATGCCGAAGGCGATTATGTTTTGGGCGAAGCGCCGATTAATTTTAATGATATTAGCAACGCCAGTTGTGGCGGAGCCGAACGTCATCCATTAGCCGATAAAACCTATTTTCTGGAAGAAGAAGGCCGTAAAGGTGAATTAATGCCGGTTATGGAAGATGAAAACGGCACCTATATCATGAACTCAAAAGACCTGCGGGCCGTTGAACATGTGCAACGACTGGTGGAAATCGGCGTCGACAGTTTAAAAATTGAAGGGCGTACCAAATCGCATTATTACGTCGCCCGTACTGCACAGACCTATCGTCAAGCTATTGATGACGCACTTGCCGGCCGTGAATTTAACCCCAAACTGCTTGGCGTGCTGGAAAACCTAGCCAACCGCGGTTATACCGACGGTTTTTATCAGCGTCATCACACGCATGAGCATCAAAATTATATTACCGGGTATTCCAAAAGCCATCAGCAGCAATTTTGTGGTGAAGTGACCGATTATGATGCCGAATCAGGCTTGGCGGACATTAAAGTAAAAAATAAATTTGCCGTTGGTGATAAACTGGAGCTGATTTTACCTCAAGGCAACCAGGATATTATTGTTGAACGGATGGAGGACATGTACGGTCACACAATGGAAGAAGCCTCCGGCGGTGGCTATGAAGTAAAAATTCCTTTACCTGAGGGCACCATTAAACAAGCCCTGCTAGCACGTTATTACTAAGGCCCGCCTATGACTGTTTGCACTGCCGACTTATGTGATCAATATTCGGAACTGGAACATTTCCAGATTGCCGAGCCAATGTTTAAATGCTTTGGCGCACACAAGGCCTTTTCCGGCCAGATCACCACGTTAAAAGTCTTTGAAGACAATGTCCTGGTACGCCAGGCCCTGTCCGAAAAAGTGGATAACCGTGTTTTGGTGATTGATGGCGGCGGCTCGCACCGTTGTGCCTTATTGGGCGACAACCTGGCCCAGCTTGCCTGTGATAACGGCTGGCAAGGTATTATTATTTATGGCTGTATACGTGATTCGGCAGTCATTAACCAACTGCCAATCGGTATTCGTGCCCTGCATACCCACCCGTTGAAAAGCCATAAAAAAGGCCAGGGAGACAGGGACATGCTGGTAACGTTTGCCGGTGTGAACTTTAAAAAAGATCATTATTTATACGCCGATGAAGACGGAATTATCGTATCTGAATCAATGTTGAGTTAAGGCGGTGGATTCTTTGACAGCAATCACCTAAAATAAACCCTAATTAACCTAGTAAAGAAGTCAAGATATGCAAATTGTACTCGCAAACCCTCGTGGATTCTGTGCCGGTGTTGACCGTGCCATTGAAATTGTTGACCAGGCGCTGGAAGCCTTTGGTGCGCCTATTTATGTTCGTCATGAAGTGGTACATAACCGTACCGTAGTCGAAGGCCTGAAGGACAAAGGTGCTATTTTCATTGAAGAATTAAGCGATGTACCGGTTGGCTCTTACCTCATTTTTAGTGCTCACGGTGTCTCTAAAAAAGTGCAACAGGAAGCCGAAGAACGCAACCTGACCGTCTTTGATGCTACCTGCCCATTAGTGACCAAGGTTCATTTACAAGTTGCCAAACATGCCAAACAGGACAGAGAAGTCATTCTGATCGGTCATGCCGGTCACCCGGAAGTGGAAGGCACCATGGGACAATATGAAAAATGCACCGAGAACGGCGGCATTTATCTGGTGGAAACTCCGGAAGATGTAAAAACACTACAGGTTAACAATCCTGAAAACCTGGCCTATGTCACCCAAACCACCTTATCCATGACCGACACCAAGGTTATGGTCGATGCCTTGCAAGAGCGTTTTACTTCGATTGAAGGCCAGAAGAAAGACGATATTTGCTACGCCACGCAAAACCGCCAGGATGCGGTCCATAGTCTGGCGAAAACCGCAGATTTGATTCTGGTTGTCGGTTCTCCCAACAGCTCAAATTCCAACCGCTTACGAGAAATTGCCGAACAGTTGGGCAAAAAAGCGCATTTAATTGATACCGCTACTGATATGCAACAGGAGTGGTTTGCCGATATTAACTCGGTTGGTGTCACAGCCGGCGCTTCGGCACCGGAAGTTTTGGTTCAGGAAGTTATCGCCCAGTTAAAAGAATGGGGCGGTATTTCGCCAACGGAAATCAGTGGTATTGAAGAAAAAGTGGTCTTTTCTTTACCCAAAGAGCTTAAAAAACATTTGAACAAATAACAACTTAAAGATGGAGATGCGATACTCGCATCTCCATCTTTTTATACACCCAGCCTGTTGGTTTTTTTAACAAACCATTGCATCACATAGCCTCTGGGCAGGTTGACGCCATTTTGCACATAAAACAGCTTGTACTCCCCATTACGGTTGGCATTAAACAAGCGCGTTGCCAAACTCGTTCCGCAAAACAACATCTGGTCGTTTTCTTTAATTTTGTAGTCATTTCCAGGCAAGATTATTTTGTCATCACCGGATTTGATGACAAACACCACTATATCCAAATTATAATCCCTGTCTCTTGGGTCCCTCAAAATATCACCCAACAAAACATCTTTACCTTTACGCAGAGTATCGACAACAGCTTTACTTTGCTGCTCGTTAAAATCGACGGTAATAATATGCGGTGTTTTGTCCCCCACAGTTTGCTTTAAACGTTCCAACACCTCTTTCATTTCTTCTTTTCTGCCGGGTTCCTCCTGTAACAAATAAGAAAAAAACGGTTTTAACAGCGGTGCAATCAGTAAGAACAAAATCCGCCTTGCAGTGACCAATGACGGCTGCATAATCATATCGGCATTGGCTACGGCAAAACCTTCGGCATTTTCGTGGCGGTTTTGCCTGACTATGGTAAACAGATCCGGGTTAAAATACCTTGCGTTCAGCAGGATGCCAAGGTTATGACCATCGTCATTTGCCCCGGCAACAATACCTACTGCCTCGTTAATTTTGGCTTGCTTCAGCGTTGTCGAAGTGGTTCGCCCGGCAATATAGTTGTCAACTTTATCATCACTTCTTCGATTATTGCTATCGTCAATAACCACAGTTTCTACGCCGTATTTATTGAGCACTCGATTAATCTCATGCCCCATACGCCCATAACCACTGATTACCCACATCCCTCTTGGCGGTTTAACAACGGTATTCAGACTCGCCCCTCTATCTCTAACCAGCCAGTTATTTAAAGTGTGAAAGCTGGGGCGGTGCATTGCAGCAGACAATACTTTTGCGAAAGTTTTAAACGGATCAATAACATGCACTTCCCCACCCAGCGTGGCCAGGGTTTCTTCAAACACTTCCACCTTGGACATGCTGACAATACCAACATTGGCGTTTAATAAACGCGCCAAAGCAGAGATTTTAAGGTTGGCTTCCTCACTGTTGGTAATCGCAACAACAGCCCTACAGTGGGGGCTTTGTACACCTGCTTCCAATAAATGCACCGGAATACTGGCATCGGCGCATAAACCCGGCATAGGTACATTATAGTTGCGCAGGCGCAAGGCCTTTATACGTTCATCCGATGAATCAATAATAACCGCAGATAAGCCATAATCACTTAGGCCGCGGGTCAATACACTGCCGGTATCCCCAAAACCGCAAACAATAACAAACGGACTAGAAAGGCGTTCGACCGCCCGGGAAAACTTCCATTCCGCAACCGCCCTCAAGAAGAAAGGATTTTGCAGTAAGTGAATAATACTACCAATGGCATACAGCCAGGTAATGACACTGACATACAAACAAAGAATGGCCCAAAAACGCTGGGCATTGCTAAACGGTATGGGAATTTCGCCGAAGCCTGTAGTGGTGGCGGTATAGGTCATAAAATAAAACGCATGAAAAAAACTCATATACTGCGGTTCATTATCCACCACGGGCCCGGGAATAAACACCATGCCAAAAATAGCGATTGAATACACCACAACCAGAGTCATCAGTGGTCTGCGCATTTCGCGCATGACAATAAAAGAGACCCGCGTTAAATCATTTGCACCTGCCATCGATCAAATCCTGCCTGGGTCAAGCGTTACATTCTGGACATCAGGGTTTCTGAAACCAGAATTACCGTAGAAATAATATTAGCCAGCAAGGCCCCGCCGGTCAGAGATACGATACTGGCCATCACATCGGGTGTTAGCCCGGTTTCAGTGATATGAACCACCACTGTCCAGTAGGTTGCTGCTGCAATCAATTGTAGACAGGCAACCAGACTGGTTGCCAACAAGACCGCGCCAATTTGCGAACGGTCTCCGAACTTCAACCCGGTTGCTATCAGATTGACAAAAATCACTGCAAACAGCTCAAACACATTATGGTGCGCAGGGTTATCCATTTCGCCCAGAAAAAAACCAAAATTTAATGTCAGCGCGAGCACGACAAAAAAACCAAAGATGACTTTTTCAAGATTCATTCAAAATTCTCCGACAATTACAGCAGTATAATTTTAACCCGCCATTTTACTCCTAAAGCCAGATTAATTCTGCTTAAAACATGCATCACAGTTAAAAAAATTACCTTTCAAAATGCTAAGATAGCAATTTTAATGTCATAAATAATCTCAATGACCGAACTTGAATCAATTCGCCTGGATAAATGGTTGTGGGCAGCGCGGTTTTTTAAAACCCGCAAACTGGCAGCAGAGGCTATTTCCGGTGGTAAAGTTCACCTGAACGGCCAACGCACAAAACCCGGAAAAGAAATAAAACCAGGTGCACATCTTTTTATTACAAAAGATCATTACAGTTGGGATATAACCATTGTCGGTATTAACGGTCAACGCCGTCCGGCCAAAGAAGCCGTTCTGCTCTATGAAGAAACGGAAGAAAGCCATAACAAACGCCAGCAACAAATTATTGAACAACGCGAGCAACGCAGCCTGATGGACCATAGTGAAAGGGAACGTCGGCCAAATAAAAAACAAAGACGGCAAATTCACCGCTTTAAACAAGGTTAGTTTTTGGTATTACAAACAAGTGGGCGGTTTTGGCAGACCGGCAATTTTACAGGCATATTTTAAAGGCCCTTGTGGAAACAGCTTGTGCAGATATCTGCTATTGCCCTTATCTTCGCCCAGCTTTTGCCTGATTGCCTTGGTGAAAACCCTGGCATTAGGCAAGTGTTTATATTGCTGATAGTAATCGCGGATAAATAAGATAATTTCCCAATGGCCGGCCTGTAAGTGCAAATTTTCCTTTTCCGCCAACACCTCGGCAACCCGCTGATTCCAGTCTGACTTATTGACTAAAAAACCCTGGTCGGTGGTCTCCAGAAGCTGCCCGTCAACGATCAAATCCATGATTGAATCACTTCATTGGCAACGGTCAATTCAACCAGACCTGCTGTATCTATCACTTCAATTGCAGATATCAGCCTGTCCTGTTCAAGCCCTCTGACCTCAAGGTCATCACTTAATACATACAACCGTTTGGCGGATAGTTTTTCCATCAACAAACCAGCCGCCGCATTCTGCGCTAAAATTGTTAACACCGCATCCTGCAAAAAAACAACAGCATCGCCATCATCAATACGCGCCAGCGTTTCCTTTTTGATCGGAGATTGAAAAATCAGATGTAACACGGATCAATCAACATGCGTTAATTTAAGCCCAACTACACCCGCTATAACCAACATAATCGACATCAGGCGCACCCATTCGACAGACTCTTTAAACAAAATAATCCCCAAAATAGCAACACCGACCGCGCCCATTCCAGTCCAGACGGCATAAGCCGTGCCTAAAGGTAAGGTCTTAATTGCCAACATTAATAAATAAAAACTACCACCACCCGAGGCCATGGTGACTAGACTGGGTATTAGTTTGGTAAAACCTTCGTTATATTTAAGACTCACCGCAAAAATAATTTCCACCGTACCGGCAGCAAATAAAAACAACCAACCCATTTGAAATCTCCTAGCACTCAATTGGCCAAAAAATGCTATTATTTTAACCTAGATTTATCGATTTTTTTAATATTTGGAAGTTAAAGAATTATATATGGCAGATAAAGAGTCTTTTATTATCAGCAATAAAAAAGACATCGTCAGCAAGCTGAAATCGCTGATTAAAAATAAACAAATGATCAGCGTAATTGTAGAACAGCAATCGTTTATCAGTGCCGTTGTTGCTGTTGACCCGAAAAGCAACATGATGGTGCTTGATTATGGCGCCAATGAGAATCTTAATAAACAATTAGTTAAACTGCCTCATGTTATGTTTGAAACTGACTTTTCCGGTATTAAAGTTCACTTTACCTGTTCAAACATATCGATAAAAAACTTTAAAGGCGCTCCCGCTTTTATTATGCCCATTCCCGACTCCATCTATTGGGAACAACGCAGAAAGTTTTACCGGATCAAATCACCTCTGTCTAAAACCAGCTATTGTGAATTTGAATGGAAACCGGAAAAACGCGTAAAGCTAAGACTTTTCGATATCAGCCTGTCGGGTTTTTCCATGATGTATGATTTAAGCAAGGCCAGCGAGCCTCTTAAAGTACCTTCAAATTATGAAAACTGTCGCTTGGTACTTGAAGAACAAGGCCAGGGAAAAGTATCCTTTACTATATGTAATCAATTTCCTATCAACCCGGAAAAACCGGACAAACTGCAAAAGGTAGGATGTAAGTTTACTGACCTTAAGCCGGCTTTCGAGTCCACCATACAGCGATATATGCAGCAGGTTGAACGCGAAAGCCGACAAAAAGAATAATCACCAGTGCAAAAACAAGCCCGCACTGTTGGAACCGACTCTTAAAGAAAAGTCATTGCCTCTAAAACCCGACGAATAGCCATAGCGAGCCCCTGGAACGACCGGGTAACCATAATTTACTCTTGGTGCAACCGGATAACCTCGAAAGTGATGCGTATGGCTTACCTTATGATTTCTTTTTAAACGCTTAATCAGGCGATGGGTTTTATCTAATTTCCGGTTAAGGATTTCCTGCTCTCTTCTGCTTACCCAGCCATCACGCTTAAAATGCTGTTCCATGCGGGCAATCTTGTCCTGTTTACGGTGCAACTTGTTTATTTCTCTATGCGTTAACTCACCGTTGCGAATACCTTTGTTAATCATGTGTTGCTGTTGATGTTGGCGCTGATCTATCTGATCATAATAAGGGTTATAACCTGACCGGGCTGAATAGTCATGCCTGTCATAATCCGCCTGAACAGCTGGCACAAAAAATACAACTGCGATTACGCTCATTACTATTGAAGTTTTCATATCAACCTCCTTTCATTAAGGTTGACTACAAATTACTCCCAGAGGCATGAACACATCCTGAATATAAAATTATCATGTTAAAATTCTTTTTATGAACCTTACCCCGCCAAATGACAAACAACCAATCTATAGCGTTTCGCAATTAAACCGCGCGGCAAAACTATTGCTTAACGATCACTTTTTAAACCTTAAAGTTGAAGGCGAAATCTCCAATTTGAGCCGACCATCCTCCGGACATATTTATTTCAGCCTTAAAGACAGCACGGCACAGGTTCGCTGCGCCATGTTCAGAATGCACCAACGCAAACTGAACTTCAGCCCGGAAAACGGTCAACAAGTCATTGTCAGTGCACAGGTCAGCCTGTACGAACCCAGAGGTGACTATCAGTTAATTGTCGATAATATGGAGGAAGCCGGTGACGGCGCCTTGCGCCAGGCCTTTGAAGCCTTAAAACAAAAACTGTCCGACCAGGGTTTGTTTGATGTCGATATCAAAAAAAACATTCCCATCCTGCCGAAAAGCATCGGAGTTATCACCTCACCCAGTGGTGCGGCAATACGTGACATTTTAACGGTATTAAGACGGCGCTTCCCCGCCATTCCGGTAATCATTTATCCTGTTTCGGTACAGGGCGAACAGGCCAAGTTTGAAATTACACAGGCATTGCAAACCGCAGACCAGCGCCAGGAATGCGATGTCATCCTGCTGGCTCGAGGCGGTGGTTCGCTGGAGGATTTATGGGCGTTTAATGAAGAAATTGTCGCCCACGCCATTGCCGATTGCAGTATTCCGGTTATCTCAGGTATCGGCCATGAAATAGACTTTACCATTGCCGACTTTGTTGCTGACTTGCGGGCGCCGACACCATCGGCCGCCGCCGAACATGCCAGCCCGGATCAACAGGAATGGCTGGGGCAGTTTCAGGCGTATGAAAACTATCTGATACAGCAGTTTAGAAAAAAGCAAGCCGATGCCAAACAAAAACTGGACTGGCTCATTAAACGCCTGCAACAACAACACCCGGGCCAGAAACTGGAACGCAATGCCCAACGCCTGGATGAACTGGAATTAAGGCTCCAGCAATCGATACGCAGAAACTTAGCTGTACAGCAAGGCAGGCTGGATACCCAAAGCGCCAAACTCTGGTCCTACAATCCAGTTAATAAGATAAAGCGCCATCAACAGCAGCAGCAACACCTAAACCAGCGTTTAAATGCCGCCATCGTCAACAAACTGGACAAACTCAAACAACAACTGGCATTATCCAGTCAGACCTTACATGCCGTCAGCCCGCTGGCAACCTTAAACCGGGGCTATGCCATTGCCAGCAAGCCGGAATCGAATGAAGTACTTCATTCAAGCCGACAATTAATTATCGGCGATAAAGTCAAAACCCGTCTGGCGCAAGGCTCCTTTATCAGTACTATTGAAGAGATTAACCATGATTAACCGTATCCTGCTTTTATTGCTATTTCCTGTGACAGTGTGGGCCAACAGCTTGCCCGAGCAACTGGCCGTTCCCGGTGGTATTGTGCAAATCGAAATCGGCAAGCTGGACCAGCCCATGCCGGAAGTGTCTTTTTATGATCAGCGGGTACTGGTAACGTCTAATGATGATCACTGGGTGGCACTGGTCGGCATTCCATTAACCGCCGAAGTAGGCCGGCACAGCATTCAGGTAAACGCAGCCGGCCAACAAACAAATATCAATTTTGAAATTGCTGATAAAGACTATCCTGCGCAATACATCACCATCAAAAACAAGCGTATGGTCAACCCCAATCCCGATGACCTGAAACGCATTAAAGCCGACCGCATTCCCATCGGCAAAGCGTTAAAAACCTGGACCGAGCAGGAACAAATAGACACCACCTTTATTCCGCCGGTTGATGGCCGCTTAAGCAGCCTGTTCGGCTTGAAACGCTTTTTTAACAACCAGCCAAAAAACCCGCACAGCGGGCTGGATATTGCTGCGCCTGCCGGAACACCGATTGTTGCCCCGGCTTCTGCCAAAGTCATCGATACCGGCAATTATTACTATAACGGCAACACCGTATTCTTGGATCACGGCCAGGGCCTGATCAGCGGCTATTTTCATATGACAACAATCAATGTCAAACCGGGGCAAACAGTTCAACAGGGCGATGTTCTCGGCACCGTGGGTGAAACCGGCCGAGTAACCGGCCCTCACCTGCACTGGAATGTTTACCTAAACCGTACCAAAGTGGACCCGGCCCTGTTTATCGCCCAATATATTCCGATTCTGGACGCTCGCAACCATACCAAGGACGAGCCAACGAAAAAATAATACACCATAGGGGTAATCCCTTGTGGTTGCCCCAAAATTTAGCTACGATTTGTTTAGTGTTTGGAGCTATCCGGATTCATTTATTACGCACAAAATTCATCTTTACTTGTTTAGAGAATCTGAAACCAACGATAAACTTTGTCAACTGAGAGCAAATCAAGGCATGAAAAACAGGTCTGGATAATTACTTGTTAGAGATATTAACTTGGCGATATCAATATTAATTGGTTTCTTGTTTGCGGGTTTACATCTTGGCCTAATTATTTTGGTTGTGGTTGCCATTCTTTCAGGGAAAGAATCTGATTGGCCTATGTTTTGGATGTATTTTTTCATTATCGACTTTCCGCTGGGGTTTCTGTATAGCGCCTTGTGCTATTTGCCTTTTCTTCCATTACGAAGACAACTAATACCCGGAATCGATTCGCCGCTCAACGATTTTGTAAATTTTTTATTTCCACTTTTGTTCTTTAGTGTTGTTGGAACTGCATGGTGGTTTTATATACCCGTGTTTATTGGAAGCCTGCTATGAATACGAGTTCTTCCTACAAAACGCTCAACTAGAGTCCGCAAATTGCGATAAGTCACGGTCCAAATCGGTTCGTCTTCTATAAGAATCTGACTTGTCAGCAGTTGAACATCCCGCTCATATTCCCAAGCGAAAACGACAATAGTTCTCATATTATATTGAGCGATAGATATGCTGTCGTAATTTGATTTACAATGCCCCCTGACATGTCCTGCGGAGGTTATCGTAACGCTTTGTCAAATACTAACCCTATTATTCGTTTCCCTTAACAAGTGATAATACAATGAAAGCATTAACAATATCTTTAAAACAAAAGCTGACCTTGCTATTACTCGGCTTTCTTTTCGTTTCGATGACTCCAGTCATGGCTAATTCGGACAAATCCGCTATGGGTGATGTTCAAAAAGCACGTGCCCAGGCCAGACAATCAGAAGATCATTCACAGCATAACCAACCAGTAGACGATAGCCAGAAGTTTCGCGGTGTTTTTTATGGCTATCTGCCATGTAGTAACTGTGCCGGTATTAAGATGACGCTGTCGTTAAAAAACAAACAGAATTACCTGCTGGTGACCCAGTATGCCCAGGCCTCCAACAAGGAATATTATGACAAGGGAAAATATATCTGGGACGATAACGCCCGTACCGTTACCTTAACCTCACGTAAGGATGGCAGTATCCGCATACTGCCTATTAAAGATGAAGGTACACTTATTATGCCGCCGCCTGATGGCTCTGCTATAAAAGGCAACCAGGACAAATATGCGCTGGTCCGTAGTGATAAAAACAAATCACGCGAAGTACATATTCACTGATTAATTCTGCACGGTTGATTCCAAGGCCGGCTCACCCTGCCCGGAATCAACCGCTTAATATTCACATTGAACATCTAACCGGGCGTGTCGATTGACAATGAGTCGGCTGCTTTAGTCCAGGGCGGAAAAATCAAAATATTCGGCCAGCGTATCGGCCATTAAATCGATGCCTTGCTCTCTTTTTGCGGCAAAATCCACCGCCGTTTCGGTCCGGAACCCTGCCCAGTCTAATAAACTTCGGCACGCCTCCGGTTGATCAAATAAACCATGCAGGTAGGTTCCGGCCACCTGATTATCGCCTGAATACGCGCCATCGTTTGCCTGTGTTAATTTAATCATCGGCCGGTTCAGGCCACTGCCGCTGGTAATACCGGCATGGATTTCGTAACCCTTAATCTCCGCATTGCTACCCAATAACACGCCTGAAACCTGGCGCAGATGTTTCTCGCCCTGCAAGGTGGTTTCCAATTGCAACAATCCCAAACCGTCACTGGAACCGGGAAGACCTTCTATGCCGTCGGGGTCATGAATCTTTTCGCCCAGCATTTGATAGCCGCCGCAGATACCCAGCACCTTGCCGCCATATCGCAAATGCCGGGTAATAAATTCATCCCAGCCTTGTTGTTTTACCCAAGCCATATCATCTCGCACCGATTTACTGCCCGGCAGTATGATTAAGTCGGCCTGTTCAGCTTGCTGCGGTTCTTTGACAAATTGAAAGTTTATTTCTTGGTTTAATTGCAACGGATCAAAATCGGTATGATTGCTGATCCTCGGCAAAGCCGGAACCACAATATTAAAATCGCCCCGGTGCTGATTTGTTTTGCTGACCAGTGAATCCTCCGATTCCAGGTACAAATCATGCAAATACGGTAATACGCCCAACACCGGCTTGCCGGTTTCCTGTTCCAACCAGTCCAGCCCCGGCTGCAATAGGGCGATATCCCCACGGAAACGATTAATCACAAAACCCACGACCCTATTACGCTCGCTTTCCGACAACAAGGCCAAGGTGCCGACAATATGGGCAAATACCCCGCCCCGGTCTATATCCGCGACTAAAATAACCGGGCAATCAACCGCCTCGGCAAAACCCATATTGGCAATATCGCCATCTCGCAGATTAATTTCCGCCGGACTCCCGGCCCCTTCCACGATCACCATTTGATATTGATCACTCAGGCGCTGATAAGACTCCAGCACCGCCTGCATCGCCAGCGGCTTGTACTTGTGATATTCACCTGCCGCCAGATTTTTAACCGCCTTGCCATGGACTATCACCTGCGCGGTTTTATCGCTATTAGGTTTTAACAGAATCGGATTCATATCGGTATGTGACGGCAAATTACAGGCAGCCGCCTGCACGGCCTGAGCGCGGCCAATCTCACCACCGTCCACAGTCACCGCGCTGTTCAATGCCATATTCTGCGGTTTAAAAGGCGCAACTTTTATTCCCTGCCGATAAAAATACCGGCATAAACCGGTAACCAACGCACTTTTTCCGGCATCCGACGTTGTGCCCTGAACCATTAATGTATTAAATCTCATCTCTTGTTGCTGTCTTGTATTCCACTGTAGATTATGGCATTGTGCCTTTCCCTTTATATCTTCCCCGTCTGCAGAACAACTACAGGCATTAAGGAAAATATAAATACCGATTTATAAAACGACTTTATCATTTAATGACTGTTTCAATCACCTTAGCTATAGCGCTGGTCCTGGATTATTGCCTGGGCGAACCGAAAAAAGGCCATCCGCTGGTTGTCTTTGGTCATTTTGCCTTATTTTTGGAAAACAGGCTGCACCCATCTGAAAAAGCCGGTGCCGAACAGCAAATATTAATGGGGACTGTTGCTTTATTGCTGGCTGTTTTACCGATAACCGTACTAACCTGGCTGGTTACCCGACCAGCCTTTGTCGACTTGTTATTATCCCCCATTATCCTCTACCTGTGCATTGCCCCCAACAGCCTTAAACAACATGCGCTGGCAGTGCATAATGCCTTACAGACTAATAATATTGACAATGCCAGACAGCAAGTGAGCATGATCGTCAGCCGGGAAACCGAACAAATGGATGAACTGGCCGTCACCCGCGCCGGCATCGAATCGGTGCTGGAAAACGGCGCCGATGCGATCTTCGCCGCCCTGTTCTGGTTTGTGATTGCCGGAGCGCCCGGCGTGGTCGCCTATCGTTTATGCAATACACTGGATGCAATGTGGGGCTATAAAAGCCCCCGCTACAGACACTTTGGCATGGTTACCGCACGACTCGACGATATTTTAAACTGGCTGCCCGCCCGTTTAACAGCATTCAGCTATGCCCTGCTGGGGCAAACCAAAACCGCCCTGAACTGCTGGCATACCCAAGCGCATTTATTGGAAAGTCCAAACGGCGGGCCGGTCATGACCGCAGGCGCGGGTGCGCTCAATATAAAACTCGGTGGCGCCGCAACATATCACGGCAAATTAAAACACAAACCCCTGTTCGGCGGCAGTCACAATCCGGACAAAAAAGATATTATCCGCGCCAATCAGCTGATCACAGCAACCCTGACCCTGTGGACAATCATTATCATTTTAGGAGACAGCCTTGCTTGAACACGGCGGCCATTTACGCGCAGCAGCAGCACAATACAATATCCCGCTGGAAGACTGGCTGGATTTATCCACCGGCATCAACCCCAACGGCTGGCCCATTCCGGCAATACCGGCCGAATGCTGGCAACGCCTGCCGGAAGACGATGACGGCTTGCTGGAGGCGGCGCAAGAATACTATGGCAACCCGTCTATTTTGCCGGTTGCCGGCAGCCAGGCCGCCATACAGACTTTGCCATTGCTTCGTTCCGCCGGCAAAGTCGGGGTACTGCACCCGGCTTATGCCGAGCATGCCGCCAACTGGCAAAAAGCAGGCCACTCGGTAATAGATCTCCAGCCGGATGAAATAGACGACAGCCTACCGGAACTGGAGGTACTGATTTTAATCAACCCGAACAACCCGACCGGACAAACATTCAGCCGGGAGCAGCTGCTTAACTGGCACCAGATGCTAAGGCAGAACAACGGCTGGCTGATTATCGACGAAGCCTTTGCCGACTGTAATCTAAGCAACAGCCTGTCCGCGCATCCGGTTCAGGGCGGCCTGATTGTCCTGCGCTCGCTGGGGAAATTTTTCGGCCTGGCCGGTGTCCGCTGCGGCTTTGTGATCAGTACAGAAAACCTGCTGAACAACCTGCAGGAAAAACTCGGTCCCTGGAGCATCAGCCACCCTTCACGCTATATCACCACTCAGGCATTAAATGATAAAAACTGGCAACAACAAACCAGAGCCAAACTGCCCCCACAAAGCCGGCAATTGCAACAACTATTAACCGAACACAACCTGCAACCCACCGGCGGCTGCGAGCTGTTCCAATGGGTCAAAACTGAACATGCCGAGGCCATACACCAACAAATGGCCAGTAAAGGCATCCTGACCCGACTATTTCAACAGCCGGATAGTTTGAGATTTGGTTTGCCTGAGAATGAAGAGCAATGGCAATATTTGGAACAAGTTTTAGTAACGCTAGAGTAGATTGACTCATAAAAGACTAGTCGCTAGACTCAAGACAAACCAGAAGTTTAATTAATCGAAATACTGGAGCTTACATGTCAGCCACATTTAAACAAGTTATTGAAGATATAGCAGGGCTTTCCTCTGATGAAAAGGCCCTCGTAGCGCATTGCCTAATTGCTTCATTAGAATCCAAACATGATGATGGTGTTGATGAAGCATGGAAAGATCTTGCAGAAAAGCGATATTTAGAACTTAAATCTGTAGCCGAGAAAGGTGTTTCATGGCAAAAAATTAAAAATGAGATAAAAGGGCAAAATGCCTAATCTCATATTCCACTCAGATGTTGCCATTGAAGTTAAGGCAGCATACGAATGGTATCAAAACCAGGCTGAAGGGCTAGGCGATGATTTTTTATCTGAGTTAGAATCAGCTTATCAAGCTATTATTGAGTTCCCAGATACTTGGCCAAAATTTCACCAGGGGTTCCGAAGATTTTTACTTAGTAAATTTCCTTTCTCTGTAATTTATCGTTCTGATGGTAGTTTAATTTTTGTTGTAGCAATTATGCACAACAGTCGGAAACCCAGATATTGGGAAGCAAGGTCAGTATTTAAAGAAAATCCTGCTGACAATCACTAGGTCGGGTTAGTGTAACCATAACCCGACAAAATTATTGGACAACAATGCACTTTTGATTTTTGATCTTCATCTAAAAATCTAAATTTTCTAGTGGTTGACATGGCTATATCTAACAAATAGACTCAGCAAAAATCCATCCTGCTTAATTTGCCTAATTATAAAAACATAAAGGCGAATACGCATGGAAAGTAATATTTATACGTAAAAGGAGGAAAACATGGGACTTCCAAGGACATTTGTTGGATTCAGTAGTACCGATATTCATTATTACCGCCTTATGCAAGCATGGAAGGCAAATACGAATATGGACTTTAATTTCACAAACTGTCAACTAACCAACGAAATCAATTCAGAAAATGAGGCATATATAAAGCGGAAGTGTCGTAGGCGCATCAACATGGCTGGTAAATATGTAATGCTTATAGGTGAGGATACAAAAAACAAGCATAAATACGTACGCTGGGAAGCGGAAGTCGCAGTGGAAAAAGGGTGCACTATTATTGGAGTAAATTTAGATGGCTCACGGAGCATTCAAAAAGATAAATGCCCGCTAATTATTCGTGACATCGGAGCCATTTTCGTACCTTATTCACCTGCTATCGTTGGGTATGCTATCGAAAACTATGAAATGCATGATGATAATGACAACTATCATTACAAAGATCAAGTATATAAAAACCTAGGATATGATTGAAATGCACATGGAGGAATCTGATTTCCCTGCTTTGTACAATGCTTCTGATAGCGCTTCGTTAAAAGCACAAGGGCATTATTTCGGAGCATTACGACTCTACCTGGTTTTGTTAGTCTTGGCAGCTTATGTTTCTTTTTATTGGCCTCAACATGTGTACGGCGCAATTGCTTCAGCGGCTATGTTTCTAGTTACTCTTGGTATATTGGTGTGGCTTAAAATACAGAAACCTGAAGATACTTGGTATAACGGTCGTGCAGTAGCAGAATCAGTGAAGACCCGCACTTGGCGTTGGGTCATGAGAGCCGATCCATATGATCGGGACATACCTGAAGATCAGGCGCAAAGAGAGTTGCTGACAGATTTGAAAGCAATTCTAGATCAAAATCGCTCTCTTTCAGAGTCATTAGAATGGAATCCTGATTTAGGAGTGGCAATTTCCGAAAAAATGGTTTCACTGAGAAACATGCCTTGGCAAGAAAGGTTAGCAATATATAAAGCAGATAGAATTGACAATCAGTCTCGATGGTATTCAAAAAAATCGATTTTTAATAAAAAGCGCTCAAGACAGTGGTTTATCGCCTCAATACTATTGCATTTCTTTGCCGTACTAATGCTTCTGTACAGGATTAAAGAACCAACTATTTCGCTACCGATTGAAGTTGTGGCAACAGCTGCAGGGGCAGTGTTAACTTGGGTTCAGGCAAAAAAGCATAACGAGCTTAATTCTTCGTATGTACTTGCGGCACACGAAATCGTTCTGATTAAAGGCGAGTCAGTATCTGTAAAAGATGAAAACAATTTGTCTGAATTTGTAATTAATAGTGAATCGGCGTTTTCGAGGGAACATACCCAATGGACAGCGCGAAAAAACGTATGACAAATAGCTCCGAGACAATATTTAATGGCTAAGAATCTAAAAGTATTTTTATCATATTCACGGGATGATCAAGAACTTTGTACTGAATTGAAGAGTGAATTAAAAAAAGAATCTATTGGTGTTTATCTTGATGTTGACGAAACCCTTCCTGGTGAGATTTGGTGGGGAAGACTTCAAGAATTGATAAGATCTTCCGATGCAATAATTTTTATTATCACTAATAATTCACTTTCATCTAGAGTTTGTCAAGATGAAATAGAGTACGCAGAAAAGCTGCATAAAAGAATATTTAGCATTGTTAGTAGTGGTGTTGACTTCGATATGTTACCCCCTAATTTAGCTAAATTGCAGGCCATTCCATATAAATCAGGATTTTCCAAGTCCGATATACTAAACCTTAGCGAAATGCTTACGGTAAATATAGATTGGATTAGAACACATACCAAAGTTATTGAACAATCGACTGCGTGGATAGATAGCAATAAAGATCTTAGTCACCTTACCAGAGGAAAGGCATTAAGTACACTAGAAGAATGGCTTAAGAGTAAGCCACCACATATAACTATTAGTGATTTGCAGATTGAATATATAAGAAAAAGTATTTCGGCGGAAAATTTAGAAAAAGAAAAAATGGATGATTTGCATGGAAGACTGAATAGCTCTCGTATCGAGATACTCGAAAACAATTTGGTTGATTACATCACAAATCAAAAGCGTAAACTTTTAGATGTGCAATATACAATAACCGAAAATAGCAACAATAAAGATCATATATATGCATCTAATAATTCTGAACTTGACTACCTTTTAGCAGATGCCATTCTTACTTTACACGGTGCACCAGCTTTAGAAAACTGTATTCTGAAGAAACTGAAAATTAGTAGTAGAGGAGACGTGATTGCGACTCTGACAAATGATAATGTCTTAAGAGTTTGGGATTCAAATCGCTATTCAATGGTGTTTGAGATAAGAAATGATACATTTAGGGATTTTGAATTTAGCGTAGACAATAAGTATATAATTGCCACGCCTAATCTAAATGAAATCTCTGAAAAAAAAGCCCCGATAAAATTAATAAATGCTTCAAATGGCAATGTTTATTCTGAAATATCTGCGCCATATAATTTGAGCAGTGTTAGCCTTAGTAGAAATAACAAATATTTGATGGGTTTAGGAAAATTATCAGAGTGGGTATATGGTGGTTGGGGTACGATTTCAGTGTGGAATTTAGAGAACAGTGCTCTAATAACTAAATTTGGTTCAAAATTTGTAAGAGCAGAATTCTCTCATGACAGTAGCACCATACGAACATGGGATGAAAACAATTATATTAATGAGTGGGATGTTTTGACTGGCGCAATGGTTGATCGTGAGTTGCCGGAAGATATTATAGCTATTGATGGAGATATAATTGTTCGACACAAAAGAGGAAGCTATGTGATAGTTGAGAATAAAAATACTAGAGAAGTTATTAATGACAGTCAAATGCACACTATAGTGGGTGCTGATGTATCTGTTGCAGCAAAAAAAGTATATTTATATTACGATAACGAAATCACTATACTAGACATAAGAACAGGCAGCCCCATTTGCTCGATTGAGCAAAAATATAAATTTCCTAGTCTTCTTAATGAAACCACTGACGAAAAAACAAAGTCAATAAGAACGGCTTTGGTAAATAACAGAACATGTCCTCATGACATGTATGTGAAACAGATTTACAGTAGTGGAAAGCAGGTAATTAGATGCCACTATTGCGATCTAAGAGAAACAAATGAGCCTCCTATAGAAATGCCTAACTTCGAAAAATATAATGAATACGTAGAGATTGGGCTAATTGAGCCATTCCCTTTTGTATTAGGAGAATCCCATGAGTTTGCAAAAAAGCTATTATCTCTTTAAAGACTACAGAAAAAGCCTACTATGGGGGGCAGGGCTTTAGGTACGATTAGCTTTAGCGTAATCGCACGAATGTGATGATCGAAACAATCCTCCGATACACTGACGCCAATCGGAACTACGGACTTTTTAATAAGTATGATTAGGTGTTTTTTTAAGTCACGGATTCAGGTTAATCTGAATCTTGGCAATAAAAAATAAAAAAATAGATAGATATATAGTTATTGTTGTTACAAGAGCAAATAAATTTGATTTTTTTATGGCTCTATACAGAACATAATTAATAACAATAAAAATGGATAGAAATATTACACCCCAGATATGACTTCTGCTACCGTTAATGGAAAAGAAATCGGAAGCGATATAAAGCATTAAGCAAGCTATTAGAATGTTTAAGCCTAATAAAAAAATCATAAAAAATTTTTTAATATAGGGCATAAGTTTCACCAAAAAATAATCGCCAGAATTCTACACAGCGATTATAAACTGTAATTGATAAAGAAAATTACTTTACTTACGGTACTATCGTTACATTATCCTCACCGGTAATATCCATTCCATCGAGTAATTTTCCCTGTAAAACAAAAGTTGTATTTTCTTCAGTTAATTCAAGAGCGGATATTTCGAATTGATTCAAAGACTTCAGTATCAGGCCTTACAGTTGACATTTTCTGAGTGTAAATTGTTAAGACAAGGTTCCGTTTTTTGTAAAATTGACTTCCAGCATTTTATTGGTCATGATGAAAGGTGAATTCAAGTTCTAAGTGCAACACACTTAGAACTTGAATTCACCAAAATATAAGCGATATTGGGGGTCAGTCTCGATTGATTTAAGAACAGAAAGTCGCTCCATGCCTTCGGCTATCCGCAACTGCCTCGACTCGGCCTTTGTTATCCCTGATAGCAATATTAAATGCCCCGAAGTACATATCCTTGTTTTCAAAAGCCCTTAATTTAAAATGTTGCTTTAGCGCACTGGTCTCTATTCCCGGTTCATATTGAACGACATATTGGTCTTCCTGGTAATCGACATGCAGGCGCGGCGCATTAACTGATGCTTGGGGACTAAGTTGATGATGGGCTAGATTAATCCAGCCCTGTGTAATTGTGGTGCTTATCCTGCTCGCCCCGGGTGAGCCCATGGCGATGACTCTGCCGTCTTTATTCCAGGCCAAAGCCGGTGACATATTTGAGACGAAGCGTTGCTGTGGTTTAAGGCTAAAAAAACCATGCGGGTTGAGCTCCGGCTCACCCAGGCTGTTATTGCATGTAATACCCGTGCCCGGAATGGTAATGCCCGAGCCATAGCCGTTACTCATGGTAATGGCCACAGCCGTGCCGTCACTTCCTACAAAACTCATATGCAATGTATGAGGCGACAGTCTTTTATCCAGATATTTTTTCAGCCATGCCCTTTCCAGAATTTCTGATGCCCGCTCGTTACCCCAGTCTCCGGCGGACTCTTCATGACGGAGATTGAGCATAGCCTCCTGGGACTTGGCCAACAGCAGAGCTTTGTCCGCCGGAGTCATAGCTAAATGCCATCGGCTGTCTACCATTCCGATCATAGACCCGACCATCGCGCCGCCAATTGAAGGCGGCGGATTAAGAGCCAATTGGTAGCCTTGCGACGATATGATAATGGGTTTTCTATAAATGGCCCGATAGTCAGCCATATCGCTACGTTTCAGGTAGCCGTCATGAGCTTGAATCTCCCGCTCAAACGCTTCTGCAATATAGCCTTCGTAGAAAATACGGGAGCCTTCATCGGCAATGGCCTCCAGTGTTTGTTGGTAATCCGGCAGGGTAAATATGTCTCCTTCCCTGATTGCACGTCCTGTTGGAAAAAAACTTTTTCGACTTTCCTGTTGAGGATAAAAAATGGCTTCGCCGGCCAACTCAAGCCAAGTGCCCAACGTACAGTTTGCAGCCACACCCTCCTTTGCCATCTGAATGGCAGGCGCCATAACCTCTTTCCAGGGCATGTGCCCGTAGCCGCGCCAGCTTTCTTCCAATGCCTTCAGCATGCCCGGTACTGCAATGGAGCCATGCCCGACATTAACCTTTATGCCGTCACCATAGGGCAACTTCGCTTCGCGCCAGGCATGAGGCTTTACTTGGGGAATAACGGGCATCGCATCGCCGCCGTCGATCAATACGGGTTTTTCTCCGGGTCGTTTGATCGAGATAAAGGCACTGCCGCCCAGGCTGCACATAAGAACTTCACTTAAACCGGCAGCCAGCGCACATGCCACGGCAACATCAACTACATTGCCGCCATTTTCAGCAATGATTTGTCCGGCTTGAACTGTTTCGGGCGAATCGGCAGCGATGGCTATTTTGATGTTAGACATAAAAAATTGTTAGTTGAATTAGCTAAACCAGGGTATCAGAGTTATTGAAATAAGGAGGTTAACAAATAATCGATGGATAAGATAAATTCTCTCAATTACCATGATTATGCGTTTTGTCTACTAAGCGACCATTCACATATTTATGAAGAATACTAGACATCAATGTTTGGTAAGGAATACCTTCCATTAATGCCCGTTCTTGAATTAATTCAAGGTCTACCCCTGAAATCCGAATATTAACCCGTTTATCTTTTTTAAACGTGGCTTTGGCTGCAGCTTGATACCTGCTAACTTCTTCAGCATCAGCCACAGAAACCCATTCCTCATGTTCATATGATTCAAGGATTTCTTTTTCTTCTTTATTCAATTTTTTGTTTTCTTGCTTAGTGCTCATCATCGACCTCCAAATAACGTTTTGTCGCCTTACGGCTGGAAATGATGGTTTTTAGAAATATTTCATTTTCGTTCTCTACAAACGGAACAAGATAAAATAATCTATCAGTTGAATTAGCTAATCATAATCTCAGCAAAACTTTTAACCTGTCGATATTCTGCATCAGGATTGATTTCCTCCTGGTCCCTGACCAGCCATAAACATTGCATTCCGGCCCGGCTAGCGGCATCCAGTTCTTGTTTGATATCCGACAAGAAAAGAATGTCTGCAGCCGGCCGGTTGATTTGCTCGGCAATGCGTTGATAGGATTCGGGTTCTTTTTTTCCACCGATACGGGTATCGAAATAACCGCTAAATAATGGCGTTAAATCACCGTAGGCGGTATGCGAAAACAGCAGTTTTTGCGCATAGACCGAGCCGGATGAATAGACGTATAAGTCTATGCCCTGCTGTTTCCATGTTTGCAATTGCTCGACCGCATCCTGGTAAATATGGCCCTGATAATCACCCTGCTGATAGCCCGTCTGCCAGATCAGCCCCTGCAACGCTTTTAACGGGGTGATTTTTTGGTCGTTATCTATCCAGTCATGCAGTTGTTCGATAATACCTTCGCCATCCAATTGCTTGCCGACTTCCTGTCTGACATCATCGAGCAATTGCGCAACCTCCGGCTGATGCTGGTGCTTTCTGACAAAGTCGGCGATATGTTTTCTGGCATAAGGAAACAATACCTCTTTAACAAAAGACAATGATGAGGTGGTGCCTTCTATATCGGTGACGATGGCTTTTATCATCCCTATTGCTCCAGGTACTGTTCATAACTTGGAAATTTTTTGGCTATATCGGTGCCGGTGAAGTTGGCCAACCAGCCTTCGTCGGTGGTAAAAAAACGGATACATTTAAATGCCGGATTTTCGCCCATATCGAACCAGTGTGTGGTGTTGGCCGAAACGCTGATCAAGTCGCCCTGCTCGCACAATACGGCGTAGACCTTGTCCGCCACATGCAGATAGAACAAGCCGCTGCCTTCGACAAAGAAACGGATTTCAAAATCGTCATGAGTATGCTCATCCAGAAATTTCTGCCGCATTGCCGCCTTGTCAGGATGATCCGGCGACAAAGCGATCACATCCACCGACTGAAACCGGTATTGCTGTTTCAATGTATCTATGGACTGCTGATAAGCGGCCAGCACTTGTTCGCTGTCTGCATCGGCGGAGAATTCTGCCGCCGCCTGCCAGCGTTCAAACTGTACGCCGATTGCATTCAGTTCCCGCGCGATAGAGTCATATTCGGTAGTGTCAGCGCAAGCTTCAGCGCTATCGTCTTTAAAAATGGTTAAGCGACTCATTGTTTTACTCCGTGCATACGTATTTCACATTCAAATAAAAATTCCAGTGCTTCCAGATGTCTTAACGCATCCGCCACCGAAGCACCCCAGGTATAAAAACCATGCCCGGCAATAATATAAGCATGAATATCGTCATGCTGATCCAGATAGCGTTCCACTTTTTCCGCCAGCCTGGGGATATTCTGGTCGTTAGCGAAAATCGGGATGGTAACTTTGCTTTCATGCGAGTCTATGCCGTTCAGCGCCTTTAACAGCTCATAATCCTCCAGCACCATCGCATCATTAAAAAACCGTGCCGCCAGGGTAGCGTTCATGGAATGCGGATGCAGCACCGCCTTTACTTCAGGATAGCGCTGATAAAGTGCGGTATGCAGCAGTGTTTCCGCCGAGGGCTTTTTGCCGTCCAGCGAGTTGCCGTAACTATCTATACGCATAATATCTTCAACCGATAACCGGCCTTTATGTTTGCCGGATACGGTGATGGCAATCTCTCCGTTTGCCAGTCGTACGGAAAAATTACCGCTGGTTGCCGGAACCCAGCCTCTGCTGTCGATAAAGCGTCCGGCCTCGATCAATTGCTGCGCGGCCAGACTGAATTCATTCTGTTCAGTCATAAAAACATCTTGTTACACTGCGATAAAAAAGAATATTTTACGCATAAACGTTATTTATGAAGAGCAATAATTGACCTGTCTTTAATTTAAGCACTGTTAACACAAAAAGACTTTACTCTTCCCAGTGTTTCCAGAAGCAAAATTGATTACCTCTGATATGTAATTGAATTTAATCTTGCGCTCCCTTTTTAACAGCAGACTATAATTGTCGCCAGATATAAAAAATAATTCACAATCATGAACACGTTTAGTGATAAAGACATTATTGAGTCCTGGCAACTCAATGCCAGGCATTGGATATCAGCCATTCGCAAAGGCGAAGTGGAAAGCCGAATACAGGTTACTAATAAAGCCATAATCGATGTAATCACTGAAAGAAACCCTGATTCTGTTCTTGATGTCGGCTGTGGTGAAGGCTGGCTGGTCAGGGAATTAGAAAAGTGTGGGATCCAGTCTTTAGGTGTTGATGTTATTGATGAGTTAATCAATTCAGCTCGACAAGAAGGCGGCGGGCGATTTAATCAGATTGCTTATGAAAATTTGTCATTCAACACTTTAAAAGAAAAATTTGATGTCGTTGTATGTAATTTTTCTCTATTGGGTAATGAATCCGTTATGGGTATATTTAAGCAAGTGCCGGGTTTATTAAACGATGCGGGAGCATTTATTGTGCAAACAGTTCACCCTGTTGTCGGTTGTGGTAATAAAGAATATATTGACGGCTGGCGAGAAGGGTCTTGGGTGGGTATTAATGAAAACTTTACCAAACCGGCACCCTGGTATTTTAGAACAATGGAAACATGGAAAACCCTGTTTGTTAATAATGGCTTCAAACTTAATAAAATAACAGAGCCCGTTTATCACAAGACCCAAACACCCGCTTCTGTCATTTTTATTGGTGAAAAAAACTGACAAAAATTTGAACTGATCCGTTTTTTCGCCCGCTGTAATTATTACATTTATAAATACTAAAACCCTTATAAACAGGACGATTATGATAAGAACCACTTTATTTGCCTTCGCGTTATTAATGTCAGTGCCGATAAACGTTACCGCCGACGATCAGGATATTTCCGATTTATATAAAAAACATGCTATCAACGGTACGCTGGTCATAACGTCCCTGGATGGCAAAGTAGAATACATACACAATAACAGCCGTGCCGAACATCGTTTTATACCGGCTTCTACTTTTAAAATTCCAAACACCTTGATCGCACTTGAAGAAGGCGTCATTGCCAACGATAAAGCAGTTATCAAATGGGATGGTACGGACAAAGGCTGGCCATCCTGGAATCAGGATCAAACGCTAAGAACTGCTTTTACCCTGTCTTGCGTCTGGTGTTATCAGGAATTTGCAAAACAAATTGGTCATGAACGATACAGACGCTATGTGGCCGACCTTAGCTATGGCAATCAAAAAACGGGTCCTGATGTCACAACTTTTTGGCTAGAAGGTGATTTAGCCATTTCAGCAAAGGAACAGGTCGATTTTCTACGAAAAATTCACCTGGAACAATTGCCGTTCAAAAAAGAACATTTCAAATTATTAAAAGACATAATGTTTGTAGAGGAAACCCCGGCCTATTTGCTTAGAGCTAAAACCGGCTGGGCCGGCCGCATAGGCTGGTATGTTGGCTACCTGGAGTTAAACGGGAATGTGTGGCTGTTTGCCAATAACATCGACATAAAATCAAAAGCCGACTTAGCGTTTCGAAAAACACTGGTTATTGAGTCTTTGAAACAAAAAGGGCTTATTTAAATCCCTGCCGGTTTAAGCAGTCCTTTAGTAATCGTTAAACGTTAAAGATTTCAAACTAAAAAATGGCCCAGACAAATGGTTAACTTTGAATTTCGGATTTCTTTCTGGCTCAGACTGTTATTGCTGCTTTGTCTGACCATTTTATCGAGCGATGCATACGCCGTTTTTGAGCGCGTTACCGATTGTTTTTCCGTTGACCGTTACCGGGAAATCCGCTGCACAATCAACAATAACCTTCATATAGGTCCTCATCTTGGCCTTACGGTAAACCGCGATACCATTTTGGCAGTGCGCCGGAAATTAAGCGCCCAGGATATCGAAACCTTATTGGACCTGCATAACGATCAGGATGGTCGAATCGTTATTGCCGCACGAATGTTGCTGGTCGAATTAGGCGAAGATGCCTATCGGCAGCTGATTGACCGGCTGAAACAGACCGACCCGCTGCTTAAGCCGAATAGTAGACAAGAACTGGTTAACACTTTGCATTATTTCAATAATGCCAGGCCTGACTTGGCTCAAATACGTAAGGACATTTCATTTATCCCTTCCGCTAAAAAGCCATCTACCAGCCCGGATCATGCAGGGCAGCAACAAGCGAAACCGTATTCGCCCGATTCAAGAGGGTTGCTAAAAATCGATGAAAATGCATTCGATATTTCCACGGCGACCGGCGGACTTTATTACTTCTGGGCACCGGGTGAATTCGGCTCTGCACCGGGCGCAGTGTTTCTACAGGGACGCAGCCTGACCTATCAATTCGGAAGCGGTGAAGAAACTGAACCCAGGCCCCGCTCGCCTGTCACCATCCCCGTGAATGCCCACACACATAAACTATCACTCTTTGTCGGTGCTCAGAAAATAGAGCATGTCCGTTTATTGACCCCTTCCGGTCTGGCGGTGGAAAACCTCAAGGAAAAAGCAGAAATTCATCAATTAAAATATATGTATATTGTCCATATCCGGAATCCTGCCCCCGGTCGCTGGAATCTGGAATTTTCCACTAAAGGTAAATATATTATTTCCGCCAGCGGCAGATAGTACACTCTGCCATCGCCCCAGCCGGATAAACAGCTCCCCGACGTTAATTAACTTGAGTGCATTTGTTGACACAAAACGGACTAACATATAAATTCAGCATCATCATTTTAGTTTTTCGTTACCACCAAGCTTGGAGCCATATCAATGAAAAAAGCAGGGATTATTTTAACGCAGTTACTCTTGCTAAACGCCTGTGCCGCTATCCGTACTGATACAGATACCGATTCATTGTCTCTTTTCCGGCAATTAACGCAGGGGAAGACCGAGCTTTCGATCAGGTCGGGTGAACCGAGTCAATTTAGCGGCAGTGAAAAATTCTGTGTCAGCGCCACTTGCAATAAAAATGACAAGAACTGCAAAAAGACCGATCATTTTAATGACAGTCCGCTGATGGCCGGCAGCGATTTTGTTAAATATTACGGCTTAAGCACCGGTAAAGACGGCTATTCGCATTACAGTGAAACATCCCAATATGCCAAAGATGTTGCTGAATTATCCGCCAATATGGATAGACTGATGCGGTCATTCCGGCAAACAGGACTACGTGAAGAACTTGTACGCCAAGGTTTAACCCCGGCGCTGATGTTTGATATAGACAATACCCTGGAGTTTAGCGCCGCACCGGATTCCGACAGCACAGGCAATGGCCCGGCAATCAAAGGTATGGTCGATTTTGCCAAACGCTGGTGTTTTAAGGATGACGTAGTCTGCTACTTTATTACCGCCCGTAATTGCGATGTCAGCAGTGTCGGTCCAACGGAAAAATGGCTGAAAGCCAACCTGGGTTTAACTGATGAGAGAATTCGCCGTTACACGCACTTTTCCCGTAACAGTCAAGACCTGACCTGTAGCATCCCCAACTCGCCTACCGTGGCATACAAGGATGTAATACGCGAGGCGCTTGAGCAACAGGAAAAGGTGTTCTGGCTGATGAGTGTAGGCGATCAACTGACCGATTCCTTAGGCAGGCACAGCGGCATGAAAGTCAGGGTGCCCAATCAGTTTTTTCACTCGGATATCGTACCCAACCAATATGCGCCCTGGGGAGCCGGTCAATGTAACCGCCCACTGACTATTGCGCCACCAAAGGCCTGTGCCGACAGTCTGCTGGATAAGGCCGTTAAATACAGCAGCCTGGACTATTGTCGCAGTCAGCCGGCGGCTAATGATTAAAAAAAGACGCGAGCATCGCGTCTGTACAAACTGAAAAGTTTTACCTGGTTAAATTAATCTTGCCTGATTCGACAAGCTTAGTCCGAACGGGATCAACAGTTTATCGTTCATCCTAAGCTTGCCGAAAGGTTTAATTAAAGATGCCTTTAATTGCTAACTTGTTAAAGATTAATCACCTAATGGCAAACCACTTGGCACTCTTGATGGAACTGTAGAGCGTAAATCAAGACTTGAAGTATCGGTCAGCGCATGCAAAAACTCCATTAAATAAGCAAATTCTTCTTCGCTCAGATCGACAGGGTCCAATTCAATGCTGGCGGCCAGTTCTGCACGGCTGGCGGCATCGTTATGCACCACAAAGTCTTTTGCATCCAGGTCACTGCGTGACGGTAAAACGGCCTGCTGTATATTGTAATCGTTCAAGCTGTTCACTGCATCCAAGTGATGCCTTACCACACCGTCAAGGGTATTGTATGCACCGTCATGTCCCCACGGACCGGTAATAGCAACATTACGTAAGGTTGGTGTTCTAAAACGATAACGGTCGGCGGCATCACCCGTAACCTGTTCCCGGCCATAATCATCCTGACCGTTCAGACCGTCGCCTTTACCCGAGCCTAATTGAGGAATACCGATGGCGTAAAACTGCTCATCGGTTTGGAATTTTCCGCTATGGCATGATGCACATTGCCCTGTGGTGTTAAATACATTAAGTCCTTTTTCCGCATTAGGACTCATGGCGTTCCAGTCGCCTCTCACATAGCGGTCAAAGGGGCTGTTATCCGCTCGAAAAGCTACGGTTTCATAAGCACCAATCGCATTGGCAATATGGGTGAAATTGACTTGGCTTACATCGTTGTTTAACTCAGGGTAGGCATTAAAAATCATGCCAAGATATTCAGGAATATCTGTGACACGCTGGGTAAGCAGTCGCCAGACTTCCCTTACATCACCTTGTGCGGCCGCATTGGCCACGTCATTTTCACCTGCTTGTCCCGCCATTTCCGTGGCCGAGGTAACCGGAAACATTGCCTGTGCGGCAACTGGCGTGTCTATGCCCGGTAAGAAATCATCGCCGGCAGGGGTAGTAAAACCGCTCTCGTGACCACCTTTCACCAACCTGCCGTCATGAAACATTGTGGTAAATTCATACGACCCCAGATTAAATACATGCGGCGCATTGCGTGGAACACGTTCATGAATTGCATCTGCGCCTGTCCCGGTATTTCTTGTAATACCCAGACCCTGGCCGCCTTCACCGACGGGTAACGACAAGCCATCGCCCGATGCAGCCAAGGCATGATGACAGCTGGCGCATGAAATATTTTTATTTCCGGATAAAATTTTGTCGTAGTAAAGAAATTTGCCCAGCGCTTCCTTTGCCGGATTCGGTGCCGGGTAATCCGCATCTGTTACCGGCTCAGGCAACATCCATTTACCTTTTTGTCCTGACAAGGCAGGTGTAGAAACCAAGGAAGCAATGATAATTGATCCCGTTATCAGTAGTCTGTTTTTTGAAGAATTATTTTTTTGCATAGCACCCCTCAGCATTTTAGTTATTCTTAAAATTAGAATATAATGCAAAGCTCATGCCACTTGGGTTCTGTAATAAATTATTATTTTTTATTCTCTATCTTTCAAAAACTAACCAATTTTAAACAGCGGACAAGAATATAAGATATTAAGGCTATTCTAAGTTAACTATGTTAAATCACCTATTTTGGTGAGTGATATCCCTTATTTTAAAAAATCTCTTTCCTTGTCAGACATTCATTTAGAACTTCAATTTTGCATGAATAGCATAGCGGTGAATATCTGTTCACAGCGCAACTTTTTAAATAGTCGTTTAATGCATTTAATTGTATTGGAGGCGCAAACATCGCGTCTTTCTGTATATTCTGAATCAGAATATTAACCGGGTAGCCCCGCAGGTAGGGTGTTGCAACAAAACTACCTGCGGAGTTTGAATTAAATAAACTCTAACACTAGACGTTACTTTTTTGCTCCTACTGCCGAATACAACTCCGGCTTTTCTTTCCCTTCAACATGCAACAATCCCCATGCTCCCCTATCTATACGAGTTAGGGCGTGATCGACCAGCACATAATCGCCCGGAACATCTAACTTAAATTCAATCATGGTCGCGCCACCTGCCGGTATCAAGGTGGTTTGAACGTTTTCCAAAGGTCTGCCTGTCGATGCTTCCGGATACACCCTATCGAATATTTCGCCAATAATATGGAAAGATGATATTTTAGAGACACCGCCGTTGCCCACAAACAGACGCACAGTATCACCCACTTTTGCCTGAATTCCACCATTATCGACCAGTGAAGATGTTCGCCCATTAAAGACTATATACTCCGGCCGCTCATCAAACATCTTTTGACCATCAAAATCCTGGAATCGTCTTTCGCCTATCATGCCTTTGGTATAAAGTTCACCTTGCATGACATAAAATTCTTTATCTACCTTGGACAAGCCTGTTTCAGGTTCGACCAGAATTAGACCGTACATACCGTTGGCAATATGTGTCGATGCATTGCCTGCGGCACAATGATAAATAAAAAGCCCTGGATTTAAAGCCTTGAACTGCATGGTTTTAGTTTTGCCTGGTTCAACGGTGGTTAATGCCGCCCCACCGCCCGGGCCTGTGACTGCATGTAAATCAATCGAATGATCATGAGAACTGCTTTTATCATTATGTAAGGTCAGTTTCACTGTATCGCCAACCCGGACTCTAAGGAACGGGCCCGGAACCGTGTTATTAAATGTCCAGTAATGAAAAGGCGTGGCAGCGGCAATATCGGATACGACTTCTGTTGCTTCCAGCTTAATTTCAACTGTTTTAGCCGTTTTCCGCTTTAACGCGCCCGGTAAATCATCAGCATGTTTACTTATATCCGCTATATGTTGATATTTTTCAGGATTGACTTTCTTATGTACATGGAAAGCATCGCCCGGTCCAAAATTTGCCACATGCTTCATTGCTTTCATGTCCATTGCCATCGGCATTTTATTAGTTGTTGTTTTATTATCGCCGGTCTTAATTGACCACAGTAATGCGGCAAAAAGAATAAAAAAAACGATGTAAAAAAATTTTGACTTAGGGTGACTATTAACTAGATTTAAAAATGAGGCATCTGATTTTATTATTTTGTTATATAGATCGTTCATTTGAACCTCTTTAATGATTATAGAAGCCTATCTTCGCTTCATTTTTGATTATCTCATACATCAACTCAGCACGATCTTATTTCCACTGCTCTACCGAGAGATTTATGATCCATGATGTATCTTTGATACGTGCCGGTTAATACAGAGGTATAATTTGCTTCAAATTAATAACGTGGTGAATCATGAAATTACTGATACGAAATTTACCCCGAACTATGACCGAAGCTGAACTGACAGAACTTTTCCAGGCCTATGGCAACGTTCAGTCCTGCTCTTTGGTGACTGATAAAGATACCGGGCGTTCTAAGGGGTTTGGTTTTATTGAAATGCCGAAACCGGGTGAAGCCAAGGCGGCTACAAAAAATCTCAACGGCAAGGAGATAGGCGACAACAAAATTCGGGTTAAGAAGGCCGACACACCCGAGAACAAAGGCAAACCGGGTTCGCATGCCTAGGATTAACCAACATGATCCGTTGCATGGAGTGACTCTGGAGATGATAGTCACCCGACTGGTAGAAAAATATGGCTGGGACGAATTAGGTCGGCGAATTAAGATTCGATGCTTTAATACCGAACCCAGTATTAAATCCAGCCTGAAGTTTTTGCGCAAAACCGACTGGGCACGAAAAAAAGTTGAAGAACTTTATCTTCATGCTCAGTCACCGTACAAATAACACGACTTGTGCATACTTGTGCAGGCAAAAAGCCTTTTGTGAAATTACTTTTTTTATTTTACGGCAAATGGCGGAGCAACCTCGGCACAGGTTTTTTCTACTTGTTGCACTGCCGGTCGCTGTTTAAGCAGTCGCAGCCAGCGGGTTAAATTTCCGTAATCAGCCATTTGTGTTTCTTTTCCCATAACTGCCGGCAAGACGGTTATATCGGCAATACTGTATTCCTGTCCGGCTATATATTCATGTGTCGCCAGTTGTTGATCAAAATGCTGATACAACGAGTGCACTCTTTCAATCAATCGTGCCGCCGCCCGCTCTTGTGCCGGGGTACAAAGTTTTTGTAAATAAAAAGCACTGAATAACACCGAGCCTATATCAATCGCATGGAAGTGCATCCATTCATAAACTCTGGCTCGCTCATAACCAGCCTCGGGTAAAAACCGGCCGGTCTTTTCCGCCAGATACTGAAGTATTGCAACAGATTGCGTCAATATAAAAGGTTCGGAATTACCGGTATTATGGTCAACGATTACCGGAATACGCCCGCTCGGGTTTAATTTTAAAAAGTCCGGCTTTTTCTGCTCGCCCTGCATCAGATTCAGCCAATGTGTACTGTATTCCAGCCCTGTTTCTTCCAGCATAAGAGCCACACGCCGACCGTTGAATGTATTTGCGGTGTAGAAATCTATCATATTCAGTCCTCAAAGTTAATTGAACCATAAACAGACCAACTAGTCTGTTTGCAAAAAAGATAGCACAGACCAACTGGTCTGTCTATAATATTTAAAACTAACTGAGAACCGCCGTGAATACAGAACGAAACCCGGAAAATACCCGCCTGAAAATACTTAAAGCTGCTTTTCATGAAATACACAAGCACGGCTATCAAGGTATGCGCATCGATCAGGTGTTAAAAAATACCGGGCTAAAAAAAGGCGCCTTATATCACCACTTCGCCAGTAAACAAACACTGGGCTATGCTGTGCTGGAAGAATTGATTCAAAAGCGTATCATCGAACTCTGGATCGAACCGTTAAAACATTTCGCCAACCCGTTAGAAGGTATTTATAGTTTATTTGAAAGCGTCGGGCACTCTTGGGATGATGATTTTTTTAAGCTGGGTTGCCCACTGAATAATCTGGCGCAGGAGATGTCTCCGATTGATGAAGGTTTCAGACAACGAATACGGAATTTTTTCCAGTTTTGGCAGGCCGGTATCAGTGACGCCTTGATTAAAGGGCAGCAGCAGGGATTTGTCTCTCCTGTCATCAATACTGATGAGAGCGCCCTGTTTATTCTGTCTTCACTTGAAGGCGCCATAGGTATGGCCAAAAACCATCAAAGTAAAGAGGTTTTTTTTCTCTGCGGCAAACAACTGCATCATTATCTTAGTACCTTAACAGCACAGTAAACCATGACTCTTTCCGAACACATTCAGCGACGATATGAATTGATTCTCAATTCAGCCGGTGAAGGTATTTACGGGCTGGACACCGAAGGCCGGGCGACATTTGTAAACCCAGCCGCCATCGCAATGACCGGCTGGACAGAGGAGGATATACTGGGTGAATACCTGCACCCCAAGCACCATCATACAAAAATCAATGGCGATGCCTATCCGCAACATGAATGTCCTATTTATGCGGCACTGAAAGACGGCGAAGTACACCATATTACCGATGAGGTTTTCTGGCATAAGGATGGCCACTGTTTTCCGGTGCATTATACCTCTACACCGATTTGGGAAAACGGCGAAATCATTGGCGCAGTGATCATCTTTCAGGATGTCTCCAGAATTAAACAAACTGAATCTGAACTGGCGGTGATGCAACGCCGTAACGAGCTGTTACTGGCATCTGCAGGTGAAGGCATTTGCGGTTTTGATTGTGACGGTTTCGTCACCTTTATTAATCCGGTGGCGGAAAAATTATTGGGTTGGAGCGAAGCGCTGCCGGACGAACAAAGCATCCATCATATTTTTGGCTTGAATAAACCCAACCTGGAAGAATATTGCCCCATTCATAATATAGTCAGCGGCAAACCACGCTTTGAAGCCCACGATAAACTGTTTTGCCGTTCCGATGGCAGTCAGTTTCCAGTCGATTTTGTCAGCACGCCGATTATCGAAAATGATCAATTACAAGGCGTGGTGCTGGTTTTTCATGATATCAGCGAACAAAAACAGGCCGAACAAAAACTTAAAAATGCCCTCACTGAAATCAAACAGTTAAAAAACCGCCTGCAGGCGGAAAACAGCTATCTTCAGGAACAGATCAATCTGGAGCATAAGTTTGAGGATATTTTAGGGCAAAGTCAGGCATTAAAAACGGTATTGCATCAGCTGGAACAGGTTGCCCATACTGATACCACAGTTTTATTGCATGGTGAAACCGGCACCGGTAAGGAATTGTTCGCCCGAGCGCTGCACAACCTGAGTCAAAGGAAAGACCGGCCGTTAGTAAAAGTCAATTGTGCCGCCCTGCCCGGCAACCTGATTGAAAGTGAATTATTCGGCCATGAAAAAGGCAGCTTTACCGGTGCCACCAGTAGACGCACAGGTCGCTTTGAACTGGCTCATGACGGTACTCTTTTTCTGGATGAAATCGGTGAACTGCCTTTAGAACTACAAGCCAAGTTATTAAGGGTGTTACAGGAAGGTGAAATAGAACGCCTGGGTGATTCGAAAACCATTTCGATCAATGTTCGAATCATTGCCGCAACCCATAGAGACCTCAAACAAATGGTTGCCGAAGGTCATTTTAGAGAAGATTTATTTTATCGACTCAGTGTGTTTCCCCTGACCCTGCCCCCATTACGCGAACGCAAAAATGATATATCGTTGCTGGTACAGTGGTTTATCAATCAATACAGTGCCAAAATGGGCAAACAGATCAGTCATATTCCACAATCGGTGATGGAAAATCTGATCAATTACCCCTGGCCCGGCAATGTACGAGAATTAGAGAACGTGATTGAACGTGCGGTTATTCTGTCATCCAATCAGATATTAAACATTCCTGATTTACAAGTGCCCGATAAGACCGAACAATCTTCATCCTTTTTGTCTCTGGCAGCAATGGAAAAAGCGCATATTATTCAAGCGCTGAAACAGACCGGCTGGCAGATTTCCGGTGAACAGGGCGCAGCCTCATTGTTGGAGATGCATCCGAATACCCTGCGTTCACGTATGAGTAAACTGGGTATTCGCCGCTCCTGAGCTATTAATCGAGCAACGTTTATTCTATCCAGCCGTAGCCCGTTTGAAACGAAGTGAGAGACGGGAACTTCGCGCTACCGAATCCCGTTTTCCGCACAGCGCCATGCGGGCTACTATTTTTTGAAGTTACGATATTTCGGATATATAACGATATTTCGTGACATCAGGCTAATCCTCTCTTCCCAACAACGTGTTCAAAAACCCAATAAGATATTGTTTATAAAGAAATAACAATTCCTTAACGTCATTTGGCATAGCTTCTGCAATAGGATTAATACTCATTAATCTTAAAGGAAAAACATATGTCAGAATTTACCATACACAACATTGGCACCGCGCCTCAAAACTCGGTCCCTTTATTGAAGAATGCCGAACAGCAACTTGGCTTTATTCCCAATTTGATGGCGGTGATGGCCGAATCACCGGCAACGCTTGAAGCCTATCAAACGCTAAACCGCTTATTTGACAAAACCGCCTTTACCTCGACCGAGCAACAACTGACTCTGCTGATCATCAGCCGTTATCGCAGTTGCTGCTATTGTCTGGCCGCACACGGTGCTTTAGCCAATATGAAAAAAGTGCCGCCAGAACTGGTCAGCGCGGTGTATTACAAACAACCGTTATCGGATGCCAAACTGGAAGCACTGCGTACTTTTACCCTGGCAGTTTTGGATGCCAATGGCGAAATTAACGCTGAAAACCTTAAAGCATTCTATCAGGCCGGGTACCAAAAGCGTCATGTACTGGAAGTGGTGTTGGCCATCAGCTTTAAAACCCTGAGTAACTATATCAACCATATTAACGATACCCCGATCGATACCATGTTTTTACCGGGAATCCCTGACAACCATAATTGTCAGGCAGGAGCCGGTCATGACTAAGCGACCGCCACTACCGCCGTTTACGCTGGAAACCGCCAAACAGAAAGTACAACTGGCTGAAAATGCCTGGAACAGCAGGAACCCGGTTCAGGTTGCTGCGGCCTACACCATAGACAGTCAATGGCGAAACAGGGAGGAAATCTTTTCCGGTCGGGAAAACATTATCGCGTTCTTAACCCGAAAATGGATGAAAGAACTGGATTACCGGTTGAAAAAAGAACTTTGGTGCTTCACCGAAAACCGCATTGCCGTCACCTTTCGTTATGAATGGCATGATCAGTCAGGGCAATGGTTTAGGTCTTACGGTAATGAGCTATGGGAATTTGCCGACAACGGTCTGATGCAGCGCCGTATTGCCAGTATAAATGATAAAGCCATTCAGGAATCTGATCGTGAAATCAACTAGGCCTGGCCGACAAGCCAAAATTCAAATAGTTACCCGACCCGGCTGTTCATACTGCTATGCCGCCAAAGCTTTACTGCACAGCCATAATTTAAATTTTGATGAATTGGATTTACAGCACAACGATAAGCAAGCCCATGAACTGTTAGTTTGCAGCGGCGGCCGTACGCTACCGCAAATTTTTATTAATAACCAGGCAATAGGAGGATTTAACGAGTTAAAGGAATTATTCAACCGATATGATCACAATTTAGAGCAATTGACTCATTTTAACGAGGACAACCTTATGTCAAATATTACCGTATACCGCCACCCCTTATCCGGCAACGCTCATAGAGTCCAGCTTTTTCTGTCCATCCTGGATCTTGATGCCAACTTCGTTGATGTAGATTTGTTAAAGGGCGAGCAGAAAACACCTGAATTTTTACAAAAAAATATCTTTGGCCAAGTCCCTGTACTGGAAGATGGCGGGAAAACCATTGCCGATTCCAACGCTATTCTAGTGTATCTCGCCAGCCAATATGACCTTGATCATACCTGGTTACCGATTGAACCGGCTCAAGCAGCTGAAGTACAACGCTTTTTAGCCGTCGCTGCAGGCCCGGTTGCCGCCGGGCCTGCCACCGCAAGGCTTATTAATCTGTTTAATGCGCCACTGGATCACAATAAAGCGATTGAAAACAGTCATCAGTTATTTACCACGTTGGATAAGCATCTGGAAGGTCGTGACTGGCTGGCAACCGATAATCCAACCATAGCCGACCTGGCCAACTATAGCTATATAGCCCACGCCCCGGAAGGTGGAATATCTTTAGTAAATTATCCAAATATCAGGGCTTGGCTACAGCGCGTGGAAAGCTTGCAGGGGTTTATTCCCATGCAAGCCAGCGCCATCGGCCTGGCCGCCTAAATACCTCCCCCTAAGGTATCTCTGCCAAGGCATTGCTTTGGCAGAGTTTTTTCAGTTCGCGGCTGGTTTATAAAAATATTTACCATTCTGATTACCTCAGTCTGCGTCAACAAACAGTAAAAAAGTTTAATTCAATGAGAACAAAATCATGACTGCACCCTATCAAAATCACGCTTCTCCATTTCATAAAGGCGAACAATATATTCAGACGCAACTTGGTGTTAGAGACAAAATGGAGCAAGTGGGCCGCAAAGTAATTCGTGACTACCTGCCCGAACAACACCAGGAGTTTTACCGGCAATTAAGTTATCTTTTTATCGGTCATTGTGATCGGTATGGTTGGCCGTGGGCATCCATTGTCTGTCACTCACCCGGTTTCATTCAGTCCCCCAATAACAGGCAACTTGATATTCATACCTTGCCCATACCCTGTGACCCGTTAAATAATGCCTTACACATCAATACCCCGGTAGCTGTTTTAGGGTTAGACTTTGAAAGCAAACGCCGCAACCGGCTATCTGCTCAAATATCCAACTGTACCGAATACAAATTTAGCCTTGCCATTCGGCAAACCTTCGGTAACTGTCCAAAGTATATACGGCCCAGAAAGTTATTAAGTTCCAACTTCGAACACCCAATTAAAGCCAGTTGTAAAGAAATTACCTCACTGGATAGTCAAGCCATTAACCTGATTCAGCAAAGCGATACGTTTTTTGTTAGCAGCGCCCTGCCGCCAAAGCAGCAATTTGCCTGCGAAGGTGTCGATATCTCTCACCGCGGTGGAAACCCCGGATTCATAAAAATCAGCCATAATCGTCTCACCATCCCTGATTACCGAGGTAACAGCCATTTTAATACACTGGGTAATTTCATTGAGAATCCGAAAGCCGGCCTGCTGTTTATAGACTTCGATCAGGGTCACCTGCTGGCCTTAACCGGTACCGTTGATCTGATCTGGAATTCGCCTGACATAGAAAATTTTGCCGGTGCAGAAAGACTATGGGTGTTTTCTTTAAATCATGGTTACTGGCTTAAAAACACACTCCCTTTACGTTTTCTGCCCTTCAAGAATTGATTGATATCTTGTTGATTTACAGACCAGATTAGATCCGACATTATCAATCAGTCGTACAAAAGCCGACTCAACTACGGGCAAAATTTCGAATAATTATTTAATTTAGTTCTTTTTGAATAGTTGTTCTCGGTACAATAGAGTCATATTTGCTATATAAAAAGACAACTACTCTGGTTATAACCGAGTAAAAAGTTTACAACCCGACTATTTATCCCGACCAATAATATGCAAAATTATATTATTATTTTTTATCATCCAATGGGAACTGAGTGAAGCAGAATGGCTACTGTGATCGCAATCACCAGTGGAAAAGGCGGCGTTGGTAAGACCAACACGGCAACCAACTTAGGTCTGGCCCTAGCTGCACGAAACACCAAAGTCTGCGTGTTTGATGCTGATACCGGCCTGGCCAATATCAATATCCTGCTGGCCATTAACCCACAGTACACCATCGAGCATGTCCTGAACGGTCATAAGCAAATATCTGACATCATCGTTGAAACTCCCCAGGGTCTGTCTGTAGTACCCGCAGCCTCAGGTATTCAGCGTTGCACCAATCTAAATGCCAAGCAAAGGCAAATCCTGATTAACTCACTGAAACAACTGGAAAGCAGATTTGATTTTATCCTGATCGACACGGCGGCCGGGATAGACAGCAGCGTACTGGATTTTGTCGCTTCCGCCCAATACCGCATTGTTGTTATAACGCCCGAGCCAACCTCATTGACCGATTCCTTTGCTTTATTGAAATTACTGACGGTAAGAGGCGGTAAAAGAAATATCTATGCCTTGATCAACCGGGTTGAAAATTATCGTAACAGCCAACAGGTATACAATCGTTTTCAGGTCGCTGTGCAGAAATATTTAAAGGTCAAAATAAATTATCTGGGTTATCTGGAAAATGATCTGGCTCTGGAACACGCTGTCAGGAATCAGATACCTGTGGTTATTGACGCCCCCGAATCTTCTGTCAGCTGTTGTTACTTTGCCTTGGCTGACATCGTAAAGGGCCAGTTCTTAAATGAAAAAAACCTGCCTTATTTCAGTTATTACTGGCAAAAAATAACGGAAGCAAAAAGCAGACGAAATAAAACAAAATTAGCGCTTAACCTGAACGCCCAAACAGGTGATGATCAATCCTTAGCACAGATTACCTCATCTTTAATCAACCGGGATTATCCTGAAAAAGAAATGCACCGGATGATATTGATTCTGAATGCTTTTTATAAGAATAAATATGGCAAGTCGCTAAAAAATCCTGAATCTATCGTTACCGAGCTTTGGTCAAGTATTAAAGATGACGAGGATAAAGCCTATTCATTAATTAAAAACCTGGCTAACAGTTATGAACGCCAATTCCAGAAAAAAATTGATGATCCTGTAAAGCTGATGCAAGAAAAAATGCAAAATGTCGACTATTCAAAACAGGAATTTTCCGAATTAATGGCACAATTCAGCCGAATATACCAGGACCGATTTGGCGTTGAATACTTCGGTGACGGAGAACAACTGTTAAATCAAATTGCCCAGTTACTGAAAAACAAATAAACCAGAGTATTTAGTAGTTTACCCCCAAGGATTCTATGTTACTTAGACTCTTTAACTCGATAGTATAATGTCTTAAACCAGACATTAGGGCCTGCAGCTGCAGGTTTTACAATGAATAAAGAGGGAAATTCTTTTACAGCTGGGGTACAATCCCCTCAGAATACACTGTTGAATAAATTTTGTGTAATCCGCTGAATTTCAACAAATATTATCCTGTTTAACCTGATGATTATTGGGAAAGTAAACCGAATAATTTATTTAATCTAAATAAATCATGGAATAATTATAATTACAGCTATCTATGGACGTAATAAAAGTTTTTTTCATCTCTGTTATAGGCATGGCCTCAGCGTCAGTGTATGGGTATGATGAAAGCGATGAAATAAATAACAAACTCAATGCCGAATTGGCATGGATAAAAGCCGAATCGGTGGTCTTTTCTGCCGTTAAACGTGAGCAGAAAGAACAAGAAGTAGCCGCCTCTGTTTTTATTTTGAGTCAGAAAGATATTCGCCGCTCTGGAGTAACGTCCGTGCCTGAAGCATTACGTATGGTGCCCGGTGTACATGTCGCGCGTATTAACACCCGTCAGTGGGCTATTGCGATTCATGGTTTCAATAGTCGATTCTCCGATAAATTATTAGTATTGGTCGATGGCCGTTCAATCTATTCGCCGCATTTTAATGGTATTTATTGGGATGCACAGGATATTATGCTGGAATCTATTGAACGCATTGAGGTGATTCGGGGCAGTAGTTCTGCGCTATGGGGTAATAATGCTATGAATGGCGTTATAAATATTATTACCAAAAAAGCCGGCAATACTCAGGGTTTGTATACAAGCGGCGGATATGGCACGGAAGAAAAAGGCTTTGGCTCCATCCGTTATGGCGGCACGCTGGGTGATAACAGCCACTATAGAATTTACAGTAAGTACTTCAACCGGGATGACGGTGGGACACGGAACCATAAAAGCCCGCATGACGGCGGAGAATTGATTTCCGGCGGTTTCAGGGTGGACACTCACCTGGATGATCAGCATGAATTGATGATCAACGGTGATATTTATGATGGCACATCCGAGCAGGCGGGGGATGTGCCCGATATTACCCAGCCCAATCCCTACGTCAGGGCTATACGGAATGAAAACGAACTGGCCGGTAAACATTTGTTGATGCGTTGGACTGAAAAGGAAAATGGGCATCAAAACTGGCTGGTGCAAAGCTATTTTGAACACATAGAGCGTGATGACCCTATCTTAGGCGAGCAGGAAACGATTGTAGCTGATGCATCAGTACAACAAGGCATTCGCTGGCATTCGCATGAATTTAGCTGGGGATTGGAATATAAATATATCGATAACAGCCTAAAGGCCGGCTCGCTTATTACCTATATACCAGCAAAACGGCAAACCGATCTATACAGCGGTTTTATCAGTGATGAGATAGGCTTGTTTGACGATCAGGTCAAACTGACGCTAGCCTCACGATTCGAGCACAATGATTTTACCGGCTTTGAGTGGCAGCCTACAGCCAGATTTACCTGGTTGGTCAATGATCAGCATACATTGTGGACGGCTTTTTCACGTTCGGTAAGGGTTCCTTCGCTTACAGATCACGACCAGTATCTGGAGCCTCAGGTTCTGCCAGAGAATCCGCCGGTTTCGCCATTACCGGTCGTACTGCAAATAAGCGGTAGTGACAAAATGCGTTCGGAAGAAGTATTGGCTTATGAACTGGGTTACCGGATGCAGTTAAGTTCGGATTTAAAATTAGACCTGTCAGCTTATTACAATAATTATAATAATGTGCGAAGTTTTGAGCTCGATAAAATAACCGTTAACCCCGGTCCGCCGGCGCGATTGGATGCCGATTTCCATTATGATAATAAACTGGAAGCCAGCGTTTACGGCTTTGATTCGGCGGCAGACTGGCGAGTCAATTCATGGTGGCGCTTGGCGGCCGGATACAGCTATGCACGCACCCATATACACGAAAAAAACAGCAGTACCGACACGATTACATTGCCTAGAAATGTCTATATTATGTCTCCACAGCATATGGTTACCTTGCGCTCATCGTGGACGGTTGCCAATGACTGGGATGTCGATGTGTGGACACGCTATGTTGACCGGCTGGATCATACCGATGTCAATGCCTATGTGAATTTGGATGCGCGCCTGGCCTGGCGTCCGATAAAAGGATTAGAGCTCAGTGTTGTCGGGCAGAATCTGCTGGATAAAAAACAGGTTCAGTATACCAATGACGGGGTTACCGATACCCATAACTCACAGGTTGAACGTAGTGTATATTTCAAGTTTGCCTATTCCTTATAACCTCCTTATTTTATAAATCCAGCTCATACGAGTATTTTAGGACTTCCAGGCTGGAATAATTTCAGCAAAGATTCGTAAAGTTTTTAGCTTGATTCCCCTTCTGTAAAAAACCCTTCAATTACCACTAGAACTTTGTAACGGTGCAAATGATATAAACGACACCATGATACGTTCGAAGGATTATAAAAGAACGCCATAGCCTCCCATTTGAACCTCGTTATAATTGTTTTGATTGGCCTTTATCTTTCAGGCGAGTAACATATCAGATAAGTTTCAAAGGAAATATATGCTCAGGAATCATATCTTAACAGCTTAAATTTTTCGTTTGAGGGGTGAATAGCAATGAAACAGTCTGCATTGATAATCATCATATTAACGCTGCTTGTCGCCTGTAGCGATAACCCGGGGCAATACCGCCACGATAACAAACATCATAAGCAATCGTCTTCAGGCTGATAAGATACGCGAGAAATTAACTGCGGGCAGCCGTCATCAGTAAATCGACAATATCAAATACCCGGCTTATATACTGCTCTTTAATCTTATATTCGCTTTGGCCATGGCCGGTTAATTCATTATTTAACGCATCAATAAATTTGTATAACCGCTTCTGATGTAGTCCCAGCTTGGCTTGTACCGGATCGGTAATAATACCGGTAAAAGTTGAGAGCAAAGCCAACCCCGCCATGATCGCCCCCGTTGAAGCAATGATTAGGCCTCCGGATGCAGCAACCGGAAACATCCCGTAATACCAGGCGCCCAATGTCGGCCCAAGCCAGAACTTGGCAATAGCGATCTTTTCTGCGATGACGGCAGCCGTAGCGCCGCCCGTCGTCAATGCGCCCGGCATTGCTTTATTAAAAGCAAAATAATTTGAAGAAAGCGTAATGATATTGCCGGCCAATTCTGCGATAGCCGACCGACTGTCACCATAGACCTGAAGGTTGGATTCCAGTTTACGGCGAAAATCAGGGGCCGAAGACTTTTCTTGAATTTTATTCAAATAACTGTCTATAACACCGGCAAGTGCGCTATCTTCCAGAATAGCTTCCAATAACGCATCTTTTTCTGATGCCCTGGATTGTTGCTGATATGGCAGTTCCAAAAGCTCGGTATAAATCAACCAATTGATTTCCTGCTGAACATCGGTCTTGAAACCGGGTGGCAATGCTTCTAGCCGACGCGCCATTTTATCCGCGCCCACTTTATTTAATCCGTAAGCACCTGCCTTAGCCAATGCCAATGGCACCAACCAAAAAATATTTAACGGTGCCTTATATAAATCCTTCCCCACGGCATGCTTATGCAGTTTTAGCGCACCTTGGAAGGAAAAATATTTATCCACAAATACCGGTACCTTCTCCTTTCTACTGAGAATATAGTTCTCAATTCCAGCATTGACCGCATGCTGAATTAGCTGTTGTTGCGCATTTGAAACCTGGTTTTCAGTTGTAGGCATAGTCTTGTAGCTAATCTCTGAACTGGAAAATGTCATCATAAGTGTTAAACAGACAGCTGTCGAAACCTAAATTTAATAGATATCCGACTGGTTAAGATTGTCAATAATACAGGCATAACACTCAGGTGAAACTTCATACGCCGGCGTCAATAAACTACCGTTATCTAGTAGAACAAATCATTACCATAGTGTTTAACAAAAATGACTCGGTTAGGTTTTTATAAAAAAGGGGGCAATTAAGCCCCCTTTTTCTATCGTTGTGCTAATAAAGCCGACTTGCGTTTACTTACAGCGCACTACATCAACTTTGATTCCCGCCTTTTTGAAGCGGTTATAGGCTTTAGTCTCTGCAACCATAACTTTTGATGCGACCACTTTAATCGGCTCTCCGGCTTGTTTAGAGCCGATATAACCGGTGCAGACAAACTCTGCAGCATATGAAGTAGATGCTATTAACATTAATGCCAATCCAGCGATAAGTTTTTTCATTTAGATACCTCACTATGTTGTTATTTTAAAATCATCCAAGAAATCGAACTCACTCAATACCGGACAAAATTATTAAATTACCCTTACATTCTACACATTTTATATTATTAATAAACCTGACTTGAATTGGCAAAACCCCATAATTTGATTTTATTTATCCTTAAAAGACCGGAATTTAAGCGCTCCATTCAATAAAGGGACGGCTAATTTATATGTCTAGCCAAGTCATTCCGGGAAACATATCAAGTCCATTTACCGCTAGCCAATAGGTTCAAAAACACTGCCGATCTCGATAATTATTTGCTATCTTAGTTTACAGTCAAATAAATAGTAAGGCCCTCCACATGAGCATCCTATCCGAATTTAAAGACTTTGCAGTCAAAGGTAATGTCGTCGATATGGCCGTTGGTATTGTTATCGGTGCCGGTTTTGGCAATATCATTTCATCCTTTGTGAAAGACATTATCATGCCGCCTGTTGGTGTTTTGCTTGGTGGTGTGGATTTTTCCGAACTTAGCCTGGTTATTCAGCAAGCCGACAATGGACTCCCTGCCGTCAGCATCAGGTATGGCATATTCCTACAAACGGTTATCGATTTTATAATTATTGCCTTTGCTATTTTTATGGTTGTTAAAATGATGAATCGCATTACCCGGCAAAAACAAATACCGGAAATGGATACAGTCAAATTAAGCAACGAAGAAAAGCTGCTGACCGAAATACGCGACCTGTTAAAAAATAACGGTTTTGGTAAATAAGACAACTGGGATTAAATCCTTTGGCCTGTTGCGGGTTGAAGTTGGAAATTGGTAATTAATTTGCATAAAAAAGCCCGCAACACGCGGGCTTTTAAAATTCCAAAGCAGATCTGTTAGGCCATAATATCTATATTACTGCCCAATGATCCGGTTGACTTGGGCTGGGCAACTGATTTCACCAACTCAAGTTTTGTTTGATCTTCTTCTTTTGCCTGTGCATTTTTCAGGCCTTGAGAAAGAATTTCAAAACTCTTATTGCTTATTTGTGCGGAAACACCGCCAGTAGCACTACTTACATCCATACCAAGCTCCCGTTTTTTTTCTGACTGGCTTTAATTTATACCAACTAATTTGATTTACACACAGTGCATGGGTCACAAAAAAATTTTATTTCTGGCAGATGGTTAGACATGCCGCCTAAAAACAGCCTTTCTGTAGTTGCCGCAAAGTTATTTAACATTAAGAAGCCAACCATCGCTCCCCTTACATTTATTTGTTCCTGCCGCATTAATTACAACCCTGGCATAAGTATTCTGTAATGATTCAGGTAAAGTTCCAGTCACCAGATAACCATTATTGGTCTGCTTAATCTCGACATTAACCGCTTGCTTTTTGATACTGACATTGATGTTATCGGGGTTGGTCGAACCAGATGCTAAAAATGAAAACGCGGTATTTGGCTCAACAGTGGCCAAATGAGCCGGTGTAAAATCTTTAAATGTGGGCTTCTTGCAAGCTTTTTTACTACTGTTACTGCCATAAGCCATCGCATTTGTAGCCATTATCATGAGTGTTAAAAGCATTAGTAATTTAAATATCTTCATCATCCACCTCAACAAAATCTGCAAAAAACAGGCGTCAAGCCTTACCTAACCTTGCGCCAATCTCATTGAAAAGTAAACAGTTATTTAACAGCAGGCAATAACCCTACAAAGCATAAGCTATTATTTTCTAAGATAATTTTTTCTTACCTATGCTACCATCTCTCAGATATGTAATTAATTTATTACATATAAACATCAAAATCTAACATTTCCACAAGGAAAAATATTAATGGCTTTATTGAAAAAATTAGTAATCGCTTCGTTTATCAGCACAACAATGATTGCGGCAGCTCCTTCCGCAATGGCAAAACCAATGGGAAAAATTGAGAATCAAACTCAAGAAGGTGCTCTTGCTGCATTTGATGAATCAATAGCAACTGCAGAAGAAACTTTGGAAGCACTGAATAGTGGTGCAGATAAAGACGCTGTTTTAGCTCTGATGAAAAAAAGCAAACAAGCGTTAAACCGAATTGAAAGTGCAACTGTTAACAGAGAAAAAGAAAGAGCTAACACTCTACTTAGAAAATCTCGCTCAGCGTTCAAAAAAGGCGATACTGAAAATGCAAAAGCATTGATGGCTGAAACAGTTGAAAAATTTAAATCACTTAAACAAATATTCCTTTCTTTCTAAGGCTGTTTTTTAAAGTGATATCAAGATATGGATAATGCTAGAAAATACCAGTTATCCTAAATCAAAAAGGCCGGTTAAATAACCGGCCTTTTTTTATTGCTCAATTCATCACAATTTGTACTAGTTCGTTCAATTTATGAACACATACCGCGCACTGAACTCGCTAACCCAAACTACGTCTTATAAGTGCACATATCTTGAGATCTTTGCCCTTAGCAACTGTATTAACTCTGGTTGCATGCATTCATAAATATCCGGTATGTCTAATACCGCCATTTTCTTGTCTCTGAGAAGCTCTTTATATTTCTTCGAAATTTTGTTTCTATGGGTATTTTCCATAACAAGAATCACATCAGCCCACTCTATTAAATCACCACTGACGGGTGTCTCGGCATCACTGTTTGTTCCTGCCCCTATAGCTTCAATGCCTTCATATTCAGAAAACACTGCTTCAGCCGTAGGACTCCGAAGTCTATTTTCACTACATACAAAAAGAAGATGCTTCATTTCTTTTATCCTTAACTCTCAAGATGATTGTTAACCAAACTACCGTACTCTCACGCTCCCTTAATTTTACTTCTCATATACTTTATTCCCCTAATCAGTAACACAATTACAGGAATTAATATTAGCCCGGCCTTTAGAAGCTCTTCAAACATACAAGGAAAATCACAAGGCGTACCACAAGTATGTTGAAATTGAAAACTCATGACAATTAACACCAGACAAACCAAGTCAGTTGTATATTTTTTTAACTTGAATCTTTTTTGCTTTTTTGTCCAAATTACAAAACAAACGAGTGCCGTTAAAAAATACATATTAGGAAAATATCCCAGCGTTTGCACACACCCCATTTTATCCCCCAAAAACTGCTCAAAAACCTAACGTTATAACAAAGCCGCTTAAAACAAATAACAAAACCTTTAATTGAATAAACCCGAATTGTTAGGCCGTATTTGCTTTATTTATAATTAACTTCATCAACACTCTCAATCATACCCGGCTGCTTTAGCTTTCTCCACAAGTCCCATACCAGCCACTCCAAAAAGCCAACATACGACTTGAATCGCATAGGTAACAATGGGGCCATTCAAGCAATGCAATCAATGCATGTTTCCGGCAAATAAAACATTATTGCCTAACAATTGCCGGAAACGCTTAAGGCTTATTCCGGCCGACATGCTTTGAATAAGTGACTAGTTCCCACGGTCTTGAGGCTGTGAAAATATTCAATGTAGGCTGGGTAGAGTTTACGAAACCCAGCATGAGCTTCGTTGTAACCTATTGATTCTGGGTTTCGTAAACTCTACCCAGCCTACAAAATAGCTATTTTTTTGCCTAAAAATTAATACTTTCACAGTCTCTCCTCCGTGGGAATTTATACCTTTATTTAAAGAGGCACCGTATTCATTCACACGCGGAGCGATGGGAACGAGGGATAGTTTGTTACCCTGTTGTGTGATTTGAAATCGTTGGGGTTCGTTCCTCTCCCCAACCTACCGTGCTCACAGGGATGTGAGCATTTGACAGCGGGGCTTGGATGCCCCGTCTGGCAAACCCACTGAAAAATGAGAAGCACAGGGGCTGTCGTGGTGTCGGGGCCGATTTTCTTTGGCTACTTTCTTTTTTCGGTGAAAAAGAAAGTGGCTCGGCTTCGCGGACGAGCCCGCGATTAAAATAATTGACGTTAGTCCACCTTAACCTAATTGCACAATGCAAGACCTGGCCCTTATCATCCCAGACCGGTATTGATACCCATGGAGGACCGTGGGAACCAGTAAAATAATTGGATTTAGTTCACATCAACCTAAATGCACAAGGCAAAAGCCGTACCTTATCAGTCGTAAGAAAAAAACAAGATGCTTTTTACGGGTCAAGTGGATTTCTTTGTTAAACGCCACCAATAGGTTCTATCTCCTTAACTACGGCTTCCAATAATGCTCGATATTCGACGTAGCATGACCGTGCTTTTTCATACTGATCCAGATTCGCAGCCCGAACTACTTCAAGGTTTAGCGGTGGTGTACCGCCATAACCATAGCTAACGGTCAATTTACCTGGCACATTCTCAACAACGTAACTGCCATCATCAATCTGCTTGAGAGCTTGAGCTTGTTTTACGCTACGCTTGACGATACGTGTATGACCAATGCCCAGACGCGGCCCAATGGTATGAGCCGTCAAGTTACGATAATCGTATGTTTCGGCAACGTAGTCTGAAGTGTTAATTTCACGTAGAGTTTTCAAGAAATTGGAGGAGTTAGGCCATACCTGAACAAGACCGGAAAGTCGTTTTTCTTTCTGCCACCGCTGATTAAGGCTCTTCGCTTTTTTCTCTGGGGTTTCCGGGTCTCCCTCAAGGTAATCACGATACGATTGGTCAATACTGAGTCGTACCTGATGAAATGCAGCCGTTGCCACCGAAGTGATTGCATCTCGAATCGAAGCAGGCATGAGTAAACATTCATGCAACATTGAATCAAGAAACTCACTACGTAGCTCCCACGTTTCCCTCTCTTCGCGTCCCTCAAGCACCATGCTCCAAGCATGCCAGCGATAAAGCAAACTGCTCCATCCGTTAATAAGGTTGGTCAGTTCTTGAAGGTCACTTCTTACCATCTCATCAGCGAGAGTGTGCAACTTGCGCCCATCTATAAAGCTGAAGTCGTAGCTAAGTTGATTCCCAGCAGGATTCAATGGCATTTCATGAACATTCACGAGGTATTCATTGAACGCCTCGCGAAGTAGCTGAGCATGTTTAAGTTGATCTTCGTTCATTTTGCCTCTTTCCGCCTATCAAGTTGTTTTCCAGATCTATAAAACATTCAGATATTCATGCTACCCCCAAAACAAAAAAGGCCGGTTAATTAACCGGCCTTTCTTATATTGCTTACTTCATCAAACCTTGCAGCAGATCGTTCAACTTATGAACAAATGCCGCCGGGTCATCCAGTTGACCGCCTTCGCTAAGGATGGCCTGATCAAACAGGATATTGGTGATATCGGCAAAACGGGTATCGTCCTGCTCGTCCTTGATTTTAGCTACCAACGGGTGATCTGGATTGATTTCGAAGATCGGCTTGTTGCCGCCCATGCCCATCATGCTCATATCCTGGCCAGCTTCTTTCATGATTCTTTCCATGTTTAAGCTCATGCCGTGATCGGATACCACCAGACAGGCCGGTGAAGTGGTTAAGCGGTGAGTCAGGCGAGCTTCACTGATTTTATCGCCCAATACTTCTTTGATTTGTGTCAGTACTGATTCAAAATCTTTAGTCGCTTCTTCCTGCTCTTTTTTGTCTTCTTCGGTATCCAGTTTATCCAGATCCAGTTCGCCTTTGGCGACCGATTGCAATTGCTTGCCGTCGAATTCGGTCAGGTGAGAGACTAACCACTCATCAACACGGTCGGACAACAATAGAACTTCGATGCCTTTTTTACGGAAGATTTCCAGATGCGGGCTGTTTTTAGCTGCCGAGAAGCTGTCTGCAGTCACATAGTAGATTTTTTCCTGACCTTCTTTCATCCGGCTAATATAGTCGGCAAAAGAAACATCCTGCTTGGCATCATCAGTGTGAGTCGATGAGAAGCGCATTAATTTGGCAATGCGTTCTTTGTTTTTCATATCCTCAATAGGACCTTCTTTGATGACGTTACCAAACTGTTCCCAGAAGGTTTGGTATTTTTCCGCATCATTTTTAGCCAGGCTTTCTAGCATGCTCAGTACTTTTTTAACCGCACCGGCCTTAATTGCGCTGATTTGCTTGCTTTGTTGCAGAATTTCTCTGGACACGTTAAGAGGTAAAGCGTCTGCATCGATAACACCGCGAATAAAACGCAGGTAACGCGGCATCAGCTGTTCGGCATCGTCCATAATAAAGACTTTACGCACATACAGTTTCACCCCGTGTTTGGCATCTCTGTCCCACAGGTCGAAAGGCGCTCTTGCCGGTGTGTATAACAGCATGGTGTATTCATTAGTGCCTTCCACTTTGCTGTGGATATGCGTTAATGGGTCCTGAAAATCATGCCCGACATGTTTGTAGAATTCGTTGTATTCCTCATCGGAAATATCTTCTTTGGATTTGGCCCATAATGCAGATGCGCTGTTAATAGTTTCTTCTTCAACTCTGGCTGGCGCTGTTTCATTGCCTTCTTCATCTTTTTCTGCCGGAATTTCATTATCCATAACGATAGGCAAAGAGATATGATCGGAGAATTTTCTAACAATAGCTTGAATACGGTATTTCTCCAGGAATTCGTCTTCGCCTTCTTTCAGGTGTAATACAATTTCTGTACCGCGTTTTGGTTTATTAACCGTTTCCAGGGTGTAGTCACCTTCGCCTGCTGACTCCCAGCGTACGCCTTCTTCTGCTGAGGCACCGGCTTTACGAGTGGTCAATGTCACTTTGTCGGCGACGATAAAAGCGGAATAGAAACCCACACCGAATTGACCGATCAGTTCACTGTCTTTAGCCTGATCACCGGTTAAAGCTTCAAAAAATTGTTTGGTTCCTGATTTGGCAATGGTACCGATATGTTCTTGAACTTCTTCGCGGGTCATACCGATACCGTTATCGATAATGGTAATGGTGCGCTGATCTTTATCATATTCCAGACGAATCTTTAATTCGCTGTCGCCTTCATACAGGCCGTCATTTGATAAGGCTTCAAAACGTAGTTTGTCGGAAGCATCTGAGGCATTTGAGATTAATTCACGTAAGAAAATTTCCTTGTTACTGTACAAGGAATGAATCATTAAATGTAATAGATGTTTAACTTCGGTTTCAAAACCCAAGGTTTCTTTTTTGGCTTCAACGGTCATGTTACAAATCCTAACTTTTTTAAATAAAATGTTGGTTAACGCTGACATGGGGGCTAAGCGTTTTTTTTCAAGCCCCTAGTTGAAGAGTTTTTATTTTTAATGGCTTTAACTTTGATACAAAGTCATAGGAACAACACCAGCATTGTGTCTCTATTTTAGAGCCGGTATGCCAGCCTGCTAAGAGAAGCCATAGTCATGCAAATGCCTAACAGGGTTTCCCAGGCGTCGCCTTTTTGTGCGCCTTTTATTTGTCTATCGGCATGGGCACTTAATAACAAAGCCTGCTCAAGCTCCTGTTGTTTTAAACGATTTAATGCACTGTCGACGAGGTTTTTTCGCTTATCCCATATTTGATTGTTTTTAAATACCTGCGCTTTATTCTGCCCTTGCCCCAGTGCATATTTTATATTTAGTAATGTCCTGATTTCCCGGGTTAATGCCCACAAGACTATAGGGGCTGCCACACCCTCATCTTTTAAGCCCTGTAATATTTTTATAATACGCTTGGGCTTGGCGGCCAGGATTGCATCGATTAACTTAAACACATCAAAACGTGAACTATCAGTTAATACCTCCAATATCTGCTGGCTGTTTAATCGGCCTTCACCATATAAAACATAGAGTTTCTCAATTTCTTGCGCTGCTGCCAATAAGTTGCCTTCAATTTGCGAGGCGATTATTTTTATGCTGTCCAGATCGGCTTGTAAGCCTCGTGTCTGCATACGTCGTTGCAACCAGTGGATTAAGTCCTGCCCATCCAGGGGCCAAACCTGGACCACCACCCCGGCCTGATCCAGCGCTTGAAACCATTTGCTTGTTAATGAGGATTTCGCCAGTTTACCGGCGGTAATCAATAGTAGCGTATCTTCCGGTAAGCGTTGGCAATAAGCCATTAAGGCTTTGGACCCTTCTGTACCGGTTTTACCCGACGGTATTCTCAATTCGATAATTTTTTTATCGGAAAAAATGGAGAAACTGTCCGACTGTAAAGCCAGTTCAGCCCAGTTAAAACCGGTTTCCACCGTGAAAACTTCCCTCGCATCATAGCCGGCTTTTTTTGCTGAGGCGCGAACTGCGTCTACCGCTTCACCCAATTGTAAAGGCTCATCCCCGGTTATAAAATAAATTGGTGCCAGGCTTTTTTTAAGTGCAGCATTTAATTGCTCGGCTTTTAAGCGCATTTATTTCTTTCTGGCCTCCAGAGTGAAACGCGCACGGTCTAATACGGTACGAACCGCCTGCCGATAAATTTCCTCCCAGATAATATTTCGTTCATTACCTTTTGCCAGTTGATCGACCTGACTGTCAAAGTAGTCCCGTCGAATATTGATTTGCTGTTTTTTAACCAAAAGATTTTCCTGGTTATCATACAGTTCAAAATCCATTTGGTAGGAAAGCTCAAATTCTGTAGCTCGACCTGCATTACTTAACGACAATACCCGGGATTTAACTTTTTCATCCATTACCTTGATCACCAGCCCGGCCTCTTCAGGGGAGTCGACCAACTTCCCTGAGGAATATTTAAGCGTTTTTTTCAGTTGTGTATAAAATTGGCCTCCACCTATTAAATAAATACGTTTAAGCTCTTCGGGCAGCTCAATACTGCCGCGCAAATGATAGCCACAGGCTGTCAACAACATAAAAAATGTAAATATGATCGCTTGCTTGTTTATCATTTACGCGTCCTGATTTATCTCAACTTATACAACAATATTAACCAGTTTATTGGGAACAACTATGACTTTTCTAATCGGCTTGCCGTCGATAAAACGCTGTACATTTTCTTCCTGTAGGGCCAAAGCTTTAATTTCGTCCTTGCTGGCGGAAACGGAAACCGATATTTTGCTACGCAATTTACCGTTGACCTGTAGAATAATTTGCAAAGAATCCTGCTGCATCGCTGTTTTATCGACCAACGGCCAGGCATGCGTCACTATATCACTGCTTTGTCCCAGCTCTTGCCAGAGTTGGTCACAGATATGAGGTACAATTGGCGATAGCATTAATATGATACATTCAAGCGCTTCCTGCCGAATAGCCCTGGCGTTGTCACTGTCATCGGTAAATTTAGACAGCGTGTTCAACAGCTCCATATTTGCCGCGATAGCGGTGTTAAAGGTATGTCGTCTACCCAAATCGTCGGTAACTTTTTCCAGTGTTTGATGCAGTTGCCTGCGAACATTCTTTTCTGCTTCGGTTAAGCTGTCTTTGTCTAATGCAGGAATATTATCGCCATTTTCCAAATGCAGATATACCTGGCGCCATAATCTTTTTAAGAATCTGAACGCTCCCTCTACACCACTGTCGGACCATTCCAGCGACTGTTCCGGTGGCGCAGCAAACATGATAAACAGGCGAACGGTATCGGCACCGTATTTATCGATTAAAGCCTGCGGATCGACTGTGTTGCCTTTGGATTTTGACATTTTACTGCCATCTTTTAAAACCATGCCCTGGGTCAGCAGGTTTGTAAATGGCTCATCATTGTCGATCAAACCTTCATCGCGCAATAACTTGGTGTAAAAACGAGCATACAATAAATGCAAAATAGCATGTTCGATACCGCCGATATATTGATCGACTGGCAACCAGTATTTGGCGCTGTCGGCCAGCATTTTCTCATCCGACTTACCGGCAAAGCGGGCGAAATACCAGGATGACTCCATAAAGGTATCAAAGGTGTCGGTTTCGCGTTTAGCAACCTTACCGCATTTTGGACAATCAGCATGAGAAAAAGTCGGATGCGCCGCTAATGGAGATTGCGAACCGTCCAATACCACATCTTTTGGCAGTTCCACCGGCAAATCAGCATCAGGAACCGGCACTGTGCCACAATCATCACAATAAATCACCGGAATGGGGGCTCCCCAATAGCGTTGTCGAGACACGCCCCAGTCACGCAGACGGAAGTTGGTTTTGCGTTCACCTTTGCCTGAATGTTCCAGCTTATCGGCAATTGCGTCAAATGCCTGCGCTGACGTTAATTCATCAAACTCGGCAGAATTCTTTAACATCCCTTTATCGACAAATGCCTGTTCGGAACAATCATCGTCTGCCCCGTCAGCAGAAAAGATTACTTGTTTGATATCAATGCCATATTTGCGTGCAAATTCATAATCACGCTGATCGTGAGCAGGAACCGACATCACCGCACCGGTACCATAGCCCATTAAAACAAAGTTGGCGATCCAAACCGGTACGTGTTCACCGGTAATTGGATGTATTGCTTTTAAGCCGGAATCGATGCCTTTTTTCTCCATGGTGTCCATCGCTGCTTCCGATGTTTCCATCACTTTGCAGGCCTCAATAAACTCGCCCAGTTCGGGTTTTTGTGCCCGTGCTTTTTCTGCCAGCGGATGCTCAGCCGCAACCGCTAAGTAGGTTACCCCCATTAAAGTATCCGGTCGTGTGGTATAGATTCTTACCGTCTCATCCATATCCGCAACGGCAAACTCCATTTCCACACCTTGCGAACGACCAATCCAATTGGCCTGCATGGTTCTCACCTGCTCCGGCCAGCCATCCAGTTTATCCAGATCGGCTAACAGCTCATCGGCATAATCGGTGATTTTTAAAAACCATTGGGAAATTTCCTTTCTTTCCACTTGTGTGTCGCAACGCCAGCAGCAACCGTCTATCACCTGCTCGTTGGCCAATACGGTCATATCATGTGGACACCAGTTAACCGGTGCGGTCTTTTTATAAGCCAGGCCTTTTTCCAATAACTTGATAAAGAACCATTGTTCCCAACGGTAATATTCCGGGTCACAAGTCGCCAGTTCCCGATTCCAGTCATAACCAAAACCAAGACGTTTAAGCTGCCCCCGCATGTAATCTATATTTTCATAAGTCCATTCAGCCGGATGTACGCCATGTTTCATGGCAGCGTTTTCTGCAGGCAGGCCAAATGCATCCCAACCCATGGGCTGCATGACATTTTTACCTAGCATACGCTGATAACGACTGATAACGTCACCGATTGCATAGTTACGCACATGCCCCATATGCAGCTTGCCACTGGGATATGGAAACATCGATAAACAATAATAGCTTTCCTTATCGGCGGACTCCGTACTGTTAAACACCTCGGAATCCTCCCATTTTTGTTGGATTTCCTGCTCAATTGTTAGGGGGGTATAATTTTCTTCCATCCTGCTCGTCTTTTACCGGTCAAAAGCGTTAGAATACAGTACAGTTAAATAAATCTAAAGTCCCATTTTAAGGAGTTAACTCAATGAGCAAAAATAAATATGTCGATGGTTATGATATATTGATGAAGTTTCTATACGATGCAATGGATAACACCTTGCATTCAATTGCCGACGGCTTGGAAATTGCCAAAGAAAAAACCTTTGAACTGGGGCATTTAACTCAGGAAGAGATCAATAAACTGGCCGAATTTATCGAAAACGATATCGAACATGCTGCACATACCCTAGAATTAGGTGAAAACGATACGCTGACCGAATGGTTGAAATTCGATATTGAACTGATCGAGAACTTCGCCATCGACTCATTAGCCGATAAAACTCGGGTAGAACTGACTAAGCTTGAAAGAGCCGCACAACTAAACACCTATCATACCGGTGATATTACTGGCCCAGGTACCTTTACTTGTGATCAATGTGGTAAGGAAATTTCCTTTGATTCAACTCATGAAATCCCCGAATGCCCGGACTGCTCCTCAAAAACCTTCGTACGGTGTTGATATTATTAGACGAATGTCTATAATGCGAATTTGATCTAATTGATTTTTTGGGGAATAACATGCGCAGGGTCGTTTTTAACCAGAAAGGTGGAGTTGGTAAATCAACCATTACCTGTAATTTAGCCGCAATCAGTGCCGTTAAAGGAAAAAAAACGTTAGTGATTGACTTGGATATGCAAGGCAATTCATCCCAATATTTATTGGGTGAAAAAGTCACTGATCCGGATAAAACTATTGCTCACTTTTTTAAAGGCAGCTTGAGTCTTGGTTTATTTGGCGGACAAAGTTCCGGTTTAGAAGACATAATTCATGAAACGCCCTTTCCGAACCTTTATGTTATTCCATCTCACCCAGAACTGGATGCACTTCAAAGCCGGCTGGAATCACGTTACAAAATTTTTAAGCTAAAAGAAGCTCTGGATGAATTAGAAGGCTTTGATGCCATCTATATTGACACCCCACCGATACTTAACTTCTTTAGTCAGTCAGCGCTTATCGCGGCGGATAAATGCTTGATTCCTTTTGATTGTGATGCATTCTCCAGAGAAGCTTTGTATTCATTAATGACAGCCCTTACAGAAGTTAGAGCTGATCATAATCAAAATCTTGAAGTCGAAGGTATTATCGTTAATCATTATCAAAAACAAGCGAATTTACCAAGACAGCTGGTTGAAGAGTTAATTAGTGAAGGTCACCCGATTTTGGAATCAAAAATCTCACCATCGGTTAAAGTACGTGAATCGCATAGTCAGTCTCAACCATTAATTCATTTTGCCCCCAAACACAAATTAACCCAGGAATTTGAAGCGCTGCATATTGAAATTGATGAAGCATAAGTTATAAAAAACAACCTCAGTGCCCACAAGGCACTGAGCTATCCTTAGTCTTTATACTTTTTTGGTAACCCAGTTCCAATTGACTGCTATCAATATCAACGTGATAACAAGTAAGCTATAGATAATAACCTTATCACCTATACTTGCATACGGTGTCATATTCCCCATCGGGTAGATATCTGCGGTTATCGATGTTGTCTCAAATAACGGGGCTTGTTTTATTATTTTCCCCTTCGGATCAACCACCCCGGTTAAACCTGTGTTTGTTGCCCGTAATAAATACCGGCCGGTTTCCAAAGCTCGCATACGGGCAATTTGCATATGCTGATGCGGTTCAATTGAATTACCAAACCAGGCATCATTAGTCACATTAACCAGAAAGGCTGCTTCCGGCTGGCCACGGATAGCTTCCGCACCAAAGGCATCTTCATAACAGATGCTGGTATTAAATGCATATCCCCCTGCTTTAAGTAATTTTTGATCAGGTCCGCCGGAAAGGAAATTCCCCAAGCGAATCTCCAGCAAACTTAGAATATAACCGGACAAAGGTTGAAGCGGCATATATTCACCAAAAGGTAATAAATGGTTTTTTTTATAAACTCCCTGTTCTTTACCCAGCGTCATAACAGCATTATAGTTTTCATATTTAGTATTGCCGAGCATGGGCATGCTAACAATTAAATCGGTATTATTGTTTTTGGCCTTTTCCGCCAGAGGCTTAATAAAAAAGTCCTTAACCTGAAAATAAAATGCCGGGATAGCTGTCTCAGGCCAGATGACAATATCCGAGTCCCAGTGTTGTTCAGTCATCGTTTGATATTGTATTAAAGTTTTGATTCGGTTATCAGGTAACCATTTCATATCCTGGGATATATTACCTTGAATCAAAGATACCTTAAGCGAATCGCCAATTTTATCTGTCCAGCTTATGTGTTGTAGACCCCAGCCTGATAACCATATCACTACCAATGCCGGAATCAATATAACTCGGTAATTTTTATAATGTACTATTTCCAAAAACAATACCAACGTAAATATCAATAAATATCCGGTTCCGTAACACCCCAGGAGAGGGATATACCCGGCAAGCGGCGTATCCAATTGACTATATGCGACCTGCAGCCAGGGAAAACCATTCAGAATCGTATACCCGCGAAAATATTCAATTAATACCCATAACGCTGGAATAATCAGTAGCCTGATAAAACTATGTTCTGCAAACCCGAATTTATTGATTAAATAACCGGTTAATGCAGGGAAAAGTGCCCAAACACCAACAAACAATAAGGTTAGTAAGCTGGATCCTATAATTCCGGCATGACCAAAATAAAAAATGCTGACAAAGACCCAGGATACGCCGACACCGAACAATCCCACGCCAAATAAATAACCTCTTATGGCAGCTTTTATTGGAGTGACATTTTGCCAACCAAGCAATAATATAGTTAATGCGATCAAAGCAAAATATGAATAATCAAAGGGAGAAAAGGCCAAGGTCAACATCGCCCCGGCAAATGGCATTAATATATTCCAATATTTATTAGCTAACTTATCCATATATTTTGCAATTCTTATTGTTATAAATGATTATCCTAGTTTATACGAAATGAACTGTTGATATATTACTTCTGTATAGAATATCAGGAAGATTTTACTGTAATACCTCTGTATCTGTGAAACACAAGGATGTGTTGAATGCGGATAATGCAGGAGCTTTTATCTGCGAAACACAGGGATGAGTTGAGTGCAGATATTGCATAACGCCAAGGATGGCGTGTAGTAGGGCACCGACAGTAGGCGCTTTAGGCGATGCAGGCGCAATTGCCGAGGCGCAAATATCTGCGAAGCACAAGGACGTGCTGAATGCAGCTTTTGCCGGGAGCAAAAAGCTGCCTTGCCTATGACCACCATGGAAGGTGGGAATGTCGATATTACAAGGAGCCTTTACGGCCTCCCACTAGGCAAAGCTTCCGCGTCCTGCTCTCGCTCCTTACCTACTTCCCTGTAGGCAAAGCTTCCGCGTCCTGCTT
>JBNLBS010000009.1:0-143098 GCA_050303415.1 Methylococcaceae bacterium | reverse complement strand
TGGTATTTGTTGCCGTTGGAGGCATTGGCGGGATTGCCAATGCCTGAACATGAGGCTGGACAACCCTGATTTTTAGGTTTTGATGGTTTTTCAATGATTGGCTGGCAAACACCATCCACCATCTTTTCGTTGGTTTTACAGGTATATTTAAAATAATATATATAATAAACGCCACTGCCTGCTGATGCGTAAGCTGCTAGCCATTTGCTTTTCCATAAGGGATAAATAAATTTACATTCATAAGATCTCTTAAACATATTCCGTACGCTTGCGCACCCATTTAAAGCTTCAGCATGCGAATCAACGAAAGTGGTCCAACTTAAACTAAAACAACATGATGAATAAAGAATCAATGCTATTCCAATTATTTTTTTCATATTTAACGGTCCCTAAAATACAAACGGCGCTGTTTTGAACATGATAAAAGAATTAAATGAATGAAAATTTTCTGCAGTTAGTTGAATTCTTCTAAACACAAAACCTGGATTTTGCTAAATTCAAAAAACCAAAAATAACGATTAAGTTCAGCCGATTGTATCGATAAATTTCCTTAATAAAAGCACCTAAATACCAATCTGGGATAGCTATCACATTTTTATTTTTATACTGTGATCTAAATATCAGAGTATCAAAGCAGCTTGCTAGACATTATGTTATTAATTTTATTGTGAAATAGGCCAGTCAATAACCAAGCCTATTTCACATAAATTTTCTATTTACTCTATTTCCTGACTGCGCAAGTAATCGTCATAACTCCCCCTGAAATCCACTATGCCTGTGGGTGTCAGTTCCAGGATACGGGTGGCCAGGGAGGAAACAAATTCACGATCATGGCTGACAAAGATCAGCGTGCCGGGGTAATTTTCCAGCGCCAGGTTGAGCGATTCTATGGATTCCATATCCAGATGGTTGGTGGGTTCATCCATTACCATTATGTTGGCACGTTGCAGCATCAACTTGCCAAACAACATACGCCCCTGCTCACCACCGGACAAAACATTAACAGTTTTGTTAATATCATCCTGTGAAAATAACAGACACCCCAGGGTGCCGCGGATTTTCTGTTCATCGTCGCTAGGCTGACCCCACTGTCCCATCCACTCCAGTAATTTTTTCTTTTCTTCAAACTCTGCCGCATGATCCTGAGCATAATAGCCAATTTGCGCGTTTTCTGACCATTTTACTTTACCGGCAGTTGGCTCTATGTCACCCACCAAACACTTTAATAAGGTGGTTTTACCTATGCCGTTCGGGCCGATAATCGCAACACGTTCGCCTACTTCAAGCATTAAGTCGAGTCCGCTAAATAGTTCTTCATCAAAACTTTTACCCAACCCCTCCACTTCTAAAGCCAAACGATGCAGTTTTTTATCCTGATCAAAACGGATAAATGGATTTTTTCGACTGGAAGGCTTTATTTCGGCCAACTCAATCTTATCAATTTGTTTGGCACGGGAAGTCGCTTGTTTGGATTTTGATGCGTTGGCGGAGAAACGACTGACAAAAGCATTCAATTGAGCAATCTGCGCCTTCTTTTTCGCATTGTCGGCCTGTAGTCGCTCCATCGCTTGCGTGGCAGCCGTCATATATGCATCGTAGGAACCGGGGTAAAGACGAATTTCACCATAATCCAAATCCGCCATATGACTGCACACACTGTTCAGAAAATGACGATCATGCGAGATGATAATCATGGTACTGTTACGTTCGTTTAATACGCTTTCCAGCCAGCGAATGGTGTTAATATCCAGATTGTTGGTAGGTTCGTCCAGCAACATAATATCCGGATCGGAAAACAGCACTTGCGCCAGTAGCACCCGTAATTTCCAGCCCGGTGCAATTTCGCTCATCGGGCCGTAATGCTGCTCGATCGCAATACCCACACCAGCCAACAATTCTCCCGCCCTTGCTTCTGCTGTGTAGCCATCCATTTCGGCAAATTCAGATTCAAGATCTGCAGCGCGCATACCGTCTTCTTCGGTCATTTCCGGATTGGCATAAATTGCATCTCGCTCTGATTTAACTGCCCACAATTCCTCATGCCCCATAATCACAGTATCGAGTACGCTGTATTGTTCGTAAGCAAACTGATCCTGTTTGAGTTTACCGATACGTTGATGCGGGTCTTTAGAGACATTTCCTGCACTGGGCTCCAAATCGCCGCCCAGGATTTTCATAAAAGTTGATTTTCCGCATCCATTAGCGCCAATCAGGCCATAACGGTTACCGTCGGTAAATTTAACAGATACGTCTTCAAATAACGGCTTGGCGCCAAATTGCATGGTGATATTTGCGGTTGTAAGCATGTTTTATCCAGATAGAAGCATACCGGAACAACCTTTATACCTGTTAAAAATAGAGTCATTAACAAGCCGGCCCAGTATGAGTGTAAGGTTTTGAAAAAAGGGTCGTATTTTACGCGCTTTAGATAATTAAGGTTGATTAAATTTATTAAAAATAAATTTTTGCTGCTCTGAGCAATGGTTTAGAGAAATTGCCAGGCTGATTTGAGACAATAAAATGTATTTTTCCATCGTCAGATTGTTTGGCTAGACAAGTCGCTTTGCGATTTAAATTGCCTTATTTTTATGACCATTCAGTCTACTGATTCAACTTATCGAATTTCAAAAACCTCCAAATCATCAGCAAAAAAAACGGGACCTTTATAATATTGGTTAATAATCCGTGTTGATTTTTTTTCCTGCCCTAAGGTGCGTCGCATTCGATGTGACAGGACGAGCTTCTTTACCCCAGCTTGTTGTGCAATTTTTCCAATTTCAGATGGCGGCATATGTAAATGTCGACCCTGACCTGAATGTTTTTCAGAAATTGCATGATGTGCTACTAATAAATCTGCTTTATCCGCCAACCGACTCAAGGTGTCATAGCGATTACTCAAATCCCCGGAGAAAACCACTGAACAGCCTCGGGCACGTACGCGCCAGGCGACGGCCGGTAATGGTCCGTGATGAACGGGAATAGCATCCAGTTTATAGTCTGCAGTTTGATAAATTGTCTTAACCTGATGTGTTGCCAACTGAACATCATAAGCATTTAATTTAAAAAGATTTTTTTCACTTGAAGACACATATCCCTGCAAATAGGGATAAAGCCCATTTTTAGCAAATAGTCTTTGAATAAAATCCGATGCGGAAGGCAAATATTCATTGCCTTCAGGCCCTATAACACTCAAGTCTTTTGCCCGCCCGGAAAAATAAAATGCTTTGACCAAAGCGGGAAAATCAGCACTATGATCAACATGAAAATGAGTAAAGGCAACCACCTCCAGGTCATTCAGTTTTGCCCCGCTTTTTTCATAATTTAAACTGCTACCCGATCCGGCATCGATCATAATGACCGCTTTATCATTCAGCCAGACCAGATACGAACTCGATGCCCTGCCATCGTTTAGTTCAGGTCCGCCTGATCCCAAAACCTGAACCTTTACTCGTTTATTTTGGCATTCAGCATAATTGGGCGAACTAAAACCGAACAAAACAGCCAGCAAAATTATTCGACAACTGTGCATTTTTTCATTCCCCCTTTACGTTAGCAAAACGACTTCCAAGCTATGTTTTAATCATTGTTTAAGTTAACAGGCTTAAACTTAGCTAACAAAGTCACATCAAACGTGGTCTTATACACATAATACTGATAGTAATACGCATGATATTCATCTTCATAAATTAAAACCGGTTGTACCCGTGTCGACCTTGTCGCTGAAAAACGATGCTTCTGCTCGACCGGCCCCAATTTGATCAGCCGATCGTTGATTTTAAGTACACCGGATAATTGATCATGACTGAGATCTTTATCTTGTTCATCAACCTGATTGCTTAGCGTCAATTCCAAATCCGCTTGATAGTTGATTTTCTCACCGGTGTTTGAATATAAAAAGTAATTAAACGACTTCTGTTTCGTCGCCTCATTGCGTTCCTCAGTCAAACTGAGCCGGTTATTGAGCGTAGGCAAACGCAACTCTATAAATTTTGGTTTTAAATTATTTTTGCCGTACTGAATATCAACTTCCGCATAATAGCGGACAGAATCGGTAATTGCATAATGCACGATATGTTTACCGGCAGAAATCGGATCCTTTACTAAGCGCGCTTCATCTTTTTTATCACCTGTTAACACGATCCGTTTATGATGATCCAGAATCATTTTCTCCGGATAAAAATTTAAAAACCACACTTCGGTTTGTTGATAGAAAAAAATCGCAGCAGTAATCGCTGCGGTTAACACAATCAGGGATAATGTTATTAACACCCCCGGTACGGATCTTTTTTTACGGGCATGTAACGGTGCTCTAGGCTTTCCCATTTTTGAGTCAATCACTTCATAAATCTCGATTGGCTCGTTAATCCCTTTCACATAATAGTGCCCATGCGATTGCCAAATCAGATGTTTCTGATTATTAAGCCAACCCTTGGCGCTATCAAACACTGAAAAACCTAAAAAAATCTGGCCGCCATTTGCCAGACTCTCTATGCGGGAGGCGCGATTGACATGACGGCCAAAAACATCCACTTCAACGTTGTCATTAACAGCAACTTGCCCCATATGCATACCGATACGAACATTAATATCATCCAGTTCGGGATTGGCTGCATTAAATTCGACAAACCTTTGTTGAATCATAAGTGCTCTTTCGACAGCCACACTGGGTTCGGAAAAGACCGCCATGACGGCATCACCGATGAATTTAATCACTAAACCGGCTTGATCTCGCTGAATAATATCTAACATTAATTCGTCATGCTGCTTTCGCAACTTAGATGCTGCCTGCTCACCTTTTTTTTCGGTAATTTCGGTAAAACCCTTTATATCGGTGAACATTACAGTTAAAACAGCGGTATTTTTCTGATGAATATAGTCTTTTAACGACAATATTTCATCATTCGATACGGTTAAATTATTTTCTGCCTCAGTCATTACCCCTCCCCTATCGTCCACCAATTAAATAGTTCTTAATTACTGACTGTAACCCTGTTCTGCCAACGCTGAAATAACAAAAAGCCAATAAAACTAGCTTGAATGGCTGCATAAACAATCGCCAAGCTCATATTAGCATTGAGTAATGGCAATATTACGGCGGCTATTGCATCGACATCCAAAGCTAAAAAAATAGACGGCAATAATCCATATAAGCAAACTAGATAAAGTACCGTTAAACTGATTGCTCTTTTTGGATTTGCCGCATAACTAAAAAACAGCAAAATCCCCATATCTCTTAATAATAATAGGAATATGACCAGCGGATAGAAATAAATTTCATCCATTTTTTCTACCGGCAATAAGGCGGTTAAAATAATCATTGCCGGTAATGCCAACACAACATTGATCAACCAACAAGGCAACTCTTGCGCAAACCTAACCCATTGCTGTTGTTGAAAATACAACGCTAATTTTTTAAATTGCATCGGATTATTACTATCCACAAACAGCAAGAGATAATTCAGGCTAACACATAAGGCAAATTCCACCATCAATGCAATGGCCAGCCAGCCTTTTTGTTCGGGTTGTTCATATAGAACAAAACCTGAGATATAGAATGTCGAAAAAGCGATAAATAAAACCCAGGCGATAGGCAAAGAACGAATACGCAGTTCTTCGGATAATAAACGATAAATGCCGATAATGACCCAAGCACAGCAAATGAGTAGAGCGAGCAGATTGAAATAGGCTTGATTATATCTTTCTCCGTACCAGATGATACTCTGAGTAAAAAACTCATCAATTTCAAACATCAGCGGCATAATAATAAACAAGGCGCATAAAGCGAACAAATAATTGACTCCGCTATTCAAAGCCTGCTTCCGGCGCAATGCAAACAGGCTAATTTGTAAACTTACAGCCTGAGCCAACAATCCACAGCTTAGTGCATAGACCCAAGTCAGTGTTAAGTAATCTGAATTGCTGCTGGCCAGCGTATACATGATCAGGCAAAGCAAACCGCCATACCAGTTAAATAACGTGCTGCCGAATAATTTCCCCCAGGCCAGGCTCCACGGAGACAGGGCCGAGGTTTTTTGCAGATCCCAGGTGTTGTTCCGAATTTCATCATAGATGGATTCTGATGACTGTTTTGCTCCCCAAAACAAAACAATAGCAATATATAAACCGATAGCCGTATTGGCTGTTGCCTCGGCAAAGCTTTTATTGTCGATTAAAAAAGTTAATGCGAAGACAATGAGCAGAAAAGAAGGCATTCCTATCAAACGCGCAACGGAGAAATCCAAATAAAGATAGCGTTGAAATTCAGGATTCATTGTTTCACCGTACTTAAATAAGCGTCTTGTAAATTCGCCGACAGCACAGAAAATTCACAGACAGGCAAGTCATTCTGCAGCAATAATTTTAACAATTCATGCTGTACCGACAGATCGCCGTTCAACTGAAAAGTAGCTTGAGCACCATTAATTTGCAATTGTGATAAAGGCGTGAAATCGGCCAGAAGTGAGCGTAACCGTTCATTCGCTTTTGTTAACACGAGCTTGAATTGTTTTAGCTGCTTTACTTTATGTTTAATCTCAACCTGCTCAACCACTTGTCCCTCTCTTAGGATCAGCATATCGCTTGAATAGGCTTCAAGTTCCGCCAAAATATGGGAGGAAACAATCAAGGTCATGCCTTGCTGCTGCAATTGTAAAAAAAGCTCTGCCAATGAATGTCTGGCCTCAGGATCCAGACCTGAGGCCGGTTCATCCAATAACAACACTTTGGGCTGATGGATAATGGCCTGGGCAATTGCGACACGCTGACGCAGGCCTCTGGACAGTTCCGACGGTCGGCTTTTAAGGCGGTCAGAAATATTCAACTGCTGACTGACACGAACAATAGCCTGCTGACAATCCTGTGCCGCAATACCCTGGGCTCTGGCGACAAAATGCAAACATTGGGCAACTGTCAAACGGTCGTACAAGCCGAAGAAATCCGATAAGTAACCGACTTGACGATGACAAAGGCGGGGATGTTCCAAAACATCAATACCGGCAATAGCGACAGTGCCGTTTAACGGCTGTTCCAATCCGGCCAAACAGCGCAACAACGTAGTTTTTCCGGCACCGTTAGGGCCAACCAGAGCAGTAACACTGCCTTTGTTAATGGCAAACGAGATATTATCCAGTGCTCGCAACCCCGGATATTCAAAAGTTAAATTATTTACCTCTATCAACAATTGCCTATTCCTTTTCTACCTAACGATACATAACCTGAATCTAAGTATGACATCAATCTGAAAATACCAACCGGTAAATTTTTATTTACCCACCCGGTGAATCAACGGAATTCCATTGGCACCGGATGGAATATAAACCGTGGTATGATTCGGTGATGCCGCCATTTTCAATTGTGCATTAATGGCTTCATGTTGCAAATAATTGGCGGTTAAAGTGGAATTGATAATTTGCTGGGCTTTAGCGATGCCTTTCGCTTCTTCAACACGAATTTCCGCGTCCTTTTTGGCGATATCAATCTGGGTCTGTTTTTCATCCAACAATTGTTTGGCCGCCAACTTTTTTTCTACCGCTTCGGTAACCACTTTTGGGTAATCTATATTACCCACAACCCCGGAGATGACAATAAACGGAGTTTTGTTCAAATATTGCTTTAACTCTTCGATAACGGCGACAGCAATTTCATTCCTGTTTTGCTTGACTTCACGACTGGCCATTTTTTGAACCTGCTTTCTGACCATGGACCGTAAAGGCTCTTTGATAAAACGTTTATAAAAATCCTGTCCGGCATAATTTTCCACCACGTCTTTAATACTATTGGGTTTAATTTTTAAAATGGTCTGCCAGCGCAAGGTAATATTCAATTCATCGCTGGTTAAAATATTAAAGCTTTCACCATAGGTTTGCGGTCTGAAATCCACATTTTCCACTTCATTCCGCCATAACGAAACGCCATAGTTAGCCGGTCCTTTTAATACGCCAACAAAACCACCTGTCCCCCAAATTCTGGGATTTTCTTTGACATAACCTTCATGTCCCGCCGGTGTTGAAGGATTGGTGCAGCCAATTAAAAGAATTGAGGTAATTACAATAACCGCTTTATACAAAAACATAACTGAGCCTAGTGTAAAAAAGTATGATTCGAGAATGCTCTGATATAACCCTTTATCAGGGTCGAAACGAACTATAAAAAATTGATTTCATTCAGGGTGAATTTGTCAAACCATCTGTGAAAGCAATATATTCAGAGTATTCTTTAGAAATATAGTAAAAATAATTCATTCTCCAAAGTTTATTACCTGGTAACTTTACTTACGAAAACAAATACATTAACCTCTACCTCAAAAAGCAGCTTAGCTTTGACACTAATAAAGACAACTACCTCAATTGCTTTTTACATACGGGTTATAAAAAATGTCTAACATTATCGGCAATCAGGTTTTTTCCGAAAACAAACAAGAATTTATACAGGCATGGATTTTTGCCTTACTTTGGAACGCAGTCGTCTTTACTATTATGATTGTTACAGGTCAGGAAAGGCTTACTGAAATTGCCCGACAAGATCCGATTTTTTTTGTTTTTATATTGTTTCCAGTATTGGGTGTCTGGATGCTCATTGATGCCGCCTATAAAACCAAAGCCTGGTATAAATTTGGTCAAACACCGGTGGTTTTAGACCCTTTCCCCGGTCAAATAGGGGGGCAACTTGCCGGTTATATCCTCTTACCCATCGCGGCAGAAAATACCAAACCGGCCAAATTAACACTGACCTGTATCCATCATTATTTCCAGCGCAATAACCGCGGCGAAAATAAACAGCATAGTGATGCCGTCTGGCACGATACGGTAACATTAAAACCGGATCACTTAGGTCGTCACAGCCAAGTTAAGTTTTCCTTTAAGCTACCCGACGACTGTCCAGCCAGTGAAAATATAAGTAATGATTATCACTTCTGGCGACTGAATATTCAAATGCCGCTACCGGGAATAAACTTTGATCGTAGCTACAATGTTCCGGTCGAGCTTAATAAAGGCACCGATACCTCTTTGCATCACAGAACTAAAACATCTGAGGTTGTAACTCAGGTTGATAACCATTCAACCACCTACCCTCAAATCACAAAAACCGCATTAGGTGAACAATTTTACTACGGTTACGGTCGCTGCAAAGGCTTGGCAATACCGGTAATTTCTTTTGCTTTATTTTTTGGCTTTGTCGGTGGATTTTTCTTTGAAAAATTTATGGATTTTTTACCGGTCACAGCCGGCTTATTATTTGTCTATGTCGAAGTCTTAGCGTTAAGTATGCTGGCTTTTGGTATATTTTTCATAGCCAATAGTCTGACTGTATCCGTCAATCCCGACGGCATAAAACGACAACAACGAATTTTCGGTTTTAACCTGGAAGAAAAAATTGAAGCGGGCAATATTATCGATATCATTGCTCAGGAAAGCATGTCTTCAAGCCAGGGTAACTCACATCAGGTATGGTATAGCTTGAAATTATTAACTGCCGATGGACGGGAAGTGGAAATTGCGGACAGCCTGGAAGGTCAAAGCAATGCGGATAAAATAAAACAGCAAATGCTTGCCGGTTTGGGTAGAAACTGGCAACCGGGCAACTCAGTGGCGCCCCTCGAAGCAAAACCGCCATTGTTTATCAGATTATTAACCGATAACAAAAAACTAATAGCCTACCCCGTTAATTTGGCCCTTTTATATGATTTAGCTTCAAAAGCACTACCGATTATAGAGTTTTTTCAGTCAAATAAATTTTAACCCATGAAAAGCCAGCTCAAGGTAAACCGATTGTATATTTATCAAAATAAAGCATACAGTTCTCCTTCCAAGACTTTTTTATCAGCCTTTGCAATCAGCCCCTGCCTATTAAACTCTTTGATAATTTTTTTAACGATCGGTTGTACCCTGTTTTCCTTCATACCCGGTTTTAACATCGGGTGATAGAGTATTTTCAACAGCACATAATCCAAACCGGTTAATAAATCATTAAACGACTTATCGTTAAAAACAGACGGAAAAACCTTTTCCGAGTCATTCGGTAACCCCATCACCTGAGTTAACTCTTCAACCACACAGGAAACCAGTTTTGCATGCGCTCTGGCTCTGTCTACCGGAATGATGATTGCTGCCTTTTTTATACTGCCATCCTGATGTAAAGACATCGTTGCCAAACAGACACTGTGACGAAAAAACTGATTGCGTTGCAGACTAGAACGCATTCCAAACTCATTTTTCAATTCCGCTTTTAACCTGTTCTCCGAAGAGAAAACGATGACTAAATTGGCATCTTTCTTTTTAGCCACCGCCTGCATAGCAATACCGGTAATATCAGACAAATGATTAAAATGAAACTTAACCAAACGTTGATGCAACTTCCTGTCCGGCACACGATGCAGTATGTAATACTTTATTGGCTTGGTCCATTTCCGTATCCCGGTATGCCGGTCTGAATACTCGTCCCTTAACGCAATTTCAACAAAGCTATTACTGATATAGTCAGCTTTAGCCCAGTTTGGCTTATCTTCTGCTAATGCATTTATTGCGCAAAGCATCAAGAATAAAAACATTATTGTTTTTCTGGTACTCATTACATATACACAAACCGGACTGTAAATAGTCTTTCTACCATCGCCGGAAAACAACTTCAACAACATAAACAACTATTTGCTTATGCCTCCCCCTCTTTGTTTATTTAAGCCTTTCAGTTCTGACACTGTAGCCATAACCTGTATCAACGCCTCAAGATTAAGCAATATGTACCATATCAGTGCATTTACCTACTTTTAGACTCTAAAATATAAATCCTTATGAAATGTAATGTATAAAAATTTTATTCTTATCCTTTAAGGAGTTATCTGCATAAAGACTATATTTTTAAAATGGTATAAACCTTGCATTGACGCAAAAAGACATTCTTTTAACCATACCGGACAGGTATTTTCTGATGCCGGTATACCAAACGATAGCAAGAGTTCACTTTTATTATGCAAGAGTTTTTAGATACCCATTCACAAACATTAATGCACGCCATGCCTGTTGTACAAAATTATGAGAAAAGGTTAATTTCATTAAATGACTGGTGGGGAAAAATCGCCTTGATCGGCAAAATCAACAGTCATAATATAGCCTCTACCATTCTGGACGATATGCAGACCACTAAGGACAAATTTGGTCAATTACAAAAAAAGCTGACCCGTAATTTGTTATTGGAAAATCTGCAGAAATTATCATTGGATAATGTATCCAAGGCGCAGGTTGCGATAGATATGTTGATTCGCAACCTGTTTGAGCGCACGGCTGATGTTGGTTTTTTGGCTACCGATGATGATATTCGTTCATTCTTATCACAGGGCAATAGTACAGTTATCAGCCTCGACTTTATTCAACAGCGCTTACAGGAATATGTAAAAAAATATTCGGTTTATGACGAAATTTTAATTTGCGATTTGGATGGCAATATTAAAGCCCATTTAAACAGCCAAAATCCGGTCCGCCACAGTAATGACCCCCTACTAGAGGAAACTATCAATTCAAATGATGAATACGTGGAAACCTTCCGCTATAGCGATTTACAGCCTGACAAACAAAACTCTTTAATTTATTCCTGCAAAATTACCGCCACAAACGACCCCTCATCCCAAGTGCTTGGCGTTTTATGTCTTTGCTTTCGTTTTGAAGATGAAATGGAAGGGATTTTTAAAAATCTGATTCATGATGACGAACCCGGTATACTGATGATTCTGGACAAACAAGGCCAGGTGATAGCCAGCAGTGATAAAAGAAAAATACCACTAAAAACCAATTTTAAAACCGCTAACAGCTTAAGTATCGTATCCTTAAAAGAAGAAAAGTACATTACCAGCAATTGTAAAACCCATGGTTACCAAGGCTTTTATGGTTTGGGCTGGCAAGGGCAAATGATGACACCATTAAAAATGGCGTTTTCAAATGAATCCAGTCAAAAAAATCGCGACTATGACTATTCAGACGTGATCAACCAGGCCAGCCACTTCACCCCGGAACTAAAAGAGATCCGCAACGCCTCGATTGATGTTAATACCGATTTAAGTTTATTGGTTCTAAACGGTCAAATTACTTCCGCCCGTAAAAAGGCAGCAGAATTTATGCCGGTTTTAGAAGCCATCAAACAAATCGGCAGCGATATTTCGGATATTTTTACAGAATCAGTGGATACCCTGCAAGAAGTCACCGTCATGTCATCTCATCTGGATAACGCCGGTTTCCTGGCGGCTCTAGCTGTTGATATTATGGACCGCAACCTGTATGAACGAGCCAATGACTGCCGCTGGTGGGCCCTAACCACCGAATTCAGACGCATACTGGCCCAACCCGTCATTTCCAGTCATGATAAACAGCAAATCTCCAATATCCTTTTATATATTAATGAGTTATATACCGTTTACACCAACTTATATGTTTACAACAACCAGGGTGTAATACTGGCTGTTTCCAACAAAAATGAACACCATATAGAAGGCCAAAAACTATCAGAATTAACCGGAGCCTATTCAGCGTTAAAAATTAACGATTCCCAGAAATATGCCGTATCGCCTTTTGTAGAATCAAGTTTTTACACCAATCGCCATACGTATATCTATAATGCCTCTATCACCGAATTAGACAACACCAACAATGTGCTGGGTGGTATCGGCATCGTTTTCGACAGCGAACCACAATTCCAGTCTATGCTTGAGGACGCATTACCGCGCAATAAACAGGGGCAGCTTATTGAAGGCAGTTTTGCAATCTTTACTGACCGGCACAAGAAAATTATCTCCATTGCCAACAATAAAGACTACAATTGCGGCGAAATACTGGAACTGCCAGACCGGTACTTTACTTTAAACAGCGGACATAAATCATCCGAGATCATTGATTTTATGGACAAAAAATATATTCTTGGCGTCGCTTCTTCACAAGGCTATCGGGAATACAAAACAGTCGATAATTACATTAATGATGTGATTTGCCTGATTTTTATTCCTTTTTGATTTAACCTGCCATGTAACGATTAGTAATACTTTTGTAGGTGTAAAAATATATCTTACATGAGTGGTTACAATTTTAAGTCTGTTTTAACCGGGCTACCATCCAGACTATGATTTAATCGCGAGCCCGTCCGCGATTAAATCTATCTTGCGTTACCCAAGCCTTATAACAGGCGACCACAAGACCCCGCCTCTGTTTCCATCCGTATCACAGTATAAAAAAATTTCCGGCCACTTAATAAAGTAACTAGTCTTGTAAAATGGCATCTTTTAACTATGCTGAATTGTAGCTAATTCGATATTAACTAAGGCGGTATATGTGTATTGGTAGACTTATTTTAGTCAGATAACGCCTCATATTTTTAACTGCACGAACTAAAAAAGGAGCTTACATGTCAGAAAATGATGAGTTTACAAGCAAGAAACTATCTAAGGCGCTGCATTATATTTATATCAATGAAGTCATTTTTGTCGTATTGGTACTGCTCTGCTTTATTGGCGAACTGCTTTCTGAGTTTACCGAACGAATGGCATTTTTTTACTGGTTATGCGTAACGCCCATTTTTTTCTATTGCTCTTTATTAAGTGAAAAAGCCAGGGCTTTAAGTACCGGTATTGAGCGAAGGCATTTGATTCGTTACGAATTGTTTTATTGGGGCAGTGCGATGACGGCAGTTTTACTGGTGTTTTTGCTCTGGCATGCTGAATCGATTGCACCCGGCGCTGCAGGTATGACAATCCATATTATTCTGGCACATACCATGTTTTTAAGTGGTATTGTGCTGGGCTTGTATTTCTACCTGGTTGGTGCATTTTTATTTATCACTGCCGCCTTAACCATTTCAATGGGGGGCTCGTTCGGTATGGATTTAGCGATAATTGTGCCGCTAATCGTATTAGGTTTACACATGGAAAAAAATTATTTGTTTCCTACGCTAAAAAGAAAATACGATTTACTCAATGAAAGTGGAGTAAGTTATTTTAAGGAAGAAAAGCGGAATTTATAAAGATAACCGATCTAATTCTTAACAGGACTTGGGCAGACGAGAACTATTAGAATGATGTTAAGATTAATAACCCTTAATATATCCAATACGAAACCGAACGCCAAAAACAGTACAGTTTGAGACTAACAAAAATAGGCGCCCCACCAAGGTTCAAACGGAACACATTTCCCATTTCTCTTTTCTGTTCATACTAAACAACTGATTGGCTGTGTCGATTAACAACCTTTTAAAGTTTAGGTATTTTGCTGCGCTTCAATATAAGTTTAAGGAACTTTAGTTGGTTTTAAACTGACTTACTAATATATTGCTGTTTAGGTGATGACGTATGGATTTAGCTCAAAAGAGAGAAACCAAACGCGATTTCGCTCCTATAATATTATTATCGCTGACTTTATTTCTAAGCGCCTCTTTAATGTTCACGCTTCAGCCCATGTTCGGCAAAGCGTTGTTACCCTTACTTGGCGGTGCGGCCTCGGTTTGGAATACTTGCATGGTATTTTACCAAAGCCTGCTTTTTCTTGGCTACCTCTATGCTCACCTGTTATGCAATCGATTTTGTAACCAGCGGCAAATATTGATTCATGGCATCTTGTTGTTATTCAGCCTTTGCTTTTTACCGGTAACTATAGCCGAAACCGGCTCACCTCCTACACAAGGCAACCCAACATTATGGCTATTGGTGGTGTTAACGATTTCAATTGGCCTACCCTTCTTTATATTGTCGGCTACTTCACCATTACTGCAAAAATGGTTCTCTAAACTTGGTCACCGTACCAGCAATGACCCCTATTTTTTATCTATTGCCAGCAACACCGGCAGTTTAATGGCCCTTTTAAGCTATCCTTTTGCTTTTGAACCTGAATTTGGCTTAAGCAATCAGCAGCAGTTCTGGAGCATTGGCTTTTTGTTGCTGTGTAGCCTGATTATCATGTGTATGTTGTTTTTCAAACCTCAGAACAATGATGTAATACAGTCGGATTGTCCAGAATTAAACAGCAACCCTGAGTTCATGCTTAAACTGAAATGGTTGATACTGTCATTTGTACCTTCCAGTCTGCTACTGGGTGTAACCAATTACATTAGCATTGATATAGCCTCAGTTCCATTGCTTTGGGTAATTCCGCTAGCACTTTACCTACTGTCATTTATTATCGTTTTCTCGCGATTCAGCGGAAAAATACATAAGGGTATGCTTATTGCCCAACCCTGGCTGATCACTCCCTTTTTAATTTATTTCTTCTCTCATCAAAAACTGGCCTTTTTTTCATTAGAGTTGTCCTTACATCTGATGGTATTTTTTATTTCCATTATGCTATGCCATGGTGAATTGGCAAAAAATCGACCACAGGCAAAATATTTAACCAATTATTATCTGATTATGTCTTTTGGCGGCATGCTGGGGGGCATTTTTAACAATTTTATTACCCCGTTTATTTTTGATTCTTTTTACGAATATCCATTGATGATTATAATTGCGCTGTTGTTGAATCCGACAAACAGATCTCAGCGCTTTTATCTGCATAAAAATTGGTTTAAAGCCGTTGCTACGATCTATATTTTGTTGTTCTTGACCATTTTTTACTTTAATTACCAGCAATTCAGTAATGCGCTGGTATTAGGTTTGATTATCGTAGCAGTTGTTGCCAACTTTTTTGTTTTTCATAAAAACCTGGTCTATTTGGCATTGTATAGCAGCGTCATTGTCGCTTGTGCTATTCCTTCCAGCCAGAAAAACTCAGAGACATTGCATCAAAGCAGAAACTTTTATGGCGTACTGACCATTAAACAAAATACCCATTCCGATATCGGAACACTACATGAACTCTACAGTGGCTCTACCGACCATGGAGCACAAATTATCAACGATCAATCACAATGTACGCCTATTGGTTATTACAGTCCAATAGGCCCACTGGGGCAGTTGTTTAATCAATATGACCCTATTAATCAAAACTGGCAAGTCGGTATCATTGGATTAGGAACAGGAGAACTGGCTGCTTATGCCAAAGACAGTCAATTTTGGCGTTTTTTTGAATTAAACCCTGCGGTGGTAGATATTGCAAAAAACCCGAATTACTTTACTTACCTCAGCAATTGTATTAAAAATTATGATATTGAAATTGGAGATGCTCGCTTGGCATTAAAGCATCAACCTCAACAATCGTTTGATTTACTGGTAGTCGATGCTTTTACCTCTGATTCAATACCAACCCACTTACTGACCAGAGAAGCATTAGAGTTATATTTTTCTAAATTGACGGATAATGGATTATTAGCCATGCATATTTCAAACAGACATTTGGAATTAAAGCGGGTATTAGCTGACCACGCAAACAAGCTGGGTCTGACTTTAGTAATTCAGGAATTCAGCCCCAGACAAAAGTCACCCTTGGCTCACAAGTCAGATTGGGCCGTATTTGCCAGGGACAGCAAAAACTTAAAACTGCTTTTGGCTGACCAATCAACGAACTGGCAAACACTTTCCCACTATGCCGAGGCCCAATCATGGACAGATGACTTTACCAGTATAATAAAAATATGGAAATAAACTGTCAGCTACTGTCAGGCTTCATCCAACATCGCTTCAAGGCCCTCACAATAGGTTTTTAAAACCTTAATTCGGGCATATTTTTTATCATTGGCTTCCACCATTACCCAAGGATTTTTTCGGGTACTGGTACGTGTAACCATTTCGTTGACGGCGATCTTGTAATCATCCCAACGCTCACGGTTCCGATAATCATCTTCGGTTATTTTGTGTTTTTTATAACTGATTTTTTCGCGTTCTTTAAATCGCCTCAACTGCTCATCCTTATCAATATGTAACCAAAATTTTTGTAGCAGAATACCGTGATCTGACAATGCATTTTCAAAATTTATAATTTCCGCATAAGCTCGCTGCCATTCATTTTTACTGGCAAAGCCTTCCACTCTTTCCACCAGAACCCGACCATACCACCCTCTATCATAGATAGTCACCTGTCCGGCTCTTGGAATATGTCGCCAGAAACGCCATAGGTAATGGTGTGCATTTTCTTCATCGCTGGGAGCAGCAATCGGGATCACTTGATAACTTCTGGCATCGATAGCATGGGTAAGCCTTCTGATTGCACCGCCTTTGCCACTGGCATCCCAACCTTCAAACACTAAAATACTGGAGCGTTTTCGCTGATGGGCATAGCGGGATAATTTGGCTATTTGATTTTGATATTTTTGCAGCTGTTGATTATAGTCTTTTTTAGCCAGACTTAACGATAAATCCAATGAATCGAGCAAGCTTAACTGAGCAACAACCGGTTTCTCCGGTTCCGCTACAGAAATCTGTTCGTTATTTTGCCCACTATGAATAATATGCTGCTGAATTCGGGCAAGAATATGCTGACCAACCGTCAAGCTACTATAATTCAAATCCGATCCATCCACGATTAGCCAGGGAGAATCGCCAGTACTGGTTTCGGTAATCACATTCTCAGCTATACCCAGAAATTGATCATATAATTTAAGATGCTCCTTATCCTGTTCTGAAACCTGCCAGCTGGTTTCCGGGTTTTTTTCCAATGCTTTCAGGCGTTTTTTTTGCTCGTCCTGCTTTAAATGTAGCCAACATTTGATAATTAAAGCGCCATCATCAATTAATTCTTTTTCCAGTTGTCTGATATGCATTAACTCGACTTGCAATTGACTGTCATCGATCACGCCATGGATGCATTGTGATAACGGATCGCTGTACCAGGAGCCTACGTAAATGCCAATCAAACCTTTTGCCGGTAATGTACGCCAATAGCGCCAGAATTTAGGTCTCTCGCGTTCCTCATCCGTTTCCGGCCCGAAAGCAACTGTTGTTATATAACGCGTATCCAACCATTCATTAAGCAGGTTGATGACATCCCCTTTCCCGCCGCCATCGACACCGGAAATTAAAATAATAACGGGAAAATCTGAATTCTTTAATTGCTGCTGAACCTCCAACAAACGGGTTCTTAATTGAGGAACTTGCTGTTTATACTCTGATTTTTTTATTTTGTGCCCAAGTTCTGCAATTTCAAACATATAATCTCCACACTGTTATGAGTTCATTGCTGAATGTATCATACAGACAAAAGTTATATAGAACATTTCTTTTGGGCATAAAAAAAGGCTGCTCAAAGCAGCCTTTTTTGTTTGCTTGCGATAAACCGCAATACAAAAACGATTAACGTTTTGAGTATTGTGGACGTTTTCTCGCTTTGTGCAAACCAATTTTTTTACGTTCTACAACACGTGCATCACGAGTAACATAACCCGCTTTTCTTAATGGTGAACGCAACGCTTCATCATATTCGATTAAAGCGCGAGCCAAACCATGACGAATCGCACCTGCCTGACCTGATGGACCACCGCCATTAACGAAGACGTTAATATCGAATTTATCTTCCATTTCAACGCACTCAAGCGGTTGACGGGAAACCATTTGGTCAGTTTTACGACCAAAATACTGTTCGATACTTTGTTTATTAATGGTAATTTTTCCAGAACCTGATGTTGCGTAAACACGAGCTACTGCGCTTTTACGACGACCTGTTCCATAATATTGAGCTGCTGCCATAGGTCTATCCTGATTATATTTCTAAAACTTTTGGCTGTTGAGCCTGATGATTGTGTTCAGGACCTGCATATACTTTCAATTTCTTGAACATTGCACGACCCAATGGATTCTTAGGTAACATTCCTTTGACCGCTGTTGTGATAATACGGTCAGGGAAAGTTTGTCTTAACTTACCCAGATTAACAGATTTTAAATTACCGACATAACCTGTATGGCGATAATACATCTTGTCTTTTTCTTTATTGCCGGTAACAGCAATTTTTTCCGCATTAACTACAATAATGTAGTCACCGGTATCTACATGCGGTGTATATTCTGGTTTGTGTTTACCACGCAGACGAAGGGCTACTTCGCTGGCAAGACGACCAAGAGTCTTACCCTCTGCATCTATCACGTACCAATCGCGCTTAACTTCTGCTGGCTTTGCACTAAATGTTTTCATCGTTATTTGGTCTTTCTGTTAAAGGCTCAATAAAAGATCGAGAATTTTACTAAAATTCCAGTTTGATTTCAAGTTTATTTGAACTCAAATTTAGAATTCATGAATTAGCCCGCTACTATACCCTATAATTTGATATTAAGCGCGTGTAATTTTCTATATAAATGGGTGCGCTCCATCCCCACGGCCGCAGCAAGCTTTGCTACACTGCCATTATTCTGTTCAAAATGGTATTCCAGATAGGCTTTTTCAAAATGTTCGCGTGCTTCTTTTAACGGCAGATTAAAAAATTCCGGCACGGACAACTGACTGCCAACCTGTACGACATCGGCTCCTAATGCAGTTTTTACTTCATCCAGCTCTATTTCCTCACCCGCCCCTAAAATCATCAAACGCTGCACTAGGTTTTTTAATTCCCTGACATTGCCAGGCCAGGCATAGTTTCTTAAGAAATTTTGAGCGGCCATGGAAAACTTTCTAAATCCCAGCTTTTCCTGTCTGACAAAAAAATCTATGTAATAAGCCAGTAATGCCGGTACATCTTCACTGTGTTCTCGAATGGGTTGTATATCCAGCCTAACTTCATTTAACAAATAGTAAAGGTCCTGACGAAACCGTCCGGCTTTTACCGCCTCTTCCAAATCATCACGCGATGAAACGATAACCCTGACATCAACCCGAACCGGCTCTGTACCAGACACGCGCAGGAAGGAACTGGATTCCAAGACACCCAGCAAACGTGTTTGAGACTGTTCATCCAGGCTGGTTACTTCACCCAAAAACAAGGTTCCGCCATGCGCCTGTTCCAGTAAGCCCGGATATATTTTTCCCGCTTCTTCCTTGCCAAAAAACTCTACATCTGAATTTTCTTTGGCAATACTGGCAACGGCTACATCAACAAACGGGCCATCTCTACGTGCACTGTTATTATGTAAATATCGGGCATAAAGCTCTTTTCCAACTCCGGCCTCGCCAACCAGCAGAACCCTTGTATCATGCTGAGCCAAACGCTTAATCTGATCCTTTATTCTGGCAACCGAGGCGCTTTTGCCAACCGGTTCTATATCCAATTGTAACTGCTGTTTTTGAATGACATTTTCCTGTTTTAAGATACTTGCCTCTAATGCTCTGTCAACAATCAACAGCAATTTAGCCATAGATAATGGCTTTTCCAGAAAGTCATAAGCCCCTAACCGGGTTGCTTCCACGGCAGTTTCGACCGACCCGTGTCCTGACATCATAATAACTGGACATAACGGTTCTTCTGCCGCTTCCCATTCTTTTAACAGGGTAATACCATCGGTATCCGGCATCCAGATATCCAGCAAAATCAAATCAGGCTTATGTGTTTTTTTTAATTCTCTGGCTTGGGTTGCATTTTCAGCTGCACTGACCTGATAACCCTCGTCTTCCAAAATTTCTGACACCAGACGGCAAATATCCGGTTCATCATCTACCACTAAAACATGAGGTTTTTGTTTATTCATTGTTATTTGTAGAATTTAAAGTTAAAGCGCTGGCAACTGAATAATAAAACCGGCACCCGGCTTATATTTTGTATCAACCCAGATAACACCACCATGTTCCTCAACAATCTTTTTCACAATAGCCAGACCCAATCCGGTACCTTTATCTTTGCTGGTTACATAAGGTTCAAAAATAGTGTCTAATTGTTGCTCAGAAATACCAGGACCATCATCATAAAAAGCCAATTCAATAAAATGGGCATTATTCTTTTCCCGCCTATGTAGAAAAATCTCCACACAGCCCTGATTATCAGTAGCCTCAATAGCATTTTTTATAATATTATGCACTACCTGACGGATACTTACAGGGTCGGCATTAATCTTTAAGCCCACTGTATCACAATTTACTTTGAATCTGATTCCGGACTGCAGGGTATAAAGCGCCAGCACCTCCTGAACCAATTCCTGTAAATCCAGTTCTTCAGTTTGTTTTTTGGCCGGTTTGGCATAACGGGAAAAATCATCCACCATATGCTTCATTGCTTCCACCTGCTGCACAATGGTTTTGGTTGAACGCTGCAAAATCTCGGCTGATTTTGGTTCCAGCTCAGCGGCTAATTTATGCTGCAGTCTTTCTGCCGACAATTGAATGGGCGTCAGCGGGTTTTTAATTTCATGCGCCAACCGACGCGCCACTTCACCCCAGGCGGCATTTTTTTGTGCCTGAATCAAGTCGGTAACATCATCGAATACAACAATGGCGCCGACACGTTTACCTTCTTTTGAAAACAAGTTTGTTCCTCGACACAACAACTCCTGTCGGCCGTTTGTACCCAAAAATGCGATCCTCTGCTGCCAGATATCTTCCGCCTGCTCAACCAGTTTCTGTATGGCGGTTAACGGTTCAGCCAGAGCCGCATTTTCTTCAGCCAGCCGGGGCAATGTTTTATCGACAAAACGACTGACCTGAATATGAAAAATACGATAGGCCGCCTGATTTGCTGTTCGAATTTTATAGTCGGCATCAAAACTGATAACCCCGGCAGTCAGGTTGGACAAAATCGTTTCCAGGTATGCCCGTTGATTTTCCACCTCCAATCCGGCCATTCTAATTTCATCTCTGGCAATAGCAATACGCTGCATCATTTCATTAAAGGACTCCACCAGAAACCCCAGATCATCCTGCGCCATCACCGGCAGTTGCTGCTCATAATCACCGGCAGCGACAGCCTGAGTACCTTTCACCAGCTCTTTAACCGGTGCAATCATGTTACGAATACTAATGAAGGCAACCCAGATTGCCGCCAGTAGACTCATTAACAAAACCAGCGACAGTACCAGTGAAAAACTTATTTGCAGCGAGTCACGCAGAAAATTCATTTCCTGGTAGCGGACAAAGGCAAATTCGACCGAATCGGCCAAATCGGCAATCCTTAGCGGTACCGGATACAATGCTTGCAAATATTGCTGTCCATCCTCATTCAGCCGAACCACCACCCGGATCAGCAACTGCCCATCCTGGATGGGTTCCAAAGCCACATGATCGGCATTTTGTTTTAACTGCAACCAGATATATTGATTGGGCAGATCAGGCAGAATCTCACTGGGATTAATACTGCTGGAAGCGATAATATGGCCTTGCTTGGAAAACACGGTCATTTCCGACGCTGCCACAGTCTCCCTGATACCCTCCAGCTCCAGCACAACCTGGCTTTCCGACTTGTCTGCCAACTTTTCGGTTAATTGCTGGGTTTGTCTAAGATACCAGCGCATCTGCTGCCCTAAAGATGCCTGGCTCAATTCCAACGCATCTTCCATAGCCCTGTCCATTTCAACATTAAACCAGCTGTCAATGCTTTGATGCAGAAACTGCATGGAAAAATAAAATACAATCGCCGCTGGAGCCATGGCCAATAAGGCAAACAAAGACACCATACGCGTGGTTAAGCGTGAACCGGCTTCGCGTTTTTTTAACTGACGAATCAGGGAATAAATATTGGCGCCGATTAACCCTAATAAAACCACTGAACCCAAGGCATTAATCAGCAGCAACCAGGAATACATCTCGCTTAATTCAGATGACTCCTGAGTCGCCGAACTCATTAACTGCAATGACAGCAGGATCAGACCAAATAAAGCGACGACATACAAGCCGGCTGAAGGTTTTATTTTTGCAGAGGACATATGAACCAGTCGCTGGATAAATACCATTGTGAATCAAGATAAGAGGACGGGCGCAAAGGTAAGGGTAGTTTTTCCCGAACAAAATTCAGTTTTAATTTAACTCCATACTGCTTGCCCGGTTCAATTGCTTTTTGATCGATTAACAATAATTTTTCTACATTGGCAATAACATCCAATGCCGCCGCTAAAGAAGAAAAATTATAAATTTCACCGGTACTGATATTTTGCACCCGATAGCGATTCAACAAGGCATGATATTGAATTCGATAGCTAAAATTCACTTTCGCCAGTGTTTTATCCCACCAGAAATGACGCTGCCGAACAAGCCTCACCCGCAAGTTCCAATATAAGGGGATACCGTTTTGCAATGCTTTTTTGGCTTTGGGACTTAAATGAAAATCAAAGCCTGCATTAAGTGCATATTGATCAGCAGACATACTGATTTGTGCATGACGAATTTTGACCGCAAAATCATTCGCATAACCCGCTATCGGCAACATGCCTATCATAAAAGTAATAATCAAAAGAAACCCGATACAATTATGCTGTTTTCTTAACACATGCATAATAAAATCCATCCATTGCCTGGTCCCCGGTCAAGACCTGCCGTCCGGCTGGTCTTTTTATACCCCAGTCGGCGACGATTTCCTGTTCCTGGGCATCATCATGTTCGGTTAGGAATTGCAGGATTTGATTTTCATTCTCCTGTTTTAAAATTGAACACGTTGCATAAACCAATAAACCGCCGGGCGCCAGCATTTGCCAACAGGCCTTCAAAATAGCCTGCTGAAGCTCTTGTAAAGCGGCGATATCCTCTTCCCGACGCAAAAGCTTAATATCAGGATGACGACGAATCACCCCCAAGGCGGAACATGGCGCATCCAGCAGGATGCGATCAAACAAACGGCCATCCCACCACAACTCAGGTTTAGCCGCATCAGCCGTTAGCAATTTGGCATGCAGTTTTAAACGCTTCAGGTTTTCTTCCACCCGTTGCAGCCGCAGCTGATCGATATCGATTGCCCATAATTCTGTCAACTCGACCGGCTGTTCCAGAATATGTGCAGTTTTACCTCCGGGCGCTGCGCAAATATCCAAGACACGTTGCCCTGTTTTTAGTGACAGCAATCCTGCTGCCAATTGTGCCGCACTATCCTGAACTGACACCAAACCGTCGGCAAAGCCGGGTAATTTATCAACCGTCACTGCCTGCTTAAGTTTAATTGCCGATAGACATAACGGTAATTCAAGCCCTTCAATACCGGCTGCCGCCAGTTGTTTTATATAGTCATCCCGACCAAGCCGGGCTTGATTAACCCGCAAAACCATTGGCGGCTGTTGATTATTGGCCTGAATAATCTGCTCGGCCTGCTCCGGCCAACTGGCCTTGATCTGTTTTACCAACCAATCCGGATGCGATGTTGATGCCATCTGATCTTTTTCAGCCAAAATATCTATCGCAGTCTGCTCGCGTTGATATTTTCGCAACACCGCATTTAATAATGACTTAGCCCAGATTTTTTTACCTGCCGCGGCCACCGTCTCAGATACCGCAGCATGCGGTTTTACCCGCATATATTTAAGCTGATATAAGCCGATTAAGATCAAAGCTTTTATCTCTGTGTCTTTATTTCTAAGCGGCTTATTCAATAATTGCCGGGCAATAAAATCCAGCTGAAAATAATATCGACAAACCCCAAAGCATAAAGCCTGAATAAAAGCCTGTTCTTGGGCCGGCTCTGTTTCTTTAAAAACCGAATCCAGAGCCACAGTTAACGATTGCCCCTGCTTTAATACCCGGGTTAACACACGGGCTGCAACTAATCGTGAATTCACTCGATCAACCCAGTTTTAAGGCATCAACATCATGAGCATTCAAAAATGCTTGAACGTCCAACCGTTTTCCGCCAGGCAATTGAATTTCCAGTAATCTCAGCCAGCCACCTCCAGTCGCCACATCCATGACTTTATGTTTATTTTCCAAAATACAGCGTACCGTTCCGGGTTCTGCCTCAACTTTGTCATTAACCGGCTGTGCCTGCCAAATACGCATCACCTTGCCCTGGTACAGGGTTTGTGCCACTGGCCAGGAATTAAAACCTCGAACCTTCAGTGCCAAAGTTCTAGCTGTTTCAGTCCAATCCAGCACCGCTTCGCTTTTTTCCAGTTTTGCGGCATAGGTTACCAAGGATTCATCCTGAGGCTCTGCCTGAACCTTACCCTGTTCAATCTGTGTCAAGACCTTAGTCAGGCCTAAAGCACCCAGTTCAGACAATTTATCATGTAAATCGCTGGCAGTATCCAGATCGCCAATACTATATTCTTCCTTATGCAACATATCACCGGCATCCAGCTTTTTCACCATACGCATAATGGTGACCCCGGTTTTATCATCGCCGGCAATCAATGCACGTTGAATAGGGGCTGCACCGCGCCACCGGGGTAATAATGACCCATGTACATTAATACAGCCCAGTTTTGGTATATCCAAGACTTCCTGAGACAGAATCATGCCAAAAGCTACAACCACCATTAAATCGGCTTCAAATGCTTTCAACTGGGCGACATCTTCAGCACGTTTTAGCGTTTCCGGCTGATAAACCGGAATATCAGCCGTTAACGCCAGTTCCTTAACCGGGCTGGGTGTTAATTTGCGCCCCCTACCTGCCGGACGGTCGGGCTGGGTATAAACTGCACAAACCTCATGCTCGGAATCAATCAGTGCCTGCAGACAGGGAACAGCAAAATCCGGCGTTCCGGCAAAAATAATTCTCATAATGTTTGGCGTTCCATTCTATGAATTTTCTCCAGTTTTTTCTTAATACGCTGCCGCTTTAATGAAGATATGTAATCAACAAACAGCTTGCCTTCCAAATGATCCATTTCATGCTGGACACAAATCGCCAGCAACTCATCGGCTTCAAACTCAAAAGTTTTACCGTTTCGATCCAAAGCCCGAACCTTAACATGCTCAGCTCGTTTCACTTTCTCAAAGAAACCCGGCACTGACAGACAGCCTTCTTCGGAAGTTTCGACACCTTCTTTTTCGATGATTTCCGGATTAATCAACACCAAGGGCTGATCTTTTTCTTCGCTAACATCAATCACGATCACCCGCTGATGCACATCCACCTGCGTTGCCGCCAGGCCGACACCATGCGATTCATACATGGTTTCAAGCATATCATCAACCAAGTGTCTGATACTATCATCAACTGTTTCAACGACCGCCGCCCTCTTGCGCAACCGTTCATCCGGAAATTCGAGAATTTTTAAAATACTCAAGCAACTCTCCACTATAATAATTCAATACTGGAATTCTATATGAATTCATCTAAACTTTGTATTCAGATAACTAAAAAGACCGACAGGAATACGATATGGTTTTTCGATCCATTTTAGGGATTATTGCTTCATTTCTACTTTTTACAACCTGTAATGCTGACGAAATAAAGCTGAATCCAGCCCACCCAGACAAATATACCGTAGTAAAAGGTGATACCTTATGGGATATTGCGGGTAAATTTCTTAGTAAACCCTGGTACTGGCCCAAAGTTTGGGAAAACAATAGCCAAATTAAAAACCCGCATTTGATTTATCCAGGAGATGTCATTTATCTTACCATCGTAAATGGAAAACCACGCCTCAGCTTTGGCCCTGAAAAATTACACCCTCGTATCCGCGAAACCGATATTGAGGCCGCGATTAAAACCATTCCGATTGATCACATCCAACCATTTTTAAGTTCGCCCAAAGTGGTCACACAAAACGAACTGGATAACGCACCGTATGTGATTGATTTTGCCGGTGAGCATCTTATTGCCGGTGCCGGAGACAGTATTTACGTTCGTTCAATTGAGGCTCCTAAAAGCCTGCTTTACACAGTTTACCGACAAGGTGAACCTTATATCAGCCCTGACTCCAAAGAAATCCTGGGATTCGAAGCCTCCTATATTGCGGACACTACTTTATTACAAAATGGCGATCCGGCAACCTTAATAATTTCCAAGTCTTCCGGTGAAATTCGCATGGGAGATCGCTTAATGGCTTCACCTGAAACCGACGTCACGTTAAATTTTATTCCCAGGGCACCTGAGAAACTGATTAAAGGAAATATTATCAGCGTCCTTAACGGGGTTTCACAAATCGGCCAGCATAATATTGTTGTCATCGACAAAGGTGTCCAGGATGGGATACAGACCGGACATGTCCTGGATATTTATCGACAAGGAAAAATGACTCGCGATATATATAGTCCAATCAAAAATGATCAGGTTAGATTGCCCAACGAAATGGCCGGTGTATTAATGGTCTTCCGCCCCTTTGAACGAGTCAGTTACGCATTAGTAATGCAAGCAACTCAAGCCATCCATGTTTTAGACATTGTCCAAACACCCTGAACACCATAACTGATCAAAACCTAAAATATTGGCTGGCGCTACTACGTACACCGGGTATAGGTTGCAGTACGTTTTTAAAACTGCTGGACAACTACCAGCCAGAACAGGTTTTTTCCGAGTCCCGAACAGCATTAACTGATTTGGGACTCAACAATGCCTCTATTGATGCTCTTAAAGCACCTGATTGGTACACTATTGAGCAGGATCTGGCCTGGCTTGAGCAAGAAAACAACCATATCATCTGTTTCACTGACAACAACTATCCGACCCTGCTTAAGGAAATCAGTTCACCACCTCCGGTATTATTTGTTCGAGGTAATCCGGAAATTCTGTCTTTACCTCAAATTGCAATTGTCGGCAGTCGTAATCCATCAAAACTGGGACTGGAAACCGCCGCCAGCTTTGCCAAAGACCTAACACACTATGGTTATATCATCACCAGTGGCCTGGCGCTGGGAATTGATGCCGCCAGCCATCAAGGTGCACTGCAGGGACACGGCTTAACTATTGCCGTTGCCGGAACAGGACTGGACCGTATTTACCCTGCCCGACACAAACAACTGGCACTGGATATTATAGAAAATGGCGCTATCATTTCCGAATTCCCCCCCGGAACCAAAGCCAAAGCCAACCATTTTCCCCGGCGCAACCGTATTATCAGCGGTCTTTCTATGGGATTACTGGTGGTTGAGGCTGCCAAACAGAGCGGCTCATTAATTACGGCCCGATTGGCACTGGAACAAAACCGGGAGGTTTTTGCAATTCCAGGTTCTATCCACAACCCTTTAGCTCGCGGATGCAACGCTTTAATCCGTCAAGGTGCCAAACTTGTTGAAACCAGCACAGATATTCTTGAAGAATTAGGACAATATAATCAAGCACATAAAATAACTGAGACCGAATCCAAACAAACAACGCTTGACCTGGAGCAACAAACAATATTGAATCTTGTCATGTATAATCCAACTTCTATTGATAATTTAGTTGAAAATTCCGGGCAATCGGTAGAAATTATCTCATCAATACTGTTGACACTGGAACTTCAGGGCTACATAGAATCAGCTGCTGGCGGTTGTTATACACGACTTAAATAACCAACTTACTCAATACATGAAAGAAAATATTTTTGATGTACTTATATACCTGTTTGAAAATTACATGGAAGATGAAATCGAACTGCTTCCCGAAAGCGACGAAATAAAAACAGAACTACAACAAGCCGGCTTTGAGCAAACTGAAGTCAATAAAGCCTTTGACTGGCTGGAATCACTAAGTCTGCAAAGTGAAATACAAACTTGCGTGTCTTCTTCTTTTCGTATTTTCAGCACCCAAGAGCAAACCAAACTTGATCAGGAATGCATCAATTTTCTAATGTTCATTGAAAATAACCTTATTTTGTCAACCAGCAATAGAGAGATAGTGATTGACCGCATCATGGCACTGGAAGAAGAAATCACTTTGGAAAAAGTAAAATGGATTACGTTAATGGTTTTATTAAGCCAACCCGATGAAGAAATTGCATTTTCCAGAATGGAAGATATCGTTTACGATCTTGTACCGACTTATTTACACTAATATCCCGCGCAGACTATTAAATAAATGAGTAAAAATCTTGTCATTGTAGAATCACCTGCAAAATCAAAAACCATCGAAAAGTATCTTGGAAAAGACTTTCAAGTCCTTGCCTCCTACGGTCATGTGCGAGACCTTATTCCTAAAGAAGGCGCTGTCGACCCTGAACATGACTTTGCCATGAAGTACCAGGTAATCGAGCGAAATCAACGCCATGTCCAGGCTATAGCCAAAGCTCTCAAACAAGCTGATAATTTATATCTGGCAACGGATCCGGATAGAGAGGGGGAAGCTATTTCCTGGCATCTGCTGGAACTGTTAAAAGAGAAAAAACAAATAAAAGACAAGTCGGTGTATCGTGTGGTTTTTCATGAAATCACCAAAAAAGCGGTCACCGAAGCGATTGCCAATCCGAGTGAACTATCTACCAATCTGGTTAACGCACAGCAGGCACGCCGTGCTTTAGATTATCTGGTGGGTTTTAACCTGTCACCGTTATTGTGGAAGAAAATCCGCCGCGGTTTGTCGGCAGGGCGCGTACAAAGCCCTGCATTACGCATGATTGTTGAACGCGAACTGGAAATTGAAGCCTTTAAAACCCGTGAATATTGGACTATAGAAGCATCATTAACCGCTGAAGAGCAGAATTTTAAAGCCAAATTAACCCATTTTAACGGCGAAAAACTGTCTCAATTCAGTATCGATAACGAAGCCCAGGCCGAACAAACCAAACAAACACTGCTGGATGCAGCCGATGGTAAACTGCTGGTTTCAAAGCTGGAAAAGAAACAGCGCAAGCGTAATCCCGCCGCCCCTTTTATCACCTCAACTTTACAACAAGAGGCAGCTCGTAAACTGGGCTTTACCACCAAACGCACCATGATGGTGGCACAGCAGCTCTATGAAGGTATAGATATTGGCGGCGAAACCGCCGGTTTAATCACCTACATGCGTACCGATTCGGTTAATTTATCAGCCGAAGCCTTAGTAGAAATACGTGAATTGATTGCTGAAAAATATGGCGCCGACAACGTACCCAAACAGGCGCGGGAATTTAAAACCAAGTCAAAAAATGCTCAGGAAGCGCATGAAGCGATTCGCCCAACCTTAATTCGCAACCTACCCAGCGAAATAAAACAGTATTTGTCTGCCGAACAGTTCAAGCTTTATGATTTAATCTGGAAACGTACCATTGCCTGCCAAATGATTCACGCGACCTTAAACCTGGTAGCAGTGGATTTAGCTTGCGGCAGCGATAAAAACATGTTCCGTGCAACAGGTTCAACTATTGCTACACCCGGCTTTATGATGGTTTATCTGGAAGGTCAGGATGACACTAAAGAAGGTGATGATAAAGAAAGCTTCCTGCCACCATTGAAAGAAGGCCGGCCCGTACCGCTCAATGAAGTGATTGCCGGACAGCATTTCACGGAACCACCGCCACGTTACAGTGAAGCGAGCCTAGTTAAAGCTCTTGAAGAACACGGCATTGGCCGTCCATCGACCTATGCCACAATTATTTCCACACTGCAGAACCGTGAATATGTCACGTTGGACAGCAAACGCTTCTATCCCACTGATGTGGGTCGTATCGTTAACAAATTCTTGACTGAACATTTCAACAAATACGTTGATTATGACTTTACCGCTAATCTGGAAGATGAATTGGATGCGGTTTCTCGCGGCGAAAAAGACTGGATTCCATTAATGCGAGATTTTTGGAAACCGTTTACCACCCTCATCCATGAAAAGGAAGAAAGTGTTCAACGTAAAGACGTCACGCAGGAAGCCATCGATGAAAAATGCCCTGAATGTGGTAGTCAGTTGTCAATTCGCCTGGGTCGTAACGGACGTTTTATTGGTTGTACCAATTATCCGGAATGTTCATATACGCGAAATTTAAACGATGATGCCGGCGCTAGCAATGAGCCCGAAGTTGTCGAAGGTCGTCAATGTCCTAAATGTGAATCCGATCTGGTGATTAAAACCGGACGCTATGGTAAATTCATCGGCTGTAGTGCTTATCCTAAATGTAAACATATAGAGCCGCTGGAGAAACCTCTGGATACCGGTGTCGAATGTCCTCAATGCAAAGAAGGCAGCATTCTTAAGCGAAAATCACGTTACGGTAAAATTTTTTATTCCTGCTCGGAATATCCTAAGTGTGATTATGCGCTTTGGAACCCGCCGGTCAAAGAGAGCTGCCCGGAATGTTCCTGGCCAATTTTGACGGTAAAAACCACCAAGCGCCGTGGTGCGGAAAAAGTCTGTCCACAGAAAGAGTGTAAATATGCAACACCTTATGAAGGCGATCCTGCTGATGCTGAAGGCCCTCAAGCTTAAACCGTTATTCATCAGGTGATTATGAATTACTGTTCAGCTTTCAAAATAATCAATGCAGCTCGCCATTTAAAAAACGGTGAAGTCGTTGCCTACCCGACTGAAGCGGTTTATGGCTTGGGCTGCGATCCATTAAACGAACCGGCAGTCAGGCGGATACTGGAAATCAAGCAAAGACCGATGGACAAAGGTTTAATTCTAATCGCTGCGTCTATAGAGCAGTTGGAGCCTTATTTAGAGTTGAATCAAACCATTTTAGATAGAGTTACGCCTACCTGGCCCGGTCCTGTCACTTGGGTAATACCCTGTCAGGATTGGGTACCATACTGGTTAACCGGTGCACATAAAAGCCTGGCCGTACGTGTCAGTGCCCATCCCATCGTAAAACGCTTGTGCAAACGATTTGAGGGCCCTATTGTCTCCACCAGTGCGAATATAAGCAGTAAACCTGCAGCTAAAAAAGCCCGAGACATTCCTGCCGCCATACCCAAGCAGAAAATTCATATCCTGGCCGGCAGTTTAGGCAACTCATCAAAAGAAACCGCTATCTATCATGTCATCACAGGTCAACAATTACGCTAATAATCTCGATACAAATATTTACTAAAATGGCAATATTAATAGTTCGCTTGCAATAAAGCGCCAATTTTTCTCTAATAGCCTGACTGAATCAGACTTCAAGCAAATTACAAGGCTTTTAATTCAATTTTATTAACTTCTTTCTTGCAAGCAACCTTTGGTTGCTAGTACCATAAGCAACTCACCTAAGACGTTACCTAATAAAAACAATACCTTCGAGGCTTGCATAATGTCTACTTTAAAAAAATATTCTACTTATTTGCTGCTCCCCCCACTGATAGCTATTATCCTATTAGCTATTGTGATAAAAATTTACAATAGTTACCAGTTTTGGGATAGCGATCCTCTCAGGGGAGCTGCCGTAATTCAGAAAAGCAAGTTTAATGATGGTTTTGAAAGGGTTTACCCCAGCCCGGATTTTGATGATTGGAATACGGCCAAAAACTGGCAGGGATGGTCCCCCAATGAAAGCATGTGGTATTACAATACCACCCAGGGGTCCGACTTACTGCCTTATGATTTATTCATGGAGCTGGAGCAGATTGATTCTAAAGAATTATTCAGATCCGCTCAAAACATAGATCGTTACCGTTATATTCCCCAACGCGCCACTTTTAGCAATGAAGACGGCCTGCCGCTTGGCCTGGTCAAAGACACCTATAAAGGCAAAGACTATGTAGGCTTTACCTGTGCTGCCTGTCATACCAATCAAATAGTCTATAACAAGGTTGCAATTCGTGTTGATGGCGCACCTTCAATGGCTGATTTGGATTCATTTATGATTTCATTACAAAGAGTCATCGAGCATACTTTAAAAACACCGGAAAAACTGTCTCGTATCAGCAAACGTATTATTGCCAGAGGACATTACGACTCGGAAGCCGAGGTAAAAAAAGCGTTAACTGATACTGCGTTGGATTTGTTGTTATACAACAGCATCAACCACTCCAAAACAAAATATGGTTATGCCAGACTGGACGCCTTTGGGCGTATTTTTAACCGTGTCTTGCAGCATGTTTTCAATAAAGATCAAATGGAAAAAGTCCTGAGCGAAGTTCTCAGTCAGGAAGAAGTCGATCAAGTATCAAAAAATATTGATACCGCTGTTATTTCAAAACAACAATTTGATCATTTATTTACACGAATCCAACCCCTGCTGACCAATAAACAGCAGGTGAAATTACGTAATGCTATTTTTAACTCGCCCAATGCACCGGTCAGCTATCCTTTCCTCTGGGATACACCACAGCATGATTATGTACAGTGGAATGGTCTTGCCAATAATGCCGGTGTCGGTCCGATTGGCAGAAATTCCGGGGAAGTTATTGGCGTATTCGGCACATTAGACTGGCAGGAAAAACCCGGAACCAATATTCTCAGCAATCTTCTTGGCGGGCAAAATACCAGTGGAAAACACATAAGCTTTGAATCTTCAATTGATGTTAATAATTTACGTCGTCTGGAGTCTCAACTGGGTACATTGGAATCGCCGCTCTGGCCTGAAGCTGTTTTACCCAAAATTGATCGGGAAAGTGCCGCACGCGGAGATCATATCTTTGATCAATATTGTGCCGGTTGCCATCTTCCTATTGACCGCAAAAGTCCTACACGCCGGGTTATTGCTCAACTGGACAAGCTCAGCAGCGTAAAAACCGATCCGACCATGTCCAATAACAGTACCAGCTACGCTGGCCGCTCAGGTATTCTGCAAGGAAATTATGTGGATGTCGGCGTTGGCAAATTATATGTACAGGAACAAATGCCTGTCGCAACACTGTTAACCTCGGCAACCACCAATGTGGTATTAACCCCAGATCCGGATAAATACTTTTTTCAACGCTGGTTTGATTGGGCTAATAACCTGGCTAAAACCTTTTTCAACAATGAGGTGAAATCCAGCCTGAAACAAGGCAATCACGATCCGGCAACCTTAACCGCACCCTATGCTGACCTGGCATCATACAAAGGCCGTTCATTAAATGGTATTTGGGCCACTGCACCTTATCTGCATAATGGCTCGGTACCAACTTTATATGATCTGTTGCTGCCTAAAAAACGTGCCGGTGACCCGGAAGACGGCGAATATAGACCTGATACATTCAGAGTCGGCAGCAGACTTTTTGATCCGGAAAAAGTCGGTTTTGTTTCCAATAACAACGGTTTTGTATTTGATACCAGCCTCCCGGCCAATGACAATGGAGGTCATGAGTATGCCGCAGGCCGCACTCCCCAACGCAACGGAAAAATACTACCGCCACTAACCAAGCAACAACGTAAAGATCTGGTGGAGTACTTAAAAACACTGTAATCCAATCCGGTCTAACAGGGTCAGGTAACTGAGTTTTCTGACCCTGTTCTTTAATTACAATTAGACATTCTAGTTTTATTGGTATATAGGTCACACATTGTTATATACTTGGTGTGCTTTTCACCAAGCTGACCGGTTTTACCAATTAAACTTTCAATTGATAAAACTTTTTTCATCGACTTAACCAAAGAGGCCCTAAAGTAATGGAATATATACTTATCGCGGCAATAATCGCTGCTTTTATTTATCCACCATCAAGAAACTACCTGCTGTCTTTAATCAGTTCCAATAAAGAAGCCGATACAGAAAAAGAAACTACACAATCACAACAGGCTGAAGCAACATCAAACAAAGCAGAAGAAAAGCCTGAGACCGTTACCAAGCCAGCTGAAGACCCTGAGCCCGAGGCTAAGCCGGCAGAAAAAGCACAAAAAAAGGAAACTAAAAAGCCGGCTGCTGCGAAAAAAGTTGAAACAACAGAGATCATCAACGAATTTAAACCGAGCATTCCGGAAGACTCATCTCTTAAACGTCATTTCCTGAGTAATTTACAAGCTGAATTTGAACTGTCTCACGGTGAAAGACCAACTGAATTATCCCTAAGACGTCATTACGATTCAATGCTTGCAAAGGAGCTGGAAGATTTAGAAGACTGATCTTCGATAGATTCGCTTTGCTTAGAAACTGTAAAAAGTCCCCGTTCACTTTTTGCAGTTTCTATACAACAAGACTTAGTTAAAAAAAACATCTGAAAAGAAAATCGACTCACCATAGCCGTGACAAAGTCTTCCGGGTCAGGACTTTAGTTTTTTCTGAAGCCCCTGCCAGACATCATCCGCTTTAATTTCCTGACAATACACTGTTTCCAAACCAGCCGTTCTAACGGCTTGCTCTATTTCCGGCATTTGCGTTATACAGGTTTGGTTTAAACCACAGGCACCAGTCAAACCCGGATAAGTATCCACATAAAGCACCATCGCAGGAATGCTCAATGCAGCCGACAAATGTGCCAAGCCGGTATCTACACCCACAACTCCCGAAGCTTCGGATAACAGACCGGCCATCTCGGTTAGGGACATTTTATTCAATACCTGACAATATTTTCGACCTTGACTCAAGCGTTCAGCTCGCTCCCGCTCTTTATCATTACCCCACGGCAGATAAATGGTATAGCTAGCCGCAATGGCCTGTTCAATTAATTTAAACCATTGCGGCTCCGGCCATAATTTTGAATCCCGGCTGGTGCCATGCAAAAACACCAGATAAGGTCGTTGACAGGCCCGTACCGGAAAACGGCTGCTTAACAGACCATAATCCAGTGAGCTCTTAACATATTCATAACCCAGTATTTTTGCAAACAAAATCCGTATTCGCTCTATGGCATGAAGCTGTTGACTGACGGAAATTTTTTCATCATAAAAAAAAGATGCCATCGCTTCTCGGGCAGACTTTCTATCCATACCATACGATTTACCGTCAACCCATCGGGTGATTAAAGCACTCTTTAACAGCCCTTGTGCATCAATGACATAATCGTAGTTTTGTTGCCGCAATTGGGTTTTAAAAGCTGAAATTTCAGCATTGCGGTATGTCTTGATCGGATTTTTTCGCCACCGCCTTGCCGCAATTGGAATGACTCGATCCACTGCCGGATGCCAGGTGGGTATTTCGGCAAAACCTTCTTCCGTTACCCAATCAAACTGAATACCAGGAATGGCTTTTTTTGCATCGGTGAGCGCAGGCAGGGTATGAATCAAATCCCCCATGGATGAAGTCTTTATAATTAAAACTTTCACAATTAATTCAACTTCTCAATAACCATTTGCGGACTGATTTGTGTTAAACACTTGGTATGATCTTGATGTTCTTTAGGGTACAAAGGACATTCCCGTTTAAAGCAAGGCGAACATTTCAGATTTAAGCAAATGACCTCGGCCTGTTGATTCAATGGCGGAGTAAAGCCCGGATCTGATGAGCCGTATATAGCAATGATTTCTTTATCCAGTGCTGCTGCCACATGCATCAGCCCTGAGTCATTTGTCACTACCGCATCAACCAGAGACATCAAGTCAACCGCTTCCGCTAATGAAGTACGCCCGGTAAAATCAATACAAGCCTGTTGACACTTCCGATTAATATCTTCTGCAGCCGCCTTATCCTTATCCGAGCCGAAGAGCCATACCTGCCAGTCATCGGCAATTTTAGCCTGCGCCACCTCGGCATAGTATTCGGACGGCCAACGCTTGGCCGGACCATACTCCGCACCCGGACACAGCGCCAGAATTTTTTTGGATAAGTCCACGGTAAATTTTTCAACAACCTTCTGTTGACGCTCTTTTTCTACCAACAGCTTAGGCGCCGGATATTGTGGCGGCAATACCGCTGATTTAGCCAAACCCAGTGCAACGAAACGCTGCACCGTCATTGTTAGCAGCGATTTATCCAGTTTTCGGGCATCATTTAACAAGCCCCATCGACACTCACCGACATAACCGGTTCTAACCGGAATATTGGCAAAATACGGGGTTAAGGCCGATTTCCAGGAATTGGGTAATAAAATGGCCCGGTCATACTGTTCAGTCCTGAGTGATTTACCCAATTGAATCCGTGCCGACAAGCCAAATTGTCCGTGCGTTAACGGCATGGCAAAGGCCTTGTTCACCTCAGGCATGCGCTCCAACAATGGAAAGCTCCAGGCCGGAGCCAGAACATCAATCTGACATTCCGGCTGGGCCTGTTTTAAAGTGATAAACAGGCTTTGCGCCATCACCATATCGCCCACCCAGGATGGACCGACAACCAGAATCCGCTCTGCGCCTATCATCTGTTTCGGTAAAGTCAAACTATTCAGCGACGTAAGTCAGCCAGTTTGCATGGTCTTGTTGACGACCGTTTACATAATCAAAATACAGCGCTTGTAATTTTTCCGTTACAGGACCTCTTGTGCCGGAACCTATTGCACGGCCGTCATATTCTCTGATCGGTGTAACTTCTGCCGCCGAGCCGGTAAAAAAGGCTTCATCGGACACATAGACTTCATCACGCGTTAAACGTTTTTCAACAACCTCATAACCCTGTTCTCTGGCTATTTCAATCAAGGTATCGCGGGTTATACCCTCCAGAGCCGATGTCGTTTCCGGCGTATACAACTTGCCGTGACGAACAATAAACAGGTTTTCTCCACTGCCTTCGGCAACAAAACCTTCATGATCCAGCAATAAAGCTTCATCATAGCCTGTACTCAAGGCTTCCTGTAAGGCCAGAATGGAGTTAATGTAATTGCCGTTAGCCTTGGCTTTACACATGGTGCTGTTAACATGATTACGGGTATAGGAAGAGGTTCTGATACGAATTCCTTTTTCCATGTTTTCCGCACCTAAATAAGCACCCCACTCCCAGGCTGCAATCATTACATGCACTTTTAAATTATCCGCACGCAGCCCCATACCTTCTGAACCGTAAAAACACATGCTGCGAATATAAGCACTGTCCAGGTTATTCTTTGCCACCGCATCTTTATGAGCCTGATTCAACTCCTCTTTGGAAAAAGGAATATTCATATTCAGGATATGTGCAGAACGATACAAGCGATCGGTATGCTCAGCCAATTTAAAAATTGCTGCACCTTTATCAGTCTGATAAGCCCGTAAGCCCTCAAACACACCTGCGCCATAATGCAGGGTATGCGTCAGCACATGGACTTTGGCTTCTCGCCACTCAACCCATTCGCCATCCAGCCAAATAAGCCCATCTCTATCGTCCATTGTCATTAGTTTTTTCTCCAACCTCAAGGTTTGCTATTCAATTCTATTGCATAAACTCATGCCAGATTTTTTCAACCTTTGCCCGGCTATTAATAAAAATCTGTTCATCAATTACAGCTTTGTCACCCTGTAAAACCTGCTTATGTCCATAGTCTCTATAGGTACAATAAGCCTGCTTAAGTGTCGCCGCAGCTTCCGATGACATCAGTCCATCTTCAACCAGGGCATCCAAAATACGAATATTGTCAGTGTAAGTGACTAAATTCTCATTTTCCACAGCCCAGTTTAATACCGCAAATTGTACTATAAACTCAATGTCTGCAATACCGCCTTTGCTTTGTTTTAGATCAAATTTTCCAGATTCTTTAGTATCCAGGTTGTCGCGCATTTTTTCCCGCATCTCCCGTACTTCAGTTTTCAACTGCTCAGAGTCCCTTTTTAAGCAAAGCACACGCTTTCTAATGGCTTCAAATTTTTCTTTTAACCGCTCGTCACCGGCAATAAAACGCCCGCGAACCAAAGCCTGATGCTCCCAGGTCCAGGCATTATTTTTAAGATAATCCTCATAGGCATTGACCGGTGAAACCAATAAACCGGAATCGCCACTGGGTCGAAGGCGCATATCCACCTCATAGGCAATACCCGATAACAGATTGGTATTAAGTATGCTCATTATTTTTTGCCCCAAACGACCGTAAAAATGGCCACAACTGATCGACTTGTTGCCATTGGTCATTAAATTACTGTCTTTTACATCCGATAAAAACACCATATCCAGATCGGAACCATAGCCCAGCTCAAGACCACCCAGTTTACCGAAACCCAGCACCGCAAAACCATCGCCTTTTTCAGTAGCATCCGGCGGTACCCCATGCTTTAACGCCAGTTCATCCCAAGCCAGATTGATGGTATGTTTAACAATAACTTCGGCAATATAAGTCAGATAATCGCTGACCACCATTAAAGGGATAGCCCCCATAATATCGGCGGCAGCGACACGTAATACATTAAGTTGCTTAAACTGACGCAAAGCAATCATGATTTGTTCAGGATCTTGATCTTCAATACGTTGCAGTGACCTGCTCAAGTCAGCATCAAGCGCATCCCGTTCGAGTGGTTCATATAATGAGCGGGTATCCAGCAACTCATCGAACAAGACTGGAAATTTAGACAAATATTCACTGATCCAGGAACTGGCGGCCGACAACTTAATCAACTGGGATAAAGCATCGGGGTTTTCAGATAATAATGACAAATACACGTTACGCCCGGCCACTGCCTCAAACAAATCAAGAATGCGTTTCAAACATTCATCGCGATTTTCGACCTGCTGCATGCCATCAATTACCTGCGGCATAAGCCTGTTAATGGTTTGCACCCCTTTACTGGTTAACCGTCTGATTGCCACTGAGCTTTTAAAGTTCTGTATTTGCTTCAACACATTCTCAGTGTCGGCAAACCCCGATTCAGCCAGCTGCGTTAATAATTCCTCCCGCTCGGCCGCGCCAGTCCAGACCATAACACCACTTTGACTGGCTGGTTCCTGTTCCGACAGGGAAAAAACCTGACCAAATACGTCATGAACCTGCCTGCGGACCTTATCCAATTCAATTTTAAAATCCTGCCAATTGCTATAACCCATTGAAAAAGCCAAAACAAAACGCTCTTTTTCACCAATCGGCAAATCATGTGCCTGTTTATCCTGATACTGCTGGATATGATTTTCAACCCGGCGTAAGAAGCAGTATGAACTTTGCAATTGTTCAGCATCTGCCGAAGTCAATAACGCCATATCACCCAATATTTTCAATACATCCATAATACCGCGAATCTGCAGGCTCTTTTCCTTCCCACCACGAATCAACTGAAAGGCCTGGCCGATAAATTCAATCTCCCTAATGCCGCCGGGGCCAAGTTTGACATTTTCCATGCGGTCTTTACGCTGCAATTCCTGAGTGATTTTTTGCTTTAAACTGCGTAATTCCTCAAATGCGCCGTAATCCAGATAACGTCGATAAACAAACGGGTGCAGCATTGCCGCCAGTTCCTTGCCGCTTTCAAAGTCACCGGCCACCTGACGCACTTTGATCATGGCATAGCGTTCCCACTCTCTGGCCTGAGTCTGATAGTAATTTTCCATCCCATCAAAAGTCATGATGACCGGGCCACTATCACCGAAAGGTCTTAAACGAATGTCTGTTCTAAAGACAAAGCCGTCAGCCGTGATAGCATCCAGCACTTTAACGAGACTTCGGCAAATACGGGTAAAAAATTCACCATAGCTCGTTTCTTTACGATCCGGTAAAACACCATCTTCCTGATAGGCAAAAATCAAATCAATATCGGAGGAATAATTCAGTTCATGGGCACCCAGCTTGCCCATACCCAGCACCACAATATTCTGCGGACGGCCATTCGACAGCACCGGTGTCCCCCGGCGCGCGCATGCCTGTTCATAAATATAATCAAGGGCATATTGAATGCAGGTATCAGCCAACGCACTTAAATCCCTAAGCGTTTCATCCAACTCGGCCCAACCGGCCAAGTCCCGCCAGGCGATACGAATCATTTCCTGACGCCGAAACTGGCGCAGATGTCTCATTAAATCAGCTTCATCCTCAATGCTTACGTCCTTTAAAAGGTCGCCATAATTCTGTCGCCTGGTATCACTTAACAAGCCACCAGACTCGATTAGCTCGATTAGCAATGCAGGTTTACGCAAACAGTTTTCTGCAATAAAACGACTACAATACCAAACCGAAGCGATAGACGATAACACCTCGGCCTGTTCAGGTAAGCTCAATTGTTGAGCGTGTAATTCTTTTTCGAATTGCTCAAGTTGCCCTTGAATTTCCTGGTGAGCGGCCTGAGGTAGTGATTCAATTGATTTTTTTATGATTGAATTCAAAGCTTTCTCGGATTAATTTCTTAAAGCTTCAATAATAAATCAAAAAGGCAGGCTTAAACAGTATTTAGGCGTTTTGAATAATGTGTGAAAAAACTGACTGTGTGTTTTACCTGACTTAAAATGAATAAAATTATTCTCCTTAAGATTACACTCAAGAAATGCAAATATGTTTGCATTATAAAAATGCTTAACAAGCCAATACTAGCCGAATCATTTGTTTGATAGACGTTTTTTCGACATAAAGGTATTAGTTTTTTGAATTGCCGATCTTGATTTTGCATTGCACTTGTCAAAGTATATCAACAGCCGCCTTGATTTTTTCTTTAGGCGTTAAATAGATTTTTATCTCATCAGAGGGAAGATAACGTCTCGATTCATATGACCAGTCCAGGTTGCCCCGCATCCAGGCACATAAAATATTGATGCATTTCTCAACATCCGCATCGACACTATCTTCAAATAAAGGCAATGATTGTTGCAGTTCTATAAATCGCCGGACTTGCTGTTCTATCTTTCTACTTACCTGATTCACCGCTTCCTGTAGACCGAGAGAATACTGCTGATCCATAACCAGTACTAAATTATGCATATCCTGATGATCATGCTCCTTTTGTAAAGAAATAATATCATTGGACCAGCACACGACATTATTAGTTATCTCAATAAATTCGGCAAATATTGGATGCTTACGTACAGTCAACGGAAGTATGATGGATTCAGTCAGTTCTATCAGGTCGATATCGGTCAGCAAGCCGCCCGTATAAGGACGCATACGAATATAAGTCTCGCTTTCGGGCCAAAGATTGTTTTGGCGGTTTTTGGCTTCCCATTGGGTTGACTCAAAATATTCCGCTGCACTCTGAATAAAACGAGTTAGCCATGACAACGGCATCAACGGCTCAATGCGTATACGAATATCGTAAATAGCTTGGACCAATGCCGGATCGTTAGCAACAGGCGAACTCCCGGTCAGAATTTCCAGGCAACGCCCATGCAGCGAACTCAGTTGCTGAGGATTTTTACCCAAACCACTCTCATCACAATAATCATCTAGCACGAACAGCCATGTATTCCAGGCGGCAACAATCTCCAATCTGTCTAGTGGCGCATTGGGATAGGCTCTGGCAGCAAGTCGACCGAATTTAGAATGTTGCAAACGTCGCCAGGCTAGATCACCGGAAACCAGTTCAAACTGACGCACCCAGTCCAAGGTTCGTTTCTGCAATAAATCGGCAAACGGACTTATTGCCGAAGGAAAGGGACAATAAATCGCTGGAATGTTGATAGTTTGTTTCATTGTCTATCCAAAATGCAAAAATTTACTGGCATTTTTTTAAAAAACGCCCCTGTACTAATATTTATTCCCGCAATCAACATGTATTATTCCCATATTTTTTATGCTTATTCATTTTCGTGTAACGCTCAGATCCAGCTTAAAGTTGTTCACTCAACTTAAGCCCCCTTGTCCATAGTTCCGTAATCAGCTACCGGGTATCCAAGATAAAAACCTTGAACTAAGTCCACATGCATGTCCGTGAGCAACTTCAGTGTCACTTCATTTTCTACACCTTCGGCAACCACTTTCTTACCGTATGCATGAACCATAGAAACCAACGCACGAACAAAATCAAAATCCTCTGAATCGTTAGCGATGTCTCTAATCAAGGATTGATCAATTTTGACGTAATTGACCGGCAGCTGTTTCAAATAATATAAAGAACTGAAACCCGCGCCAAAATCATCGACTGCAAAACTAAAACCTAAATCCGTTACTTCATGTATGATTTGTTTTGCTTTTTCTATGTCTTGGATAACAGCTGTTTCGGTTATTTCAAAAATCATCCGTTTTGGATCCAGATCATGCTGCTGTATAGCCCGAACCAATGACTGGATCCACTCGAAGTCATTCAACGCGGCAGTCGACAAATTTATCGAAAGGCGTTTGTCTGCATCTTCCAATAAAGCCTGCAAAGCTATTTCGACAACATAACAATCCAACGCATAATTCAAACCGGCTCGTTCAGCGGACGGCAAAAATTCTCCGGGCATCACGAGCCGACCATCAGACAAATGCATCCGCAACAAAGCTTCGGTATAAACAAGATTTCCGGTAGTGATATTGATGATAGGTTGATAATAAAAAAATAATTGCCGCTGTTCCATCGCCTCAATCAAAACATCATTCCAATATACATTTTGTGTCACAGTCTGTGATTGTTTGAGCTCTTCAGAAAATACCCGGGCACGGGAGCGACCTGTTCTTTTGGCTTCAAACATCGCTAAATCGGCATTGGCCATTACTTCTTGAATATCCGCGCCATGTTCCGGTAAGAAAGCAATACCGATACTCACTCCTATTCGATAACGCTTCTCTTTATAAACAAATGGCGTACCGGCCAAACGCTCATTCAGTTGCTTGGCAAAGCTTTCAGCACCATAACGTTCTGTTTGCGGCATCAACATAGCAAACTCATCCCCACCAAGACGAGCAACAATATCGGACTTGCGGGCCCTGTTTTTTAACTCTTCGGCCACCATGCGCAATAAAGCATCACCTGCAGCGTGACCACTTGTATCATTGATTTCTTTAAAATGATCCAAATCGAAAATCAACAATGCGGCACTGTTTCCTGTACGCATAACTTCATCATAAAAACGCGTTACTTCTTCTATAAAGTGATGTCGGTTGGTTAACGATGTTAAGGGATCATGATTGGCTAACCAACGCATTCTGGATTCGGCACACACGCGTTCGGTAATATCCATACCGACAGACAGTAATGCTGTCCCGTCAGTATACACTTCATGCAATGGCGTATGCACCCAGACAACTTTGCGTCGCTCACCATTCTTGGAAATAAGATCATGTTCATGCTCCATTTGACGCTGGTCATTATTGCACAGCGCTTGTATTTGATTCTGCACATCTTGTCTATACTTGGGATCAGCAATCAAATCAACAAACCGTTTTCCATACAGTTGTTCCTGAGTAAAACCCGTCAGTTGGGCAGCGAAATTATTGCCAACTCTAATGACGCCATTTTTGGTTTGAGTCACAACCAGCACTTGAGCCGAAGCTAATAAGCCCTGAATAAAGTCTCTTTCCTCAGCCAACTCTCTGTTTTTACTTGCTATTGATAAACTTTTCTGTTCGAGTTGATGCGAAAGCTGCATCGCACTTTCATACAAAAAATCGATTTCATCACGAAATTGCTTTCTCTGCTGTGGTGAGGAAAAATACTGCCGAGCCAGTTCATAAGAGCCTTGCGCCAATAACGGCAAATGCAATGCCAATTGACTCAAACGGTGCAAAGGCACACGGATCAGATATAACAGGATTAATTCAGCCACCAAAAGACTGATCAACGTCGCCAATAATCCTTGTTGCAAGGCTTTATTAATTTCTTGAAAATTTCGGCTGACATCGGTAACCAACAAAATAAACCCTGCCTGACCAGGAATGATACTGTCCAGCTGAATTCGATGGATATCATAATGAGCCTGTTTCCAGCTCACCATACGACCGTGATCCAATACTGCCGGATCCGGGTATTGCTCCGACAAATGATTCAATAAAGGTAACAACACCTTGGTTTCTGTCAAAGCCGACATTCTGACGTTCCAGGCATCTAGGTTTTCCCCTCCTCTGCCCACAGATGGAACTGCCAACGCTATATCCGCACCAGTAATCAGTTTAAAGTCGATGATAAAGTCTGCAACCGATTGACCCAATGCAATAACACCCACATTTTCTCCTGAAGCGAGAACCGGAACAAAAGCATAGAGCAAACACAATGGATGGCAATGCAATAATGAGAAAGGACGCTCCTCTTTTTGAACCTTGTCGACGGCAGATTTATACAACTTAGAAGGTAGATCCTCTACGCCAAATTGAGCCCAGCGTCCTACTCGAGTACCATCAGTGGTATAAAGCTCAATCTGTCTCATATCCAATTCATAGCCTAAACTGGCGTAATAATTAGAAACCAAATCTGTTTTTTTCTGCTCAGACCCCGATCTTAATGCATCGCCCAAATCCTTCATTGTCGCCAATCCACCCCCCAAACGCATCAGGCGATCTGATGTTCCGGTAAAAAGACCCTTGATATGGTGACGAAGAAAACTAATGTCGGCATCCTGTCTTGCCTGAAACTGTGTCATAAGGGAGTGATAATTTAAAGCATAAAACACAGAGCTCATACAGAGCAAAAGCAAACTCAACCAAAAAAGACTTTTCCAACGCAAACCGATAAATCGGCTTTCAATTTGATTTGATCGTGTTAATTTTTCCCTTGCCCCCACTGCCTACCCTGCCTTTAAAATCTATACGACACCATAAATGAGAACATATCCCAGCGTTCAGGGCCAGTCTTTAACCCCAAACCGGGGTTATCCGCTGAAGAAAGCCAGGCAGTTCCCCAAACCGAGTGATACTCCGAAACCAGCAACCAGTTTTGGACAAATTCCCAATGTAACCCAAGAGTCAAGTCGCGGGCATAAAAGCTATGTTTAGGTAAACCGGTTAGTGCCGAATTATGCGATCCATCACGATCATCAATATCGGCAATGAAACTATCATACCGCAATAAACTGGACCACCCCTCCATAAATCGGTATTGAGCTTGTACATAAAAACTTTCCGATGTATTTTCAACGGTTCTTCCGCCGGGAAGGTAACCGCTACGTTCTGTCGTCACTTGACCATACTCACCGGTAAAACTCCAATCCTCCAAATTTAACTGTGCTGATGCAAGTGGATAGAAAGCTTTAATATTCCCTGACGGGAGGCCGGGCGTGGAAGAGTTAAAATCGCGGTCAAGATCGACAACACTGAACAATAACTTGAAACGTCCCTCTTGCCATTCATAACCCATCCGACCGACAAACAGGGGGCGCCCCTCCAGTTTTCCTCTAACATTCGGAATACCGGTCAAAAAAGCAGTTGCACCACCTTGATCATCTAACGGTTCGGATACCACAAACTCGGTTGTCACGGCATGGTCTCCGATCGCATAGCGCCCATATAATACACCGCCGTCAGAAGAGATCATTGCTTGCCGTAGTGCCAACGAATCGAAATAAACAGATTGGGGCATCATTACACCGGGTCGGGTCCAGACGACATCTCGGGTATCGTTATAGAGACCAAACGGATTTTTAACCCGCCCCGCCCTTATACCGGCAGTCATATTCTTTCCTAGTGCCAAATGGTAATCAAGATTGGCAAAATCCAATCGAAAATCTTCCCGGTCCGAGCCGCCGGCTGACCGGTATAAACCCTGTCCGGCCATAAGTAAATTCGGCGTGATATGGCCTAAGATATTAATGCCGACTTCAGTAAAGTCCAAACTACCGCCATCACGACTTTGCCCGAAAACATGGTATTTAGAAGTCAAAGTATAACCCTGACTGAAAAAACCGTGAGCCTGCCAGTCGCCCAAGCCAATTTCCAGAGCCATACCATAATTGGGTAACCCGCCAAACAATAAGGCAATAAGGACTCCCTGAATCGCTTTGCGGTAACACATTAATGTATTCCGTATCTCCATATACATTCTCCTATTCTTCAACATAACCGATTGCCCCCGGCGTTTTCTTTAACTGCATTTGCATTTCTTCAAGCGAATCCACTGCAACAGGCGGCGTTCCGGTCCCGGAAAAAACCATTCTGTCCCAGGCAGAACGTAATTGATATGGATAAATTCCCAGTATTTCTTTAGAGAAGCGAATATGAACGGGGTGTTTGTCAGGTAGAACAAAAACTCTCAATGATGTGCCATCCGGCCATTGTGTCTGACGCCCGAAAAATATTTCACGTAAATCCGCGCGGGAAAATTGCCGATATTGTTCACTCAAACTGAATACTCTCACCTCAACATCCTCGGCATTCAGCGGTTCCGGCCAAAATATCGATATAGAGCCCACCACCATCCCTACGACAATAACTGAAGGTTTCAATAATTGTCGTAAAGCTTTATAAGATGACAAGTGAATTATATTCATATAGCTCAAATATAATGTCGCTTTAGATTAGAAGCAAACTATTATTTGACTTTCCTCATATTGACTCTATATCACTAGGGAGAAAAGTCCTTCGTTTTCTCATGTCGACTCAAAAGAAAACAAAACCTTTTTTAGGGACGCCCACGATTAAAATAATTAGGCATCTGCCACTCTTTTCCAGGCCAACCGTTATTAATTTTCATCTTAATAAATCAACTTTCCCAACAAAAAGCGCCTACTTTTGTATGGTATAAATAATGATGAAACTAAATTTAATAGTCAGGAAAATAATAACACCGATAAGGGTAACCAAAATACCGATAACTCCCGAAGGGGTACGGATCGTAATAAAGCGGATATTCACGAGGCTGATATTTGGGCCACAGGTAAATCTGCTGCAGTTCGACCACAGGTAACTTGAGTTTCTTTTGACCAACCATCAGCGTGGTTTCATCGATCAGTAAACCTAGAATCGTCACCTGAGTATCTTTACTGTTGCTGTAAATGGCGGGATCGAGAAATTTCTCCGTTTTAACCATAAATCGACCCAGGGCTTCATGTTTTAAATTCGGTTTTCCATACCTGTTCAGTGGATAGGCCATAATTTGTATAATCGACTGGTTTGCCAGGTTTTCCATGTCAATTATAAAACCGCCCCATCGAACTTGATGCCCGCGGTTAGCAGTAAAATTTCTCACTGCATCCGCCATCTGAACATTTGGCGTAGGTGCTTTTCTTATGCCCTTGGGAACATGCGAACATGCACTCAGCCCCAACAGTAAGCCTACAACAAATAGTTTAAACATACAGCCCCGACACTAAGATGATCTATTGCTTATTTAAGCATAAGCGAATAGTTAATGGAAGCAAGGTAATAAGCAGTCCTTGTATTACGTATAATCAAGAAAGTCTGGACTTTGATATCCTCTAGCATAGCGCCTAATATCCTAGTTTTTAGGTTAAATAACCTGCAATACAAAATAACAGGCACACTTTCTGCCTTAGCGAATTATTGGCACCAGATTTTCACCATTTTGTAAAGATAACGGGGTATGATTGCTAAAGCTCAGGAACTTATCCTAACGTTGCTAAATTCCCAACTGTCATCAGTACAATAAACTGATTCATTATCATTCAGAAATGGATGTATTTCAGCGAAATACCTTTAAAATCTCTAAAAATCTCTATCAAAAAAACCAAAGTCTATATGAACAGCCGGGAACAAACACTCCCGGCAATCCGCTCTGATACTCAGTAACCAAGCGTGGCTACTTAAAGAGTCGGTTAGACACCGACACTACTTAATGGCATTTAGCAACGGGATAAAACTCTTGATCTGTTAACCGGACTGCTTTAAACCAACGCCTAATGATAAATTATGCTCTGAAAAATGATCATGTTGACAAAATTCATGTTGTTCAAAGTAATGATTAAATTCACTTAAGGGCATGACCAAAATAGTCCTGTCGGCCTCTACTTCATAAATTGCAACCGTTTCATTGCTTTTTTCCATTTTCCCCATATGAATTAGGCTAACTTCTTCATTGGAATGTTTACGTTTAAATATATTGCTCATTGTTCGTCTCCTGAATGTAAAAACTTTACAAAGCCTGGAGCAGGTTTGTTTCTTGACAGACTCAAAATATCCTATGAAATCTGCAGTTTCATATATTGATGAAAAGTCATATCAGAATGGATAATATGCTTCCCCCATGTATCGATAAAATTCTGTACCTCACTTTTTTCCCATTCATCATCATTAATTTTTCGGTTCATTTGGGTTATTTCTTTTAGCATTTTAGAATGCTCTATTTCATGATTATGATAATCGTGATAATGATGTTTTTTCATTAATGTTTCTTCTACATTAAAATGTTCTTTCACATGTAAATAGAACAGCTTGATATGTTGTAATAACTCAATTTTTGTTCTTGATGAAAACAGGCTTTCGGCCAGGACGAAGAGATTTTTATGCTGGCTGTCCGTTACATTGTCTCCCATCTCATATTGTTGTTGCCACACGAAATGACTCAGACTTCCCATTGCTGCCAGATGGCCTAAGCCGTCTTTTTGTCTATGTATGGCAATATTTTCCGGTGTTTTCTGATCACTGATTTTATAAACAAAGTTTCTTCTTGCCTGATGATAGTCATCATTAGTATAAAAATTTGCATGCATTTGAGTTAATTCAAATTGTCGATAGGTGGTCAGTGGTTTTTCCCCTTCATCAAAGCACCTTGTTTTGGCTTTTTCCTCTAAAGTTTTTTGTAACAGGATTTTATCTGCAATATAAGCACTGGCCAAATGTTTTATTTGAGCACTAAAAATCTTATGATCTTTATCCAGTACTTTATTAACCAGTCCAATACGCCATGCTTTTTTGGCACTGATGGGCAACCTTTCCTCCTCTGTTAAAGTGGCCGCCATTTTTTCACCGACCCTTTTCGGTAATAAATAGGTCCAATATTCAGAACCGAACAGCTGCCCCATGTTTTTATAATGAGGATTTAAAATGACACCTTCCCTGACAAATGTTTTATCGGTCGCCAATGCCAGTATTGCCCCCCCGGCTCCGGCACTACCCGAAAGCGCTGAAATGGTAACTTTATCCAGGGTGTTGATTATTTGTAGAATGATGTCATCGATGGCATTTATATTAAGCCATGACTCTTCGGCAGGGTCATCAGCAGCTTCTATATGATTCAGATGTATCCCGTTAGACCAGCATTCTTCTCCTCCCATCAAGACAATTACATCCACATCTAAGGTGATAATATGTTTATACACTGAGAGTAACAACCGGCACTGCTCGGTGCTCATGCCACCATTGTGAAATGAGGAATAAAGATAAGCGATTCTGTTATCCGTTTGATACCAGACCTCCTGACAGGGAAGTGTTTTTCCTTCTTGGCTGTAATCAATGTCTATATTTTGAATAGGTTGAATTAACTCTGAAGCTGAGCCGTTAACAGACTCTAAATAGTCTTTAAGAACAAAAGTTGCAGGCAATTTAATTGCTTTTTCACCGGCATCAGATTGTGGTTTTAAATGTCCTATCCAAACAGCACCGTCTATGGTTGCCCTACATATAGCATTATTTGCCGTTGCAATAATGTCACCGGCTTTTCCGGTTAAACTTTCTTCTTTATAAGCATTGTATAAATAAACAGCCTGGTTATTGATTAGATCTAAAACGCCCGGACTTCCATCGGCCGCATGAATATGCCTTAAAATCTCATCGGTTGTTTGTTTATTCCAATCAATGGCACGGTCTTGTTGTTTTATAGCCGGTTGCAACCGTCCTTTAACCCTGGGGTTGTTATAATCCAACGCTGTAGGTTTAAAATCAGGGGCTTTAAAATAGGTTAAAGCCTCCCATAAACAGTCCACTGCAGCTTGTGTGACTTCGCGATTAAACAAACTGCTTTTAGTTGTATTACGCATAGGGAAGACTTTTTTTGCCCAGATATCCCCCAGATCCATTTCTTCCTGAGCTTCCATCAGTGTTACGCCCCATTCAGCCTCACCGTTTTGAATGGCCCAGTCTAATGAGGAAGGTCCTCGATCACCTTCTATTCCGGGGTGGACAATCAGACAGGTATAATTTTCATAAATTTCGGCCGGAATTTTTTTTGTTAGAAAAGGACAGACGATTAAATCCGGCTTGAACAACTCGACACCTTCGATGAGTAACTTAATATCGCCATGATGCAATTCAACCGATACAACATATCCGGCATCATTAAGTTCAGTATAAAAGCGTTGTGTCAAACCGGAAAATGCTGATGAAAGTAATAAAATACGCATACAATTCCTCCTGAGTTTCTATGGAAAGTAATTACGCCCCGTCTACCAGTTAACAACAAAGAACTGTACAGGCATTAAATTATTTGCATTCCTTATCGAAACATTTCTTTTTACGTGGCGAACCACAGTTCATAAAAACAGCTTTTTTTCAATAGGGATCACTGCCGAATTGAGTTCGTTCATACTCTTTACCCTTAACCGTTACATAATTATCAGGAATGCATCGACCAAACCGTTTACGATAATCACTAGGGTTAACACCCAGTTGACGCAAGAAAGCTCGTCGCATGTTTTCGGTATCTTTAAATCCGGCATTACCGGCAATGGTATCAATCGATAATTTTGTCGTTTCTAGGAAATTTCGGGCTGCATCAATACGCACCATTTCCACAAATTTGGCAGGCGTTATTCCTGTTTCCGAGATAAATTGCCGGGCAAAATTACGTGGACTCATTGCTACGCGTTCGGCAAGCGTTTCCACCCTCAGGTCCTTCTCGGGATGCAACATAATCCATGACTGTAGATCACGCAAATCGGCTCGGTTTGTCGCCTCGCAGGTAAGATAACTGCTAAACTGTGATTGACCGCCGGGTCGTTTAAGAAACATCACCAAAAACCGTGCAACATGCAAGGCCAACGCCTGCCCCCAATCGGCCTCCACCATAGCCAAAGTAAGATCGATACCTGAAGTAATACCTCCGGAAGTATGGATATTCCCATCCTTGACAAAGATTCGGTCCGGTTCAAGATTTACCCGGGGATATTTTTCGCTAAATTCGCGACACCAGTTCCAGTGGGTTGTTGCTTTACAGCCGTCTAGAAGACCGCTTTCAGCTAACAAAAAAGCTCCAGTGCAAACAGATACCAGCCGTCGAACTTTGGGCGCCATGTCTTTTATTAAATCCTGTAACTGCTGGTTGGCTAAGACCGCTTCCGGAAAGCCGCCTGGTATTAACAAAGTATCGTAGGTTTCGTCAATCTGATTAAAGCTTTTATCTGCGACAATTTGCAGGCCGGATAAGGTTGCCACGGGTCCGGGTTGATCAGCAAAAATCGTTATCGGATATGAAATCTCCTGGGTGACGCCTTGGTTTTGTAAGCCAATATTAGCGAACGAAAACACCTCATAGGGCCCAGTAATGTCAAGGACTTCTGCCCCGGGAAATGCCACTATGCCGATTGGTCTTATTGAGTGTGGTGTATTCATTGCCATACCTCTCTTATAAATAAATTGAAATCTATGGCGGTTAACATGATTTTTTCTGGTTTATATAATCCTCCTCTGACCTGTTTTGCGCAATGTCAATTTTCCCTCAATTTCTGCCAAAATTGAATTGATTTAAGAATTGAATAAATTAAGCCCCCAGTGTCAGCAGGTAAGAAAATATTTATTAATAATCAAGAGACTATAAAACAACTACACTGTGAACAAACCTCAAAATATTAGTCACTAAGAAAGTCATTTCTTGCACTGTGTATTTTAATAAACTGACGCTTAGTTCACTAACTATTCGCCATAAATAGCTTTTTTGGGTGAGTTAGTCCAACGGGATATCACAGGGAAGTGAATAGTGACAGCAGAGCTGTAGAGGCCTTTGATTAAGAAAAGTGACAGGGGCTTTTGAGTGAATCCGCAATTAAAAATAGATCATTTTAGGTTTAACTCTACGGTTTACAACAATTTAAAATTTTTTATGCAGCGGCATGGGCAACCTGATGGTTGCCACTTATCCGTAATGCCAAAAAATCAAGTCTTAATTTGACAGTGTCTTAATTAATAGTTGTATTATAAAATAAGGTTATTGTTTGTTGATAGTAACGAGATTCAATCATTGCGACTTTTCATAGATACATCGCTTAAGAGAAATTTACTCCAAATTAAGCTCTTTGATTTTACGGGTCAATGTATTCCGCCCGTAACCCAGTAAAATTGCCGCCTCATGTCGTCGGCCGTGAGTGTGATTTAGTGCGGCTTGAATCAATATGGTTTCCACCACAGGAATCAGATGTTTGGCAACTTCCGGTTGTTTGCTTAAGAATTGTTTGTCCACCCAGTTTCTTAATGAATTTTGCCAGCTTTCCGGAGCCGACTCAGAAGCTGAGGTAGTTTCCATTAGTTCCGGCGGTAACTCATCAATGTGAATTTCACGCCCTGAAGCCATCACGGTTAGCCATCGACAGGTGTTTTCTAACTGTCTAACATTGCCCGGCCAATCCAGGCTGGACAAATAATCCGCCGCTTCTTTGGTCAGTGTTTTGGTTTCCACCTTTAATTCTGTTGCCGCACGGGCTAAAAAATACTGCAATAATAAGGTTATATCCTGCCTGCGCTCGCGTAAAGGCGGAATATGAATACGAATGACATTTAGGCGATGAAATAAATCCTCTCTAAACCGACCGGCCTTAACCAGCTCTTCCAGGTTTTGGTGGGTAGCTGTAATAATTCGCACATCCACTTTTATCGGGGAATGCGAACCTACGGGGTAAAACTCACCATCAGCCAGAACGCGCAACAAACGGGTTTGCAACTCTTCAGGCATATCACCAATTTCATCCAGAAACAATGTGCCGCCATCAGCCTGTTCAAATCGCCCGGCCCGTCTGGTTTGTGCACCGGTAAAAGCACCTTTTTCATGGCCGAATAACTCCGATTCCATTAAATCTTTTGGAATTGCCGCCATATTCAAGGCAATAAAATTATTGTTTGCTCGTGGACTATGTCTATGCAGGGCTTTAGCCACCAGTTCTTTACCTGTCCCCGACTCACCATTAATTAACACCGTGATCGGTGAGCGCGCCAAACGGCCAATGGCCCTAAAAACCTCTTGCATTGCCGGTGCTTCACCAATAATCTCCGGAGTTTCCGCCAGCACCTGAGGTTCTTTAATAACCTCATTTTTTTGCGCCGCATGTAGACAGGCTCTTTGCACGATACTGACCACTTCATTGACGTCAAAAGGTTTGGGTAAATACTCAAACGCACCACTATGAAAAGCCGATACTGCACTTTCCAAATCCGAATGAGCCGTCATCACAATAATCGGCAGGTCCGGATAATCCGCCTGTACCTTGGTTAATAACTCTATTCCATCCATACCTGGCATACGAATATCAGTAATCAACGCATCGGGAGTTTCATTAGCCAGCTCATGTAACATTGTCTTTGCTTCCGCAAAAGTTCTGGCATCGATATCTGCCTTGGTTAAGGCTTTTTCTAAAACCCAGCGTATGGATTTGTCGTCATCCACCACCCAGACTGCATTCTTCCTAGTCATTAAATTTCTCCAAAGGCAATAATATTGAAAACACTGTCTCACCCGGCTGGCTGCTGCACTCGATCATACCGTGATGAAGATTAATCAATGATTGTGCAATGGATAGTCCTAATCCTGTCCCTTCTGCACGTCCGGTAATCATCGGGTAAAAAATCTGATTAATCATATCGGGCTTGATCCCGGGTCCATTATCGACAATATCAATTTGTATACTTAATTTGTAACGAATCCGTCGGATGGTCATCTGTCTGCGTATACGTGTGCGCATAATGATCTCACCCTTTTGTCCCAAGGCCTGTACAGCATTACGGACAATATTCAACACCACTTGAATCAACTGGTTTTTATCCGCCTCAATCTCTGGAATACTGGGATCAAAATCACGCAAAATTTTAATTTGTCCCGGCATTTCGACCTGGATCAACTGCCTTACATGCTCCAAAACCTCATGAATGTTCAACCAGGTTTTTTGCGGCAGCATATTGGGTCCCAACATCTTATCCATTAAAGCCTGCAATCGGTCAGATTCGGAAATAATAATTTGCGTATACTCTTTTAATACCGGATTGGTTAGCTCTGCTTCCAGCAATTGAGCTGCGCCACGTAACCCACCTAACGGATTTTTTATCTCATGAGCCATACTGCGCACTAGTAATCGTGCAGTATTATGTTGAGCCAACAACTGTTCTTCACGGGAAATACGTACGTGTAAATCCACCTGCTGTAGTTCCACCAATACCTCAACAACCTGTTGCCCCTGCATTATTGGAGTTGCACTTAAATTAACCGGAATTACCCTGTCCAACTGATAAAAATCCAACCATTGATCAACCAGTGGTTCAGCAGTTTCAAGGCACTGCTGCAAATCGTTTACTATAACTTCCGTCGATGCTTTAAAAAGCTGCTGTGCAGTCATTCCTTTTAAATGCCGAGCACTATCAGCAAACAGAATCTCACCGGAAGTATTGATATAGAGTAATCTCAGTTGTTGATCAAACAACAGAACCACTTCACTTAAATGATCAAGAATCTTTTTTTGCACAATTACTCCTGTAAAACAATGCTACATTGAAACATTTGCAGTTTATATGCCAATTTTTTAAACAAAAGAATCACACTATAAGCATTTGTTTTTACATTATTTTTATAAATTCGTTAAAATCATACTGTAACAAAATGAACATTTCATAAAACAATGCACCAATGTAGTGCATTTTTAAGTAATTAAACCCAGGTTATCATTAATCTTTAATTTTATTGTGACGATAACGGTTTAATTTTCTTAATATCAGAAAAAACAACAAAATTCGTGGGCGATAAAAATCATCGCCAATAAATCCAGGCCAAAACTGCTGTCATATTATGGTGCGCTATTTTTTCAACACGCACCACGATAGGTCATTTAAAAACTTATAGCAATAAAAATCAATAACTTATAGTTGGCTCAATTTTTGCTTCAAAAAGCTGCATTTGTAAATAATTTTGAACATACTCCCATGAATTTTACTGCCAAAACCTTACAGTTTACCTTCTTGCTGTTTAGCAGCTTGCTTTTATGCCCTCAAAGCAGTTATGCAGCAGAGTTAAATCAGGCCAATACCGCCTGGATCTTAACCTCAACCGCACTGGTGTTATTTATGACACTGCCGGGACTTTCACTGTTTTATGCCGGCCTGGTCAGAAGCAAAAACGTTTTATCCATTTTGATGCAGTGCTTTGCTATCACCTGTATTGTTTCCATTCTTTGGCTGGCAGGTGTATACAGCTTTATTTTTGCTGATGGCGGCAGCCTGCAACCATTTCTGGGTGGCACATCGAAGATTTTTATGCCAAACCTGAATACTGACTCTTTAACCGGTGATATTCCCGAAACAGTATTTTTCATGTTTCAAATGACTTTTGCTATTATCACCCCGGCGTTAATAGTCGGTGGTTTTGCCGAAAGAATGAAGTTCTCTGCCATGTTATGGTTTAGCGCATTATGGCTGATCATCGTCTACATGCCGGTTTGTCACTGGATATGGGGTGGCGGATGGCTAGCCAAGCTGGGTGTTATGGATTTTGCCGGCGGCATTGTTATCCATATAAATGCCGGCGTCGCTGCTTTGGTTTCAGCCTTGGTTTTAGGCAATCGTAAGGGCTTCCCAACTACCGCTATGCCGCCCCATAATATGACTATGGTAGTCACCGGTGCGGGCATGTTATGGGTCGGCTGGTTCGGTTTTAATGCCGGTAGTGCATTAACAGCGGATGGCGCAGCCGGTATGGCTATGCTGGTGACTCATATTGGTGCAGCCTCCGGCTCTTTAACCTGGATGTTTATCGAATGGAAACGTTTCGGCAAACCCAGTGTATTGGGTATTGTGACCGGTATGGTTGCCGGTTTAGGTACGATCACCCCGGCATCCGGCTTTGTTGGCCCGGCCGGCGCCTTATTTATAGGCATCACAGCCGGTTTTGTCTGTTTTTATGCCACACAGTATATTAAACGCACCTTAAAAATAGATGATTCTTTGGATGTTTTTCCGGTGCATGGTGTCGGGGGCATTATCGGCTCATTACTGACTGGTGTGTTTGTCGCTAAAAACTTAGGTGGACAAGGACTTGCTGAAGGCGTGAGTATAATGGATCAAGTCGGTGTACAGGCATTAGCTATAATTATCACCGCCTTATGGAGCGCACTGTTCAGTTTTATTATCCTTAAATTACTGGATAAGTTAATCGGTTTACGAGTATCGCCAGATGAGGAAGAAGAAGGTCTGGATATTGTGCTGCACGAAGAAACCGGTTATCACAATATGTAAATTACTCAATTCCTGTTTACTGGATAACCCTCCTCCCTCAGGGTTATCCAGTTCCTGGCTTATCCCTTGTCTAACTGTAGTGGTACAGTAAATTTGGCCACCTGATAAGAGGTGATATTATCACCTCATAGACACAACAGGTGACACAATGACAAAACAAACACGGCCTAAATTTTCACCAGAATTCAGATTGGAATCCGCTCAATTGGTCGTCGATCAAGGTTATTCAGTTCGAGAAGCAGCCGATGCGATGAATGTCGGTAAATCAACTATGGATAAATGGGTTCGGCAACTACGTAACGAGCGCAATGGCATTGTTGGTAAAGCCACACCGCTAACGCCTGAGCAATTAAAAATACGAGAACTTGAAAAAAAGATAAAACGAATTGAGCTGGAGAAAGAAATTCTAAAAAAGGCTTCCGCTCTCTTGATGTCCGACTCATTGAACAATTTACGATGATTAAGCAACTGAAAGAGAGCTATAGCGTTGTACTGTTGTGCAAATTATTCGACGTTCACCGAAGTAGTTATAAATACTGGAATACTCGCCCTAGAAGGCTTTCAACAGAAAATGTGAAAACATTGGCGATGGTAAAAAGCATCCACCGTGAAAGTAACGGTTCTGCTGGAGAAAGAACGATTGCTACCATTTCAACACAACGAGGTTTACCCCTTAGTCGTTATCGTTCTGGTCGTTTAATGAAGCAGTTAGAGCTAACAAGTTGTCAGTTACCAAACCACGCATACAAAAAAGCAACGCGAGAGCATGTTGCTATACCTAACCATTTGGCAAGGGAGTTTAATGTCGATAAACCCAATCAAGTTTGGTGTGGTGATGTCACCTATATCTGGTCTGGAAAGCGATGGTCTTATTTGGCGATAGTACTGGATTTGTTTTCGCGTAAACCGATTGGTTGGGCTATGTCATTCTCACCAAACAGTGAGTTAACAAGCAAAGCACTTTCCATGGCCTTTGAAACCAGGGGGCAGCCTGATAACGTCATGTTTCATTCTGATCAAGGTAGCCATTACACCAGCAGAAAATTTCGCCAGTTACTTTGGCGTTACCAAATTAAACAAAGTATGAGTCGCCGTGGAAATTGTTGGGACAATAGCCCAATGGAGCGATTCTTTAGAAGCTTAAAGACAGAATGGGTACCCGAAATAGGTTATCGTTCTTTTGTTGAGGCAAAGCAGGCTGTGATCGACTATATCATTGGTTACTACAGCCAAGTCAGACCTCATCAACATAATGGCGGTTTATCGCCAAATGCGGCAGAGCAGAAATACTGGTTTGCCTACTAAACTGTGGCCAGTTTTACTTGACCACTACAGCAGCCAATTAGTTGAATATAGCAAGTAATTGGCTCTATCGCTGGGAGAGAAGCAGGTTGAGTAATAGATGAAGGTGTCTTATTATCAGTAGTTGTGCATGTAGCATTAATCGGCTAGGTAAAGAAGTCATGAATTTAAACATGCAGAAAGAGATTTTAAAAAAGGCCAGTGTCTTCTTCGCGAAAGAAACAAAGTAAAATTTGATTTAATCAGAGACAAGTCAGTGAATTACCCGGTGACTATTTAACTCCAGGTGATGACGGTTAACGCTTTAGCCTATTTTTTTCATAAAATTAATTATCATTGTGTTTTATGTATGGTGTCGCTTGGTAAAAAATATTCCTCAAAAAAATAAAAGTTATCCGGTTGGTATTCCCAAGGTATCAATTATTACCGTTGTTTATAATGGTTTTGAAAGTTTAAGAAACACAATCATAAGCATAACTAATCAGACCTATCCAAATATAGAATATATTATTATTGATGGTGGTTCTGGAGATGGCACTATTGAATTGATTAGAGAGTATTCTGATGATATTGATTTTTGGGTCAGTGAAAAAGACGAAGGTATTTCTGATGCAATGAATAAAGGGTTAAAGATGTCTTCCGGAGAGTATGTTATTTATATGAACTGTGGTGATTATTTTTTAAATAGTGAGTCTTTATCTGAAGCGATGTCTGAAATTCGAGGTTATGAAATATTGTTATGTAGATTAATTTATGGGGCTAATAATATTATTTTAAGACCAAGAGGTTTTAATTTTTGGATGAATTTTAAAACTGGAGCTCTTCATCAGGCAGCAATAGTCCATCGGGAAGTTTTTAATAAAATTGGTGATTTTGATTTACAGTTTAAAATCGCATTAGATTATGATTTTTTTCTTAGAGCATACCTTCAAAAAATACGTGTAAAAAAAACAAATATTGTTTTGTCTTATATGGATGATTTGGGTATTAGTTCAAGAAAAGATATTGATTCTATTCTTTTCAGATTAAATGAAGAGCGAAAAATTCATATAAAAAACTCTCATTCTATATTCATGCATATTACATATAGAGTATATTGGTTATTTTATCTTCTATATAAAAGGTGGATTTAAAATGTACTGTCTTATGGTGAATATTCAATGAAAGTGATGTTTTTTTCTAAAAGACAATATACTGGTAAGGATTTGCTTGATGATCGATACGGTCGACTTTATGAAATACCATATTTTATGTCCAAAAATGGTAATGAAATACTGGGTATTTGTATTAGTTATAGAAAAAAAAAACAAGGTTTAGTTATTAAAGAAAATAATATCAACTGGTATTCATTTAATTCGAATTATATAGTCGACAGTATCGTTTCAATTTTTGCAAAAATTATTCCTTTAATTAATAATTTTAAGCCTGATGTAATTGTTGGTTGTTCAGACAGTTTAAACATCATTTTATCCTTTTTGTTGGCAAAATACTTTAAAGTTAATTATGTTGTTGATCTTTATGATAACTTTGAGAGTTTTTTAATTACACGCATACCAGTAATTAATTCTTTATTCCGTTATGCAGTCAAACATGCAGATATTGTAGTTTGTGTCAGTCAACCATTGGTCGATTACGTTAATAAAAAATATTTACCAAATGGAACTGTTGTTTTAATTGAAAATGCTGTTAATTCTAATGAGTTTTTCTCTATAGATAAACATGTTGCAAGAAAAAAATTAAACTTACCTTCTGATGCTATCTTAATAGGAACTTTTGGGGCTTTAAATAGCTCGAGAAATATTAAAAACCTATATACTGCGTATGAAAAAATATGTACTTATGATAGAAATATAAATTTAGTTTTAGCTGGTAAGCATGATTCATCTTTACCCAAATTAGGTAATGTTATATATGTGGGAAATATACCTTATAATAACATAGTTTATTTTATTAATTCGCTTGATGTTGCAGTTATTTGCTTGAAAGATTCTTTATTCTGTAGATATTGTTTTCCGCAAAAGTTATTTGAAATACTTGCATGCAAAGTGCCTTTAGTTGCTGCAAATATTGGTGTAATGAAGGTTGTATTAAATGGGCATCGAGAATTATTGTTCAATTCTGAAAATGACCTGCCCGAAAAATTAATTATGCAAATAAATAAAAAACTGTTACCGGATATAAAGGTTCGATTATGGTCAGAGCAAGCTGAAACTTTTGAAAATACTCTGTTAAAGACATTGTTTGTATAAATCATTAAATTTATACGCTATATTTTTCCAATTATATTTTTTTGCTTGGTTTTGTGCATTAAGCTTAAATTTTGTTCTTAATAAATTACTGTTAAGTAAAAGTTCAATTGCTGATTTGATTTCGTTTGGGGAGTTAGGTTGTACTAATATGCCTGTTTCATTATGACTGATCACTTCACTAATTCCGCCTGTTGTAGTACTGATAATAGGTGTGCCACTAGCTAAAGCTTCAAGTAACATTACTCCTTGTCCCTCTGTATCTCCCGAATCATCAGTTATAGACGGAGCGATAAAAATATCTGCTGCGGCGTAATAATCTGGTAAATGTTCATTGGGCAGTCTTCCCCAAAAAATAACTTTATTGTTTATATTGAGAGAATTTGAAAGTGTATTCAAGGCTTGCCGCTCAGTTCCATCTCCTATAATCCATAATTGCGTTTTATCTATTTGAGATTCAGAAAGTAATGAATAGGCTGTTAGCAGATCCTTAACGCCTTTTTTTTCAACTAAACGACCAACAAATAATAAAATTACTAAATTTTGAGGTATGTTTAATTTCAGTTGTTCAGCATTTCCAGTGCTAAACTTTTTGTAATCAATGCCCATTGGGATTATATGGGGTGGTGGTATATTTTTACCAAAGGCATTGGCAGTAATGTTGGTATTGCTTGTCCAGGCTGTACTGTTTTTTATAGTCCAACGTTTTATAATAGCTAGAATTGAGCCCCTGAGAGCAAATGCATCTCCTCCATGCGCAGTTGTTATTACGGGAATTTTGTAAATATTTCCAAGAATAACGGCAACTAAACCTTGAGGAAAAATCCAATGGGCATGAATAATTGAAGGTTGGATTTTGCGTATAAGTTTCCATGTGTAATAAAACATGCTAATTATAAAAAAAGGAGCTTGTAAATATAACCATCTGTTTTTTTTTAGATTTGGAAGAATTCCTGCTCCATAAGCTAAATTTTGTTTATTACGCGGGAAGAAGTATTGGAAATAGTGTTTTTTAATCCACTTTTCTTTATAACTAGTATCAATACTTATATGATCAGGTGAAAGAATATGAATTTCATTATTACTGTTTGAGATATTTTGGGCTAGGTTTCTAAGAAATATTGATGCGCTGTCAGTTTTGTATCTTGGGTAACTGGAGGTTAACCATAAAATATTTTTTTTTGAAGAGCCGGGTTTTTTTTCTCTTTTCATTATTAGGTTTCAAAGAATGATAAATGTAATATTTATTTTTATAAAAGAGATTAAATAGAGTCGTTATTAGTTTGTTTATAATGAAGTGAAGAAATTTGTTCAGAAACAATACCGATTAAGAAGATAATCAAGGATGACAAAATCAATAGGGCGCTCATGTTGGTAAATCTACCGGCCGTGATAAACGTATATAAATAATAGACTACACCGGTAATAAAAACGCTGCCACTAACGGGTAGAAATAATCGCATAGGCGAGAAAAGTGCACCTATTTTTAGGATAATAATAAAAAAACGAGTACCGTCTTTAAGTATTTTTATATGACTGATGCCTTCGCGTTTTCCTGCATGAATGGGTACATATGCTACAGGAAAACCCGAGCGGAAAAATGCCATGGTACTTGTAGTTGGGTATGAAAACCCATTAGGTAATAAGTATAGGAATTTACGGAATTTATCTGCTTTTACAGCACGAAAACCGGATGTTAAGTCTTCAATATTATGACCGGTCATTAGGCTGGCTAACCGGTTATAAAAATTATTGCCCAGTTTTCGTATAAATGATGCCTGAGTATCGTTATGTCGGGCACCAATAACCATGTCATATCCTTCATTTAATTTGTTCAAAAGTAAACCGATATCTTCCGGTTTATGTTGTCCATCAGCATCCATAAAAACAATTACCTCACCTTGTGCATTGCGCGCACCGGTTTTTATCGATGCACCATTACCTTGACTATAGGGATGGGTAATAACTTTAGCACCTGATTCTTTTGCAATATTGAGTGTGTTGTCGGATGAACCGTCATTTACGACAATTATTTCAGCAGTTGAATGTATTTCTTTTATTTTGTCTAAAACGGAACCGATATTTAGAGCTTCATTTTTGGCTGGAAGGACAATGCTAAGGGAGGGGTGGTTCATAGGCTAAAGGATTTTTGAATTAAGTTTACGTTTAAGTATAGTTAATTGTTTAATTTTCGTAGAATTATCTGCTTGTTTATTGAGTAAGTTAATTTGTTGTTTAGCTTCATTAACGAAATTTAAGTCAACCAATGTATTAACTAATAAAAAACGAGTTTCAAATCTATCAGATATTTGTACAGCGAACTTGAGGTTTTTTATCGATTCGACTATGTTTTTATTAGCCAAATTGTATTTGGCAACATTTATAATTGCTTTAGCTTTATTATCTTTACTAATATTTTCATTCTCCATAATTTTGTTAAATATAGTTGTGAATTGATCGATAGTTGGCGTACATTTTTTCTCAATAACACATTCGGTAAACGCATTTAGTTTAACAATAAGCTTTATATTAGTCGGGCTGTAATTAATTGATTGGTAGAGCAATTGATATAAACTATCAGGTACAATTTTATGGTTAAGATAGTAATAATGTATGAGATCTAAAATTACTTCAGCTTTATTTTTTCTTAAAAAATAAGCCTGGTTAATATACATAATTGATAGATTTTCGTATTTTTCTTTTTTTTCAGTTGTCTTTTCAGCAAGAAAAAGATAATTTTTTGCTAATTCGTGGTTTGCTCTATAAGAATTAGGATGATTACGAACTTCAACTAATGGTAATAAAAGACTATCACCCCATTGACCGGCACGGATAGCAGTACTGAAGCCTAAAAAAAACAGAATACTCCCAAAAATAAAATAGCTGTAACGTTTAGAAACATATGGAATTAGTTTAAAAATATAATAACTAATCATAAAAATAATACTGAACATGGGTAGGTAGTTTCTATGCTCATGGGCTAGTTCCAGTGCCAGAATCGTAGATTCGATGCTATGACCTAAAAGGAAAAATAGAATACCAAAAGAAAAGATTGTGAATTTTCTTAAATAAATTAAAGATAATATAATTAAACTTAGAATCAGACAGCTTGAATATAAGGTCGAAATAGGGGTGGTGAGTGAAGTCGAAATTAACAGGTCATCATGAAATAATCCCATTTCATTGATATAAGGAAACAAAATAAGTTGCAGATAAAAGCTAAGGACTCTTGTTTCAGTTAACAGACGCTCATAAATAGTGAAATCTCTATAATTGTAGCCGGCAATAATCCATTCGGAAATGGGTGTGTAATATAAAATTATTATCAGAATTGGTAAAATAATCGATAAAGAGGCACAAATTATTAGCGTGCGACTAAAAAATCTGTTTGAACTTTCAAAGCGAAAAAACAGAATTTCAATCAAAAATAAGTACCAAGGCAGTAAAGCACCATTTTCTTTACTGAATGCGGCTAGTGGAGTAAAAACAATAAATGCAGAAAAAATTAAAGAATAGCTTTTAAAGCCGGGGTTAAGGCTGCGCCCCAATATATAGCAATAAATACCAACCAGGCAGAAAAAGGCTGATAAGCTGGTCATTCTTTGTACAATATACAGGACACTGGTTATTGTCAGTGGATGTAGCAAAAAAATGGAGCATACAAATAAGGCAAAAAAACTTGCGTTTATTTTATAGTCAATCTGTGTAATTAGTTTTCTGCTGATTAAAAAAACAAAAACTCCATTAAATAAATGAATAACCAAATTGGTTATTTTAAGAGGAAAGGGATCAAGACCGGTAAAATTTATATTGGCAGCAAAGCTTAAAATACTGATTGGACGTTTTAGCGGGCCTGAATGACCTGAAGAGATGATTTCAACAAAATTTTCAAAATTAAAAATGTTAAGTTTTAAGAACTGTTCGTGTGTGATACTGGCATAATCGTCAAAGATAAAGAAACCATTGAGTCCCGGCATGAAGCATAAGATGGTTACAATTAAAACAGTTGCTAAATATGCGCAATTTTTTAGTTTAAGTGTTTGCATTTCTTTTTAGTTGGTATATGTCTTTTTCCATTTCATTTAATCGATTTAAAAAGTTTATATTGAACAGTTTAAGTTTGTTAACATTTGTTTTGTTTTGTTCTATCCATCTTAGGGCGTCATCGTATTGTTTGTTTGCAATCGCCCACCTGATTTTCAGTAAAATATAATCTTTTGTATCTGGTTTTTTCTTTAATTGACCGTCTAGAAAGGTTTGCGCTTTGTCGTATTGTCCGCTTGCAGCGAGGAAAAGACTGAGGGTGCTGCTTAACGATATTTCAACAATGTTTCTTTGTGTATTTTTAAGAATAGATCTTAGTATGTATTCCATTTCAAATGTTGAAATATTTGAACATTGTTTTTTTATCCATCTTTTTGTTAACTTTAAAGCTGCTTCGGCTGCTGCATAATCCGATTTAGTACTTGGTAGTGTGTTATGTATATCATCAATTTCTTTTTCTGATAAATGCTGAATAATACAGTTTAATTCCAGGCGCATTAAGTGAGGTGAACTATCTAAAGAATCAAATTTGACCAATTTTTTAAGAATTTCATCCGCTTTTAAAGGATAATTTAGGTTGACCCAGGTTTGTGCCGCATATGCATTTGCTCTCTTCGAAAAGGGATGTTCCTTTTGCCAGTTCAATGATTGTTGTCTTGGCAAAGTCCATAGTTTTGCTTCATTAAATCCGATAACAAAAACTAAACAGTAATAAGAAATAAAAAATAAAGTTAATGCATATTTAATATAAATACTTTTTATATATTTATAAACTGATAACATTGCAACGCAAATGCCAAACAAAATTCCAAAAGATGGGAGATAATTTCTATGTTCAAAGTATAGCTCTACTGGTATAACGCTTGATTCCAGTGAATGACCGGCGAAATACCAGAGTATTGAGAAAGAAAATATAGGTTTTCTGTTTATAAATAATAGCGAATAACATATTGCTGATAGGCTCAATAAGCTATAGAAAAGAGTTGATATGGGATCGATCAGGCTCTTGGATATTTGATAATCATCGAAGAAAAGTCCAAAGGAATTGGGCCTGGGTAATAATATTTTTCCAATATACTCAGATAAAATTCTAGATTCTGTTAGTAGGTGTTCGGTTATAGTGTAATTTTTTATATTATGGCCATGATTATAATTTGGAATCTGTGTTATAAAATATATTGTACCTAGTATAATTGGGAAATAAATAAATAACCATAACCATTTATTCCAGTTCTTATGTAAATTTTTTGTGTTATGTAATATAGTTAATTCAATGATTGAAATATATACTATAACTAAAACTCCATTTTCTTTACTAAACGTAGACAGTACAACACCAAATATAAGGGATAGTGTACATATTATATAGCCTTTATAATGTGATTTGTCTGTGCAATAGCTTCTTCCTATAATATATCCGGTTAACGTCAAAAGGCTAAAAAAAGCCATAAGCAGTGTCATTCTTTGGACGGTATATAACACTGTCGAGATATGAATAGGCTGTATTAACCATAAGCTCGCAATGACAAATGGCAGATATTTTAATTTAGTATCATAATTATTTTTGTTTATTAAAAGCTTATGGCTGATAAATCCAATTAAACATCCATTAATTAAATGGATTAATAAGTTAATTGCTTTAAAGGCTGAAGGGTTATCGGGCCAATGTCCAGCTTGCATGGCAAAACTAAAAAGGGCGACCGGTCTTCCAAGTTGTCCTGAGTTATTTATTGCAATGTAATTTATTATATCTTTTAGGCTATATGATGATGGTATTCTGCTGAGCGGAGATAAGTTTGGCCAGTCATCAAGAATAAAATAACCATTTAAATGGGGAGTATATATGGTTATGCAAGGGATAATTAATAAAGAAAGAGCCGCTATTAAGCGGCTCTTTATTGAAAGAAATTTCAATTGTAATTAGTTTTTACAGCTAGAAGGTAAGTACCTTGCGTCGACATCAGTGTCAGTACCGCGACCACAAAGCCAGATTCCAGTTGAACGTGTGATAGTTAAGTCTAGTTTTTTACCTACCAAGCCTGTATTTACCCCAGAACTTTTAAAGACTGCAACAAAGGTGTCTGAGTCATCGCCATGTGTGATGGTAGAAACATAGTTACCTCCAACTCTAAAGTCGGATAAATCTATATTTGTATTGTTTTGTGTTCCCAGTCTTTCTTCCACAGGTGTTTTCAATCCACCTAACAACTGAACCGCTTCAGCAACCTGGGCACGACCAATGTAATCTTGGTAAGCCGGAATCGCAACAGCTGCCAAAATACCGATAATCGCAACAACGATCATCAATTCGATAAGTGTAAAACCTTGTTGTACTTTTTTCATAATGTTTTCCTTTTGGATAGTGGAATTTTAGTAAGCAATGTGAATAAAGCAATGGCTATGCCAAAAAAATATTTTTAACTGTGATTGACTAATTATTGGCTTAATTATCTTAAGTAATAATGTAAAGTGTTATGTGTTTCACATTTTTGCTCGTTATAGAGGTTTTAAGGAAGGCTATCCATCGTTACAACAAAAATGCATAAGTGAAAAAAAATTTCAATAACTGACAAATTTTGTCACTTACCTTTGTTACTTAGGTTTGACTTCCTGCCTTTGTACTTTAAAGTGTAGTTTATATATAAAGGTTATACCGGGCAGCAGGCTGAACGATATTAAATTTGAAGCCGATAAGATGGCACTTATATTCAATTATTAATAGATTTTGTATCAATTAGATTTTACCTGGCCTAAAGCATGGCTTACAATTCAATTGAGGATTTGATTGAACTCACTATGCATCAAAATCAATAATAATATTTGGAGGAAGGTATGTTTAAAACACGTTCGCTGATTACAGCATTGGCTTTGGCCGGGTCTGTATCGGTCGCTTCAGCCTGGGAAGCGTTACCCACAAAAGCACCGGCACCCGCAGATAATCCTACGACAGCTGCTAAAGTTGAGTTAGGTAAAATGCTTTATCATGATCCACGTCTATCATCTACTGGTACGGTGGCTTGTGCATCATGCCATAACACTATGTTAGGTGGTGAAGATAACCGTGCCGGTTCTATGGGGGTTAATGGCCAGGTGGGCGGCCGTAGTGCGCCAACTGTCTGGAATGCGGCCTTTAATGCAGTTCAATTCTGGGATGGTCGCGCTCCTAGTCTGGAAGCTCAGGCAGCCGGTCCTGTTACCAACCCTATTGAAATGGGGATGAAAAGCTGGGACGATGTTGTTGCTCGTTTAAAAACAATTGATGGTTATAAGCACGCATTTCATCAAGCATTTGGCGAGAACTCTATTTCTAAAGATAATGCCACAAAAGCGATTGCTGCTTATGAAAGAACACTGATTACCCCAAACAGTGCTTTTGATAAATATGTGAAAGGCGATAAAAAGGCATTAACTGAACAGCAAGTGCGGGGTATGAATAAAGTGGCTGAATTGGGCTGCACCAATTGTCACAGTGGCCCTGCATTAAATGGTGCCGGAACTTTCCAAAAATTTCCAATTAACAGCAATGGTTATTTTGAAGCGCAGTATCATTTTAAAAAAGACAAAGGTTTAGCTGAAGTTACCGGCAAAGCTGAAGATGAACATATGTGGAAAGTGCCTACCTTGCGTAATGTGGCATTAACTGCACCTTATTTTCACAATGGCTCGGTAAAAACACTGGATGATGCGGTAAAGTTAATGGCTAAATTGCAGTTGGATAAAGATTTATCTAATGATGAAATTAGCGATATCGTTGCCTTCCTGAATGCTTTAACCGGAGAATTTCCTAAACAGTCTATGCCGGCTTTACCCGGAACACCGGGTACTACTTTTAATAAGTAATTGAAATAAAGTTATAGCCTTTATTAGGCACACAAAAAGGGCGGCTTCCTTGAAGTTGCCCTTTTTTATTGATAGATATCCGCCTGGCTGACACGCTGATCAATCACTTTAAGCATGTTTTGGTAGGCTTGGCTATACACGGAGCCAAAACGAGATTTAAACTGCTGCTCGTTCATATTTTCCGGTAGATCGGTAACATCGGGCATAAATGCGCGGTAACTTGTTATCTGCGACATTTTTAGTTGTAACTGCCTGGCATTTTCGGCTGATGACGTGGCATATTGACCAAAATACATACCGGCCCGGTCACCGGCCAGGTCTATAAAGCTAAAGCCGCTGCCGGTTTGGGCATCGCGTAATTCTTTTTCCTGCCCCAGCATTTGGGCTATCACTCCAACGCCGGTTGCCGTTAAAGCGGCAGAAGCAATAAAGTGTTTGCTCATATCGATTCTTTGATACATAAACGCCGGGTGTTGCTTCACCGGGTCGGTAATCAGGTTAAGAGGCAGGTAGGCTTGAATATCTTTTTTATTGATATAGCTGCTCAGAGCAAAAATAACACTACGGTTTTCATCGATAGCGGTTTCTGGCGTTGAACGCTGATAAGCAAGCTTAAAAAGAGGTTGCATAAGATCGGCAATCGACAATCTCCAGCGTGAGTCATGCTCATTGACTATATTGACTATTTTCTGCTGGTAAATGACCAGTGCTGGATTGGTCACGGTTTGGGCGAAAATTGCTGTAGTGGGGGTGCCGTCAGACTGATAGGTAATATTAATTTGATGGGCACTGATCTGAATATTTCTAATATGCTGTGTGGCCAGGATGTAGTATTGCTGAAGAGGGGAGTGTTTGATGATATTTTCAATGATTAAACCGGCAAATTCATCAGCAATTTTAATTTTTCCAATGATTAAGGCGCTTATACTGGGGTAGCCTTCATTTTTGATCAACTTGAAACGAAAGTTTAAATAATGACCAAAAAAATGATTGCCCGGTATCTGCAGGCTAATATTAAAGTTGACTAAATCGTCATCCAGATGGATGTATGATGAACTTTTTATGTTTCTGTTTAACAGGTAATTAAGAGCAATATTCAGGTCTTTTTCGGTTAAAGACAGGGTGGTTAAATTATGATGGCTGGGCTTTGTCGAGTTTAGTATTTGTCTGGCCCGTTGAATGTCCTGCTGAGTTAATTGATTATGGTTGGTAAGTTTTACCAGTGGTCTGCTGTCTAATGCAAAAAACAGTAGCAGACCAAGCAGGACAATCGGGGCGGTTAAATAAAAAAAGAAGATGCGTAACGACGTCAGCATGTTGCTGTTATGAAAACTTCAATTTGATTTTGGCGGCTTTCAAATACGCGGCCTCTTGAGTTAAGTCGGCCAGTGTTAATGGCGCTTGCTCCAGCCAGTGTTCTGCAAAGCTGAGCTCAATTTTACTTTTTTTAATCTTTATTTCAAAGGTGGGTAGTTCCGCGTCATTTCTGTTTCTATGCAGTAGAACAGCTAGTCTTAATAAAACAGTAGGCAGCAGCGCCATGAAATTCCAGGGGGTGGGCAGGTTTTCAAATTGTTTGGCCGATAGTTTACGTCTATGAAACAAGACCATTGTCGCTAACAGGGTTTGATCCTGGCGTGAAAAGCCAGCTAAATCGGCATTTTCAATGATATAGGCACTGTGTTTATGATATTGATTATGAGCAATGTCCAAACCAATTTCATGTAAATCTGCCGCCCAGTTTAAGAACTGAAAAATTTCCGTTCTTTCTTCATCGCTATAACGGTCTTCGATTTGAGAGAACATAAGATTGACTGTCTTCTTAATACTCTTGGCGTGATTGTGGTCTGTATGATAACGACTGGCCAGGGCTTTAACAGTTTCCGAGCGGATATCATGGTTATAAATCCGGCCCAGCAGATCATGAATTAAACCTTCTCTAAGTGCGCCGTCAGAAACAGACATCTGCCGGATATTTAGAGTTTTAAATGAGGCATAGACGATGGCTACACCGCCTGGGAAAACCGGTAATCGCTCGGTGTCCAGGTCTGGGAGGTTAAGTTCGTTTACATGGCCTTTATCAATAATATGGTTGACCAGTATGTCTAGACCTTTCAGTGTAATTCCGTTATTGCTCCATTTTGTCGCTTGCAAGACTTTATGGATTGCGCGTAAGCTTCCGGAGGCACCGATAGCTTCATCCCAGTTGCTTTGGTTGAAACGCTTTTGAATCGGTTCCAGTTTTTGTTCGGCAAATAAAACTGCTTGATTAAAGGCTGATTTTGAGACCCTGCCATCTTTAAAAAAAGCATTGCTGACTGAAACACAGCCCATGTTCAAGCTCTCTTTAAACTTGGGTTTATCGTCGGTTCCAATAATATATTCGGTGCTGCCACCACCAATATCCATAACAAAACGGGTATTGGCATTGCTGACCAGGCTGTGTGCGACTCCCTGATAAATCAACCGGGCCTCTTCAATACCGGAAATAATATGAATGGGGTGTCCTAATGCCTTACGAGCCTTTTTTAAAAACTGCTTGGAATTTTTGGCTGTACGCAGGGTATTAGTGCCGACAATGCTGACACTACCAGGGGGGAATCCATTGATACGTTGTCCAAAACGTTGCAGGCACTCCAGTGCTTTGGTTTGCGTAGGCTTATCCAGATATTTGTCCTCATCCAGGCCGGAAGCAAGCCGTACCATTTCTCTTAATCGATCCACGGTTTGGAGTTTGCCGTCGTTAATATTACATACGATCATATGGAAGCTGTTGGAACCAAGGTCAACAGCGGCGACAATTTCAGGTCGTTTATTTGGCACAGGTATTCCAGTCAATTTACGAGTTGATAATTATACTCCGTGCAAACGGGTTTATGCTTGCTATCAGCAAAAAAAGTCAGATTTGATAAAAAATGAAAACTTGGTCGCGCAAAGTATATTTCTGATAAAATTACAGGGTTTTTGTTGGCTCGTTTGAGTTGAATCCGTGGGAATTCACATTAATTTAACCTAAATTACAGTCTCGCGTTAAGAAATAGTTGGTTATATGACTGCCTTATCAATCCGTAATCTTAAAAAAACCTACAGTAATGGCTTTGAAGCACTGAAAGGAATCGACCTGGATGTGCAGGTCGGCGATTTTTTTGCGCTGTTAGGCCCCAATGGGGCCGGAAAATCGACCAGTATCGGTATCATCAGTTCACTGGTGAACGCCAGTAGTGGCTCGGTGAGTATTTTTGGCCATGATTTACAGGCCGAAAAAGACTTGGCAAAAAGCTGTATTGGACTGGTGCCACAGGAGGTGAATTTTAATCAGTTTGAAACGGTTAAGCAGATCGTGTTGAATCAGGCCGGATATTACGGAATACCGCGTAATCAGGCTTTAATCAATACAGAAACTTGTTTAAAACAAATGGATTTATGGGACCAGCGCGATACCGTTTCCAGAAGGCTGTCCGGTGGTATGAAACGCCGGGTTATGATAGCCAGGGCCATGGTGCATAATCCCAAGTTACTGATTCTGGACGAACCAACGGCAGGTGTTGATATAGAAATTCGCCGCTCGATGTGGGCAATGATGGAGCAGGTCAACAAGCAAGGCACAACCATTATTCTCACTACACATTATCTGGAAGAGGCGGAAAGTTTATGTCGCAATATTGCCATTATTAATCAAGGGCAGATCGTCGAAAATACTGATATGAAAAGCCTGTTAGCCCGGTTACATGTGAATCATTTTGTGCTGGATTTGGCTGAACCGATATCCGTTGCGCCAGAAATTGATGCTTACCAGATTGAAAAAATAGATGATTATGCTTTAAATGTCGCGGTCCCAAAAACGCGTAGTCTAAATGAATTATTTGCCAGCTTATCCGACAAAAATATTAAAGTGCTGAGTTTAAAAAATAAATCCAACCGCTTGGAGCAATTGTTTATGGATCTGGTAGGTACCAAACTTGAAGAGTCGGAGTCATGAATAACTCCATTGCTTTTCGTACTATTGTCATTAAAGAAATATGCCGTTTTACCCGAATCTGGCCGCAAACTTTACTGCCGCCAGCCATTACCACGGCACTGTATTTTCTGATTTTTGGTAAACTCATCGGTGACCGTATCGGTACGGTAAGTGGCGCCAGTTATATGGATTATATTGTTCCGGGCGTAATTTTAATGTCTGTGATCAGTCATTCCTATTCCAACGTGGTGTCTTCTTTTTATTCCACCAAATTTCAACGTCATATTGAAGAGCTACTGGTGGCGCCGGTACCGAATTGGGTGATTCTGGCCGGTTATATCTGTGGCGGTATTGCCCGTGGCATGATGGTAGGTTTGGTGGTGACCATTATTTCGTTATTTTTTGCTCAATTGAGCGTTAACAATATTTTTATCGCCTTAGCGGTTGCTTTCTTGACGGCAACATTATTTGCGCTGGCAGGGTTTATCAATGCTGTATTCGCCGATAGTTTTGATGATATTTCCATTATCCCGAATTTTATCTTGACCCCGTTAAGTTATCTGGGCGGGGTCTTTTATTCGGTTTCCATGTTGCCGGAGATTTGGCAGACCATTTCATTGGGCAACCCAATCCTGTATATGATAAACGCCTTTCGGTATGGCCTGATCGGCATCAGCGATGTGGATATTCAGATTGCCTTTTTGATGACCGGTGGCTTTATTATTATCCTGGGCGGTTTTAGTTTATATCTGTTAAATAAAGGGATCGGGATTAAAAATTAACCGTTTTTCAGTTTAAAGTAAACCTGAAAAAGGCTGCACCGTAATATACTCACCAGCCTTAATATCTTCCCGTTCATGCTCCAGAATAATAAAGGCATTAGCTTGGCTCATGGAGGTCAAAATACCTGAGCCTTGTTTGCCAGTGCTTTTAACCAACCATTGGCCGGTTTTATCTTGTTCGATAATGCCGCGTTGTACTTCTGTTCGACCAGGCCTTTTGCGCAGATTTTCAGTGCATTTGGCTAAAAAACTAGGACGAATAGGGCGGTCGGTTATACCCAACATGGTTTCGATAGCAGGTAAGACAAATTGATAAAAAGTCACCATCACCGCGACCGGGTTGCCCGGCAGACCAAAGAAATCGGTATCATTCAGTTTGCCAAAAGCCAGTGGTCTGCCTGGCTTTATTGCTACTTTCCAAAAATTAATCTGACCGTTTCCCTTAAGTGCCGATTTGGTGTAATCGGCTTCGCCAACAGATACACCGCCCGATGAAATAATCAGGTCTGCATATTCACTGGCCTCGTTAAAGCAAGTTAATAAAGCCTGTTCGTTATCGGCAATAATACCCAGGTCGATGGTTTCGATACGTGGGTGATCAAGTGCTGCCAATAAGCTATATCGGTTACTGTCATAAATACCCCCCTGACCAATGTGTTCTCCCGGACTACAGACTTCATTACCGGTAGAGGCAATGGCGCAACGCAATCTGCGTTTAACTTTAATTTCGCAGATTCCCATTGATGCACACAGGCCGATATCTGCCGGAGTCAGATATCTTCCCGGCAATAAAACCGCTTGTCCTTGTTTGATATCTTCTCCTGCATGACGGATATTCTGTCCGGCTTTATGGTGCGTATCAATGGTAATGACATCACCTTGCTGGCTGACATGTTCCTGCATAATAATGGTATCAAGACCCGGCGGTAAGGGCGCTCCAGTCATAATGCGGATACAGGCACCCGTCGCCGTTTTGTCAGTGTAGGGCTGGCCGGCAAAGGCATAACCCTGGATGTTTAATTGTTTTTCGTCCACCGAAGGTAAATCTTTACTGTGCAGTGCATATCCGTCGACAGCTGAATTTGTATGGGATGGAACGTTAAACGGTGCGATAATTTCTTCAGCCAGTATGCGGTGTGTGGCGTGTTCAATCGGCAGGCATTCACTTTCTTTTATCTGCAAAACCTTATTAAGGATATAGTGTCTGGCGGTTTTGACCGGGATTAGTCCGGGTTCAAATATATCGGTACAGGCAGCTTGAGTATCAATCATTTTCGTGTGCCGGGGCCGTTAAGTTTTATACCGTTAGCCATATAAGTTAAAAAATATTCCAGATTGCTTAAGCCTGTGCTTTGCGCTTTAGGTGCCGGTGCACGTATTTGTTGATGACAACCGATAAAACGTCGGTGCAGGCTGCCTAACTCACCCCATTTTAACCGATAAGTCGGCCAGTGACTGGTATGACCCAATGATGGACTAAGCATTTCCGAACGAATATATTTCCCGGCATTTTGTACATGGCAACTGGCACAGGAAAAATTCAACTGTCCGCGGCGTTGATAATAATAATCTTTACCTTGTTGGTACGCGGCCTGAGCTCTGGGATCATTGTCAGGGATATTTATCCGGATGGTCTTGCCGCGTGAGGTATAGGCCATAAAGGCAAGAATTTTCACCAGCGCTCCTTTTTTATAGGGCAGGGGGGCTTCCTGATGTTTAATTCGACAGTTATTAATCGCACGGGCCAGCGTAACGACCTGAGCCTTTTGACTATCCCAAACCGGATATAAATGTGCAATGCCAATGCCTTGGTTGGCAAAGCAGTCAGCGTAATGATGTCCGTCTTTAAATGCCTGGTGAAACAGTATCCTACCTTCATCCAGTCCGGTTTCATACGGTGGAAACTCATTGATGGCGAGCCAGGATTCCCTGGAAATAGGGTCAATTGCATAAATGCCGTCAGCATAATCCTGCAAGCTCAATTGTGGAAACAATTGCTGATAATGCTGTCGGAAGTCTTTTAAATCCTGTTGCGCCGAACTGGCGAAAGCGGGGCTGGTTAGTAATAGCATAAGCAAGCTTAAACAGTATTTTAACAAACACATTTCTCCTTTCCGTATAAAAACTCATTTGGGTTTTATACTGAAATTTTAATAACGGGCTACTTGATGCGATGATCCTGAGTATCTGAATTGCCTTGGTTATCTTTCCAGCTGATGGTGATCTTATCGCCGGGCTCACCACCGTTAAGCATAAAGGCAAAGTAGGGGTCTTTGGCTATGCTGCCAGCCATGCTGCTGGCAATAATAATGTTATCATTATGCCTGACTTCCAGTTCCTGAATAAAGTGGGCTGGAATCAGTTCATTGGTCGTTTTATCACGGTTGCGACCATGTTCCATCGGATGCGCGATCAGTGTCCTGATCTGGGTTTTGCCATCCATGCGTTTACTGCGAATCTTGATGCTGGACATGTTAACCCCCGCAGCCGCCGATGGTGACTTTAACCTTTTTTCGGCTGCTGTAAAGCTGGCCTTCTGCTCTGACTACGGCGATAACATCGCAGGTTTCTGCCATTTTAATTCGAGCGGAAACAAAGGCGTCGACAGCGGGTGATAAATTGAAAATTGCTGCTAACGGCACTGGGTTTTTTTCCACCAGAATAGAAATCGTATCGACATTATCCAGGGTGCTGGTAACTTTAATGGGTACCACGGCACCATTTTCGGCAATTCTGGGCAGTTTTATTTTTATTTTATTGGTGTCGCTGATGGATTGATCAGCAAACAAGCGCTTAATGGTTTCATCCAGTGTATTAGTCGCAAAATCTTCAGCCAGCCAGTTGGCATAAGTTAATTGAGGATTGAAAAAACCGGTTGCCATCGCAGCGGTATAGGCGGTTAATGATATCGATTTTTTGATGAATTGTCTGCGGCTGCCGGGTTTCATTCAGGCTCCTATTTTAATATCCATAAATAATCGACCAACTGATCTATTTCATGTTCAGTGAGAATCTTGTTTTTGCCAAAGGGCGGCATACTGGTCTGTGGATTAAACTGCGTTGCATCCCAGATTTGCGCCTTTAGCTGTTGCTTGCTGTTAAAGCGAGCAGGCAAGTTTAAAAGCTCCGGGCCAATATTACCGGGGGACTCACCATCGGCAATTTTATGACAGGCCAGACAATTGCCTTTGCTGCGGGCAAAAGCTATTTCCTTACCGTCACTTAAGCGTTGACTAGATACTACTGTATGCTTTGCACAAGATGCAAGTAAGGCAAGACAGATAATCAACAGTATTTTCATCAATTCTTGAATAATGCCTGATACGCACGAGCGGATTGTTCGGGCTGGTGGTCGAAAATGCCGCCGATCACCGCCAGAATATCGGCTCCGGCTTCGATCAATTGACCACCGTTAGCGGGCAGAATGCCGCCAATGGCAACAATAGGTAACTGTATACATTGTTTGGCTGCAGTCAGTGTGCTGATGTCGGCAGGTGCCGCCAACGGTTTGGTGCCGGACGGGAAAAACCGGCCAAAAGCAACGTAGCTGGCGCCTTGTTCTTGAGCCCGTTGTGCTCGTTCTATCGAGTTATAGCAAGACACACCGATAATTGCATCCGGTCCCAGTTTTTCTCTGGCTTGTAATATATCACCATCCTCCTTGCCCAGATGTACTCCATCTGCGTTGACCGCAAGTGCCAACGCTACATCATCATTGATAATTAACGGCACTTGATGAAATTGGCATAAAACAGCCAATTGTTTGGCGATATCAAGTACATCTGCCGATGTTTTATCTCTATATTGAATAATACACGCTCCGCCTTTAATCGCCGCAGCAACATGATTAACAATGTCGGCAGAGGTTTTATTCTCTGTTTGGGTGATGGCATAAAGGCCTTGCTTGGGCAAAATCATGTGGTTTCTTCTATCCAAAAAAGACGATTAGGAATATGTTGGCCTTTACCTGAATGATAGGCATTTTTCAGGGCATTCCAAGTATATTCCTGAGCCTCTTTAATTGCTGTAACCGGTGTCAGGCCATGGGCAATTAATGCAGTAATACTGCTGGCCAGTGTGCAGCCGGAGCCGTGATAACTGTCCGGTAACCGATCCCAGTTAAAACGTTCAATGCATTCATTGTCGGCATACAATTGATTGCAAACTGACGGTGTGTCTTCGTGGCTGCCGGTAACCAAAACATATTCACTGCCTTCATCCAGCAAAGTTAAGGCCGCTTCTTCAATATCATCTATACCTGCCAATAACCGGGCTTCATTGCTGTTCGGAGTTAAAACAGTGGTGCAGGGTAATAATAAATCGACAATGGCTTCTATCAATTGTTCATTTGCCAACGGGGTGCCCCCGCCTGCAGCTAAAACCGGATCTAAAATTACCGGAATATCAGGGTAGCGCAGTAAAATATTGTGTATGGCCTGAGCGGTGTCAAGGTGCCCGATCAAGCCTATTTTAATGGCCTGGATATCAAGATCATTAAATAAAGTATCAGCCTGGCTGATAATATCCCCCGGTAATTGCGGGATGATTTTTTTTACATTCTTGGTGTCTTGTTCAGTCAAAGCAGTAATAACACTGACAGCATGGCACTGGTGGCTGATTAAAGTTTCAATATCAGCCTGAACACCTGCTCCTCCACAAGGATCATGACCGGAAAAAGAAAGCACAACCGGACGTTTGTAAGACATAGTTATTATTCGTTATCCAAAAAAAGTTGCTAAGCGTATCACGATTAAACTGATCAAAGAACCGTAAAGATAGTGAATGTTAAGAAAAATTATATCTGAATATTTGGTCTGTATAACCTGGGCGTTAGCGGGATTGCAATAGCCTTATTTCCAGGTCATTGATAATGAAACTATTGTTTGTCTTTTGTACGTCTTTTGGTCTATTTTTTTTAAAGTGATGGAAAATTCTCATGCAATGGTTGTTCGGTGATATAAATAATTGGTGTAACAGGTATACCTGCATGGCTCTGTTTACAGATATTTTGTACAAAAGTGTCAATTACGATAAATGAATTATCAACTTTTAGATCGATAAATTTCGTGACTTGATGACAAGCCCTTAGGTGGTTTATTGCTGTAAAAATTAGTGTTACTATTCTGAGTCGATTTTGAATCGATATTAAAACATTAATGCTAGGGACGGTGAATTCAAAAACTAATAATTATAAAAATAGAGGTGAGCTGATGGAATTCATAATTATACCTGTCTTGTTAGGTTTAATATTACTGTTAATGAAAGATAATATGTCCGGTGCCAGACCTGAGGCTTCGGTTTACAGGGATGAAGCTGACGGTCCAATCTCTTCAGCGCAAATCAAACTGGTACAAGATACCTGGGAGATGGTTAAACCCATTAAAGAGAGGGCTGCGGAACTGTTTTACGGGCGTTTGTTTGAAATGGATCCAAGTGTTAAACCGTTATTTAAAGGTGATATGGTTGAACAGGGAGAAAAGTTAATGACTTCATTAAATGTGGTGGTCAGTTCATTAACAAAACTGGACGCTGTAGTCCCTGTGTTGCAAGATATGGGAAAGCGTCATGTTGAGTACGGGGTGAGGCCGGAGCATTATGATACCGTAGGAGCCGCTTTCTTATGGACCCTGGAGCAGGGTTTGGGGGATGCCTTTAATGATGATGTCAGGGATGCCTGGGCGACAGCTTATGGTCTGGTTGCAACCACAATGAAAGACGCGGCTTACTAAATAAAGTGAGGCAATGATGTCTAATGATGTCTAATTAAAAAGCCGCTTGGGGTGACACAAGCGGCTTTTTTATGTGTACTAGGTCAGAAGGGACGAACGACTGCCAAAATAATAATACCCAATAAAAATAAAACCGGTATTTCATTTATCCAGCGATAATATACGTGCGACTTCCGGTTGCGGTCATGTTTAAAATCAAATAACCATTTGCCGCAAAAACCATGGTAGACCACCAGTAAAAACAATAAAAACAATTTTGCGTGCAGCCATCCGCTGCTGGCATAGGCTGCCCAGGCGTAATCAATCAGCATCCAAATGCCGAAGAAAAAAGTCAATATCATGCTGGGTGTCATGATGCCAAAGAATAATTTACGCTCCATCACCTTAAAACGTTCATTGCTGACATCGTCTTCGCTCATGGCGTGATAGACATAAAGTCTGGGTAAATAAAACAGTCCCGCAAACCAGGCCACCATAAATATTAAATGAAAAGCTTTAAGCCAGAGCATAGGTTTATCCTTGTGGGGTAAGTAGTGTTTCGATACGTTGTTTCATATCAGTGATATCAAAAGCGCCGATTTTCTGAAGGGCAATATAGCCTTCCGGGTTAATTAAAAAAGTTGTTGGTGTTAATTGTACACCGCCAAAAGCTTTTGCATGTTCGCCCATTAAATCCAGGGCAATAGGGTAAGGCAACTGTTTGGCCTCGCTCATGTTGACGACATGATTGGGCGGGTCATAATACATCGCCACGGCAATGATTTCTAATCCCTGTCCGTGGTATTGTTGATACAGTTCGATTAAATGTGGGATTTCCGCAATGCAGCCTGGACAATCGGTGGCCCAAAAGGTCACTAAAACGGGTTTTCCGTGAAGAGCGGATAATTCTATCTGTTTGTTTTTTATCGTGGTAAAGCTGACGTCAGGTGCTGGAGTGCTTTGACTGAAGAACCAGCTCAGCCCGGCAATAACAATTATTAAAACAAATACAATAAGCCAGTTTTTAATTTTCATTTTTTTCGACGTTCTCTTCAACTGTTTTACTGGCATCCGGGTGACTATAACTGTCGCACAGGGCGCGATATAGCGGTTTTTGATTGATTAATTTGGACGTGCCGGTAGCAAAGAATGAGGCCGCCATTAACGGAATCAGGATTTCGTGGCAGTCGGTTATTTCCATCACAATAACAAAGGAGGTTAAAGGCGACTGCAGCATACCGGAAAAATACGCGGTTATGGTTAACAGCACCATGGCGGAAATGGGCGCAATAGGGAACCAGTGTGCCAAATTAACTCCGAATCCGGCTCCGGTGGCAATGGACGGGACAAAAACCCCACTGGGAATGCCGCTAAAAAAAGTGACTATGGTTGCCAACATTTTTAGCAATGGATATAAAGGATCCATTATTTCCGTGTCGGTTAAAATTGCCTTGGCCTGCTGATAACCGGTACCAAAGGTGTCACCATGCGAATAATAGCCCAGTGCAGCAATGATGGAACCACAGAGAATCGCTATTAAAACAATAGAAACACCCGAGCGGCTGATTAATCGGCCACCGGCAATAATAATTTTACTGAACAGGCCGCCTAAAAAGCCGCCAATAACTCCACATAATGGGATGGCCAGCCAGCTATAGCCAAAAGGCATAACAAACGATTTATCTGTAAAGAAAATATAACTGTTTAATAGGGCATAAGCGGTGACACCGGAAAAAACAATGGCAGTTAAGACTAAACTGCTTACCTGTTCTTCCAGTGCTCGGCCCATTTCTTCAATGGCAAACATAATGCCGGCCAGCGGTGCACTGAACATGGCGGCAAAACCGGCGGCACTGCCAGCCAGGATCAGACCTTTTTCCATATAATGGGCCGGGAATTTGGTGGCTTTACCCATTGATGCCATTAATGAAGCGCCGACCTGTACTGCCGGACCGCCAAAGCCGACCGACGCACCGGAAAGTAACCCCATAATCGGTAAGAACAGGTTGCCTAGCGCAATTTTAAGTGAAATAAGTTTGTTTCTTTGGCTAAGCTGGTCAGAAATTTCCAAGGCAACTTTAACCTGAGGAATGCCGCTACGCTCAGTGCCGGGAAAAAATCGGAAAGTTATCCATGCGGTCAGGCCCAAACCAATAGGTGCAATAACTGAATTAAACCAGGGATAAAGAGATGACATGTCTCGATAGAGTTGACCTGCCCATTCGCTAAGCGTGGTCATTATAACGATTAGAAAGCCGACGATGATGGCACCTAACCAAAAAACCAGTCTTTGTTTCCAGGCGGTAATAGATAAAAAAGACGAAGATTGCTCTGACATGTTGGTTTAATTATGCAAGGTAATTCAGTAATTATATCAAAGCTGCTAAGCTATGCGATTTTATAAACTAGAACTTCGTTTTAAAGGCATATTGTTTTATCCTTATAGACTTTCGTTTCCCTATTTATTCGGTATTGATAAAAATGCATAAAATCCTTATTTCAGACAAGTTGGCAGAAGCGGGTATTAATTTTTTAAATGACCAGCCTGATATACAAATTCATATTGAAACCGGTTTGGATGAACAGGGGCTTTGTGACATTATCGGCGATTATGAGGCGATTTTAATTCGCAGTGACACCAAAGTAACTCAAAAGGTACTTCAGGCAGCCAAAAATCTTAAGCTGGTTGGACGTGCCGGTATTGGTGTCGATAATGTAGATATTCCAGCGGCAACCGAGCAGGGTATTATTGTGATGAATACGCCGGATGCCAATGCCACCACGACTGCAGAGCTGGCCATTGCACATATGATGTCTTTGAGCAGACATTTGCCGATTGCCAATCGTTCGGTAAGAGAGGGCTTGTGGGAGCGGTCCAAGCTGGTGGGGGCGGAAGTTGCCCATAAAACGCTGGCAATTATCGGATTTGGCACCATCGGCCGAATTGTGGCACAACGAGCGCAAGGCATGAAAATGAGAGTAATTGCGCATGATCCTATGGTCACGCCGGAAGTTTTTGAACAATACTGTGTAGAGCCGGTAGCGCTGGATGAACTGGTTAAACAAGCGGACTATATTTCCCTGCATTGTCCGTTAATCGAAAAAACCCGCGGCATTATCGGCCGTGAGCAATTACAGCAGATGAAAAAAACCGCCATGATCATTAACTGTGCCCGCGGCGGTTTAATTGATGAGCAGGCTTTATATGATGCTTTAAGCAATGGCGATATAGCCGGTGCAGCGTTGGATGTATATGAAAATGAGCCGCCGAAGGATTCTCCGTTACTGACATTGGACAACATAGTCTTTACCCCGCATTTGGGTGCGTCGACACGCGAAGCGCAAGTGGCGGTAAGTGTGGAAATTGCGCGTCAGGCGGTGACTTATCTGACTACAGGTGAAGCGGTCAATGCATTAAACCTGCCCAGACAGTCAGCCGAAGAATTACAAAAAGCGCGTCAGTTTATGATTCTGGCAAACAAACTGGCACGTATGCTGGCTGCCTTATCGGAAAAACCGTTAAAACAACTGGAAGTGGTATTGATGGGCAAAGCGGCGGAAGCAGAAGTTCGTCCGGTTTCGGTGGAAGCGCTGGTCGGGGTTTTAGCCGGACAGTTCTCCACTCCGGTTAATAGTGTGAATGCCTTAGGTTTGGCCAAAAGACAGGGCATATCCCTGTTGGAATCAAAAACTGAAGAAACGCAGGATTATTTATCTGTGGTTAAACTGGTGGGGCATTATGATGATTCCAGTATCGAATTATCAGGAACTTTACTGGGCGGCTGCCATCCACGGTTAGTCAGCGTTAATCATTTTGAGATTGAAGTGGTGCCGGAAGGTATCTTGCTGATCACCAGACATGACGACAAACCTGGAGTTATTTCAGCCATCACTACGGTGCTGGGGAATGCTCAGATCAATATCACCAGAATGCAGGTGAGTGAAGAGGGTGAACATAAACAGGCGATGGCAGTGATGACTATTTCCGAGCCGTTATCGAATGATTTGCTGAAACAATTATGTGATATTCAAGCCGTGGATTGTGCTACTCAGGTTGAACTATGAGTTATGACATCGTCTGTTTTGACTTTGACAGCACCTTGAGCAGTATTGAAGGTATCGATGAGTTGGCTCACCATGCCGGATTGGGGCATGAAATAGATCAACTGACTCAGCAGGCAATGGAAGGCATAGTGGCGTTGGAATCTGTCTATGAAAAACGTTTGGCCATGATTAAGCCGAATCAAGCCATGATTGCCTGGCTTGCTGAGCAATATATAGCCAATAAAGTTGAGGGTGTGGATGATGTGTTTAAGACTTTGATGACTCAAGGCAAACAAGTACATATCATCAGTGGCGGTATCCGTCAGGCTATTCTACCGATGGCAGAGATACTGCAGCTACCGGAATCAAATGTGCATGCGGTTGATGTACTGTTTGATGCAGAAGGAGAATATGCCGGTTTTGACCGGCAATCGGTCTTGGCAAAAACCGGTGGCAAGGCAGAAATCTGTCGTCAAATAAATCATGCTCAACATAAAATGGTAATGATTGGGGATGGTAAAACAGACCTGGAAGCCAAACAGGCTGGAGCCGATGTGATCGGCTTTGGTGGTGTGGTTGAGCGGGCGATTGTACTGGATCAGGCCGATATATTTGTTAAGCAAGCCTCTCTAACTGCTGTACTGCCACATCTATAAATTCGATAAGCATCAAACAGGATGTTAAAATTAAATTATTTATAAACGTTTTAGAGAGACACAATGGCTGGACATAGTAAATGGGCTAATATTAAACATCGTAAAGGTGCTCAGGACGCCAAGCGCGGAAAAATTTTCACCAAACTGATTCGTGAAATTTCAGTAGCGGCTAAGATGGGAGGAGGAGATCCATCAAATAATCCGACTCTGCGTACAGCGATAGATAAGGCGCTCGGCGCCAATATGAAGCGTGATACTATTGACAACACCATTAAAAAAGCAACGGGTGCACTAGATTCGGTCAACTACGAAGAAGTTCGTTATGAAGGTTATGGTCCGGGTGGTACTGCGGTGATGGTGGATTGTTTAACCGATAACCGTAACCGTACTGTGGCTGAGGTTCGTCATGCTTTTACCAAGGCAGGAGGTAATCTGGGTACTGATGGTTCTGTCGCGTATATGTTTAATAAAGTCGGTATTCTCAGTTATCCGCCGTCAGTGGATGAAGATGCCGTGATGGAAGTGGCTTTGGACGCTGGGGCGGAAGATATTGTGACCAATGACGATGGCTCAGTTGATGTCTATACTACACCGGAAGCCTATCTGGAAGTAAAAGAGGCCATGGCGGCAGCAGATTTTGAGGCTGAAAACTCAGAAGTTACCATGCAGGCGGATAATAATACCGAATTGGATCTTAAAGGCGCCGAAAAAATGTTGCGTTTGATCGATCGCCTGGAAGATCTGGATGATGTACAAAATGTTTATTCCAATGCCGATATCAGTGCTGAAATCATGGAGCAACTCAGCGAAGCGGAATAAGCTTTGCCGATTCAGGATGACAATGCATTGAGCAGGATTTTAGGGATCGATCCCGGTTCCAGAATTACCGGATTCGGGATCATTGACAGTAACGGGCGAGATACTAAATATATTGTCAGCGGCAGTATTCGGGTAAAAGCGGACAACTTCCCAGACCGACTCAAACAAATATTTTCAGATATCAGTCAGGTGATCGAGCAGTATCAACCCGATCAGGTAGCGATAGAGCAGGTATTTATGCATAAAAATGCCGATTCTGCTTTAAAGCTTGGGCAGGCTCGGGGCGCGGCTATTTGTGCGGCAGTGGCAAAAGATTTGCCGGTGGTCGAATATGCTGCCAGACAGGTCAAGCAGGCACTGGTCGGTAAAGGCAGTGCGGAAAAAACACAGGTACAGCATATGGTCAAAATTCTGCTGTCTATTCAGGGCGAGTTGCAGATAGATGCCAGTGATGCGCTGGGAATTTGTCTGTGTCATGCCCATTATCAACAAACAGAGCGGCGATTTAATACGAGTATGTTGAAATGATAGGTTTTTTACAAGGGAAACTGGTCGAAAAAACGCCCCCTTTATTAGTTATGGATGTCAATGGAGTGGGATATGAAATAGAAGCGCCAATGACCACTTTTTATAGTCTGCCGCAACTGGGTGAGTCAGTAAAACTGCACACGCATCTGGTGGTCAGGGAAGATGCGCATATTTTATTTGGCTTTATCAGTCAGGCTGACCGGTTAATGTTCAGAACCTTGATAAAAGTGAACGGCGTCGGGCCTAAATTGGCATTGACGATTTTGTCCGGGCAGAGTGCCGAAGAATTCCAGCGTTGCATTCATGATCATGATACCCAGGCGTTGGTTCGTCTGCCGGGGGTGGGAAAAAAAACCGCCGAGCGCTTGATTATAGAAATGCAGGATCGTCTACCCAAGCTGGATGAATCAAGCTCACTATCAAATATAGAGGCTGATACGGCAAGCGTTCAACAGGCAAATCCAAAACAGGAAGCGATCAGTGCACTCTGTGCCTTAGGCTATAAACCGCTGGATGCTCAGAAAATGGTGCAGTCTATCAAAGCTGAAGATAAAAGCTGTGAAGATATTATTCGCCAGGCATTGCAGGGAGCGGCTAAATGATCGAAAGCGATCGTTTAATAACCGCCCAGGGCAGTTCCGAGGAAGAGCGCATCGATCGTGCCATTCGTCCCAAGCGCCTGCAGGATTACATTGGACAAAAGGAATTGCGCACCCAGATGGAAATTTTTATCAAGGCTGCCAGTTCACGGCAGGAAGCCTTGGATCATGTGCTTATTTTCGGTCCGCCTGGCTTGGGTAAAACCACCCTGGCCAATATTATTGCCACTGAAATGGGTGTGCATATTCGTCAGACCTCCGGGCCGGTACTGGATAAAGCCGGTGATTTGGCCGCTTTATTAACCAATCTTGAAGCGCATGATGTGTTATTTATCGACGAAATTCACCGCTTAAGTCCGGTCGTCGAAGAAGTACTGTATCCGGCAATGGAAGATTACCAGATCGATATAATGATCGGTGAAGGTCCGGCTGCGCGATCGATAAAACTCGATTTGCCACCATTTACACTGGTCGGGGCAACCACCAGAGCCGGTTTGCTGACGTCGCCGTTACGGGACCGCTTTGGCATCGTCCAGCGTCTAGAGTTTTATACTGTTGAAGAGTTGGCCCAAATCGTGATGCGGTCATCAAATATGTTAGGCATTGACATGGATCAGGAGGGAGCCAATGAAATTGCCCGTCGCTCCAGAGGTACCCCACGTATTGCCAATCGATTGCTGCGCAGAGTCAGAGATTATGCCGAAGTAAAAGGCGATGGTCATGTTACCGAGAATATCGCGCAACTGGCTTTAGAAATGTTAAAAGTGGATCATGCCGGTTTTGATTCGTTGGATCGAAAATTACTCAAGACCATGATTGACAACTTTGACGGCGGCCCGGTCGGGCTAGACAGTATTGCTGCAGCCATCAGTGAGGAGCGCGGTACTATAGAGGATGTCCTGGAGCCGTTTTTAATTCAGCAAGGTTTCATTATGCGTACACCGAGGGGGCGGGTAGTGACACAAAAAGCGTATTTGCATTTTGGCCTTAAAGTACCGGAAATTAAAGACGAAGCGGTTAATATGGATTTGTTTACCTGATGTTTACATTACAGAGCATGAAATGATGAGAGAATTTAATTGGCCGGTTCGGGTGTATTATGAAGACACCGATGCCGGTGGTGTGGTCTTTTATGCCAATTACTTAAAGTTTTATGAGCGTGCCCGTACAGAAATGCTCAGGGCAATGGGCTACGAGCAGGATGATTTGATTGTGCGTGAAGGGGTTATTTTTGTTGTGCGCTCTGTACAGATAGATTATTTAATTCCGGCTCGTTTTAATGAGCTGTTGAATGTAACCGCGGAAGTGACGCAGGCGAAAAAAGCCAGTTTGAACTTTCAACAAACAATTGTTAAAGGCGAAAAGGTGTTAAATAAAGCCGAAATCCGCATTGCCTGCTTAGATGCGGAAACGATGCGCCCAAAAGTTATTCCTGAACAATTACTAGAGCAGTTCCAATGAATACAGATTTATCCATAATCCATCTTGTTGCCCAGGCCAGTTTTGTCGTTCAACTGGTGATGTTAATCCTGTTGGCGGCATCGGTTACTTCCTGGACCTTTATTTTTGCCAAATACAAGGAACTCAAGCTGGCAACAGAAATTACCGATGACTTTGAAGATCAGTTTTGGTCCGGTGTTGAGCTGTCTGATTTATATAAACAATTGGCATCAACAGAACGTGAGCCGGAAGGCATAGAAAATATCTTTCTGGCCGGCTATAAAGAATTTTCCAGAATGCGGAAAAAACAGGATGTAGAGCCATCGGTACAAGTTGAAAATGCCCAAAGAGCCATGCGGATAGAATTAACGCGTGAGCTTGACCGGCTTGACGAACATTTGCCTTTTTTGGCAACCGTCGGTTCAACCAGCCCTTATGTCGGTCTGTTCGGTACGGTGTGGGGGATTATGAATTCCTTCCGTTCCTTGGGTAACGTTCAGCAAGCAACACTGGCTCAGGTCGCACCGGGCATTGCCGAAGCATTAATCGCCACGGCGATTGGTTTGTTTGCAGCTATTCCGGCGGTTATCGCTTATAACCGGTATTCAACCCGACTGGATAAGCTGGCCGGGCGATATGAATTGTTTGCTGACGAATTTGTCGTGTTACTGCAAAGACAGGCACATAATTAATGAGCAGAAGAGTTGCACGCAGGAAGCCAATGGCAGAGATCAATGTCGTGCCGTACATTGATGTCACCTTGGTTCTGTTGATTATTTTTATGATTACCGCACCGTTATTGCAAACCGGGGTGGAGGTAGACCTGCCTCAGGCCGAGGCGGCAACGGTAGAACAAAAAAATGAACCGCCGGTCGTTGTTTCGGTCAATAAACAGGGAGAATTTTTTATAGATATTGGTGATCACGAAGACGAGCCGGTGCAAGCCAAAGAATTATTGATTAGAGTCGCAGCCGTATTAAGAAACAAGCCTAAAACTCAAGTGTTTGTGCGTGGAGATAGAGACGTTGCTTATGGCAAAGTGGTGACCGTAATGGCAGCGCTAAAAAATGCCGGTGTACCCAGTGTGGGGTTAATGACCAGTCCAGACGAATGATGGTAATGATGGAATTTCAGCAAAAATACAGTATACCTTTAGTTCTGGCGTTAACATTACATCTTTTTCTATTAGTTGTCTTCACGTTTAGCTTTGAATCAAAACAGCAAACGGTAAAATCCAAACCGGTACCGGAAATTATTCAAGCCTCATTATTGGATGAAACCGAGGTGCAGGCAGAAGCCAAGCGTTTGCAAGAGCAGGAACAAAATAAAAAGCAACAGGCGAAAAAAGATCAGCAGCGCCTGCAAAAAGAGCGTGAGCAGCAAGAGCAACAACTGGAAAAGTTAAAGCAAAAAAGGCTTGCTGAAGAGAAACAAGTAAAAGAACTGGCGGAAAAAAGAAAGCAGGAAGAAGCCGCAGCGAAAAAGAAAGCAGCAGAGTTAGACAAGCAGAAAGCATTGGAAGCGGCACGACTGGCTAAAATAAAAAAGCAGAAGGCGGAAGCTGAAAAGCGGAAGCAGGAAAAACAAAAAGAGGACGCCAGAAAAAAAGCCGAAGCCAAGAAAAAACGCGAAGCAGAGGCAAAAAGAAAACGCCTGGCTGAAGCAAAGAAAAAAGCTGAAGCTGCCCGTCTGAAGGCTGAAGCGGAACTGAAAGCGGCGCAAGAAGCGGAAGCGGCCAGAATAAAAGCTGAACAGGACCGGCAGGCGATGATATCAGTCAAACAGGCGATTATGCAAAAAGTGACCCGTAGCTGGATCAGGCCTCCTTCTGCTGTTAAAGGCATGCAGTGTACAATTCGAGCAAAATTATTACCTAATGGAACGGTAATGGATGCCAGGGTTATTAAAAGCAGTGGTAATGCAATTTTTGATCGTTCGGCGGCAAATGCGGTTAGAAAAGCCGATCCGTTACCGGTACCAAGCGATAGAGGATTATTTGAGAATAACTTTAGATCGTTCACATTTGTTTTTAAACCCAGTTAAACAATGGTGTAATAGTAAAATAACGTATGGTTTATAGGTGCGAGGTAGGCGAGTGACTGTTTTATTAAGAAATATATTCCTGACCGCCTTGTGTGTTTTGTATACGCACAACAGTCAGGCCGAATTATCCATAGAAATTACCGAAGGGATAGAAAGTGCAGTACCCATTGCGGTGGTGCCTTTCTCCTGGCAGGGAGCGACAGCACAGCCACCGGTCAATGTGTCAACCATAGTTCAATCGGATTTGGGTCTTAGCGGTTATTTTAAAGCTTTACCTGTTCGCGATATGTTAACCCGGCCAACCAATGCGTCCGTTATTCGGTTCAGAAACTGGAAAGCACTGGGGCAGGAGTTTTTACTGATTGGCCAGGTAAGTCAGCAAGGTGCGTTGTATAACATTCAATTTCAGTTATTCGATGTCTACAAACATGAACAGTTGATGGGGTATCGCATGACGGCACCGGCCAAAGAACTGCGTAATGCGGCGCATAAAGTGAGCGATATTGTCTACCAAAAGCTGACCGGTATAAAAGGCTCATTCGGCAGCAAAATTGCCTACATTACCAGCGTGACCAGTGCCAATAAGCGCAAAGTATATAAATTGGAAGTAGCGGATGTTGACGGCTATAACCCCAAAACCATTGTCGCTTCGGTTGAACCGATTATGTCACCAGCCTGGTCACCGGACGGTAAAAAAATAGCCTATGTTTCGTTTGAAAAAAGAAAGCCCGCTGTTTATATCCAAACCCTGGCCACCGGCAAGCGGGTAAGAATCTCAGATTTTAACGGTATTAACGGTGCGCCCGCCTGGTCGCCGGATGGTAAACAGTTAGCGCTGACTTTATCCAAAGACGGCAGTCCGGACATTTACAAAGTAAATCTGGCCACCGGCGCGTTTGTAAAAATGACCCGAAGCTATGCGATCGATACGGAACCCGGCTGGTCGCCGGATGGTCGTTATATCATCTTTACCTCCGATCGGGGCGGTAAACCGCAGCTTTATATGATGCCCAGCGCAGGCGGAAGAGTGTCCAGGCTAACTTTCGAGGGCGATTATAATGCCAGAGGCCGTTTCTCGCCGGATGGCAAAAGTATTGTCATGGTTCATGCCAACCGTGGTGATTATCGGATCGCGGTGATGGACGTTGCCAGCAAGGCGATCAATATACTAACGCCAGGGCGACTGGATGAAGCCCCCAGTTTTTCACCAAATGGTCAAATGGTTTTATATGCATCACAAAAACGCTATAGAGGAGTTTTATCTGCAGTTTCTGTTGATGGTAGAATGCATCAGAAATTAATGCTCAGCCATGGTGATGTTAGAGAACCCGCCTGGGGACCATAGTTTTTTATGATATTAATTGTTTTATTAAGGTTAGGCAGAATTTCTGTCTGACTAAACAAAGCTTACATTTTGGAGAAAATGAAGATGAAAATTGTTCAAACCTTGATGGTGGGTGTGCTAACGCTAACTATGTTATCGGCGTGTAGTCTGTTTAACAGTGATGCTACTGAGGCTGGTGATACTGCAAATGGCGGAGATGCAGCTGCAACAGCCGGTTATAATGATGCCGATGCAGGCATAACAGGAACCGAAATTCAGGGTACCGGTAGAGGTATCAGTGCTTTAGGGCCCGAATTCAGTGACCTGAACAATCCATTGTCTCAACTGACTGTCTACTTTATGTATGACAGTGCCGAAGTTCAACAGGATTTTGTCCCGGTAATTGCTGCGCATGCGCAATATTTGATGTCGCATCCTGGACAGCGTATTACTTTGGAAGGTCATGGCGATGAGCGCGGCTCAAGAGAATACAATATTGCCTTGGGTGAAAAAAGGGCTAAAGCCGTTTCAAGAATGTTAAAAATGCAAGGCGTATCGGCCATGCAAATCAATGAAGTCAGTTACGGCGAAGAAAAACCGGCTTCAACAGGGCATGATGAAGCAGCCTGGCAACTAAATCGTCGTGTTGAAATAGCGTATTAGGAAATTAAATGAAAATCGTTTTATGTCTGTTATTGACGGCTATTAGCGGCAGTGTTTTCGCTGAAGCCAAACCGTTGCCGCCGGTGGTGGATAACTCCGTTTTTGTCGGTGGGGCAAGTTATACTTCTAAACCATCATCCAACGATACCCTAAATGAAATACTGGGTCGCATGGAGCAGTTACAGGTTGAATTGCAACAACTAAGAGGCGTAGTGGAAGAACAGGCATATGCGATTACTCAGCTAAAAAAACGCCAAAACAACATTTATGCTGATCTAGATCAGCGTATGCAAAATGTATCATCAGGACAGAACCCGACACAACCGGAAGCCATGCCGGTACAGATCGCTCCGCCTGTCAAGCCTGCGGACCTTCCAACGGAAAGTTCGAGCAATGAAAAGCAACAATATCAGGATGCCTACGATACTTTAAGAAATGGTCATAACACCAAAGCCATTGCTGATTTTAATGCATTCTTAAGCGCTTATCCCAATGGAGAATATGCAGATAATGCACAATATTGGCTGGGTGAAGCCTACAAAGTAGTTAAGGATGTTAATTCAGCGCGTGAAGCATTTAATAGATTAGTGGCAAATTACCCAAACAGCACCAAAGTGCCGGATGCTTTATATAAGCTTGGCGTAATAGAGATGGATCAAAACAATCCTGTTAAAGCCAGAGACTATTTTACCAAAGTCACCGTGGGGTATCCGGGAACTACTGCAGCGCATCTGGCCAATAAGAAAATACAGCAACTAGCGAACTGACGTGAGTTCGTTAAGAATTACCGAAATATTCTATTCACTCCAGGGTGAATCGAATACCGTTGGTTTGCCGACAGTATTTATCCGTTTAACCGGCTGCCCGTTGCGATGCAGTTATTGCGATACCACATATGCGTTTACCGGTGGTCAAAAAATGACCCTGGATGAAATACTGGCTGATGTTGACCGGTACCAGTGCAAATACGTTACAGTCACTGGCGGCGAGCCATTGGCGCAACCGGCCTGTCAGGAACTGATGACATTATTGGCAGACAAGGGTTATCAGGTATCGCTGGAAACCAGCGGTGCCCTGGATGTATCCGAAGTCGATCCGCGCATCGTAAAGGTAATGGACCTTAAAACCCCCAGCTCCAATGAGCAGGAACGAAACCATTATCAAAATATCCGCTATTTGAACCCACAGGATCAGGTAAAGTTCGTTATTGCAAATGATGAAGACTATGAGTGGTCGAAATCGATGATCGAGCAATATGAACTGGATAAGCGGTGTGAATTATTATTTTCGCCATCAATGGATATACAAAATCCGACCGAGCTGGCGGAAAAAATTCTAAGAGACCGATTACCTGTCAGGTTTCAAATACAACTGCATAAACTCCTTTGGCAGGATGCTCAAGGCAAGTAATTGATTTAACAAAATACGCTTTATTGTAAAACAGCACGACATCTATGCAAAAAAAAGCCATTATCCTGCTTTCCGGCGGACTAGACTCCATAACCGTACTGGCACTGGCCAAGCAACAAGGCTATCAATGCTATGCCTTAAGCTTTGATTACGGCCAGCGGCATAACGCCGAACTGCAGGCGGCCGGCAAAATAGCCAAACATTATCAAGTGGAAGATCACAAAATAATCAGCTTAGGTCTAAACGCCATAGGTGGTTCAGCCTTAACCGATGATCATATTGATGTGCCCAAACAGCTACAGGAAGGCATTCCGGTAACCTACGTACCGGCTAGAAATACCGTGTTCCTGTCATTTGCCCTGGGCTGGGCTGAAGTGCTGCATGCTCATGATATCTTTATCGGTGTTAACGCCGTCGACTATTCAGGTTATCCTGATTGCAGACCGGAATTTATCAAAGCCTTTCAGCAGATGGCAAACCTGGCAACCAAAGCCGGCGTTGAAGGTGAAACAATTACCATACATACGCCATTGATTTCGCTTAGCAAGGCGGAAATTATTCAGCAAGGTGCTGAGCTGGGTGTAGACTATGCCCATACTGTATCCTGCTATTCTGCCGATAGCGACGGTAGGGCATGTGGGGAATGCGATGCCTGTCGATTAAGAAAGGCGGGATTTAGTAATGCCGGTATTCAGGATCCAACACGGTACCAGGAAAAGTAAAAAAAGTTAAAAAAGTACTTGCCAGAATCTTAAAAATCTTTATAATAGGCAGTCTTTACAGGGTCGTTAGCTCAGCTGGTAGAGCACCGCACTTTTAATGCGATGGTCGAGCGTTCGAATCGCTCACGACCCACCATCATATTATAAAGAAAGCAGTTATCGTTAATTCGATGCTGCTTTTTTTATGTCTGTTATTTTGTGTGTAATTGTGCCGTGAATTTGAAGTCTGATGTAAATAGTGTCGGATTATTTCGGGGTATTTACTATGCGAAAGTATTAAGCCTCTAATTCGGTTTCATAATATGAACCTGTAGATTGATCTCCGTAGATCAAAGTCAAATGGGCAATTTCAGGTCTGTTGCTCTGCTTTGCTGAATATGCATCGAGTAAAGGTAAGATATGACGCACTGATCTAGGGGTGATATAAACGAAATAGCAATCTTCATCACTCCAGCATCCAAGCATCGCCATGCCATCAGGTCCATTTCGAGCAATATAGGCGGCATGGAATGCTCCCAAAAGTACGTGCAATTCACCGGATTCATATTCTTGACGGGAAAGTATGATGCGGTACCATCTCATTAATCTTAACATATCATGCCCTCTGTCAAATGGAGGCCTGCGAAACAAAAGTGTAGCCCAGTGCTGTGTTAATGGCAAACTCCGGTCAAAATCAGGTATTCAAATGTTGATGTTATTTTATACGTTTATTCCGTAATAATGCGTGTTAACCCGGTTAGAGTTAGTGTGCTTTCAGTATGACAAGTCAGCTGGCTGGGCATAACGATATTCAGACAACAGCGGGATATGATTTACGGGATGAGAGGTCACAGAAAAAACGATTAGGAAGATAAACGGTAATTAGAAATTCGTTTACTTTATGTGGTTTAGAAACAAAGGCGCACTAACAATTAGCGTTTTCCTTTAGTCATATTTGAGACAGTATAACTTTTCTTGGCATTATCAACTTAACCGTTCGTCAGTGGGTTATGGCATAATCGAACAATGAAAATATCATCTAATGCTTGAGCAATTGAATGTATTAGCTTATGTCAGTGCAAAGTGCGTTCCAACCGGCTTGGTGGTTACGGAATAAACATCTACAGACGATTTATCCGGCTCTGTTGCGCAGGTCGGTATTGCTTTCTGGATGTTGGCGTGAGCGTTTGTTTACGCCGGATAATGATTTTATCGATATCGATTATTGCGGAAAAGGCAATGGGCCTTTGGTAATTTTATTACACGGCTTAACCGGAAGTTCTAATTCCGGTTACATCCTCGGCTTGCAAAAAAAATTACTCAGCCAAGGTTGGCGAAGTGCGGCATTAAACTTTCGGGGGTGCAGCGGTGAGCCGAATTGGTTGGCACGTGCCTATCATTCAGGTGATACTGGTGATCTTGATTTTTTATTCGAAAGTTTACGTAAGCGCGAGCCGGATACCGAAATTGCCGTGATCGGGGTTTCATTAGGTGGCAATGTCTTGTTGAAATGGTTGGGCGAGCAATCCAACCGGGTTTCCGTAACCTCTGCTGTGGCTGTTTCTGTGCCTCTTGTGTTGTCTTTATGCGCCGAAAAAATGGATTTGGGCTTCTCACGTCTCTATCGCAATCGCTTATTAATGGAGCTGAAACAGTATATGGCTCGGAAACATGCTTTTTTACGGGCCACTGGTAAGCATACGGAAGCAGAAAAAATTACTCGTTTAGGTGATTTGGCCAAAATTAAGTCTTTTTGGGAATATGACGACCGGGTCGTTGCGCCATTACACGGCTTTCGAGATGTCCATGACTATTATCGCTTATCCAGCTCCAGACAATATCTTAAAGATATCGCCATTCCGACGTTGCTGTTACAGGACAGGGCGGACCCATTTATGACAGAAAAAGTGATTCCGGGTGCGGATGAATTATCGTCAAAGGTTTGCCTGGAAGTAACGGAAGGTGGTGGACATGTAGGTTATATCAACGGACAAAATCCGTTGCGGCCGGGTTATTGGTTGGAGATGCGGATTGTGGAATTTTTACGGCAACATTGGGTTGTAAACTATGACAGCTTAGCCAAGAGGGAAGAGAAATGAAATATTTTATTTGTCTGTGGTTACTATTCCACTGTGCTTTACTAAATGCTGCTTGTGATAGTGGTGTATGATTATCCAAGTGCTGGTGTCGGTAGGGCCAAAATTTTGCTCGATGTGAGTTCAGCTAGTGCAATGAATTTTGAACAAAGCTAAACACAATGTTAATCAGTATCCAATATTTTCCAGTTCCTGATTTAAAAAAATTCTATAATAGCTTTTAAAAACAAAAACATACAATTTTAGTGAAAACTGTTGACGCTTTTTTGGGCTAAAACCGGCAATTTTTTGATGCTGATTCACACCGTGGCAGGGTGATGGTTTTGTCGCGATAGCCTTTGCAACATGGAGCATAAATGTTTATTAATTCCTTACCGATTTTTTTTTACGACATGGCGGTGTTACAACCGTGGGAATTTGCGTTGATCGTACTAACGGTTGCCGGCTTTTGTTGGCTAACTGCTCCGGAGTTTGAAAGAATTGAAGAAGACGAACTTCAGGCCGCTGGCAGGGGGTACCTGCAGATGGCTTGGTTGGGCAGGTTATATTTATGGCAAGTGTTCTGGCCGTTCTTTTTATTTCTGAATGCTGCGTTATATGGAGTCGACAATCTGGCCAAGCAAGGCGTGTTTACCGTTTCCAGTTGGGATGAAGTGCACTTTATCTTATTCACGCCGATAATGTTTTGGACCTTGTGCGTTTGGCGCAATTCCATTAATTGCAGCGACCGGCTGTGGGCGGCGCTGGCGCGCTTGTTGGTGTTATTGGTTTATTTTGAATACGGTCTGAAATTAATTATTCGAATCGACTATCCACGCATATTCTTCAATTGCAACGAGTTGCTTCTGGATTATGCAGCTTGTTTTTAGCGCCAATGTTGCTGGCACAATTAGGCATCATAGAAACGTTCCAATTTGGATAGGTTGGTTTTGAGTAATGATTTAAGTTCAGCCTGATTTTTTAATGATGTAGCTTTTTTATAGGAACTTCAAAAATCTGGTCATGTGTATTTTCGATCTTGATCCAGTGTTATCTACCATTACCCGAAAAATCCCCCATGCTCATGGTAGCAGTGGAGTAGATATAAACAACTACACCCAAGACTAATAATACGAACAATATCAAAGCAATATTCTTAAGATTTTCTGGAATTTTCATTCTCGCAGTCCTCGTTATTAGAAACATTGAAACTGTATAGAATTTTCCTTCTTTCCATCAGTGTTTTGGATCAAGACATACGCTTATTCGGTTCATAATAAAGCGGATAGGTATTGGTGTAAACCTGTCATTCAAATAGCCCCATTCCTTGGCCTGTCAAAACCATATAATCTCTTTCTAATCTTTTACTTGTAATATTTTCTTCATCAGCGAGACCGGCCTGATGAACAGAGTGGGCAGGTAGCAATAAACCGATTTGTTCGATGCCTCATAGAGAAGGGTGCCGATGTTGTTGCTACAGATAAATTACTGCATATCTATAGTATGACGGGCATGGTATTAGCCAATCATAAGAAAGAAGCGATTTTTTGTTTCTCTTAAGAACATATTTCCCGGACTCGCCGGGGTAGGGCGGCTGCACTTTCATCCAGGGCTCGCATAACCCATGCCTGCGCCTGCCGTTCCGTTTTAAAACGTACGACGAGCCCGAAGAGAAAATATCGGGATTGGGTTTTCAACGAGAAAATCCTTTAAGGAAGGTATTGATCAGCATTTCCGCCATCTCGATTTCGGTTTGCCCGCCAGACAGGCTGAGGCGATGACGTATTTTTAAGGTACAAATGCCGTTGACCCCGGCCCACAACACCCTGGCTGCCTGTTGCACGGTGAGTGCATCTTGGCTGCTATTACACTCGGCCAATGAGCTTTCCACCAGGCTGAAGACCTTGGCCAACTTTTCCTGATACCAGTCGGGTAGTTCCTCATTGCTCTCGGTAACATATTCGGTCAACAGGTTCCAACGTGGAGACTCCTGTTCGGCGTAATCGATGTAGGCTCTGGCCAGCGACAACAGGCGCTGGTGTCCATCGTTACAATCACCGCGTCGTTCAATCAGCCAGTCATAGAGGTTATCCAGGGTGCGCCCGTTGATCTGGATGATCAGGTCATCAAGGTTCTTGAATACCAGATAGAGCGTGCCAACGGTATAACCGATGGCACTGGCAACCTTGCGCGCGGACAAGCCCTTATAACCATTAGCGGCAACAATCGTTTCGGCTGCATTGAGGGCCAGCTGGCGGATTTCCTCTCGGCTATGATCGCTACGACGGGCCATATTTATCCTCTTCGTTGAATATTTTTACAAACAAATAATACATTATTATTGAACGCCGTTCAATTTTGTGTTACAAATTAACTGAACACTGTTCAATAATAATTCTCCGCGTATTGCGGAATTTTATTGCAACATAATTAAACACCGTTTAATTTAGGAGAGAAATATGAAAATTTCTACACTGTATGATAATAGCTGGCGTGCCATGGTGATAACCGCAGCCTTGTTTGTGGGCAGCGTGGCCCAGGCGGCCGGCCTGTTGACTCCGAGTGACGGCAGCCTGCCGGCACTGGATATTAAAGACCATCACGTTTCCGTAGTAGTAGAAGATGGTTATGCCATCACCACTGTGGAGCAGGTATTCCACAATCCTCAGAACCAGGATCTGGAAGCAATTTACTCATTCCCAGTGCCGGAACACGGCGCGGTGGCGGAGTTCACCATGTGGATCGATGGCAAGCCGGTGATTGGTGAGGTGTTGGAGAAGCAGAAGGCGCGCAAGATCTACGAGGAGGAAAAGGCTGCCGGACGTGAAGCGGGGATCACCGAAAAGGATAGCTACAAAACCTTTGATATCAGCGTCAATCCCGTACGCGCCGGGCAGGATACACGCATCCGACTGGTCTACATGCAGACGGTGTTTGTTGATACCGGCATCGGTCGCTACGTCTACCCGTTAGAAGAAGGGGGCGTGGATGAGCAGAAGCTTGCCTTCTGGACCGGCAACGACAAGGTCACCGGTAGTTTTAGCTTTGACATGAAGTTACGTTCGTCTTACCCCATCGATGCATTGCGCTTGCCGAACCAGCCACAGGCGGCCATTCAGCAGATCGGTAGCGACGAGTGGCAAGTAAGCCTGGGTAACAGCAATCCGGTGGCAGAGGAAGGCACCCCAGCTACCAATAACAGCCAGCCGGTCTTTGTCCTGGATCAGGATCTGGTGGTCTACTGGCGTCATCAACCAGGACTACCTGGCAGCGTTGATCTGGTTACCTACAAGCCTGATACAAGTAAACGCGGCACCTTCATGTTAACCCTGACTCCAGGCGATGACCTGCAGCCGATCATCGAGGGTAGCGATTGGATTTTCGTGCTGGATATTTCCGGTTCGATGTCAGGCAAATACGCTACCCTGGCCGATGGCGTACAACGTGCGCTGGGTAAAATGCGTCAGAACGACCGTTTCCGTATTGTCCTGTTCAATGATATTGCGCGTGAACTGACCAGTGGCTACGTCGACGCCACGCCGGACAACGTAAAACACTACAGTCAACAGGTTGCTGCCGTGCAGCCTGGCAGCAGCACCAATCTTTTCTCCGGCCTGAGCCTGGGTCTTAATTCACTCGATGCGGATCGCACCAGCGCCGTTGTGCTGGTCACCGATGGAGTGGCAAACGTCGATGAAACCAAACAGCGCCGGTTCATTAATATGCTGAAAGATAAGGACACCCGTCTTTTCACCTTTATCATGGGCAATAGCGCCAACCGTCCGCTACTTGAAGCGATAACCAAGGCCTCTAACGGTTTCGCCGTTAGTATCTCCAACAGTGATGACATCGTAGGCCAGATTCTTGCCGCTACCGGCAAGGTTACACATCAGGCCCTGCATGGTGTAACAGTCGATATAAAAGGCGTGAAGACCGCCGACATTACGCCCAAAGAGATCGGCAGCCTATATCGCGGCGAGCAATTGATCCTGATGGGACACTACTGGGGCGATGGCATGGTCGAGGTACAATTAAGCGGCAAGGTCTCCGGCCAGCCGAAGAGCTACCAGACCCGTTTCGCCTTTCCGGCCGCAAGCAACCAGCATCCTGAGCTGGAACGTTTGTGGGCCTATGCATCTATCGAGCAGATGCAGAGCGAGATGGAGGACTTCGGCGAAAAGGCCGATCTGAAGCAGGCCGCTACCGATCTGGCCCTGGAATACAGCCTGGTCAGTGATTACACTTCAATGGTAGTAATGCGTGATGAGCAGTTCCATGCCCGTAACATAGTGCGCAGAAACAAGAAGCGTGTTGCTGTGGAACACGCGGCACAGCAGCAGCGTGCCGCAGCTCCGGTAACTTCGCGCCGCCTGGATGCCAACCAGCCGATGTATTCCCAACCACGTGCCGGTCATGGTAGTGGTGCCATCGATAGCTGGACACTGTTCATGCTTCTGCCGCTGCTGTTCGCCTTGACCGGCAAGCACCGTGAGGAGAAGGTTCAAGCATGAGTGAGCTCTCACTAAACCAGCGTGGCAGTACAAGGCTGCCGCGCTTTACCCTGCTAATGGCCTTTACGGCCATTGGCCTCTTCTTAGGCTTTGGTTCCGCCCCGGAATTGCTCGTTTATGACCGCGAGGCGGTCATTCACGGAGAGTTGTGGCGGTTGCTAACTGGTCATCTGGTTCATAGTGATGGTGAACATGCGCTTTGGGATATTCTCGCCCTGGTGTTAATAGGCACACTGCAGGAACGGCGAGGTCTGCCGCGTATAGTGAAAGCCACGGGTGCCGGCTTCATCACTGTCAACGCCTGGCTCATGTGGGGCATACCGGAACTGACATACTACTGCGGCCTGTCCGGGGTCCTGCATACCCTGTTGGCGGTGCTGCTTATTGAACTATGGTGGGAGCAGAAAAGCGATAACCGGCCAGGGTATGGGTTTCCTGCAGGTAAGGGCGTAAACCCCACCGCGATAGCTGTAATGCTGACCGGTATCGCTATCCTGGGCAAAATTCTTGTCGAAATTCAACTCGGTCAGGCCCTGTTCACAGATACGGCTTGGCCAAGCATACCCTGTGTGCATCTTGCAGGGGTAGTCGGCAGCGTACTCTATACCGGTTTATGCCGATATCACCCATAAGAAAAAGCTTAAGTCATTGATGAATTGACTTTATGGTTTTAAAGTGATGGTCAAAAGTTGATTTTCAATCGCGTTATTACGAGCTACATAGAATAAAATGTGCTTTTTAGCGATAAAACATAAGCTGGATATCAATGCAACTGATTCGTTGTACACAGAAACTACAAAAAGAAATGGGCCTGAAAAAGGCCGACCTTATTACCCAAGAACCCGATCAAGCAATATTGGGCAGCTGGCATGCCAACCTATTGTTTATCAACCGGCGTAAATGCGTGTTGTTCGTCAACGATAAAACACTGTTCAACTTTATTATTCCTGACCTGAAAAGAGAACAGATCCGCCAACTGGATAAACTATTTATCAGTTGGCTGCAATGCGTATTAGCAGAAGAAGGTTTCGAAGAATCTTTACGTGATCAAGTTATGCAGGAATATGAAACCATAGGCTATGCGGCCACCAACAGCCGCAGCGTGTTAGGTTCGATGAACGACTTGGCTTTCAACTATCAGGTACAGATTGAGATGGAAGGTGGTGTTCACAGCTGCATGGTTCCGCCGCTGAAAATCTTGGAAACGGAGCGACAGCGAAGTGAAGATTTTTAGTCCGCGATAGGCGTAGCGCCGGGCGGGTTTTCGGAGCACAGCGTAGAAAACCTGCAAGGTATAGCGACACGCCGTCAAGTCATTTGGAGCCTATGTTTCGACCCCTTGTTGGGTCGGAGCGAGGTGACGAGGACGAATCGGGGCCGCCGAAGGCATTGGTTGCCGCGTAATTTCTGCCGCTTGCTTGGGCTGGGATGCCCAAAACAAGCTTTCGCAGAAATAGTGGCGCGCTTGAAATCATTCATCAGCTCAATCGAATGCCGATGAAAGCCTTGGACTTTCGCTATCCTATCGAGGTATTAGACCAGCTACTCGGCATACAGCGAAAGCGTTAGCGGCTATAATCGACTCAAATAAAGTATTCACTGAATGCAAGCGTATGAATATGGTCATCCAACAGAACCGGAACAAGAGGAATATGACCAATTTGTTCGTCTAATCAAAATCGGTATATCCATTTGTTGTCATTATTTTTACCTACCGAATGAACATCTAACCTAAAAAACAAATAATAGCCTTCATTTTGATTCAAAACCAATTTGTTTACTGTCAACAATAGGCAGAATTTTGCATGAATGAAACAGCTTAGTTAACCTAACCCGTGGTGCATTTAAGAAATAACGACTTTCAAATTATTTAGTTGATTAGCATTTTTCTGATTGAACCATTGGGTTAACGTTAAAGCTGTAATTTTAGTCAGTATCCGAGTTGAAAACCCGTTAAAAGACTTAGCGTAATTTCTACGTATCATAAACTGGTCGCACAGTTGTGAAAATAGGGTTTCAATTCGTTTTCTGGCTTTTCGTAACACAGGGCTAAAGGGAACGTAATCTGCTTGGTTTCGCCGCTTAGGCGTTTCAAGTCGAATGGCTGATGATTCAAACAAATCGAGTTGATATTGACGGCTCAAGTAGCCTTTATCACCGACCAAAACACAATGATGTAATTGTGTCTTCAGATCGTTAAGATAATGAATATCATGTGTTGATGCCGTTGAAATATCGAAGGTTTTTAACACGCCTTGAGGCGTGCAGACTGCATGGATTTTATATCCAAAGTAATGGCTATTTTGTGCGGCACAAAAACCATAATCCGGTGAGGTTTGCTCATTGTCCTGGCAAATACGTGATCGTTTAGAACGAGCCATTTTGCAGACTTCTAATGGCATGCTATCTACAAAATAGTAGGATTCCTCCGGGACTAGTTGAGCCGCCATTTGTTGACGGAACTGTTCGATTTTAAAACTTAGTTTTCGGTGTCTACGATTATAGACAGAGCGTTCTATTTTCGCTTTGATCTCTAAAGGGATACGTTTAAATAAATAGCGTTCTGAGTCGATACCTAAGCTTTCAGCGGCTAATGAAAGCGCGATTAACTGTTTATCGCTAAATTTAGGCTGGCGTTTTTGATTCAAAAAGTTATTCATTGGCTCTAATTCGTGCAGCATGTCGTAAATTTTGCTATAACTCGTATATAAGTTGCTCATGTTATTAAGTTTTTTGGTCGAAACGTTAATAATAATCACTTCGTGATCATGAGCAACTTTTTATTTTTTATAATGCACCACGGGTTTAACCTAGTATTATCAAAAGATTAATCGGCATAAGGTTGAACGACTGCCCAGCACTTGACCTCTTTCTCGCGTAGTTTGAAACGCAATGTCGTTCCTGAGTGTGTCATGTCGTTCAAATCTTCATAACCACAGGCCAAGCCGTAAACCCTTTGCCGTAACAAGTCAACCACTGGATGTTTAACTTTAGTCGGGTCTCTGTCATCAAGCATTTGTTCGGTAATGCGTTCGGTTAATTGTAAGCGTTGGTCAATCGCTCTTAACAATAAACGCCACCCTTAAATTGTGTTTCAATCTTACGGTATTTAAAGTCTGAAAATTCTACGTGAGTTGAGGTACAATTTGTCAGGGGCAAGTCCTTGTTAAAATATTGTTTAAGTAGTTGAATTATAATAAATATCAATGGTCTTGTCCTCTTTTATTGTGAGATTTCCGGGCTAGTAGGGTATATTCTGTATGATGAGTTTGAATCTATTTTTAGTAGTGTTGAACATAAAATTTATGAAAAACTACATAGCGAATATGCAAAATGGATGTAAGGTTTTATGCAGTAGACAGATTTTATGGCGTGGTGCTATTAATGCTAATTTGAGTGACATAGGTCATTAATTTGTTTATTTCCGGTGTTTGAAACTTTTTAGCTAAAATTTAGCAAGTCTGAGTCAGTACAATTTAATGTGTATAATGGACGGCGCTTAATAAATTGAATTGTAATCATGAACACGGATAGCTTAATTAAACCCCTTACCTCAAATAAAGCTGCATTTGGAAGACACGAAACCTTTTCTCTTCGCTACGGTTGGCTAACCAAAGGTTTTCATGCATTTCAAAAAAATAACAGTATCTTTAACTCCGATGAAGCCACAGTCAAGTTGGGTGTCGGAAAAAACATGGTCAACTCGATACGCTATTGGTTGCGCGTGGTGCAAATGCTGGAAACAACTCCGGAGGGTTTACAAGCAACTGGGCTGGGGGAAAAAGTTTTTTCGGATGATGGTTGGGACCCTTACTTAGAAGACGAAGCCACACTGTGGTTAGTTCATTGGTTGATCGCTACTAATGCGGAACTTGCTACAGCATGGTATTGGTTTTTCAATTGTTTTCATAAGGCCGAATTCACCATCGATGAAGCGGCTAATGCGCTGGTTGAATTTGTTAATCAACAATTAACCGGAAAACATTCGGAAAAAACGGTTAGACATGAAATCAACCTAATTTTGCGTATGTATAGCCAAGAAAAATTAACTGGTAAATCGGATTTGGAAGATATCTTAGATGTTCCTTTGACATCTTTGCGCTTGATATCTACTGGCTCCAGTTCTCAGAGCTATTTATCGCGCCCTGAACGGCGTGAGAATTTGCCGTTAAGCGTATTCGGTTTTGCCGTAAATGAAGTATTCAATCAGCGTAAGGCAGCAGCTTTGCCTATTTCCGATTTAATGTATGGCGAAAAAAATGGCGTTGCTGTCGGTGGCGTTTTTCGTTTAACGGAAGCCGAATTGCTTGCAAAGTTAGAACGATTAGTTGCACTATATCCGAGCGTTTTCAATATTAATGAAACAGCAGGGATTAATCAGTTATTTCGCGATAAAGATGACGTTGAGTCGTTAATATTTTTACGTCATCACTATGAAAAGGATCAGGTTAACGCATAATGGATGCATTAGTTCAAATCGATACGCATTACACTCGCTCAATTAATCTCGAAAGAGATATCGACTCCGATCAGGTTTTAAACGCCTATATTCCAACATCTAAAGCCATGACGGTGTTGGAAAAAATTGCCGAAACCTTTAACAGTCAATCCATGCCTAGGGCTTGGGCTCTAGTCGGGCCCTATGGCTCGGGAAAGTCTTCGTTCGCGATGTTTTTGACGCATTTGTTGGAAGATCAAGAATATCCAACAAGCATAAAAGCGGAAGAATTACTCACACAACATAACCCGGTTCTGGCAAAAAAAATTACAGACCATACTCATGGTTCGAATGCGTATTGCACCGTGTTATTAACGGGAAGTGCGGAATCATTGAGTATGCGGTTGCTGCAAGCGATGCAAATAGCTACGGAAAGTTTTTGGGATAACAAAGCCGGTAAGAGACCAAGTATTCTCGGTGAGCTCAGTACTGCGGCTCAGCAAGGCGCTACAGTTACTCAAATATTGGCTTTGCTTAATAGCCTGAAACAGGCGGTTCTTAAGGCTCAAGGTCGTGGCGTACTCATTGTTATCGATGAGTTAGGCAAATTTCTGGAATATGAAGCACGGCACCAAGGCGCGAATGACATTTATCTGCTGCAAGCTTTAGCCGAATACGCCTATAAAGGTGATGAGGCTAATGTATTGCTTGTCGTTTTGATGCATCAGGCCTTCGAACAATATTCAAAAGGCTTAGGCGAAACGCTACGCAACGAATGGGTAAAAGTGCAAGGGCGCTTTGAAAGCATTCCTTTTTTAGAGTCAGCCGAGCAAACGTTACGCGTCGTCGCGGCGGCGTTCAAATCTAACTTAAGCGACGCTCAGCGCTTATCAATACAGCAACAAACCAAACAAATTATCTCGGTTCTTATAAAGCAGAATGCTTTGCCGGTTTCACTGTCGGCAGACATTGCCGAAGATCTATTGACGCAATGTTATCCGTTGCACCCGGTTGCCGCATTAATATTGCCTGTTCTATGTCAAAAGGTCGCACAAAACGAACGGACTTTGTTTAGTTATTTGGGCAGCCAAGAGCATTATGGCTTTCAAGACGGGTTAAAACGTTTACGCCAAGCAGGCGATTGGGTTCAGCCGTGGGAGGTTTTTGAATATTTCATTCTCAATCAACCGACCATGACCTCCGACCATGCGACACATCGGCGTTGGACGGAAGTGTTGATTGCGCTTGAACGGCTTGGTGATGCTATAGATAGCGAGGTGAGGCTGCTTAAAACGATTGGCTTATTGAATATCATCGGTGCGCAGGGAGGCTTAAAGGCGAGTAAGGCATTGTTGCTGCAGTGTTTTGCCAATGTTGATCAAGTGAGTACGGACCTGAAGGCCTTGCAAGATAAGTCGATCATTACTTATCGCAAATTTAGTTCGGAATATCGCATCTGGGAAGGCAGCGATTTTGATCTCGATGAACAAGTAAATGAAACTGTTCAGCAATTGGGTCGAATTGATTTAGCTGGGGTGTTAAACAAACGTAAAACTTTGCTGCCAATTGTCGCCAGAAGGTATTCGATTGAAACCGGTACATTACGTTATTTTCAGCCTTTCTATGCCTCGTTGGAAGCTGGTCTAAAACAGCTCGAACAAGCCGATACGCCGCAAATAGTGTTTTTTCTAGCGGAAGATACAGATGCGCTGAATAAATTTCAGGACCTAACGAAAGAGGCTAATGAGCTGACAGTATTTGCGTTATGTGAAAATGTTACACAGTTATCAAGCGCAGTCGTTGAAGTGATGGCTTTGGAGAGAATTCAAATCGAAAGCCCGGAAATCAAATCCGATCCGGTCGCGCAACGAGAACTGAAAGACCGCCTAGTTTCTGCGAAACAAATGGAAGATGTTTTGTTAAACCAAATGATGGAACAGCCCGAGCAGAATCGCTGGGTGTGGCGTGGTAAGCAGTTGGAAATCGATAACAAGAAGGACTTACAGCATCAACTTTCCGCTATTTTACAAGTTGTTTATAACAAAACGCCGATTGTTAAAAACGAATTAGTCAATCGAGACAAGACTTCCGCGCAAGCGAATTCGGCTAGGAATAAACTTGTCGCAGCTTTATTAAATCAAGTGCATCAGCCCGATTTAGGCTTTGATTCAACGAAATATCCACCGGAAAAATCGATATATCGAGCTATTTTTAAAGAGACAGGCATCCATGTCAATAAAAATGGTATTTGGCAGATTGTAGAGCCTTCGCGCGATAACCATTACCAATTGTTTCATGTATGGCAGGGGATTAATGAATTTTTACAGACTAATAGTCAGCCGAAGCCATTAACGGCGATCTATGAGTTGCTTAGTAAGCCACCGTATGGCGTTAAACAAGGCGTTCTTCCCTTATTATTTATCGCCTATTACCTGTCAAAGCAGCGTTCTTTGGCATTATATGAAAGCGGTGTGTTTTGCCCACATGTCACGCAGGAACATTTTGAAATATTACTGAAGCGTCCTGAATTATTTTCCATCGAAGCCTTCGACTTCACCGGTATTCGCGCCGATTTGTTTAATCAGTATCTGGAAAAACTCGTTGGTAAATCGCCGGAAAATAGTACCTTGCTGGATATCGTCAAACCGCTGGCAAAATTTATCCATCAATTGTCGCCTTATACTCTGGCAACCCGAGACTTAGATCCGAAAGCTTTGGCGGTGCGTGATGCGTTTCGCAACACCCAAAGCCCCATGCAATTATTATTCAAGGAATTGCCCGAAGCATGCGGTTTCCCTGCTTATACTGATGAAGAGCATTTTAACGGTAGTAACCCGAACGAATTTCTGAATGTATTGGTCGAGTGCCTGAATATACTTAACAAGGCCTATCAAAACTTGCTTGGACAATTTAAACAACGGCTTTGCCAAGTCTTCGAGTTAGGTGAGCAAACTGATATTTTCAGTATTAGATATACTTTGAATGAACGTTACGCAGGGCTTGAAAAATTTACGACAGATGAGCTAGGTTTAAAGGCATTTATTATTCGCCTACAAAACGACAAGGATACCGATCAAGGTTGGCTAGAGTCGGTTGCTGCCATTTTAGGCAGTGCGCCGCCGGATAAATGGAAACATAAAAATTTGGCTCAGGCTGATTATCGGCTCCGTGAACTCAGCAAGCGATTAAAAGAATTAGCAGTTGTACACGCGGAACAATTTCAAGCTGATGTAGGAAGTCAAGCGACATTGATCCGAGTCGTTAGTGAGCAAGGGGAATATAGCCAGATTGCATATTTAACCGATGAGTTGAAAAAACAAGCCGAAGCCAAGGTTGCGGAACTGAAACTGAAAAAGGCGGACAAAGCCCTAAAGCAAGCTATTCTTGCGAGCTTAATGCGTGATTTGTCAGAGGATAATTAAGATGAGTGAACAAAAAAAAGTAAGGCATTTATTAGGATTATCTGGTGGCAAGGATAGTGCGGCTTTAGCTATTTATCTGCGCGATAGAGTATCGGAAATGGAATATTATTTCACTGATACTGGCGCTGAATTACCTGAGACGCTTGAGTTTATCGATTTAATGGAGGATTATTTAGGTAAGGAGATTATTCGCCTAAATGGAGGGCGTCAGTTTGATTATTACCTCAAGTTACACAATAACTACTTACCATCAGCGCAGCAACGTTGGTGCACTATTAATTTAAAACTTAAGCCCTTTGAAGCTTTTGTTGGCGATGATGAAGTTATAAGTTACGTTGGTATTCGAGCAGATGAACCACAGCGAGAAGGTTATATCTCTACTAAACCAAATATCAAAGCTGTGTTTCCATTCAAGGAAGATGGTTTAGTTAAAGATGACATTATCAGACTACTTGATGACTCTGGTTTAGGATTGCCTAAATACTATAATTGGCGTAGCCGTTCTGGATGCCACTTTTGTTTTTACCAAAGGAAAATAGAATGGATAGGTCTATACGAAAATCATCCTGATTTATTTGAAGACGCCAAAAGATATGAAAAATATGATGAACAAACGGGTAAACGTTATACCTGGTCACAAGGTGAATCATTAGACGAACTATTAGCAAGAAAAGAGGAAATCAAGGCTAAGTTTGCTTTAGATAATAAAGGTCCAAGACAAAAAAATTTATTGGATGCAGTTCTCAAAGACAGTGAAGATGACGATGACGCTAGTTGTTTGATCTGCATGTTGTAGAGGAGAAAGTTCGTTATGAAAAGATGGAACTCAAGTCCTCATCCAATTTCAGATATTAGGGATTGGTATGAAAATGGCCGGTTGGAATTACGTCCAGATTTTCAGAGAAGAGAGGTTTGGAGTGATGCTGCGCGTATTATGTTGATGGATACCATATTGCGAAACGTTCCTATGCCGAAAATTTTTCTCTCTAATACAATTATAGATGAAAGAACTCATCGCACAGTGATTGATGGACAACAAAGAATCAGTGCTATTTTAACTTTTCTACGCAATGAATTTTGTCTAAAAAAACCGTATGTTGGAGAATATGAAGGTAAGTACTTTAAAGAGTTACCAGATAACGTAAAAACTGATTTTCTTAGTTATTCAATAGATTTTAATGAAATTAGCGGGGTCTCTGACGAAGACTTAAGAGAAGTCTATTCTAGGGTTAATAAATATACGTTTGCATTAAATAAACAGGAATTAAGACGTGCTGATTTTCCAGGTGATTTTTTAAATTTAGCAGAAGAGTTAGCATTAAATGAATATTTGGAATCAGCACGAATTTTTACTACGGCGAATAGAAGGCGTTTTGGAGACGTTGAATTTATATCTGAGTTATTAGCAGGTCTAATCGCAGGCGCACAAGATAAAAAACAAACGCTTGATGATTTTTATCAGAAATATGCTGTTTGGGATAACGATGAGTTAGATGGTATAAGAAAACGTTTCCTATCGGTTTTAGAAGATATAGAAAGCCTTTTTTCTTTTAAAGATAAAGGTATAGCAGATACTCGATTTCGCCAAAAAGCGGATTTTTATTCTCTATTTTTAGCAATAGACTCATTGCATCAAGATGGGAATGTTTTAGGTAATAAAGATTTACATTATTTACAAGAAGATATTGATTGTCTTGATTACAATATTGAGCCGCACTCAGAAGTAGAAGCATTTAGAGAATATGCCACACGTTGTTTATCAGATGCTAATTCAAAATCGAGCCGTCTTTGGAGGCAAAAATTTATAAAAAAAATATTAATGGGAACTTATAAAAATATTCCTCCAATTACATATGAAAATGAACATTCGTTTTCATCAATATTAATCGATTTGACTTTTAATAATACTCTTATGTGCCCCCCTACTGAACATACTTGTTCAATTTGTGATATTGATATTAACTATCAACATGAATCATTGCAGGACTGGGTTCTTATTTGGTCAAAAGATTCAAAAGTATTTCAACTAAGTAATGCACAATGGGTACATGCTAAATGTTATGAAGAGAGTTCTTGCTATGTAGAAAGAATTATAAATCCAGATCAAGAGGATTTGTTTGATGATACAGATAAGGCAGAATTATGAGTGTCTTTTTATTTCGAGGAAAAGAACTGAAGCAAGAATATCATTCAATCAGCGAAACACTAAAAACTAATTCAGGTCGTCAATATGAAATAACCGATAGAATTAGTGCAGGCGGAAACGGTGTTGTTCACAAATGCATTGATAGTATTACAGGAGAGGAATACGCAATCAAATTTCAACTACAACATTTTGGAAATAGAGTGCAAAGGTTTTTGCGAGAGCAAAAATTATTAGAAACATTACAGCATGAACATTTAGTTGCTTATAAAGATTGTGGTGAAGTTGATGCGACAGTTTTTCATAAAGGAAGAAAAAACAAAGATAAAGTTCCTTATCTAATTATGGAGTTGGCAGAAAATAGTTTATTTGGACAAATCAAGGATAAGAAAATAAATATTAGTAGTGAAATTTACTTTGCTCAATTTCGAGGTTTATCTAAAGCTTTATCGGAATTACATAAGCATGCTATTCATCGGGATATAAAACCTGATAATATCCTCGTTTCAGGTGATAGGTGGCTATTAAGTGACTATGGTTTATGTTCTTTTTTAGATAATAATGAAGAACAATTAACAAAAATAGATGAAATAGTTGGTCCTAAGTTTTGGATGTCGCCAGAAGCTAATAATCGAACAGTAGGTAATACTAACGAAATAATTGATAAATGTTCTGATGTTTTTCAATTAGCAGCAGTATTCTGGTTTGTTGTGAATAAAACTCATCCAACAGGTATTTTAACAAAAAATGATTGGATGGGCCCTGATAAATTATTTGAACCTATCTATAAAGCGTTACATTATGACAAAAGTATACGCCCAAAGGATGGAACTGATTTTTTCAATCAAATTGAACATGCAATTCTGTCATAAATATGGATTTAAATGAAATAGATAGTATTTATTTTTCATCTGAGAGTGATCTAGATAAGGAATTGTTCTTACCGATTGTTAAAAACTCTCATTCTATTCGCTGTATGTCCGGCTATTTCACTAGTGGAGTGCTTAGAGAATTATCTCAGTCTTTTATCTATTTTCTTAATCATAACTTAAGTGAAATTAGATTTATTGTCAGTCCAAATCTTTCAGAAAATGATTTAAATGCGATATACGACGCAATTGATGTTGATGGCAACTTAATCCCGCTGCTATTCCCGGAATTTGAACTAACAGAGGATTGTTTCAAATTTAGATGTGTTGAAGCGTTAAGCTACCTAGTTGCAACAAAAAAACTTATTTTAAAAATTGCGATAAAAAAAAGAGGATTGTTCCATAGTAAATGTTGGTTATTTGAAACAAATTCAGGATCTATCGCTATCCATGGTTCAATAAACGCAACGGAATCTGCTTTTTCTGATAATTTTGAGCAGTTAGCAGTTAATAAGTCTTGGGAAAGTAGTAACTCAAATAAAGTAGTTAATAAAATTGATGAAATGTTTGAAAATATTTGGCATGGAGACATGGAAGGTATTAAAACAATTTCCCTTAATAAAGCTACGATAAGCTACCTTAATAAAATTTATGACTCACTCAATCATAATCAACACATAGATGTATTACTCATGAATGACTTAGAAAAAATTGTCGCTGACGAAGAATTAATTCATTCAACTCCTAAATCGTTAAAAGTACCAAATTGGCTTAATTACACATCCGGTATTTTTTCCCACCAAGAAAAAGCTGTAAATGCATGGTTTGAAAATGATGGGCGTGGCATCTTATCTATTGCTACAGGCGGTGGAAAAACTTTAACTGCACTAATAGCCGCTTCACTTCTGATGGCTAAAGAAAAATCTCTATTGGTTATTATTGCTGTCCCAACCATCGCATTGATAAGGCAGTGGGGAGGTGATGTAAGGGATTTCAGTGTTGAACCACTAGATGCTCAGAGTATACCAACTAATGAATTAGGGCGCGAGATAAATGGTTGTATACGACGTTTGCGTTTAGGCGCATCTAATTGTGAAGTTATTATTACGACACATGATGGTCTAAAATCAGATCGCTTCATAAATTTATTATCAAAGGCTAAAAATGAAACATCGCTTATGCTGATTGGCGATGAGGTACACAATCTTGGTAGCGTTGGCTACCAGAATTCGGCTTCAGATATTTTTAAATATCGTTTAGGTCTTTCTGCAACATTTGAGCGTCAGTTTGATGAAGAGGGAACTCAATTTCTATTAGATTATTTCGGTAAAGTTGTTTTTGAATTTAATTTAGAAAATGCAATTGGAGTTTGTCTAGTTCCTTTCGACTATCATGTTCATTTAGTAACACTTAACGAAGAAGAAGAAAATGAATGGGCAGAACTAACTTATGAGATAAAACGATTAAGTTATGTTGTTGATTTACCGGATGATACAAATGAAAAAGAGCGTTGGAAGCGTCTTTGTTTAAAAAGAAGAAGAATTGTGGAAAGTGCTGAGGGTAAAGTTTTAGCTTTAGCAGCAGCTTTACCTAAAAATAGAGATGAAATAAGAAGAACATTAATTTTTTGCACTGATAAATACCCAGAACAGCTTGAATCAGTAAATAAATTATTAATCAGCCGTCACATAAATTTTCATCAAATTACCGCTGAGGAAACAGCAAATAAAAAACAGTTAAAAACTCTTATTAATGAATTTGATAGTGATAATTTTCAGGTATTAACTTCTAAACGTGTTTTAGATGAAGGCTTTAATATTCCTCAAACGGAAACAGCATTTTTACTTGCAAGTAATACAGTAAAAAGACAATGGATTCAGCGCTTAGGGAGAGTTTTACGAAAATCTCCAAAAACAAATAAAACTAAGGCTGTTATTCACGATTTTATTGTAATGCCAACATGCGAAAACAACGCTATAGATTTTGACTTGAAAGGATTAATTAAAGGCGAATTAAATCGAATACAGTTTTTTGATTTATTGAGTCAGAATGGCTTAGAAAAAGGCGGTACGGCGGATATTATTGAACAACTTTTGGAGTTAATGGAGTAAAGATGAGTATTAATTATAAAAAAATGGCTGATTTGATTGAACAGGAAGTTAATAAAATGTCTGATTTAACAGTCTTTCAAAAAGAAAGACTATCTAAACTAAGTAACAAAATATACACATTAGAATCAAGTATAGACGGTATAAGCAGTCAAAAAATGATTGATGAAATTAAAAGTGAAATTAGTTTAGCATCTTCAGACTTTTACGGAAATGGAGTTAGTAAATGAAATTAATTAATGCTCGTTTTAAAAATTTTCGTCTTTTAAAAGATTTATCTCTTGATTTTTCAACTGATGATAATAAACCTCTTACAGTAATTAGAGCGGCAAACGAAACAGGTAAAACAACTTGTGAAACAGCTTTAATTTGGGTTCTTTTTGGTTCAAAAGCTCTTCCGAATAAAGGAAAAACATATCCTATTTATCCATCTGATGCGCTTTCACAAGGAAAGAAAAAGGTAGAAATTTCGGTTGAAATTGATTTTGAAACCGATCAAGTTGTACCTATGGGAAAAGGCAAACAAGAAATTAAAACTATTCGATACCGATTATTGCGAAGTTGCATAGAGTATCCTTCTAGTAATGAAATTGTTAAACGTGAAGTCGAAACAAAAGTACTTTATGAAGTAACTTCTGAAGGAGTAAAGAGAGTTCTGGACTCACAAGTTGAAGCGATTATTGAAGACAGTATTCCTGAAGCTCTAAAAGATGTTTATTTTACTGATGGCGACAGTGCAATGTCATTTATTGAAGCTGCTGCTGCACAAGGGGTTAAAAGAAAACGTGTACAAGATGCAATAGAAGCATTATTAGGTTTAAAAGTATTAGAAAATACTATTAAACATTTAGATTCAACAGCAAAGAAGTTTTCTGCAAATATTGATAATACGAATTACAGTGAGAAACTTGAAGGACTTAATGACAAAATTGATGGTAGCGACGAAGATATTACCGAATGGAGTGAGGAACTTAATATCTTAGAAAGTGAAATCAAAGATGGAGATCATAAATTAACTGGTACCAAGAAAAAAATAGAGGATATTTTAAAGCTAGGCGATAAAGCCAAACTTGCTAATGAAATTAAAAATTGTGAGTTACATATTAAGCGTAATCAAGAGGCCGCAGGAAAAGGATTGTTGCAATTATCGGCTTTGATGAATGATAGAGATGTTGCTGCTTCGATGATTGAAAAAATAGCAAATAAAGGCCGTAACATTTTGACAGAACTTCACGAGAAAAAAGAATTGCCAAAAGTTAATATTCCAATCCTCGAAGAACTTCTAACTCGAACAAGCTGTTTTTGTGGTGCGGAACTTAATGAAAAAACATCAGAAGGATTAGCAAGACAGCAAACAATTAAACAAAAAATAGAAAATAGCCGTAGTGCTGATGAACTTCAAGAAGCCGCTAGTAGCTTATTTTATAGCATAAGAAGTGAAAATTTCGATTCCACTTCAACTAACGCATGGATAAAAAGATATAGTTCTGCTTTTGAAGATTATGAGAATAAATGTGCAGAGGAAAAGCGATTTCAAAAAGAGTTAGAATCAAAAAAGTCTGAAATTGATTTAATTGACGATGAGCAAATTAATACTTTACGCGCATTAGAAACCTCATTATCCAAAAAATTGAATAATGCTCGTTTTAAATCTGGACACTTATCGACACAAATTAAAGATGCAAGAGACCGAAAATCGGATTATGAAAGAGAACGTAGTATTGTTGAAAGTAAATTGGATAAAAAAGATGATTCGGCAGATAAATTAAAACTTTCTCGATTGACAAAAACTGTTTTAGAAAGAGTTTTTGATAGATTGCGAAAAGATGAGGTTAAAAATGTTAGTAATGAGATGAATAGAATCTTTTTAGATATGATTGGTTCTGACCCAGAAGCTAACAATCTAACTATGATTACTAAAGCAGAGTTGACAGAAGATTTTGATATTTTAGTTTACGGCCCTCACGGACATAAACTTAATCCAGACCAAGATTTAAACGGTGCATCACGAAGAGCTATTACCTTAGCTTTTATTTTGGCTTTAACAAAAGTTAGCGAAGTTAAAGCACCTAATGTTATTGATACACCGCTAGGCATGATGTCAGGTTATGTCAAACAGTCCGTTCTTAATAAAACACTTGAAGAAGGCTCACAAATTATTTTGTTTTTAACCCATGATGAAATTCAAGGCGTTGAAAACATCTTAGATGCTAAAGCTGGAGCAATATATACACTAACAAATCCTGCTCATTATCCGCGTATGCTGATTAATAAACCTAGTATTGATGATGCAAAAATCATTCGTTGCGAATGTAATCATCGTCAGTCTTGTGAAATTTGTGCCAGAAAAACTGTTGTAGAAAATTAAGGATAATTATGTCTTCTAACCCATTTGCATCATTTGAAATACGTTTACCCACTAAATATCAAGAATCTGTAAAAAAATATTGCAGAACAAGTAATAAAGAAACCCCTGAACTAGCGCCATTTGAACGACAAGTTGATTTTTGGTTTATGGCATTTTTAATTGCTGTTAATAAACAATTAGATCCAGTGAAAGAATTAGAAACCTATAATGCAACAGCAGCACATATTCTTGACCATAAACGAATAAGTTTTATGCAATTAGTTGTATTAGGAATTACTGAAGAATTTGAAATATTAGCAGACCATAGAGCGGTGTTTAATTACTGCTCAGAACTTGCTAACGCAGGTATGCCATATTTAATTCAAATTTTAAGTGATCCAGACGATAGACCCTTATGGGCTATTCTTACAGAGCTTGAGAGTTTGACAAAATAAAACATGTTTTTTGTTTTGTAAACCGTAGGCGATTCGATCAGATAACCGGGCGGAAAATATGTGATAGCATGGTGTCACGTGGGCTGAACGTCAAGGGCCAGAACTGTTGTTCATTCAGTCTGGAAAACCGACACGGGATGCATACATTGAATATTTAACCGTATCATTTGGCACGAGTTTTATTTTTTCTTGGTATTTGTTTACCTGAATCGCTGATAATTAAATCGACATATTCTCTTTTCTGTTCCGGCCCATAACTAACATGAATGGGCCGGTCATCTCCATAAAAATAAAGTCGATCGAACGGCGTGTTTTCGGCGACCCAGTCGGCGACTTCTCGCATATTTTCGTCTTCGACAATAAAGTCAACAGCGGCCCCTAGGCGAGGGCAAATGAGATTCTTGCGGGTGTTAAGTTCGTGCGCGGCATGCTGGTCTAGTTTTGGCGCAACCCGTTTTTTGATCAATCTACCGAGTTCGTGCGAACAGAAGCCGTAAGTAAGCTGGATCATGCCGAAATAGTCGATGACCGGGTCGAGTAGATTGGTCGTTAATTCGTAGAGCGCGGTATAGCTATCAGCTTGTTTAGGTAAATTGGGTAAGCCACTGTTGTGTCGGGTTTCGCCGCATTCGATCAGTTGTCGATAGGTAAGATAATTGCCACAAGGGCTATCAAGCTCTGGCAAGCTGCGGCTGCGAACCAGTTCGAAATCCTCGATTTCCCAACGGTGTTGTTCCAATGTTTGTTGGAATTCTTCCGGTTTTGGGCCGTAACCGCTTAAATCGAAACAATTCAATGCTTGCAGCTGTTCGTCGAAGTTAAGTTGTTCAGCGTAATGCGTGAATTCCTCGTTGATGAAACGTGATTTCAGATAGAGATAGGTCGGCTCGTACTCGGCGCCATATTGATACAGGTCGAAGGTTTGGGCGCGCAGATTGATTTTGACGCGTTCGAGCAGGCGCGGTAACGATTGGTTTTCAAAATCGTCGTAGCGCATCAGGCTGAGTTTGCCGGATTGACTATGGATCTTGATTAAATCGGTTTGTTCGATATCGCCGTAAAGAATGGTTGCGCAGCCGATATAGATTCTTAACACGGCGGGCAATTGCTGAACGACACTGGTGTGTAGATGCAGGGCATTTTCGTCGTCGAGATAGCCTAAGCCTTGTTCGGTGGCTAGGCGGCAATTTGTTTCAATGAGTTCCGCATTGCCGATTTGGAACAGGACGGTTTGAGCTTGGGCAAGCGCCTCTTTGTAATCGCCGAAGAAGGCTTTGATGTCTCTTTGCAGGGTTGCATCTAAATGCTTGTAGGCTTTGCGTTTGGAAAAGGTTTGCAAAGCGAAGTAGGTGAGTAAATCATCGATGCGGCTTAGGCGAGCCTGTTCTAGCATGCCTTCATCAAATTGATTCAGCATGAAGCGCAGGGCTTTGTTGGCCGTGCTAAAGGCTGCTGTGAGTTCGACTAAGGCATCGATTTCAGTCTTTTCGGGCAGACGTCCTAGTTCTAGGGTTTGTTGCCACAGTGGGTCGAGTAGATGCTGATAGGCTTGGTATTTTTTCTCGTTGCGTGATAGCTTCGGTTCGGTAGGCGACGATGGGCGTTGTGTCAGGCGCAGAAGGTTGCGACGGCTGCGTTGGCGATCAAGAAGAAAACGTTGTTCGGCATCTTTGTCCTTGAAAACAAAGAAGATACCAGGGGCGACAGGAATCGCGTCGGTGTCTAAGGTATCGCTTAAGAATTCCTTGAGTTCGGTTTGGGTGAAATACTTTTGAAAGGTATTGCGCTGCGTGATGACGCCGTCATTGTAAGCCTGGCCTTTTAAGGCGTTTTGGTTAAACAACATGGCCGAAACGACTAAGACTTGTTGGGTTAATTCGTATGCGCCTAATAAGGCTCCAAAGCGTTCTTGAATATTCTCGATGACATTGATGACAAAGCCTAGGTTGACGATATCGGCCGCTTGCTTGGATTGGTTGGGTGCATAATGCGGGTCCCAGCCGGATACCTGAATGTCGTTAGCGCTGAGGTTGCGAATGTCGTCGCCTTTGCCACAGCCATAATCGAATACGGATAAACTACCGTCTAAAAATCCATGCCGGGCCAGGCATTGCATTGGAGCGGATAGATTACTGCGAGATAGTGCGGTGAGGTGGCGTGAGATTTGGCCGGTTTCATTGGCTTGTTCAACATCGCCTTCTTGATTACCGATGGGTAAGAATTCGCCATCGATTAACTGGAAACCTTTTTCGGCAATCAACAGTTCCCAGGCTTGTTTAAAACCAATCGCGACAGGATTGTCGAACAGACCGAGTTGTTCGGCGGTAGTTGTGAGTTCTTTGTAGCTTGGAGTTCGCTGATGTCGTTCGCTCAGCAACAGTTCCTTACGATGCAGGATAGGCGGGTTTAACGAGGAGTCATAATTACGTTTTTCAACGCGTTGCTTGTCTAGATCGATACGGTAGCTTTTGTTCAGTACCGGAAAAGAGCTGTCGAAAAAGTCCAAATAATACAGTAAAGACAGGCTTTGGCTATTGAGATCGTATTTGACGACGTTGTAATCGATATCGGCTTCGACATCAGCTAAGCGCTCGGCTTCGGCAATATTCGCCTGGACTTCAGGCGATTGCTCGGGCGTTAAGCTGGTATGCCAATAAACGTTGTTGACGACTTTTTTACCTAGCATAGACATCATCGATCACATTAGGGCGAGCTCTCTTAAGCGGGCGACTTCCTTGATAATAGTTTGTCCTGCTTGCTGAATTTCCTGTTCGGTCGTGTAACGCCCTATGCTTATCCGGATGGCGCCATAGAGTCTATCGCCCTCGATCCCCATCGCCCGCAAGACATGCGAAGCTTCTATCGCACCGCTTTTGCAAGCCGATCCCGAGGAAATGGCGAGCCGATCTCTTAACGCGATAATTAGTGAGTCGGAACCGACGTGTTCGAAACTAATATTAATGATATTCGGCAACACATGCGCTTGATCGCCGTTAAAGGTGACGCCATCGGTTTGTTGAAAAATTTCTAATAACGTTTGCTTCAAACGCAAGCAGTGGGTGCAGTCTTGGTCAATCTGTTTATGAGCAAGCTTAAAAGCGGTTGCCATTGCGCTTATTTGGTGGGTGGGCAACGTGCCGGGCCGCAGACCCTGTTCTTGGCCGCCGCCATGCAATAGTGGCGTCAATCCGGCTTGTTTTCGATTGCGGATATACAAGCAGCCGATGCCTTTGGGTCCATAAAACTTATGCGCCGACATCGACAGTAGATCGATAGGTGTAGCCGACAGGTCGATCGCTAACTTTCCGGCGCTTTGGGCGGCATCGACATGGAAAAATAGGTTTTTACCACTAAGCGCCTCAGCGATCTGCTCAATCGGTTGTATCACGCCGGTTTCATTGTTAACGTGCATGATCGACACCAGAATTGTGTCGTCCGTAATGACATTTAAAAGGTCATTCAAGTCTATGCTGCCATCGTTATTAGGACGCAAATAGGTGATTGAGAAGCCTTGAGTTTCCAGATATTTGCAGGTGTCTAAAATCGATTTATGCTCTATGGACGAGGTAATAATGTGTTTACCTCGGTCTTGATAAGCCTGTGCAATACCTTTAATAGCAAGGTTATTGGATTCGGTAGCGCCGGATGTAAAAATAAAATCCTTGGATTTGCCATGTAATAATTCGGCTATTTTGGTACGCGCCTGCTCGACAACTGCTTCCGCGGACGCCCCGGAATAATGTTGTACAGCCGAAGGATTGGCGAATATTCCTGTTTTCGTCAAATAGGGGAGCATCGCCTCAACGGCTTCGGGAGCCATTGGCGTAGTTGCGGCGTAGTCAAGGTAAATTGGCATATCGATAGTCATAAAGTTTAATTGCTAAATCTTCAAAATGTATTCTATCAAAAATAAACAGGACACAGTTGTTATCCCATTGTTGAGCGTGTGCCGGGAACAGTACTTTTAGAATGCTACCCCGGACATAGCTGCCGGCAGACAGAGTGAAATAAGGCTTGGGATGGATACTGGCTGCTCAAAATCAATTGAATTTTAAAACAGCAAGTGCTTCTTCGTTCGGTGCGTGAGTGAGGTTAAGCTCGTTAAGCAGAGCTTCGTATAGATATGTGTTCATGGTTACATCAGTTTTGATTGCGGTGTTGTACTGTGACCTTTGAGTCATAAGGGAGGTACGTCGCTGTGCTATAGCAATTGAGTATTTTGTAGTTAATCATGAGCGGCCTTACTACTCATTTTACAAATGAACAATAAGGCCATAAAAATACTGCTCAGTAATAAAAAAAGGCCTTTTCTAGTGACTAGGCTATAATCTTACTTATCGGTAATTATTTTTTAAATTAGGTATGAACAATACAAAAAAAGTACCTTACGGTAAGATTAATAGTGTGGCAGAAATGGGGGCGTTAGTCCGTCAGCATCGTAAGTCTCAAAAAGTACGGATCGAAGATTTATCCGATCTTGCCTTGATAAGCCCTCGACTCATTGGGGAATTTGAACGGGGAAAGGAAACCTGTCAAATTGGCAAGGTGTTGCAGATTTTGAAATTCCTAGGTCTTGAGATCCGTATCGTTCCACGGGGTACACCATGATCGAAGACGAGCTGAATGTTTGGCATGATGACCGGATAGTGGGTTATCTCTGGCGCAATGAGGCTGGCGTGATGTCCTTTCAGTATGATGACAATTGGAAGCTGTTTCCGCTGTCTATCAGTCTACCTTTGAATAAAAAAATTGAGCAGCCGATGGGACATCGTTTTTTTGCAAACCTGCTGCCGGAAGGCTCTGCAAGGGAACGATTATGTCGACGGCTTCGATGTCCGGATACCGACTTCGATTTACTCAGGGAAATAGGCGCTGAGTGCGCAGGAGCTATTTCCATATTGCCGGTCGAAAAATCACCGGACCTTCAGTATGCGTATCAAAAAATCGATGAATCAGGTTTGGCTCAATTGATTGAAACACGAGGCGCCTCGATGACACTCGAAAACAAACCAAGATTGTCGTTAGCCGGTGCCCAAGATAAAATGACCGTGCATGTTAAAGATGATGGTCTTTATTTACCCGTTGGGCAGACGCCTTCCACCCACATTCTGAAGTTTGAAGTTAACGATTTTAAGAATGTACCACTCTATGAAGGATTTACTACCACTTTAGCGCAAGCCGCTGGCTTAAAGACTATCGATATTGAACTCAGATTTTTGGAATCGAAGAGTTACACGCTGTCAAAACGTTATGATAGGGTGATTGATGAAGGAAAGGTGACTCGGATTCACCAGGAAGACTTTTGTCAGGCTTTAGGATTTAAGGAAAAATATCAACGAGGAAATGAGCCGAATTTTGCGCAATGCTACCAATTGATCATCGAATACTCTTCCAATCCGTTAGCGGATGTAGAGCAGCTTTTAACGTGGCAGCTGTTTAATGTGATTGTTGGTAATTCGGATGCGCACATCAAAAACCTGTCGTTCCTTTATGATAATAATCAAACCCGATTAGCGCCGTTCTATGATCTGGTCAGTACCCGTGCAATTGAACACTTAGATAGCACATTAGCTCTCTATTTCGGCAATCAAAAGAATCCCGACCTAATTACAAGAACAGATTTATCCGAAATGGCGAACCAATGCCGAATACGCCCCAAACGATTGATTGATATCTTGGATCAACTGATTACAGCGGTCGAAAAACACTATCCGTTAATACAAGCAACGATCGAAAATCAGTACGGACAGCAACCGGCATTGCAGCGGGTAAGGGGTGTTATAGAAAAGCAAATCAAACTATTAAGAAAAATCTTTTAGGCCGGTTTATTCTTCGTGATTGCGGAATAAACGCTGTGTTTTCATTCAGGCATTTTTTGAAAAACGTTGATGTTGTTTTCTGATGGACTTTAATGTTTAGAATTCGGTAAAAAATCAAGCATCGCATTTTAATGCACAGAAAATGTATAACGGACATTAACTTTACTGGATTGAACATAAAGTGGTCTATGTCTCACGTGTCTTGCATCAGCTGTGGATATCAGAAGCTCGTTTTAGTAACCGGTAGTAATGGTAAAGCTTTAGTATTTCCTTATCAGTTACGGCTCTAAATAATTTAGAGCCGTAGTTATCTGTTTGAATACAGACCTATCTTAAGCACTTTGTTTAAGTCTTTTGTCGTAACCGACACAATCAAGAAATTCCGGTACATCCATGTCGATAATTTCCAGCCCGATTCGGTCGCAGAATCGGATTTCCTTTGCCGTCGGGTTTTTGTTTAAGACCCAGCCTTTGGGGGTTTGGGCATCATAAATAACATCGCTCATCACCATGCGTTCGGAATCGCGATTCAGCGGTACGCCGAGCAGAAGGTATTGCTTGTCTTTGCGATATTGTTTCAGGAAGTCGGGAATGGCGAAACCGCCCATTAATTCGGTTATGTAGTCGACATAATCCGCATCGGAGGCAATAAAATTGGCATCGGGCAAGGGCGTACCCATGGGTTTGAACAGGATTGGCAGTCGTTCGTCAACCTGGTCCTGTGGAATTTCAAAATAGCTTTGACCGTCGAAATGGTAAATGCGAAACCGGTATTGTGTTTCGGTTATTCTGGCGACACCGCAGATCAGGGTATGTTCCTCATCGGCGTAATTATGCTGCAGTTGGGTATCGCGATTAATGTCGATAATATAGTTCGGCTTCCATTCTGCCAGCCAGTCATGCAGGGAAGCACGGCTCCATTCTGTTTCCGCATAGGTTTTATTAAGAAATTGGGAGACAAAGTTACGGCCTCGTTTCAGTTCCTGATTCATGGCCGCTCTGGGAAACTCATACATGAGTTTGGGCGCCATGGGTTTGCCCCCGTTCATGGCCAGTATCAGACTTTCACTATCCGCCGGGATGGGTTCGCCGGTCAGTTTATTGGTGGAGTCATATAACACGCCGGGACCTAAGTAAGGGATCACGTTGTTTTCAAACAATCCTGACAAGATATGGTTTATTGCTTCTGAAGGCATCAGTTTTCTCCATTTAATAATAGTTAAATGGGTACTAGCAAATTTCAATCCATGTCCGTATCAGCGCGGGTAGATGTTTTGTTATAAATATAAGCAATTGTTTTTTAAGCTTTAAAAAACAGTAGCAGGGATGTGGCAGGGAATAACCATACTGTCAGTAAGCTTACAAAAAACCAAACAAAATGTTTGGTTTATCACGATAGATTTTTACTGAACTGTATGCAGTAATCTATTGTAATTCAATATGTTATGGTGTTTTTTGTGTTTTGGCACAGTGATTGCTCTTTCTCCAATGTGTTCATTTGAAACCTTAATAAAGGAGAAAGTCATGGCATTACGTCAATGTGCTATATACGGTAAAGGCGGTATCGGTAAATCAACAACAACTCAAAATCTGGTAGCGGCATTAGCTGAGGCCGGTAAAAAAGTAATGATCGTTGGTTGTGATCCTAAAGCGGATTCTACTCGTTTAATTCTGCATTCAAAAGCCCAAACCACCATTATGAGTTTAGCTGCTGAAGCGGGCAGTGTGGAAGATCTGGAACTGGAAGATGTATTGAAAGCCGGTTACGGTGATGTGAAATGTGTCGAGTCCGGCGGTCCTGAGCCGGGTGTCGGTTGTGCGGGTCGTGGCGTAATCACGGCAATTAACTTTCTTGAAGAAGAAGGGGCTTACGATGACGAACTTGATTTTGTTTTTTATGATGTACTTGGGGATGTTGTCTGTGGTGGCTTTGCCATGCCGATCCGTGAAAACAAGGCGCAGGAAATTTACATCGTTTGTTCGGGCGAAATGATGGCGATGTATGCCGCTAATAACATTGCTAAAGGTATTGTTAAGTATGCGACATCGGGTAGTGTTCGTTTGGCCGGTCTGATTTGTAACTCTCGTAATACGGATCGTGAAGATGAGCTGATCATGGAGTTAGCAGACAAAATGGGTACGCATATGATCCATTTTATCCCGCGTGACAATGTGGTTCAACGTGCGGAAATTCGCCGGATGACTGTTATCGAGTATGATCCGGCAGCCAAACAGGCTGATGAATACCGTGCTTTGGCGAATAAAATTATCGACAACACAAATCTGAAAATTCCAACGCCAATTACCATGGATGAACTGGAAGAGTTGCTGATGAATTTCGGTCTTATGGACGAAGAGGATGAGTCTATCGTCGGTCAGACAGCGGCTGCCGAATAAGCCTTAATTAAAGTAAGTCAAAATCAGGGGGAGTAAGAAATTACTCTCCCAATCCTTAAAAAGCTTGTCGGGAGATTGCCTGCGGCAATAGGAGAATTATTATGTCTGCGTTAAGCAAAGAAGAAACAGAAGCGCTTATTCAGGAAGTCCTTGAGGTCTATCCTGAAAAAGCCAAACAAGATCGAGCCAAACATCTGGCTATCAATGATCAAAGTCTGGAGAAATCCAATAAATGTATTACGTCCAACCGTAAGTCGCTGCCCGGTGTGATGACTATACGCGGTTGTGCCTATGCGGGTTCCAAAGGTGTGGTTTGGGGTCCGATTAAAGATATGATTCATATCTCGCACGGACCGGTTGGTTGTGGTCAGTATTCGCGTGCCGGTCGCCGTAACTATTACGTAGGAACTACCGGTGTTAACACCTTCGGCACCATGAACTTTACTTCTGATTTCCAGGAGAAGGATATTGTTTTCGGCGGTGATAAAAAGCTGGCTAAATTGATTGATGAGATTGAAGTTTTATTCCCATTAAACAAAGGTATTTCGATTCAATCGGAATGTCCGATCGGTTTGATTGGTGACGATATTGAAGCGGTCGCCAAACAGAAGAAAAAAGAACACGGTAAAACTGTTGTGCCGGTTCGTTGTGAAGGCTTTAGAGGTGTTTCTCAGTCTTTAGGCCACCATATTGCGAATGATGCAATTCGTGACTGGGTGCTGGACCCTTCCGCAGAAAAGGAATCTGCATTTGAAAGTTCACCTTATGATGTTGCTGTGATCGGTGACTATAACATCGGTGGTGACGCCTGGGCTTCCCGTACTTTATTGGAGGAAATGGGATTGCGAGTCGTCGCACAATGGTCGGGTGACGGTACTATCGCCGAAATTGAAAACACCCCTAAAGTTAAGTTAAACCTGATCCATTGCTATCGTTCAATGAACTACATTGCACGACATATGGAAGAAAAGTACAACATTCCATGGATTGAATATAACTTCTTCGGGCCGACTAAAATTGCCGAATCTTTACGCAAAATTGCCGAGCAATTTGATGACACCATCAAAGCGAATGCAGAAAAAGTGATTGAGCGTTACAAAGCCGAATACGATGCCGTTATCGCTAAATACAAACCTCGCTTGGAAGGCAAGCGCGTAATGCTTTATATCGGCGGTTTGCGTCCCCGTCATGTGATCGGCGCTTATGAAGACCTGGGTATGGAAGTGGTCGGCACCGGTTATGAATTCGGTCATAACGACGATTACGATCGTACGATCAAGGAAATGGGTAATGCAACCCTGCTATACGATGATGTCACCGGTTATGAATTCGAAGAGTTCGTTAAAAAAGTGCAACCTGATTTAATAGGTTCCGGTGTAAAGGAAAAATACATCTTCCAAAAAATGGGCGTACCGTTCCGTCAGATGCATTCCTGGGATTACTCAGGTCCTTACCATGGTTACGATGGCTTTGCTATTTTTGCCCGTGATATGGATATGACGATTAATAATCCATGCTGGAAAAGCGTTAAGGCACCGTGGCAAAAAGCGGCTTCGGAAGAAGCGGATATTGCTGCCAGCGCTTGATTATCCGGCGCGATAAATAAAACGATGTAGATTGGATTTAGTGTGCTCAAGCCAATCTGCATCACCACCTGTTCTCAGAGCGTAGTCCACAGATTAGTGGCGCGTAGGAGTCTATCATGAGTCAAGATGTAGAAAATATTCAAGCCAGTTATCCTTTATTCAGATCGGATGAATACAAGGAAAATTTAACCAATAAACAGGATTTATACGAAGAGCGTCATGCCAAGGACAAGATTGATGAAATCTTTGAATGGACAACCACCAAGGAGTATCAGGAAGTCAACTTTAACCGCGAAGCGCTAACCGTTAATCCGGCTAAAGCCTGTCAGCCGTTAGGCGCTGTTCTTTGCGCTTTAGGCTTTGAAAAAACCATGCCTTATGTCCATGGTTCGCAAGGCTGTGTCGCTTATTTTAGGACTTATTTTAACCGGCATTTTAAAGAGCCTATTTCTTGTGTATCGGATTCGATGACAGAAGATGCGGCGGTATTTGGCGGGCAGAAAAATATGATGCAGGGTTTGGAAAATGCCAAAGCGTTATATAAGCCGGATATGATTGCTGTCTCGACCACTTGTATGGCCGAGGTGATTGGTGATGACTTGAACGCATTCATCAACAACAGTAAAAAAGAAGGCTATATCGAACAGGAGTATCCAACGCCTTTTGCCCATACCCCAAGCTTTGTCGGCAGTCATACCACGGGCTGGGATAATATGTTTGAAGGCATCCTCAGTTATTTTACCCGTAATTATATGGAGGATAAGGAAGTTGGCTCCAACGGTAAGATCAACATCGTACCGGGGTTTGAAACCTATTTAGGTAACTTCCGTGTCATAAACCGTATGTTGAAAGAGATGGGTGTTGATTACAGCATGTTGAGTGACCCGACTGAAGTATTGGATACTCCGGCCGATGGGGAATTCCGTATGTATGCAGGCGGCACGACGATGGATGAAGTCAAAGACGCGCCGAATGCCATCGATACGTTATTGCTGCAACCCTGGCAATTGGTTAAGACAAAAAAATATATCAAGGATGTGATGCATCAACCGGCTACCGCGATTAACATTCCGATGGGCCTGGAGTGGACCGATGAATTCCTGATGAAAGTCTCCGAATTAACCGGTAAGCCTATTCCAAAATCATTGGAAGTTGAAAGGGGGCGTTATGTTGACATGATAACCGACTCACATGCCTGGTTACACGGTAAAAAGTTTGCCCTCTACGGTGATGCCGATTATGTCATGGGTATGACTAAGATCCTGCTGGAACTGGGCGCCGAACCCACTGATATCTTATGTAACCATGCCAATAAGCGTTGGAAAAAAGCGATGGATACAATGTTGGCGGCATCGCCTTATGGTCAGAATTCCACTGTACACGTAGGCAGGGATTTATGGCACTTCCGTTCATTGGTGTTCACCAATAAGCCTGACTTTATGATTGGTAATTCATACGGTAAGTTTATTGAACGCGATACGCTGCATAAAGGTGAAGAGTTCCAGGTTCCGTTAATTCGTATCGGTTTCCCAATTTTTGACCGTCACCATTTACATCGTATGACGACGCTGGGTTATGAGGGTGGTATGTATGTTCTGACCACACTGGTCAATGCCGTGCTCGAACAGTTGGATAAAGAAACAAGAGGAATGGGAACAACAGACTATAACTACGATCTGGTTCGTTAATTCTCACATTTTTTGGCTGGTGGGCTTTATTCCCCCTCGAATATAGTTCATCGGCCACCCTATTTAGGAGAGCACTTATGCCCAGTATTATGTTGAGAAAAAGAGATGACGGAAAGCTACTGTTTTATGTGGCTAAAAAAGATCTGGAAGAAACGGTTGAGTCCATTGAATTTGACAGCCCTGACAAATGGGGTGGTGAAGTGACCTTGGGCGATGGCTCCCGCTATTATTTTGAACCCTTGAGTCCACCACCGAAAATCCCAATTACCCTGCGTGCCAAACGTGTAGATTGATGAAATTAATCGGAAATTTTTTAAATTTAATAAGCTTATTTTAACTTACATCAAAGATAAATTTTCAGGAGTAATATCATGTCAAATATTGGAATTTTCTTTGGAACCGACACTGGAAATACACGTAAGATCGCAAAAATCATTGCCAGGAAGATCGGTGAGAAAGCGGCTAAGCCGCTGAATGTCAATCGTATCACCTCGGCGGATATACTTGAATACGATTACCTGATTCTCGGCTCACCCACGTTGGGCGATGGCGAATTGCCCGGGCTCTCTGCAGGCGCAGAGGATGAAAGCTGGGACGAATTCTTGCCGCAATTGAGCAGTGAAGACCTGAGCGGTAAAACGATCGCGCTTTTCGGCTTGGGCGACCAGGAAGGATACCCGGATAATTTTGTCGATGCGATGGGGATTATCTATGAAGAACTGGTCGATTCCGGCGCCAGTTTTGTCGGTTTCTGGCCGACGGACGGATATACCTACAACAGCTCTCGTGCAGTTGAGGATGATGAATTTGTCGGGCTGGTCCTGGATCAGGAGAATCAAAGTAATCTGCATGAAGAACGAATGGACCAATGGCTGGAAAGCATTGCGCCTGCATTTGGATTTGCTTGAGATTAGCTCGTCTAACAATCTTTTTTCCAAAATCTAGGGGATAGCTTATGGCTTTATATATTGTAAGTGATGAATGTATTTCCTGCGGAGATTGCGAACCGGTTTGTCCAACGGCTTCCATTAGCGAAGGGAGTATTGTTTTTGAGATCAACAAAAAAACCTGTACCGAATGTGAAGGGGATTTTGATTCTCCCGAATGCGTTCGCGTATGTCCTATAGATAATTGCATTTTGCCTATTGAGGCGTAAGCGGTGAGCCAGTCTGCCTTGTCACGGAAACTGGCTTTAGCTATCGGGCTTGCCGCCAAGGTTCTGCCCGGAATTAAGGTAAAACAGTTGATTGATGTTTTAGTTGATAGTTTCGGCCTGCCGCTGACGGAAACCAAGCTGATGTCAATAACGCTGGCACAATATCAACAGGCTTTAAATAACGGCCTGGAACAGGCTTACAGCCAGGATGTAGTGCAAAAATCATTAACATATTTGCAGGCGGGCGGGAAGCCGGATTCCGGTCCGGCTTCGTTGACATCAGTACAAACCTATCACTCCGGCGATATACCACATTCCATTCGTGTGGCAATAGCCAGCAAGAACGGTATCCAGGTGGACGCTCAGTTCAGTACCGGTAAACACTATTATATTTATCAGGTTTCGGCGCAGGAACAGCGATTGATTGACATTCGCGTTGCTGACACCGGGCAATTTATGAAAGCCGAACAGAAACAACGCTATCGGGCGGAGCTGATTCAGGATTGTCAGGTGCTCTACAGTCAGTCTATCGGTGCGGCCGCCGCATCCAAAGTCATTAAGCAGGGTGTGCACCCCATTAAGCTGAGCGGCCAGGAAAACATTGCCGATATTATCGAACAATTACAGTATGTGTTGTTAACTTCACCGCCGCCTTGGCTGGCAAAAACGATGGGATTGCCCCAAGCCGTATTAACCGTTAGCCAACAGGAAGAAATATTATGATCAGTCAGGATACATTGATGCAGATTGCTGGCAAAATTAATTCTGCCGGCGTTGATGAAAATACTATCAGCTTACTGAGAAGTGAGTATTCACAACTGCATTTTACCTATTGTAATGATGATGACATTCCCAATAACGATCCGGTGCTGGAACAGGAACAGTTTAATTTGTATCTGGTTGACGGGCACAATCACTGTATGTGCCTGACCAGCGATTTTGAAAAGGCTACCGGTATTGTCGTGGCTGAAATTTATCAGGATTAAGCTTACGCCCATGAATGAGTCTTCACCACCATCCAATGTTCCGGTTGCCGACTGTAGTCTGTGCCGGTTTCGCAGTAAAACTTTGTTAACGGGCCGCTGCATGCCTGGTGACACGTGTGTACAGGTTGAGAGCGGGCGGCAGATTGACCGTTTTTTTCGTGTCAATCCGCAGTATGCCGCGCTGTATTTACAAGACGAGTTCTGGGAGCGCAGAGCCATTGCTGTGCGTTATGTGCCGATAGCGGCATTATCGGCGGTCATGGATGATGAGGATGAAGTGGTCAGGCGTGCGGTGGTGTATCGCTTGCCTGCCCATCAGCTAAAGCCGTTTATTTACGACCTGGATCGTGAGGTCAGGATGACGGTGGCTGATCGTATTAATTTGGAAGATCTTGAATTGCTGGCTGATGATGAAGACTATATCGTTCGGCTGACCGTGGCGAAAAGAATGAAGGTCGGTCGACTGTTTCGTTTTATCAAGGACCCCGATTTACAGGTCAGGAAAGTGGTTGCCGAACGTTTGCCGCAAGTCAGTCTTGGGCTGATGAAGAATGACAGCGCACCGGAAGTCAGACGCATCATTGCCAAACGTATCGGTGATGAAGAGGTGGTTGAATTCCTGGACGATGAAGACTGGCTGGTGCGTTATACGGCTGCCCAGCACGCACCAACGGCTGCGCTCACCGAGTTGTTATCCGATGTCGAACCTGATATTCGAGCGATAGCAAAACAACGGCTGAATAAAAACAATCTGGAACAAAATGATGACTGAACAAACCCTAACGCTAAGTGGTCAGCAAGTTGACGAACTGTGTAAACAGCTGATTCCCGGTAAAGACGATTTAACATTATTGTTTAAAATACAGAGCCTGATCGAAGGTTGCCCGGTCTATTTGGCTAAAACAGGTGATGAATGGTACCGGGTCGGGGGGGTGCTTGACAGTTCCGGCGGACGTATTGCCCATGATCTGATCGAGTGGGTGGAGCGGACATTTCTGGAATGCGGGCAAAACTTTCAGACCCTGATCGATCATGCGTTGGAACAGCGTTTTATTGCCACCCGGCAAACCGGACGGACCTTGTATTTTGTAGTTGAAACCGGTAAAAAGGCCGAAGATTTTATCCTGCTGGAAATTGATAAAACCTATGAGGTGGCGGACCGCTTATTGATCAATGAAGAGGCCTTGCCGGAAGATCCAGAGGATATTATCGACCCGTTAACGCCGGCCACAATCGAAAGTTTCTACTTCGGTCATTCGCATTATCAATATCGCCGTAAAACCGATATTAAGTTGTTTATGGAAAGCTTGAATCAACATCATGCCGGAGAACATCCGGTACAGCGCTTCATGGACGACTGGAATCGCAGCAGTGCCGGAAAATATATTTTTTCCAGAGACTGGATCATTAGACCTTATCAACACACGGGACGATACGGAGAGCAAATTATCAATGCTGAATTAATCAATATTCAACATCAAAGTCTTCCGCATTTGCAGGACATTGCAGGAAAACAGGGGAATACGCTGAATAAACTGTTAACCCGTTTTGATCGTCAGGCCGGTTATCCGTTTGCCTGGTTTTTTTATATGGTGAAAGGGAAACTGGTTTCACCCTACAACGGTGAAGCAGTCTATCAGGACATTACCGGCGATTTTGCCTACCTTCCTAAACGTGATGAAGCTGTGCTCAGAGACTGGATAGCTTCACCGTATAATGTGTAATTGAACATGAATAACGGCCTCTTCTTGGGATAAGGAAGCGGCCTTGGCACTAGATTTTGCGCCGGTATTTTTATTTATACCGGTTGTTGACAGGGCAATGAAATATAGAACGTACTGCCTTCATCTTTAATGCTTTCAACCCAAAGTTTTCCACCCATCATGTTGATAAAGCGTTGGCAGATATGCAAGCCGATCCCGTCGCCCTTGCTGCGCTCTTTATCAGCCCTGAAAAAAGGCAGGAAAATTCTTTTCATATTCAGTTCGTCAATACCAATGCCGCTATCCTTGATAGATATTAAGGCATTACCATTGTCGGCTGCCTGGCAGGATATCCATATTTGCCCGTTTTCATTATTGTATTTGACCGCATTGGAAAGCAGGTTGATAAGGACACGTTTAAACCGTTTCGGATCGCAGAGCACTAGAATTTCATCAATATCTATATGCAGCTCAATTTTTTTATTTTTTCTTTGCGGGGTGGTCATGATAATGGCTTCTTTAAATATCTGCTCTATGGAATAAAATTGCAGAATTTTTTCCTCAATAGAACTCAATTCATGATAATGCAATAAAACAGAGTCAACCATATCATTCATATGCTTGGTAGCAATAATCGCTTCGTCGAGTACATTTTTAGTCTCCTCCGACAGTTCTTTATCCATTAATGCCAGTTGGCAATAACCGTATACGGCATTTAGCGGGGTTCTAAATTCATGGGTAAAGTGAGATATAAATTGATCGATCGAAATGTTCTCAGGTCTGAGTTTTGACGTAACTTGGCTCATAACTTACTCTCAAGTAGCGGAAGAATGGTGGGGTATATATAAAGAAAAGCATGACTTGTGCCAATATCGATCGTTAATCGGTTTACAAAAGTCCGGCTTTGATAATAAAAGGGTTTTATTAAAATCGCAGCGCCACGGAAATAATGGTGTGAGTCATACATACACATAAATTGTAGTAATCTAAACCAGCAGATTATTGCTTTTGTCGTATTTGCTACAAAATACTTTCACATAAAATCAAATAAATTCAGAAGGTTAACGAATGGCACAGTGGTTGCATTGTATCTTGTAAAAAACAAGGTATTGCCATGAAATCAACCAAAGACATTGCTGAACTGCTGGACGAACCGGCTTGTGAACATAACAAAAAGGAAAAATCCGGTTGCGCCAAACCCAAACCGGGTTCTGCGGCGGGGGGCTGTGCCTTCGACGGGGCGCAGATTGCCTTACTGCCCATTGCCGATGTCGCCCATATTGTTCATGGGCCGATAGCCTGTGCAGGTAGCTCCTGGGATAACCGGGGTACTCGCTCATCGGGTTCAGAGTTATATCGGATTGGTATGACGACCGATCTGACCGAGCAGGATGTGATCATGGGGCGCGGTGAAAAGCGTTTGCTGCATTCCATCAAACAGGCGATAGAAAGCTACCAGCCCCCTGCGGTATTTATCTACAACACCTGTGTGCCTGCATTAATCGGTGACGACCTGAATGCCGTCTGTAAAGCAGCCGAGGAACGTTGGGGTGTGCCTGTTGTGCCAATTGATTGTGCCGGCTTTTATGGCACTAAAAATCTGGGTAACCGGATTGCCGGCGATGCGATGGTCAATCATGTGATCGGAACGCGTGAGCCCGACCCGTTACCGCCGGGTTCGGAGCGGGAAGGTATTACCGTACATGATGTCAATCTGGTCGGTGAATACAACATTGCCGGGGAATTCTGGCATGTATTACCGCTATTGGATGAACTGGGATTACGGGTGTTATGTACCTTATCGGGTGATGCCCGTTTCCGCGAAGTGCAAACCATGCACAAAGCCGAAGTGAATATGATGGTGTGTTCAAAAGCCATGGTGAATGTCGCACGTAAATTACAGAAAACCTATGGGACACCCTGGTTTGAAGGCAGTTTTTACGGCATTACCGACACCAGCCAGTCACTCCGGGATTTTGCCAAGGCCATTGGTGATGATGATTTGACCGCGCGTACCGAAGCGTTAATCAGCCGAGAAGAAGCCCGCATCAGACAGTTGTTGCAGCCCTGGAAACAACGCTTAAACGGCAAACGCGTGTTGTTGTTTACCGGGGGCGTGAAAAGCTGGTCGGTGATTTCCGCCCTGCAGGATTTGGGCATGGTGGTGGTCGCGACGGGTACCAAAAAATCGACCGAGGAAGATAAGGCCAGGATTCGTGAATTAATGGGCGAGGATACGCTGATGCTTGAAGATGGCAGTCCCAAGGCCTTATTGCAGGTGGTAAAAGATTATAAAGCCGACATTTTAATTGCCGGCGGTCGGAATATGTATACCGCGCTGAAGGCAAAAGTGCCTTTTCTGGATATCAATCAGGAGCGCGAGTTCGGTTACGCCGGTTATGACGGCATGCTGGAACTGGTCAGGCAGCTGGCGTTGACGATTGAAAGCCCGGTTTGGCCGGCGGTTCGACAGGCGGCGCCGTGGAAAACGGGCAAGGTGGTGCAACATGGCTGAAATTGTTAAACGTAAAAAGGCCTTATCGGTCAATCCGCTCAAAGCCAGTCAGCCGATTGGCGGTTCGCTGGCAACCTTGGGTTTTAACCATGCCATACCCATGCTGCATGGCTCACAAGGTTGTACTGCATTTGCCAAAGTATTTTTTGTCCGTCATTTTCGCGAACCGATTCCCTTGCAGACCACTGCAATGGATCAGGGCAGCTCGGTCATGGGGGCGGATGAAAATGTCGTGGAAGGTTTAAAAGCCATCGCCGAGAAAAGCAAGCCCGCGTTGATTACCGTGCTGACAACCGGGCTGGCGGAAACACAAGGTGCCGATGTCCACGGCAGCGTACGTACTTTTCGGGCCAAATACCCGGAATTTGCCGATGTTGCCGTGGTCGCGGTGAATACGCCGGATTTTACCGGTTGTGTGGAAACCGGTTATGCCGCGACAGTGACCGAAATTATTCGGGAGCTGGTGCCGGCAGCGGCACAGGCGGGCACAAAACCCGGCAATCGTAAACGTCAGGTTAATGTGATCTGCAGTGCGATGTTAACGTCCGGCGATATTGAGGCCTTAACCGATTTGTTAGAGCAGTTTCAACTGCGGCCGGTGTTTGTACCGAATATTGCCAACTCATTGGATGGCGCTTTGACCGATGATGAATTCTCGCCGGTCACGATCGGCGGGACGCCTATTTCGGAAATGGCCACGCTGGGTGATGCCAAAGCCACGCTTGTAATTGGCGCATCGATGCAAAAAGCCGGTGAATTACTGGCAGAAAAAACCGGCGTACCCAGCTATCAGTTTGACCATCTTTATGGCTTGAGTGCCAATGACAAGCTGATCAACACATTAACGCAGATAACGGATAACCCTGTCCCCGAGCGTATCGAAAGACAGCGCATGCAGTTACAGGATGCCATGCTGGACACCCATTTTATGCTGGGACAGTTGCGCGTTGCCGTCGCTTCCGATCCGGATCAACTGAATGCTTTTACCCATTTGCTCTTGGAAATGGGCGCGGAAGTGGTCGCGGCGGTTGCTCCCAGCGCAGCTTCAAGCCTGGCCTTAATGCCAATCGAGCAGGTTAAGATCGGTGACCTTGAAGACCTGGAGTTACTTGCACGTGAGCACAGGGCACAATTGCTCATCGGCAATTCACATGCGACAGATACGGCTGCAAGGTTACAGGTACCGATACTGAGAGCCGGATTTCCGCAGTACGACATTATCGGCGGTTACCAGAAAACCTGGGTCGGTTACCGCGGTTCCCGCCAGGCTTTATTCGATCTGGCCAATCTGGTGATCAATTTCGCGCATGAAGAAATACCTGTGTACCGCTCTGTTTATGCACAGAAACCCTTAACCGAACAAACGCAGTCATGTCATTAACCCGACGTATGCACGTAGTGCATAGTGAACAGCAGAAGGTGCCTATGGAAACCTCATTGAAAATTGCTTTTGCCAGCACGGATATGAAACACGTTAACCAGCATTTCGGTTCGGCCAAATCGTTTGCTATTTATGCCATCAATCCCGATCAAATCGAGTTTATCGAAGCGGCTCAGTTTGGCGATCAGGTTCAGGACGGTAATGAAGACAAACTGGCGGTCAAGTTTGAGCTGATCAAGGATTGCGCGGCGGTGTATTGCCAAGCCGTAGGCGCATCGGCAGTCAAGCAGTTGGTCGCGCTAGGGATTCAGCCGGTTAAAGTGCATGAGGACAGCCCTATCCAGAAACTGCTGGATGATTTACAGAACGAATTGCGGTCCGGGCCGTCCAGTTGGCTGGCCCGCGCCATTAAACAACAAAGCGGCGGCGACTCGACTCGTTTCGAAGAAATGGCGGATGAAGACTGGCAGGAATAACGCATAGCAGATTGCCGCGTACCGAGGAAGCGAAGCCGACCTGCACGTCAAAAGCATACAGATTTTAAAAAATAACCAGGAGAAACAAAGTGAGTGCAACTCAATTAGTGGTAGAAGAAAGCGATCCGTATCTGGACAACGGTTTTGTCGATGAGATGGTGAAGCAGTTAAGGGCTCTGGATTCCTACGATACCTATGAAGGCTGGTCCAAGGCGAAAATTATTGACCCTCTGGTTTTGACCAAAGAACGCAAGAAGGAGATTCCGATTATCGGCGACCCGGATGAGATAACCCTGGCCAGAGTCAAATCCTATTACAACGCCCTGGCTTCGACCATAGAAAAGGAAACCGGTTTGATGGCGGTGTCCCTGGTTAATATTTCACATGAGGGGTTTGGCCGGGCATTGATCATGATCGGCAAACTGATCGTTGTCGATAAGGTACTGCGTGATATCCATCGCTTCGGTTTTCCCAGTCTGGAAAAAATGTGCGAACAAAGCGACAAGGCCATCACCAGGGCTAAAGAACTGGTTGAGAAATACAATAGCGCAGCGACTGATTGATTAATAGGAGCTACAAATGTCCCCTGAAGAAATAAAGAAACTGGAAAAGAACGTCAAGAAGACCAAACGCCTGGCCAGTGAGCAGGCGATGGAATTGCATGACCTGATTGAAGACCGGCTGCCGGGTGCATATACGGAGCTGATGGATCTTGCACAGGCCACATTTGATGCCTGCAAGGCATGGGATGAAGCGACTCAGGCATTGGCCGAAGCGCAGCAGGCGGAAACAGCATAGGAGAATAATTATGGCAGCTGTAGTAACCGGTGTCACTTTTGGTGGCACAGAATGGACACCTTCTTATGTCTCTGATTTAAATCAGGAAAATTGTATAGGCTGTGGCCGGTGTTTCAAGGTCTGTCCCAGAGATGTATTCGATTTGATCGAAAAATCCGAAGCGCTGGACCCTGAAGATTTTGATGACGATTACGGTGATTTTGAAGACGATGATGAGAACAGCATGGTCATGAGTCTGAAAAACCGTAACGACTGTATCGGTTGTGAGGCGTGTTCAAAAGTGTGTCCGAAGAGTTGTTTCACCCACGAAAATAAACAAGTAGCTTAGGGGAATAAAGATGCCTAAACCGGAAAAACACGTATTTGTCTGTACCCAGAGTCGACCTGAGGGGCACCCTAGGGGCTCCTGTGCCAGCAGTGGCTGTGCCGAGGTAATGAACGAATTTATGAATGAAATTCAAAACCGGAATTTGTTTGAAAAGATAGGCCTGACCAATACCGGTTGTATGGGGCCCTGCATGATGGGACCTAGTGTATTGGTTTACCCGGAAGGCGTGATGTACGGCAAAGTATGCAAAGATGATGTGAAAACCATCATCGAGGAACATCTGCTGGGCGGCGAGCCGGTGGCTAGACTGCAGGTGCCTGCAGAGGTCTGGTAAAACATGAGCAAGGTTGGATTTATTGATGAGGCGGTGATGTTCAGTCCGGATATACCGCCTTCGGTGAATACATTGTTACAGGCTGCGGTCATAGCTACGCGAAATAATGCAGTACAGGCCGAAAAGTTTTTTTTACAGGCTTACCAACTGGACAGGCAGTGCCTGCAAACCTATTTTGCCTTATACAAGTTCTATTTTTATCAGGCGCGTCTGATGGAAGCCGAATATTTTGTTCTGGAAGGACTGAAAGAGGCGGCCCGACAGGGCGGCTTTCCTGAGGATTACAGGCTGCTTTATCGAGATAAGGCGCGATGGAATATGTATATTGACCAGACCTCATTATTTTATTTGTACAGTTTGAAAGCTCTGGCCTTCATCAAGTTACGGCAAGGCCAAGCGGTTCCGGCACAAATAATCCTGGCAATCATTAAAGACCTGGACCCCGAGGATCGTTCCGGTGCATCGGTGATCATGGATCTTGCTTCGGCATTGAAGGAGGAATAGGTTATATGGATACGGAAACGCCGGCCGGCAAGCAATTTCAGCAATATAAATGTCTGGGTCAACAAATCTGTCAGGAAATGTTACTCGCCATAAGAAAAACCGGCTTTTCGGAGGCTGATATTAATGGCGTTCCTGACTTTGAACAGGCCGAGTTCAGTTTGACAAAAGACCCTTATACGGCCGATGAGAATTTGACCGGTTTTTGGTATGACAAACACAAACAGCGTATCGGCCAGATTCAGTTTAACAGCGATGGTTCGTTTTATGCGGAATATGACATCGTTAAGCCGCACCCGACCAAGCAACAATGGTTTGTGGAGGCGATGAGTGCCTGGGGTAAAAGCGGCAACATCAAAACTGAAGCCAAACTGTTGCCGGCTGCACAATAATGTTGGTTTGACATGAACAACCCCAAACACCTTTATGAATGTTTGCTGGATTATTGCAGTAGTACGCAAGTTATCGAACGCATCAGTATTGGTCTGGTGTGGACGGTGTGTCAAACCCGTTTACGACAGTCCGTTGGTTCGGGGTTGGCGATGACGCCGGCCGTGGCGACGCGGACATTGTCATGGCCTGGAACATTATCGGGGCAAACACTTAAGGACGTTGGGCAATGGATATTGGAGTGGGAGCCTTACCAGGCAACGGTCGCTATGGCAGCGATCAACTGCAGTATCAACAACCGAAGAAATATACCGGAAGGCGTATTGCTGGATGCAAAACCGGGTTCGGCCAATTTAACGGTCTTTGAACATTTCTTGCCGTTAATACGGGACCAGAAGGTCGTGGTTATCGGACATTATCCCGGCATAGACCGCTACGTTGAACAGTATGGCTGGCAGGTTTTGGAACGCATGCCGCAAGCGGGGGATTATCCTGACCCGGCCGCTGAATACCTGTTGCCGGAGGCTGACTGGGTGTTTTTATCGGCCAGTACCATACCGAATAAAACTTTTCCGCGTCTGGCCGAACTCTCTGGTTCGGCAAAGACAGTATTAATGGGGCCGACGGTGCCCTGGTTGGCGGAATTGTATGACTTCGGCATCGATTATCTTGCCGGGGTCGAGGTGATTGATCAGGATGCGTTATTTCAGACCGCCGCCGAGGGCGGCGGCGTGCGTATCTTTGAAACAGGGGTCCGGTACAAGGTTGTAGAGCTGAGCAGAGAAAACAATTTGCTCTGGTTAAAACAGGACATTGCCGATACTTATGCCAACAAAGAACGAATGACGCAGGCAATGGAACATTGGTACAGCAAGGGAAATTCCAGTCGCTTTCCTCAATATGCAGATCTGAATGACGTTAATACCCGGCTGTCACGTATGGACAGCGCTTTTAAAACACTGTGGGATAAGCAATAAAAATAAGCCGGATTACTGAACGTGAGCCGGCCAAATCACTTACCATGAATAACAACAGTCACATAATCCTCTACTATAAAGGCGATATCAGCGCCTTAACACTTTTTTGTCAGCAGGAAAGCGGCAGTGTTTGTTTCCCGCCGCTGCCGAAACTTTCAAGTCTTATTGAAGAGGATGAGTTACGGCCGCAACTGGTTGATTTGCATCCCACAGCGCTGATCCAAAAGATTAACGAGCAATTACAACTGGACGTTGATTTACTGGTTGCCGAACCCGGTTTTTGCGAGCAGGTGGAAACAGCACAAGGTGTCGTCAATGTGTATATGGCGCGGTTCAAATTGCTGGACCCCCCGCATAAATTAATGTCGGCCAGAAACTGTAAAATGCAGACGCTGACCGCGCTAATGGGACGGCCGCCTGCCGAAATGGAATTGTTACGCAGGGCCTATGTTACAGTGATGGAAGATTGACTATGTTTGATTTCATGGACTTTGACGGCAGCGCGGAGGCCTATGAACAACCCGCCGGTCCTTATGTGCCGGATGCTGCCGATTGTATGCGTTGCGGCCTGTGTTTGTCGCACTGTCCAACCTATCAATTGAGTCATGATGAACAGGAAGGTCCCAGGCAGCGGGTTCGCACGCTTGAACGCCAGGTAGTTAAACAACAGGCTGTCGATGAAAAAGCGTTGGAACACCTGCAAAGTTGCATATTATGCAGGGCCTGTGAATCCGTTTGTCCCAGTCATATGGATTATGCTGAATTGTATGAACAGGCTGAAATCAAAATATCAGCTGACCGGCATTTTTCTTTTTATGGCCGGACCGCCTTGAAAATAATTGAAGATAAGAGGCTGTTAAAAGCTGCGTTACCACTGATCAAACTATACCAATCAAGCGGTCTGCGTGCTTTATTCAGAAAAACGGGACTGCTGGATTTAATCGGTCTGAAGCGGGTAGATAACATCTCTCCACAGGCAACAATAAAGAAGTTAAAACCGTTTTATCCGGTACCTTCGACACAAAAAATATCAGGACAAGGAACGGTTGCCTTGTTTACCGGTTGTGTGTCCGAGCATTTTGACCGTGTCACGTTAGATTCCGCTATCCAGGTGTTAAATAAAATAGGCTATGCAGTGTTGGTGCCGGAACAACAGGTTTGCTGCGGTGCCATACATTATCATAACGGAGACCGGGAAACCGCAAAGCGGTTGATGAGGAAAAATAGTGAGTTGTTCGACAGCCTGGCGATAGATGGGATTGTTTATTGCGCCACCGGCTGCGGCAGTCAATTACAGGATTATCCGCGTCTTTTAGAAATTGATGAGCAGACGTCAGCCGGGTTTAAGGATAAATTGTTTGAAATCAGTGATTTTGTCGATCAACACTGGCCGCAATCACTAACCTTAAAAGCATTAGAAAAAAAACTGTGCGTGCATGAACCTTGCAGTCAGCGTAATGTTTTGAAAAATCAGCAGGCGGTTTACCGTTTGTTGAAGAGAATCCCGGCGCTCGAAATCAATGAATTAGAGGATAATCATTTATGCTGTGGGGCAGGGGGCAGTTATATGCTGACTCACCCGGATAAGGCCGATGCCTTGCGTGATTTAAAATGCAAGCATATACAAAACAGCCACCCCGACTATGTCGCGACCAGTAATATCGGTTGTGCGTTACATCTGGCTTCGGCAGAGCCGTCAACAAAACCGGCGGATATCGTGCATCCTATTCAATTGATTGCCGCATTGCTTGATGAATAATGCGTTGATGGTAGAAGCGCATCACCTGCATGATGATGCGCTTCAGCTTTCACCAAAGATTGGGGCTTTATACTCTTAATAAAGCCTTAACCAGTCTTTCCGATAACTGCTCTTCGGTAAATTGCGGTTCATTAGGGGGATAAAGTGAATTTTCATCGAATTCGAAACCATGTTCCCTAGCCAAGGCAAACAGCTCCTTCATCTTCAGACATGCTTTTAGTTTTTCAGCAATCGCTGGATCGGCTTTTGCTTTTTCCGAAAAAGCCTTGATTTGTTCTACTGACATATAAATAATCCTCTTTATTTAAATTGTGTAAATGGCTTACGAAACCATAAATAGCAATTATCGAACCAACTTAAAAAAAATTGATAGTTGGATGATCGAAAGCTGAAAATAGCCGGATTATAGTCCTTGTTTTAAAGATAACCTATTGTAATTAAAAGCTTTGTGTGTGTTTTCTGGGTTGATCTGACTGACCGGAAAAAGCCTCGGCAAAAACAGCATCTGTAACTGAAGGGTTAAATTTGTAGTAAATAAAACAAAAGTGAATAAACCCTACAAAATAAGTGGTTATGCGGGGCGTGACTCAAGGCTTTCCTAAGCTTCTCGCCGTAAAGCCTGAAAAGGCATCAGGTGTATGCCTTCGGCCAGTAATGACACACCGACAGCTTCATTCAGTCCCAGGCCGTTGCGTCTGGCTACATGCAAGGGTACGTTGATGGCGATATTGATTTTCAATTCGCGATCGACTTCAACCAGCAGGTGTGACTGGCCGTTGTTTTCCATATATTCGATTATTTGACCGGACAGCGGGTTTTCCCGATCGCCGTTCGAAGGGCGGTCACGTCTGTGTAATAACACATTGGCGGACTGGATCATCCAGCACACTCGTTCATTAACCGGAAACTGGGGCTGATAGGCCGCTTCCAGCACTGTGCCTCGCCAGCGCAGGCGGGTTTTTTGCATCAGGGAGTCATGCTCCAGTACCTGCGCCGTAAATAGATTCTGTTGATCCATCAGACGCGCGACTGTTGCCGTTTTGGGATGAGAGGCGACAAATTCCGGGGTGCCGGTCTGTAAAATATCGCCCTTGTGTAACAGGGCGATGCGGTCGGCCAGCAAGGCGGATTCTTCCAGGTCGTGAGTGACCAAAATCATCGGCATTGCCAGTGACCGTCTTAATGCCAACAGCTCCCGGTAAAGCTTGCGCCGGGTGACCTGGTCGACGGCGGAAAAGGGTTCATCCAACAGTAAAACGCTGGGACGCCTGGCTAAAGCACGCGCTACGGCGACCCGTTGTTGCTGGCCGCCGGACAGCTTTTTCGGGTAACGCTGTTCCAGGCCTTCCAGATGCACTTTCTTGACCAATTCCAATGCAATCGTTTTACGTTGTGGTTTTGGCAGGTCGGTTAAAGCCTGCTGGATATTATCCAGCACGGTCATATGTGGAAACAGTGCATAATGTTGGAACACCAGGCCGGCATGGCGCTTGTGTGCGGGTAAAAAAACCTGAGCGGCAGTGTCCTGCCAGGTTTCGCCCTGACAGATAATAGTGCCGTATTGGGGCTGATATAAACCGGCGATGGCGCGCAAGATAGTGGTTTTACCGCTTCCGGAAGGACCGACCAGTGCCAGCAGCTCACCCGCCCGGCATTCCAGCTGCACGGATAATGGAATCGGCTGCTGTTGTTGCAGCGTGATATGAATGGCGGAATCAGACATGCGTTTTTTCGCTATACTCCGATAACCAGTAAGTAAAAGAGATAGTCAGCATAGAGAACAGCAACAGACTGAATGACATGATTGAAGCGGAATGATCATCAAAAGCCTGTACCCGGTCATAAACGGCAATAGAGATTGTTTGGGTTTCGGCCGGAATGTTGCCGCCAATCATTAATACGATACCGAATTCACCCAGCGTATGGGCGAAAGACATTACCATCGCCGAGACGATACCGGGCCAGGCCAGAGGCAATTCAATCTTCCATAAGATATGACCGGGGGTCATGCCGCAGCAGGCAGCCGCTTCCCGAATCTCCCTGGGGATGGAGGCAAAGGCGCGTTGCATGGGTTGTATGGCAAAGGGTAAATTAAAGATAATCGAAGCCAGTACCAGGCCGTTAAAATTGAATACCAGTGTGGTACCAAAAGTGTTAGACAGCCAAAGCCCCAGTCCCTGATTAGGGCTGAATACCACCAGCAGATAGTAACCCAGCACAGTAGGCGGCAATACCAGCGGCAATGCCAGGGCTGACTGTAACAGGGTTCTGCCGAAAAATCTCCGGTAGGCCAGCCATCGGCCGCAGAGGATACCGATGGGTAGTAAAAATATCAGAGTTACCAGACTTAATTTTACCGATAATTGTAATGCTGCCCAGTCCATAGTTTCCTCTAAGGTGCGGTATAACCGTAACGGGACAGAATGCTGCGCGCTTTATCCTGTTGCAGAAAATGATAAAACAGTTTAGCCGTATCGTCGGCATTTTTCAGCAATACAGCGGTTTGTTGCAACGGGTGGTGAAATGCTTGTGGTATCAGCAGCATACGGCTGTTGCTTTTCAGTTGTGGGGCCAGAGCCAGAGAATAGGACGTCAGGCTGGCCTGTGCAACACCGGAAACAGCGAATTGCGTGGCCTGAGCGATATTTTCACCCTGCACCAGATGGGGCTTGACCAAATCCCATAGTCCCTGGTGCTGTAAAACCTCACGCGCGGCCACGCCATAAGGGGCATGTTCAGGATTGGCGATGGCAAAATGTTGGATCTGGTCTTGCTGCAATGCCTGTTTCAATCCGGCCAATTGTTCGTCGAGGGGCAGGGTGGAGTTTGGGGCCGTTAATACTACCAGTCGTCCCAGCGCATAGACTACACCCTGGTCCAGGGTTTTCTGCTGTTGATAAAGCTGTTCGACATAGCGGGAATTGGCCGACAGGAAGACTTGAAAGGGACCGCCTTGTTGAATTTGCCGGGTCAGGTTGCCGGATGAGGCATAGCTGATACGCACATTTTTACCGGTATCCTGCCGAAAGGCTTCAGCGATGTCCTGCAGGGCAAACTTGACGCTGCTCGCCGCAGCGATAACCGGTATATCGTCCGCCTTTACCAACGGGCCGCTTAATAACATCAATAAAAAAAAGTATAACCCGGCCCTTTGCCTTAAATGGCGGTCTTTCATTGCATTTTCCTTTTTACGGTTCAGCTTCTAACCTGAATAAAGCAAATAATATTCCAAGATTATTAATGCCGTAATAATGATTGCATTATCTATAACTACAAGCAAGCCGGTTTACCAGGCCAAATCAATAAAGTATGGATCGGATACCTTCGCTGAAAATCTTGGAAACGGAGCGACAGCGAAGTGAAGATTTTTAGTCCGCGATAGGCGTAGCGCCGGGCGGGT
>JBNLBS010000008.1:0-188320 GCA_050303415.1 Methylococcaceae bacterium | reverse complement strand
CAGACTGTACAGCGTAAAAAAGAACACCCGGTAACTCAACTTTCGCGTCGAAAGAAATAACTGCTGAGCCTCTTCAACCGTCACAATATCCGGAATACGCGTTGCGCGAGGCGGTTTGATCATTGGAATATCCACCCACGTTCGCTCCAGCACATGGGTATAGAAAAACTTTAACCCATACAGATCCAGCTTTACTGCACTCCAGGACAGACGTTCTAAAAGATCATGAAAATAATCCAGCAACTGATCTTGCGTAAGGTCATCCAAATGCCCCTCGAAATAATCGGCGATACGACGAATAGCCCGCGAATAGGCTTCAATCGTCTTAGGTTGCAGACCTTTAAGTTTCAAATGTTTGCAATGCAGTGAATAATAATGGTTGAATTTTAATTCGATAGATGGTGTCATAACCGCGTAACCTCATTGTTAGTTAGATGAGCTTACACGTTACCCTGTTATGAGAATAAGAGGAAACAAATGAGGTTACACTTTATTCCGATGACCAAGCCTGCCTTCTCCGCGATAGCGGCTTCGTCCAACATATAAATTAAGCCGAACAATATCATTAACGCTTAGACTCAGTTAATTTGCTTTCTTAAAATGAGAACCAGAACTCAAAAAAAATTTTTTTTCTCGTGTTCTTATCCAGTGTATTTACTTTCTAAATACAAGTTATTCTCCCCTATTCTGCTGCTAAACTTATTGTTATGGATATTGAACAGTCAAGTATACTTCTTACCGGTTTATTATTACTGTTAGGTTTATTAGCCGGGCAGCTTGCCAATCGGGTGGGAATTCCTCGTGTGGTTGCTTATGTGGCAACCGGTACGCTTTTTTCACCTGAACAACTGGGGCATTTTTTTCATTCGGAAATAAATCAGTGGATGGAGCCGTTAACCCATATTTCACTGGGTATTATTGCTTTTGTTATTGGCGGTTCCATTTCCTGGACTCAACTAAAGCGTATCGGTCGTTCCATCCTGGGTATTGCATTGAGTGAATCCATCGGTGCTGTGCTAATTGTTTTTTTTGCATTACTATTATTTGCACCGCAACTGGACGGCATTCCCGTTCATATTGTTGCTATGGGCTTTGCCGCAATGGCTGCGACCACAGCTCCGGCTGCCACCATTGCAGTATTACATCAATACAGAGCTAAAGGTATATTCAGTACAACTTTACTCGGTGTTGTTGCACTTGATGATGCCCTGGGCATTATTTTCTTTTCTATCGCCTTGGCACTTTTCAGTGACGGTTCAATTGGAATCAATATTGAAATTGCATTACTGGAAATTATTTTAGCCTTATTCGTCGGCCTGATTGCCGGTTTCGTTGTGGCAAAGCTATCTAACCATATCCACCCTAAAGCCCTGCTCTTGCCACTGACTCTGGGTTCCATTCTGTTGATTACCGGTTTGTCAGAAGCCATTCATTTATCACCTTTATTGGCTTCGATGGCAATGGGATTTTCATCACGCCTGTTTCTTTATTCAGCCGGTGACAAATTGTTTGGTTCCATAGACTTTTTGGAAGAAACGGTATTTCTGTTATTTTTTACCTTAGCCGGAACTCACTTTAATATCCATGTTTTTCTTTTTCACCTTGACCTGATTTTTGTTTATTTCTTTGCCCGAATTATTGGAAAAATTTTAGGCTCAGCGATCGGTGCAAAATTAACCAATTCTCCTATTCAAATTACCCGCTGGATTGGTTTGGCCCTGATTCCTCAGGCGGGTGTTGCCGTTGGTCTGGCTTTAACCTTAAGTCATCAGCCGCAATTCAAGGAAATCGGCCTGATTATTGTGAATGTGATATTGGCCACCACATTGTTATATGAATTAATCGGTCCATTGGCCACACGTTTTGCCTTAAAACAAGCGGGCGAGATTACTGATCAACAAGAAGACGATTTGATACAGTGAGGTTCTTATGAAAGTATCCGAATGGCTAAAACAGCATCCCACTAAAGCAGGAATCATACATGAGGATTGGGAACTGGAGCAAATCATGGAAAAACTGTTAAGTGACGCCAGGCTGGTCGATCTGTATGTATTAAATGATCAGGACCAGGTCATTGGGCACCTTAGCTATAAGAAGCTGGCTAAACTGGTGCTGGCCGAACATTGTCATTCCCACACCCGTAGCCAGATTTTGGAAAGAGTGCTCGGCGGATCAGCCGTTGAATTAATGGAAACACATTTTGCCAGTGCCGGTCCGGAAGAAGAATTACATGAGGTTTTGTATCGACAACTCGATCACTGGGTTGAAGATCTGCCGGTTATCGATGATCAGGGGCGGTTACAGGGCGTGATCAACTTAACCGATATCCTGTTGGTGGTGATGAAATCTGAAATATAACCTGCTCGGCACGGTAATTGCTTTATATTTAAAATCTACTTGAATTTGCATGGAGTATGTATGTCCAGAATGAGTCATATCAATGTAATTGAGAAATATGAGGAACATAGAAACTCAATTCATCATTTGCTTTCATCTATCTTAAGCTGTTTTGCCGACAGGAAAATGTTTGAGCAAAATGAAAATGAATTAAGAGAACAACTGGACTCCTTATGTAATTATTATCCTTTTGTCAGCCTGTTTTATATATTGGATCCAAAAGGCAAACAAATCTGCAGTAATGTATCGGGTAAATATTTTAAAGATAATGCTAAAACCGGCTATGGTTTCGACCGCAGTAAAAGTCCTTATTATCTAATGGCTGTCAACAGTGAAACTGTAGTCATCACTGAACCGTATCTTTCCAGCGTTCGCCGTGACCTGTGTCTTTCTGTCAGTATCAAAATCAACAATGATGATGCTACCTGTAAAGGTTTTATCATACTGGATATTGATCTGGCTTCAATCATCACATTCCTTACAGGAGACAGTAAACGCATTCATTTTGAGCCCTTGTTCAAGGTTGTCTATTCGGTAATTGTCACGGGCCTATTCAGCGTATCCATTTTATTGTTATATTTGGCCGGCAAAGAATGTTGGTCGGTCATCACTACCTTATTGACACAAAGTGAAAATAAACTCCTCCCATTTGGCGTTGTAATTTATCTGACACTCGCACTGGCTATTTTTGATCTGGGAAAAACCACGCTTGAAGAAGAAGTTCTGCTCTATAAAGATATCCTACGTCACAGTTCAACGCGCCGTACGATCACTCGGTTTATTGCAGCAATTATCATTGCCGTATCCATTGAAGCATTGTTAATGATTTTTAAATCCGCACTAAATGAGAGTGGAGAATATATTATTCAAGCGGTGTGGATTATCCTGGCAGCCGGATTTCTTTTGCTGTGTATGGCTATTTATGTGTTTTTAGGCAGCAAAGCAGAAGTCACTTTGCTAAACCAAAAGAACAGTAAAGAATCGACCTAATATGGTGCAAATCATGCCTAAAAAACTCAATTCCGGGCATTATTTGGCATTTTCCTGTCCAGAAGAGCTTGTTTAACTTAGGCAACTCTTCTGGAACATTTAATGGTCTGAATCACGGGCTCCATTGAACATCCGAGTAAATGATATAAAGAAATAAGACCATAGCCTGGACAAACAGGCAGTGATAGAGCTGCTAGAAAGGGATAAAGAACATCCTGAATGGCCTTAAAATTTTATTGAGTTCATTTAGATAGTTTTAACGGGTGGGAACGGTGAGTCTAAATCTTTTTATTCAAGGTGCGTTATTAAGGGCAACTAAACGAATTATTAAATCTTCTCACTCCTCTTCCATATTTTGCAATTCAATATTCAGCGCCTGGGTTGAAATCAGTAATTCCCACATAGAGATTAACAAAGAAAATACAATCAAAATCATACTGACCAAAAAAGCATATTTCGCCAGTAGATTATGTCCAAAGAAAATCAGCCCCATGGTCAAAATGCTGCAAATAATGCCTGTTACAGCAAATAGCTGCATGATTATTATTAACCTGACCCGCTTTCTCAAGCTATCGACCTGCTTCATTGCATAATTGTTCTTGGTTCTAAGAAACAAATCATGCAGCTCCCTTATCCTTTTGGCAATAGCCAGATAACGGTTAGAATAAGCAAGAAATAACACTGAAATAGCCGGAAAAAGCAAAGCCGGCGTTGTGATTGTAATATTCATCGTTATATTTTTTTTCCCATTTTCTCTAAAAAATAAAACATACCATTAATTTTAGAAACAAATAATTCTCTCTTTTTGAGATATGGAAAAAAATAATGCTTCTCAAAATATAACCCCATAACCAATAACGGTACGGCAAACATTAATGTAACTGCCACCGTACCTTCCATTGAAATGGTAAACCAAAGCATAATGAACAACAGCAGACCGATAAGATAGAAACGAAACCCCAGAACGGCCCCGGTTACAAACATGGTATGAGCAAGAATAACATGAATGACTAATCCTACCGCTTGCGCTACCAGGGCGCCTGAGTGCCAAAGAAACAATACGACTAAAATTGAAATTAAAGCACTGCTCCATAAAACCAAATTAAACCGGACATTATTTTTTTCAATTTTATTAGCGGTTAAAACCTGCGCTTTTTCTATCACAAGCACACTGATAAAAAACACCGGCGCCATTGATATCCAATAAATAATTACTGCACGATCAGATATCTCGCCCATTACATCCCCCAAAAAACACAAGACAATCAGCCCAATAAAAACAGCTTCATTGATATAAATGTTTTTGGCCATATCTTCTAAACTTAGTCTATCTTTTTTATCTTGAGCTAACATATTCACCTCGCCCTATTAAGAGCCATCAATAAACCCAGCCTGATTAAGGAATTTACACAAAAAAATCTTATATAAAAACCAAAGCTATAACTGTGCCAAGTTTATAATTATTAGCTTTTAACACCCAACATACTCATAACACGTTATAAAATAACAACTTTTCTTACATACCAAACTTAATTAATAAAATAAAGAATATTACACCGAATTCTCAGTAACTTTTTTAATGACTTAGTGCACCAAAATAACAAATCACTAACGCACACAAAATGATTTATAAACTATGTTTTATTCGTAAGAAGTCTATAAAAATTTCTATTAGTCTTTGATTTGTCTTGGTTTTGTAAAATGTGGATGTTGATAATGATTGAGCAATGAAATTATTTTTTGAAATAAACAGTAAAGATAGACGTCTTTGCAAGAGATCCATGCTTAAGTCAATGAATTCAAGGGATTCAATTTTTTTTGTAAAAGACATGATAGAATCAGCTATGCCCATATTATTTTTTAATTGATGGATCAGTCATGGCTAGAATCAATATTAAAGACGTTGAACCCGGTATGATTCTATCTGAAGATGCCGTTCATTCAAACGGCCGTATTCTATTAAAATCAGGCTCGAAGTTAAGCCAAAATCATATAAAAATCTTTAAAACCTGGGGTGTCTCCACAATAAATATTAAAAATGAAGCTGAGGAGCAGTTCAAAGCAAAGAAAAGACATTCTCCAGATGAGATAAATAGAGTTATACAGCAGAAAAAAAACATATTTCAACATTGTGATTTAAAGCACCCATTTATCAACAAATTGTTCCGTACCAGCGTTAAAATGAGTCTAGAACACAAAGATGAGGCGCTTTAATGAGCTGGACCCCAGAAAAACTGGCTAAAGAAGTTTTAACTATTACCTCTCTGCCTAATGTTTATATAAAGCTTATGGAAACGGCCAATAATCCTAACAGTTCCAGCAGAGATTTTGTTTCCATTATCAGTGATGATGTCGGGCTTTCTGCACGATTAATGAAACTGGTCAACAGTGCTTTTTTTGGCTACCCTTCAAAAATTGACTCCCTTTCCAGAGCTGTTTCCATTGTCGGGATCAAACAATTGCAGGACTTGGCGCTTGCCACATCTATTTTCGACACGTTCAAAAACATACCCAATGACTATGTCACAATGGAGTCTTTTTGGAAGCATAGTATTGCCTGTGCTGTCATCGCTAGAATTCTGGCCAATTACCGTCGGGAATTTAACGTGGAACGAGCCTTTGTCTCCGGGTTGTTACATGATATCGGGCGTCTTGTTATGTTTATGGTGATACCTGACAAAGCCAATGAAGCGTTTAACCTTGCTCAGAGTCAGAATAAACTTTTATACCAGGCGGAAAAACAAGTTATCGGATTTAATCACGCGGCTACCGGTGGTGCACTATTAAAACAGTGGAAATTACCCGAACAAATTATTTATGCGGTTAAGTATCATCATAACCCCATTGCTGCAAACCGGTTTAAGGTGGATGTCGCTATTATTCATATTGCAGATATCATTATTGCCGCACTGCCATTAAACAGCAGCGGCGAGCGTTTGGTTCCTTCTTTTTCTACAGATGCCTGGAATGAGCTAGGACTTCCGGTTAATATCCTCGATTCCTTGATGAATGATTTTAATCTTCAATATCAGGATGCACTAAGCATCATAATGTCTGATTCAGATTGATAAAATGGCTAATCTTGCTTCGCTAAACAAATTTTTAGCCAACTTAAAACAGGAAATGAGTACTGATCTCATCCTGAAAGAGTGCTGTCAAAATCTCAACGAATTATTCAAATTTGAAGTAATGGCATTCATGCTGGTTGATGAAAGTGACCATAGTTTTCGTCTTAGTTATGCAGAACCCACATCTCAAACTGCGCTGGTTCAGTCTGAATTTGACTATCAGGTAGAGCAAGGCATCTTTGCCTGGGCCCTCAATCAAACAAAACCGGTTATAGAGGAAACCCAAGACAAACGGAAAACTGTCATCCTCCATTCCTTATCGAGTCGCAGCCGAATCAGAGGAATGTTTATTGGCATTACTGATCAATATGATATTCAAAGCCAAAACAATTCATTAGATACACTATCCGTTATACTTTTAATCACCAGCAATATTTTGGAAAATAACGAGCTTTACCAATGTATCAATGAACAAAACAAATTCTTGGAAGAAACCATAACCCAAAGAACATTTGAACTGGAAAAAGCTAAAGCTGATGCAGAAGCTGCAAATGATGCTAAAAGTCAATTTCTAGCAAACATAAGCCATGAAATAAGGACCCCTCTTACTGCTATTGTTGGCTATGCTGATTTAATACGCTATAAACAACTATCTACCAAGGAGCAGGACGGTGCGGTTCAAGATATTTTACAAGCCTCTAAACATCTATCCAGCATCATCAATAATATTCTGGATATATCAAAAATAGAAGCTAATAAACTGGAAATTGAAATTCTGCCTACCTCTTTGTTTCATATACTAAATTCGGTAGTGTCCATCGCCACGGGACAAGCAAAAGAAAAAGGACTGGCATTTAAACTAAACTACCAGTTCCCTTTGCCAAAATCCATATATACAGATCCTACCCGGTTAAAACAAATTTTGTTAAATCTGACTAATAATGCTGTCAAATTTACCGATAACGGTGAAATAAGCATTGATGTAACCTATAGACCAGAACAAGAACAAATCTGTTTTTTAGTCACCGACACGGGTATTGGTATAACCAGTCAGCAACAGGATATATTATTCCAAAAATTTGTTCAGGCAGATGCCTCAATTTCGAGAAGTTATGGGGGGTCGGGCCTTGGACTCGCTATTTCAAAACAATTGGCAGAAAAATTGGGGGGAACGATCAAGCTACAGAGCAGCCCTGGAAAAGGTAGTTGCTTTGAGGTTATGATCAGTACCGGGGCAATCGATAACTCATCTTTAATTTATAATTTCGAGCAGATTCCTGAACAGGAACAAAAAATCAACCCGTGGGCGGTATCTGACCGATTATATGGTCATATCCTATTAGCCGAAGATAATATAAATAATCAGCAGTTGATTTCTCTTTTCCTGACAAAAGCCGGAATTTCCGTGGATATCGTGGATAATGGCAGTGAAGCTGTTGAAAAAGCAATAATGGAGAATTACGATGTAATTCTGATGGATATGCAAATGCCTCAAATGAATGGCATAGACGCAACAAAGCTATTACGAGCTACCGGCTATGCGGACCCAATCGTTGCATTAACTGCAAATGCCACCATTGATATCAAACGGCAATGTCATGATGTAGGATTTGATGATTTTCTCAGTAAACCCATAGAAGTTGAAAACTTCTTTAACACCTTAAGTCAATTTTTAAAAACCAGTCCGTCAATGGATAATCCTCTATCGTTTGATGATCCAGACTTCCAAAATATTTCAAACAAATTTACTGAAGGTTTTCCAGAAACACTCTTAAAAATGATCCAAACATTTGAATTACAAGACTGGCAAGCGTTAAAATCTCAGGCACATCAATTAAAAGGGATAGCTGCGAGTTTTGGATACATCGAAATGGGTAAAACATCAAGCCTTATTGAAACAAATATTGAACTTGAGAACCTTGACAACATTCCGCTATTACTAAAAGAATTACAAAAAGAGTTAGAAAAAATAATCTATGAAAAGTTTATCAGTTTTAATAGTTGATGATAATTTAGCGGCACGTAAATTACTAAAATCCGTTCTATCAAGTTTAGGTCTACGAATTAAAACTCACGATGCTTCCAGCGGAATAGAGGCAATCGAGCAAAGTAAAATTGTTGTTTTTGATATTATTTTTCTTGATATTGAAATGCCGGGTATAAATGGGCTTGAAACACTGGAAAAAATCTTGGAGGAAAGGCCAGAGCAATTTGTTGTTATTGTCAGTGCAAATGCCACAATCGAGAATGTTAAAAAAGCCATTGAATTAGGTGGCAAAGGTTTTATTGTAAAACCCTATAAGAGTAATAAGGTTAAATCAGCTATAGACAAATATATGCAAAGCCAAAACTAAAAGAATCAAGCACTGCCTCAAAAAAGAATATCTTCAAAGCCTTCTGGAAGACCAACGTCCAAAGGACAAAAATCCAACTCACCATCAAAACAAGTTTCAAGGGTGAACTCGCCTAACTCGGTAAAAAGGTCCACCTGAATAATAGGACCTTGTGGCAAATGAGCAATTAGATATTCACTGCCCAGCACTATAGTAGGTAGTGATAAATTAAATAAATAACCCACCCCTTCTAGCTTCCCCTTTACGCCTCCAGCAACCATATTGGTAATTTCACCGACCAAGTCAATTACCACTTCATTTATTCTTTTAGCAGGCTCGGGCATTACTTTATTGGAAATATTAAGGATCAAATCTTCAGGAAATATGATAGCAATTGATGCCAATGCATTATTGCTGATTAAATTCATATTACCTGCTATGCTTTTTTTTGAAATAAATTCATGCTTATCCTTTATTTTTAACTCTCCCCTTTCAACATCCATTTTAATCAATAATGCAAATACATCGTCAATTGAGTCCAGAACCGGAGTTATTAGTCTTGTATCCATATCAAAAAAATTCCAGTTAATAGAGAGCCTTTGATTCTATAATACTCCCTATGACTTGTCTTTAATAAATATGGTGCAACTAATCAACATGAAGTCATTTTTCGTTGTCAACTCATTAATTTTAAAATAGTTTTCGAAGATAACTGCCTTCTCTGGAGGGAGAAGGCAGACATATGGGGGAAATAGAATATAAGAAATTATGAAATGATTAATAAGATAAAAAATTTAAACTTACAGAAAGGAGGAAAACTGTATGTCATACTAATCTCTTAAAAATTGTTAATACATAATTTTCTCAATCAAAAAGCGACATTAGCTTGCAACCAGATTTTCTGAGTATCGTTTCTAAAACCTGCCGGGGCATTTTTATCACTATCGCCATCATAATAAGCATATTTGGCTAGTAAGGAAAAATGCTCACCGAACTTTTTAACCGCTAAAAAGTTGTATTCATCACCATAATCTATATGACCTGTGTCATCTTCAAACTTATGGTAAACCGCCATCAATTTAGTGCCCATTACTGTGGTAGCCAATGTCAGGTTAATATCCCGCAAACCGGTAACCGGAGTGCTCAGAAAGCGATCTGCCCAGCCCTGAAAGGCATGGTTGGTACCCAGTGGGGTACGAAAAGCGGAACCGTTTTTACCATCCTGCTGTTCCATTGCTGCCTTAAAGGTAACGCCATAGGCTGTGGCACCAGCCATCAGGTTATATCTGTCGACGTCATAATCCAGCGGATTGGTGCCATGATCTTCCTGATGACTGTATTCAGCCGTATAGTGTAGGGTAAGTTTGTCATTAACTTTTGGGGAACCGATTAAACGCAAACCAACTGTCTGACTGGATTTGCCGTAGTTACTGCTATCATCCTTATAATCCAGCCAGTAACCATAGGCAATGGCATTACCATATTCCCCCATTTTATAGTTCACGTTAACCAGGGGTGCATCGATATTATCAGTCTGCGAAAAAATGTTTCTGACCCGGCCGATAAATCCCGCGGTAATGGTTAAATCTTTAATTGATTTATTGGTTACCATGACGGCATCGTATGTTTGTTCCATTTGGCGCCAGCCCACGTTACCGATAAATCTATCATCATCAATCTTGATGCGTTGCCGCCCGCCTTTAATCAAGGTATCAGGAATACCCTTGTAGGTAATCCATAATTGATTAAGTTCATGGCGATCGGCCGGATCAGCAACAATATGGTGTGCAGCATCGCCATAAACCGGAGTTAAGTAGTCATTTTGCGCGGCAAAAACATTCTCATATTCCGCAAAGCCCTGAATGCCGGAAAACTCAGGTGTCAAATAGCCCAAACGCAAACGAAAGGTATTGGCATGAGCCGGTTCACGGGCGGTATTTTCCGTATCCGCATATTCATAACGGTAATTCAGATTAAATTTTACCTGACCGTATTTAGCATCACTTTGGCCAAATTTGAGTCCATTTTCAACTGCTTCGACAGCATTGGCCGAGGCAGTTTGAGCAACCATCATCAACAAACCAAATGCTGCGATAGATTGATGTTTAAAGACTTTTGCTTTCTGAAAAGACTTTTTTTGAGTCAACATAATTCAATTCCTTAATTTTGTTAAAATTTTGTTTGTTGTCAATTAATGACTGTGCTCACACTCTTCCAGAAAAGTCAGTAGGCTTTCCCGGTATCGGTAATAATCGGTATGCTCCAGTAATGACTTTCTGGTTCTCGGTCTTGGCAGATCAATGTGTTCAATTTTTCCGACTTTTGCATGCGGTCCATTGGTCATCATTACCACACGGTCGGCCAATAAAATGGCTTCATCTACATCGTGGGTGACCATAATGGCCGTGACATGCGTCCTTTCCCACACCTCCATCAATACTTCCTGTAACTCCCAGCGTGTTAACGAATCGAGCATGCCAAACGGCTCGTCTAACAGTAAAAGTTTCGGTGACAAAGCAAATGCTCGAGCGATACCGACCCGTTGCCTCATTCCGTTGGATAGTTCGGCTGCTTTCTTAAAAAAAGAATCAGCCAGACCGACCCGGGTCAAATAATATTCAACAATATCTTCACGTTCAGATTGACTGGCATGCGGATAAACTTTATCAACGCCCAACGAAACATTTTCAAAAGCGGTTAACCAGGGAAACAGACTGGGTGCCTGAAACACGACCCCCCTGTCCGGGCCTGCACCGTCTATCTCGCGGTTATCCAATATAATGCCGCCTTCGGAGATGTCATTTAAGCCGGCTGTCATGGATAACACAGTGGATTTGCCACACCCGGAATGACCGATAATGGAAACAAACTCACCTTTTTTCACTTTAAGATCAAAACCGTCCACCACCTTTACCGTACTGTTGCCATCTGGAGTTGGGTAGATTTTTGACAGTCTGGAATATTCTAGATAACGGGGTTTGCCAACATCTTCCTGCGAGGGTTTTAAGGCCGATGTATCCAATTTCCAATCATTACTGGTATTGGGACGCACATCTGGCAATACAATTGTATTCAGGCCATTTTCCTGCGCTTTTTCCATACCGACATTCATCAAATACCGGGTTATTTCAGCACGTAAATGTTTGAAATTTTCATTATGATTTAACCCGGCCCTGTCTCTGGGTCGATCAATATTGATCTGAAAATCAGGTCCAAATGTGGCATCCGGCCCCGGGTTTAAAGGTATCACCCGATCCGCCATATAAATTGCTTCGTCTACATCATTGGTAATCAGGATCACTGTCTTCTTTTCCTGTTCCCATATCTGTAGAATTTCATCCTGTAAATTACCGCGAGTTAATGCGTCCAGTGCACTTAACGGTTCGTCCAGCAATAATATATCCGGGCTGGCGGCCAATGCTCGCGCCACATTAACCCTTTGTCGCATACCGCCGGATAATTCCGCCGGTTTTTTATCCATTGCTGCACCCAGGTTCACCATACGGATGTATTTTTCCGTATGTACTTTGCGTTGTTCAGGGCTCCAGTGTTTATAAATTTCATCCACCGCCAAAGCCACATTGTCGAAAACACTCAACCACGGCATTAAGGAATAATTTTGAAACACCACGCCGCGGTCCGGACCCGGCTCTTTAATACTGATGCCATCTTTCAAAACTTCGCCCATATCGGCCTTAATCAACCCGGCAATTAAGGAAATTAAGGTTGTTTTTCCACTACCTGAAAAACCAACAATCGCTATAAATTCGCCTTCTTTAATTTCCAGATTGATATCTTTTAAGATAGAAACTTGATCTTTTCCTTCGCCATAAGATTTACTGACATTATCCAAAGCCAATAAAGTCTTTCCAGTTTCAGTTGAGGAAGTCATCAGTTCTACCTGTTTTTGTACTGCCACCATTTGACCCTCTCTCTAAACCTGTCTACCGAATGAAAAAATATTCTGTAATGACTGCATGATGCGGTCGAGAATAAAGCCAATAATACCGATGGTAAAAACAGCCACCATGATTTTGCCTAATGAATGCGAGCTGCCGTTTTGAAACTCATCCCAGATAAATTTACCCAACCCTGGATTTTGCGCCAGCATTTCAGCCGCAATTAGCACCATCCATCCCACACCTAAAGACAAACGCATACCGGTAAAAATATAAGGTAATGCAGAAGGTAAAATAATCTTCTTGATCTGAGTTTTATAATCCAAACGCAAGACCTTACCAACATTGACCAGGTCTTTATCAATGGACGAAACACCTACGGCGGTATTAATTAAAGTCGGCCACAGGGAACATAAAGTGACGGTAATGGCCGAGGTTAAAAACGCCTTTTCAAACCAGGAATCATCTGTAGTGACATAAACGGCGCTGACAATCAATGTCACAATAGGCAACCATGCCAAAGGCGATACCGGTTTAAAAATCTGAATCAACGGATTTAATGCAGTATTGAACACCGGGCTCATTCCACAAATAATACCCAGAGGTACTGCGACAAGCGTGGCAATGATAAAACCGACAAATACCGTGTATAAGCTGGTGATTATCTGATCCAGATAAGTCGGCTTACCGGTGTAAGTACGGATTTTTATTTCGGCATCCGGATTTTTGGCCAGTTTCTTTTCATTTCTTAATTGCTGGCGTTGATAAAATGCCGCTTCTTTACTACGCTCGGCATAGTGATTTTCTGTCAGGCTGCCTAACTCCTGCCAAACTGCATAAGGTCCGGGAATTGCACCTAAGCTGGTTTTGATTTGTGCGGCGGAAACACTCCATAAAGCTAAAAAAATCATAAACGCCAGGATAGGTACGCCCATGATCAGCCAAATCTGTCGCAATTGCTGTTGTGGGTTATCACCGGCACAAATTCTGACCAGAGGTATAAACCATGTCAGACCGGTCATAGTTAAAAACTTGATTAATTTATTATTCATTTTTTTACACCTGCAATTCGTTACGTCTTAAAAAAAGTGCACATCCTTGTGCCAAACTACGTCCTTGTTAGCGGAGAGGTTTTTAACGGAAACGAATGGTATGGAAATTACTCAACGATTTTTCCACCGACAACTTTTTGTTTACCCTTGAGACCAATGGCAAACTTTGCTAGATAGTCATTTGGTTTGGTACCGTCATAAACTACACCATCAATAAAATCAGCTTGAGGGGGTTTAAATCCAGTCTCAGAAGCAGACGGAAAATCGTCGGCAGCAGCCTTTCCTTCAGCAATCAGCTCTTTAGCTGCCGCCATATAAATGTCCGGGCGATACACTTTTTTGGCAATATCCATATACCAACTGTCAGGTTTATATTCATTTACCTGACCCCAACGACGCATTTGCGTCAGATACCAGATAGCATCACTGTAATAGGGATAAGTCGCGTTATAACGGAAGAAAACATTGAAATCAGGTAACGAACGTTTATCGCCTTTTTCATATTCAAAGGTACCGGTCATACTATTGGCGATAACATCATAATCGGCACCGACATATTTACTGTCAGAAAGTATTTTTACCGCTTCCGGTCGGTTTTTATTGTTGTCTGCATCCAGCCACTTAGCAGCACGAATCAGTGCTTTAACCACAGCCAAGTGTGTGTTGGGATATTTATCAGCCCACTGTTTACTGACACCAAACACTTTTTCAGGATTGTCTTTCCAGATTTCATAATCGGTAACTACCGGCACCCCAATACCTTTAAAAACAGCCTGCTGGTTCCATGGCTCACCCACGCAATAACCATAAATGGTACCGGCTTCCATTGTTGCCGGCATTTGTGGTGGAGGCGTTACTGACAGCAAAGCATCAGCATCGATCTGACCGCTTATATCCTGAGGGGGGGCATAAAAGCCAGGTTTGATACCACCTGCCGCCAGCCAGTAACGCAATTCGTAGTTGTGGGTAGACACAGGAAATACCATCCCCATATTAAAAGGCTTACCTTCAGTTTTATATTTGTCCACTACCGGTTTTAAGGAACTGGCCTTAATCGGATGAACCGGTTTGCCATCCTGCATAGGGACAAACTGCTTCATTTGTTTCCAAATATCATTGGATACAGTGATACCGTTACCATTTAAATCCATACTGAATGCGGTTATCACATCAGCTTTGGTGCCGAAACCAATAGTGGCACCCAAAGGTTGACCGGCCAGCATATGTGCGCCATCCAGTTCGCCATTAATAACTCGGTCCAATAACACTTTCCAGTTTGCCTGTGCTTCAATCTGAACATACAGCCCTTCATCTTCAAAATAGCCTTTTTCATAGGCAATGGCTAAAGGCGCCATATCTGTGAGCTTGATAAAGCCGAATTTAAGTTCTTCCTTTTCAATATTCTCCACTGCCATTGCATCGACAGTCGTCGCCATCAGACTGACAATAGCAAACGCTAAAGAAATAGCCGACAGGCATTCTCTTAGCTTTATCTTCATTGATTGTTTCATTGTGACCTCACATCTTTTAAGTTTCAGGCAATAAAAAAGGCGTCAACCAGCCGAACGCATAATTGCATCCAGTCGGATTGACGCCTTTGCCAATTGTTGCTCCTCGTCGAGCTGAATTTTTAAGCCCCTACTTCGGAGCTCTTAGATAGTTGTCAGCATAAACTATGCCATTTATGAAGAGACATGTTATAAGCAGCTATATTAAAAGACTTTGATCAATTATTAGGACGACAAAACCATAACCCCCTAGACCCAGATAAGGTGCATTAACGAAATTTTATGCACCATAGTATTTCATTACAATAGGCTAATAAATTGATAACCTTAAAATTTTTATGTTTTTTAATACAATCCTATAGAATTATGAGTAAAACATCGGTCAATAAAAAATGTTAAATTAAAAAAAGGAAAAGGAGGCTAAATTATTTAAAAACCCAAATCCAGTTTAATTAGGCTGGATTTATATAAAACTAATCTATTTTGTGGAGTAATTTATTATGGCACACGAATATCATGATTCAATATCTGTAAAGTTTGATGAACTTCCTAACCTCAGGCCGTTATTACTCAAGACACAATTCGAAAGCTTTCTTGATCGCTTTAAGGGCGCAAGCGCACGACGATATTTTAGCTTAGAGCAAGAGTGGGCTGTCAGTATCGATAATGTCAAATATAATCAGAATTTGAATGGTACGATTATTGTCCCGGAAACCACAAAAGATAACGGTTTGCGTTTTGACGGAGCATCGGTGCCCTTACCCTGGCTGGTCAGCTTTCTAAGCTTTGGCATTTTAAGGCCTTTAGGCATTATGTTAACTGCCTCCCTCGTTCACGATTTCGCATTTGTTCACGGAGGTCTTTCCTATAGAGATAGCAATGACAAGGAAAATTTTCAACCTCTAGAAAGGGATGAAGCTGATTTATTGTTTAAAGATATGATCAGTACGGTTAACAAAATGCCGATAGCCGCGTTTGTGGCCTGGGTTTTTGTTCGTCTCGGATGGTTTTTTGTTAAATATAACGGCAAGCGTTTTGGCGGCAAAGCGCCACTTCTTCCATCAGCGCTATTTATTGTAGTTCTATTTATATTAACGACTTTAATTCTATCAATTGGACTGTTTAATTTTATTGCGGCTGCAGCGTTGTTTTACCTAATTGCCTATGGACTGATAGCTTTTTATTACTAATCAAACTGTGGTGAGTGTACGACTTTTTCAAACCAAACCAGAAGACGTATCAATTGATAAAAGGTTTTAGCTAAAACAGTTTCTTAAATGCCAAGCGACTGTTTTAGCATTTCATTTTATTCTTCAAAGATAATATCTTCGTCATTAAAATAGTCATCCATTTCCTGTTCATAGTCATCCAGAGGCACCTCTCCATCATTAATCAGGTATTCACGTCTCTGCCAGTAAGCAGCCTTAAAATACTCGTACCGGTCAATAGCGGCTTCCGATGCTATTGATTCAGCATCAAGCAACTCTGCACGTCGGTCAATGGCATCCAAGGTAAATAAACCCAGTGAAATTTCACTGAAGGTATAGCCAGTCAACAGAAAAGTATAACTTTGTGGATTTAGTGGCACATCCCCCAGAATACCTAAAATGCCGCGAGGCGAACTCGGGCCATAAAAAGGAATAACCAGATACGGGCCTGAAGGAACGCCCCAAACGGCTAACGTCTGATCAAAATCCTCTTCCTGCTTATATATATTAAACTTTTCAGCCACATCGATTAAGCCGCCAAGCCCCAAAGTAGAATTGATGACAAATCGCCCTGAATTCCTACCCGCATCAAGTGGTTTCAGCTGCAAAAGATCATTAACAATAACTTTTATCTCGCCCAAATTATTAAAAAAATTGGTCACCCCCCGGTCAACGAATGAGGGTGTTATCCATTGATATCCCACAGCCAGGGGTTCCATAATGTATTCATCCAGATTATCGTTAAAAGTCATCGCGCTACGGTTCCAACTTTCCCATGGATCATTAGGGTTGGCCACAGGTACTGTCGTACACCCATTTAGTATTAACAACACAATACCAATAATCTTAATTTTGCTGCGGTTGAAACTCAACGTAATATTCATTTTGTGACCAATTAACTTGTATTAGTATTTTAGAAATTTCTTGCCTGAACCATCACATAAATAGATATACTATATTGCATTCAGTTCATGACATGAAGTAGATTGAACACCAAAGTCGGACATTTGTTAACGTAATTTACATGTATAAAACCTATCAACATAAAACTCTGCCGGAATCTGATAAAACATTAAATCATATTCTTGATGTGATTGTTGAAGGGACCTGGGATTGGAATATTAAAACAGGACATGTTGACCGAAGCCCAGGGTGGTACCGAATGCTTGACTATGATATCGGTATTTTCCAGAAAAATATCTTTACCTGGGAAAATATTATTCATCCTGATGACTATGAACAGGTCATGAGTCATTTTGAAAGCTACATAAGCGGTAAAATAAACTCGTATTGTACGGAATATCGCTGCAAAAAAGCGGATGGCAGTTATTTATGGATAGCAGATCAAGGTAAAATCGTTGAATATAATGCCGATGGTAATCCTCTACGCATGATAGGCGCTCACCTCAATATTCACGAACAAAAAACAGCACAAAATGAACTGATCAGAAAAAATAAACTGCTGCAGGATGGCCATCTTACCCTGGAAAAAATAATCAGCGAAAAAACTGAAGAACTCGAAAAGAAAAATCTGGAACTGGAAGAGAAAATAAAAGAGGTTGAGTTTATATCCAATACCGATTCATTAACCTCAATTGCTAACAGGAAAAAATTCGAACAAGAAATAGAAAAAGAAATATCTCGTTCTAATCGATATAACCATCCCTTATCGCTCATATTTTTTGATATCGATTTCTTTAAACAAATTAATGATAATTATGGTCACAAAACAGGTGATGAAGTATTAAAGAACCTGTGCCAGCAGATTAAAAACAATATAAGAGATATTGATTCATTTGCTCGCTGGGGCGGTGAAGAATTCACCATCATTCTTCCAAACCTGAGTCTTGAAAATGCATTAAATACGGCTGAAAAACTACGTCAGACCATCAGTCAGTTTGAAATCCTGCCAGATTTATTTATAACCTGCAGCTTTGGCGTATCCGAATATAAAAATGGCGATAATTTAAACACCCTGCTTCATCGAGCTGACGAAGCTTTATATTCAGCTAAAGAGCACGGCAGAAACCGGGTTGAAGCACAGATCGAATCCTGATTAATAGGTTGCACAGCTTATAATCGGCTAGTGGCAACCAATTAATTGGGGTGACATTGTCAATTGTTGAATGTTTAGAACAAAGACTATTCAGGTACCTGCTTTATTACACATTAAAAAACAAAAACCTGATAAACTTAAAGCCATTTTTAGCAGTAACAAGACAGCACTATGCCAAAAAAAATAATAAAAAAGTACATGCCGGACTCGGAAACCATGAAAGCACACAAGAGTCTGCAATTTTTAGGTGAGCGTTTACATGAACCGAACTTATGGCATTTAAACCGGCGTTCAGTCTCCATGGCTTTTGCTATTGGCCTGTTTGCCGCATGGATACCTACACCAGGACAAATGGCTATTGCCGGAGCGGCTGCCTTTTACCTAAGAGCAAATTTACCCATTTCTGTCGCCTTGGTCTGGATTACCAATCCGTTAACCATGCCTCCGATGTTTTATTTTGCCTATTTGGTCGGACTTTGGGCATTAGGGCAGCCTTCGCCAAGCGCGGATTTCAAATTCTCACTGGATACGGTTATGTCCGGCATGGGAGATATTTGGGGACCGTTTCTGTTTGGTTGTTTGATTTTAGGCATTATCAGTTCAACTGTCAGTTATTTTGGCATTCGTTTGTTATGGCGCTATAACGTGACCAAACAATGGAACAATAGACAGCAAAAAAACCAGGATTAGCAATCACCTGAATCCAGTGTCGAAATTAAGTCACCGACTCAGGTTACAATCAAACCATCTTCCATATGTAAAACGATATCCATTCGTTTTGCCAATTCTGGATCATGGGTGACAATTAAAAAGCTGACCTGCAATTCCTGATTTAACTCCAGCATCAATTGGTAAATCTGTTCGGCAGTTTTGCTGTCCAGATTACCGGTTGGCTCGTCGGCCAACACACATTTGGGATTATTAATTAACGCTCTGGCAACGGCAGCCCGTTGTCTTTCCCCACCTGATAATTCACCGGGTTTATGTTCTATCCTATGCCCCAGCCCAACTCTGCCTAATAAATCTGCCGCTTGTTTTTTGGCTTCTTTAACCGATTTACCACCAATCAACAAAGGCATGGCGACATTTTCCAGCACACTGAATTCACCCAATAAATGATGGAACTGGTAGATAAAGCCTAATGAACTGTTCCTTAACTGGCTGAGTTTTTTTGACCGAACCTTGTTTAAATTCACACCGTCCAGGATTACCTGTCCCGCACAGGGTTTATCCAGGCCGCCTAAAAGATGTAATAAGGTACTTTTACCGGAACCGGACGCCCCCATGATGGCCACCCGCTCACCGGCCCCGATTGTCAGGTTCACACCTTTTAACACATCAACATTTAAATCGCCCTGATTAAAGCTTTTAGTTAATTGTTCACATTGCAAAATAACTGATTTATTCATAGCGTAGAACTTCCGCCGGATTGACTCTAGAGGCCTGCCATGCAGGGTACAGTGTTGCCAATAAAGACAGAATCAAGGCCATAAAAGCAATAGCATAAACATCTGACCAGATAAGCTTGGAAGGCACTTCGCTGATGTAATAAACATCGGCAGCCATAAACTGAACACCAAAAAATGATTCAATCGCCGGGACAATGGTTTCAATATTGAGAGCTAAAGCCACACCGGCAACAGTACCTAATAGTGTACCGACAGTGCCGATAATACAGCCCAACACTATAAAAATCCCCATTACCGAAGCCGATGACAAGCCTTGCGTTTTCAGAATGGCAATATCGCCCCGTTTATCAGTCACCACCATGACCAGCGTGGAGACGATATTAAATGCCGCTACAGCAACAATTAACAGTAAGATGATAAACATTACCCGTTTTTCAGTTTTAATGGCTCTAAAAAAATTGCTGTGCGCCTTGGTCCAGTCGCCGACCCTATAATTTTGATAAAAATCCATAGCCAGCGATCGGGTCGTTTCCGGGGCATTAAATAAATCATCCAGTTTTAAGCGCAAGCCGGTAACGCCATCGTTTAAACGAAATAGCTTAGCCGCATCCTGAATATGAATAATGGCCATATTTCGATCATATTCATACATACCTACTTTAAAGATTCCGGCTACGGTAAAACGCCGCATTCTGGGAATAATCCCTGCCGGAGTTGAATTGATTTGCGGACTGATAACTGTGACCTTATCTCCGACCATGACACCTAAGTAATTTGCCAGTTCTATACCCAAAAAGATTTGATAGTGCCCGGCAACCAATTGATTAAGCTCACCCTGCTCCATTTGCCGAGCAATTTCTGAAACTTTTGGTTCATAATCCGGCAAAATTCCCCGTAATGAGGTTCCACTGACTCGTCTATCGGCATTCAGCATAACCTGGCCTTCAACAAAAGGGGCTGAACCGACTATATGAGGATAGCCCTGAATTTTTTGATCCAGTTTTTGCCATTCCTTTAATGGTCCATAACGACCGGAAATAGTCGCATGGGAAGTCATGCCTAAGATACGCTCGCGCAGTTCTGCCTCAAAACCGTTCATCACCGATAATACAGCGATCAACGCCATTACGCCCAAAGCGATACCCAAAAAAGAGGTTAAGGTAATAAAAGAAATAAACTGTGTGCGACGCTTGGCACGGGTATAGCGTAAGCCAATATAAAGAATAAGCGGTTTAAACATGAATTGGTTTTAAGATAAAGAAAATCAGGATTTTTGACAGTTGGAGCAAAAACCATATAAATATAGACTATGATCGGTTAGATCGTAACCTAATTTCTCAGCTATTTCTTTCTGCCGGGTTTCAATCACCGAATCAGTAAACTCATCAACTTTGCCACATTTCATACATAAAATATGGTCGTGATGATCGCCTTTGTTTAATTCAAAAACAGAGTTACCACCCTCAAAATGATGCCGAGTAACCAGACCCGCCGCTTCAAACTGAGTCAGTACACGATAAACTGTGGCCAAACCGATATCTTCATCCTCACTCAACAAAATCTTATAGACTTGTTCTGCGGTTAAATGACGCTCATCAACTTGTTTTTCCAAAATTTCCAGAATTTTAACCCTTGGTAGAGTGACCTTAAGGCCGGCATTTCTTAAATCCTGTTTTTCCAAAACAAAAGTCTCCCATTAAATCACTTAATTGCTAGATTGCATTCAATGTCAATTTGCGCCATTCCAAAGTTGCCTCTCTTTTGAGACACAAACAGATAATGAACAAACTGTTTTTAATATATACTACACCTCTGTGTGTAACTAAGATATTAATTAAAAAGTATTCGGCTATTGTATACTTTTTTAGTCTGAAAAATCATGATAGATTCACCTGACAGATAAAAACCCAGTGTTTTATAGGAAAATTACTTAACATCCTGTATCATTTTTGACATTTGATCCAATTCCTTTACTCATGAAAAAGTCGCTTCTTTACGTAAGCTTAATTTCCAGTCTGAACCTGACTGCCTGCAGTACAATCATGGAGAATCTTCCAGGCGTTTATACCATGGATGTTACTCAGGGAAATATTATCGATCAGGATATGATTGATCAATTAAGGCCAAACATGAATAAGCGCCAAGTCCTTTATATTATGGGTTCGCCCATGTTAGTCGATATTTTCCATCAAAGGCGCTGGGATTATATCTACTCAGAGCAGATAGGCGGCGGTGCAAGAATGCAGAAAAGGATGTCTTTGTTCTTTGATGGTGATCAACTTATTGGTGTGCAAGGTGATTATCGTCCCAGTACCCTGCCTGTTGTAGCAAAGTCCAAAGAAAGTACAATTGACGTTCCAAAGCGAAAACTGGACAAAACCCTGTTTGAAAAAATAAGCAGTATTTTTAGCGATGATGTCAACAATCTTGAGCCTGCAACAGAATCAGAAAACACTACTGGCATAACTGATGCCTCAATAGAAAACACCCAATCTGCACCAGAAAACGACGCTACGACAGAAGATCAGCTGTTAGAAAATGAAGAAACGCAGGATTCAGCTGAAATCAGCATTAATCCGATACCGGAATCTGAAATTCAATCCGATGAAATAAAAACACCGACTGATACGATCAATGTAGAAGAAGAGGATGAGGATATAATAGTGCTCGATCCTGATGCCAAACCTCAAGAATAACACTATCAATAGCTGAATCCGCAACCGTCTACTTACGGATTCAGCTAAAAAAATTACGCTTCCTTTGCCGCGCGTTTACGCCTTGCCTCTTTTGGATCATTTAACAAAGGGCGATATATTTCCACGCGATCCCCTGCCGTCAGAACTTGTTGCAAATTACAGGCCTTACTGAAAATACCGATCTTTACCGTCGCCATATCGATTTCTGGAAAACGATTTAATATACTCGACCGGATTATCGCTTGTTCAGCTGTGGTCTGATCCTCTACCTGTAAGGCAATAATAACCTGTTGTTCTGGCTTGGCATACGCCACTTCCACATCAATTAACTGCTTATCCATAAATTTCTTTTGCTCGTTGGGTAAATGAACTGACCATGGTATTACAAATCTGGTTAAAAACAGCACCAAACGCCATGCTCGCCAATTTACCGGTCATTTCAAACTCCAAATCCAGGGAGATCTTACTGGCATCTTCACGTAAAGCTTCAAACGACCAGGCACCTTCCAAATAAGAAAAAGGCCCATTCAATAATGTCATCGTTACTTTACCCGATTGATCAACCGTGTTGCGTGTAGCAAAAGAGTTTTTAAAACCGCCTTTGGCAATCATCAACTCGGCTTCTACGATATCATTTTCCCGTTTTATAATTCGACTACCTTCACACCAGGGCAAAAATTCCGGGTAAGACTCGATATCATCCACCAGTGCCAACATTTTTTGTGCGGAAAACTTAACTAATGCACTTTTTTGTACCAGCGTCATAAATCAAATCACTCCAACTACATTTAAAAACACCATAAAAACGGCCGCAGGAGAGACATAGCATACTAAGGTTTTCCAGACTTGGTAATACTGAGCTTTAGGCATTTCCAATTCCTGTTCGCTATGTTTTTGGTGCATCACCCAACCGGCAAAAATCGCAATAAAAAAACCACCGAGCGGCAGCATAATATTGGCGGTCAAATAATCCAGCAAGTCAAACACAGTACGGTCAAAAAGCTTGTAATCTGACCAGATATTAAACGAGAAAACGGTTCCCAAGCCCACTCCCCAGGTAATCAATCCGGCCCAGATACAGGCTTGTTTTCTTTCGACCTCTTTATTTTCCACCAACCAGCTGACAGCGGGTTCAATTAAGGAAATTGATGACGATAAGGCCGCAAAAGTCAGCAAGATAAAAAACAAAACACCGAACAACCAGCCGCCTGTCATATTGCCAAAAGCGATCGGCAAGGTTTGAAAGATTAAACCTGGACCGGAACCGGCTTCCAGACCATTGGCAAACACGATTGGGAAAATAGCAATCCCGGCCAACAATGCAACTGCGGTATCGGCTCCGGCAATAATAAAAGAGGTTTTAACAATAGAGACATGTTTAGGTAAATAGGAGCCATAAACCATAATTGCCCCCATACCTAAACTTAAGGTAAAGAAGGCATGCCCCATTGCCGTCAGCACGGCTTCACCGGTAATTTTACTAAAATCAGGGTTGAACATAAAACTCAACCCCTGTTCATAAGCGCCGGTAGTCATAGCATAAGCCACCAGCAACAATAACAAGACAAATAAGCCCGGCATTAGAAAACGTACCGCTCTTTCCAGCCCGCCATTAACACCTCTAACCACCACCAGCATTGTTGCAAGCATAAATACCGTGTGCCAAAAGATCAGTTGAACCGGACTGGCAATAAAGTGGTCGAATTGCTGCTTGATTTCTACCGCACCGGCACCGGAAAAACTACCGAAAAATGCTTTAAAAACATAAGAAATTGCCCAACCGGCAATAACGCTATAATAAGAGAGAATTAAAAAACCTGAAATAACGCCCAACCAACCCAGATAATGCCATTTTTTATCAGCCCCGACCTCATCAGTTAGGGTTATCATTGTATTTATAGGACTTTGCCTGCCACGACGACCTAACATGGTTTCGGCAATCATAATTGGAATACCTATCAACACTACGCACAATAAATAAACAATGACAAATGCGCCGCCGCCATTTTCACCCGTTATATATGGAAATTTCCAGATATTACCCAAACCAACCGCTGATCCTGTCGCAGCCAGGATAAATGCAAAACGTGATGACCATTCACCATGAATTGACTTTTTCGTATCTGTCATTTCATTACCTGTATTTAAATCAAAAAAAGTAAAAACTCAATTTTTACTTACAAATCGAGTAAAATAGCAAAATTATCAGTTTTCGTCAGTTAAAAAATTCGATTAGCATATCTATGGCCGGAAAAAAATCCAAGAAAAACAAAAAGTCTAATGACAACAGCATTGCCTCGAACCGCTCTGCCACCTATGAATACTCCATAGAAGAGAAGTTTGAAGCCGGCCTGGTATTAGAAGGCTGGGAAGTAAAAAGCCTTAGAGAAGGCCGCGTCCAGTTAAAAGAAAGCTATATCGTCATTACCAAAGGCGAAGCCTGGCTGATGGGAGCACATATATCACCTCTGGTTTCCGCATCAACCCACATTAACCCGATTAGTATCCGCAAACGAAAACTGCTCTTACATCGATATCAATTGAACAAACTGATTGGTCAAGTTGAGCGTAAAGGCTATACCATCGTACCCTTATCCATGTATTGGAAAAATGGTCGCGCCAAGCTCGAAATTGGTTTGGCCAAAGGTAAACAATTGCACGATAAACGTGCCGCCAGCAAAGAACGTGACTGGCAAAGAGAGAAAGCTCGTGTTATGAAACATGCTTAAAGCTTTTAACGACAAAATCCTGTTATTTAATTTAAATCGCCTGATATTAATGACGATCGCTTTGTACAGTTTTTTTTCGACGACACACAGACCGATAAATAAATAGCCCCGGCCTACTGGGCTGCTTATCACTTCAATATTTAATACAACTTTTGTCAAACTACTTGTATATACTAAAAGCACCTTAAGCGCCCGACCACTTTTTCTAAGAGCTGTCAATTTATGCGTGATTTGTTATTAAAACCGATTATTTCCGTCAGTATCGTGCTGGGCCTTTTTATAATCGGCGAATTGCTGATTATTGGCGGCTTGACCTGGCGAAATTATCAACGCCTGATGACTCTGGAAAAAGACATTAAAAATGGTCATCGACTGGAACAAGCCATATTTATCCTGCTCGATAAACAACAAAAAATCAAATACCAGAATATTTCCAACGTTTCATCAAAGGCATTAGAAAATATATTTCCTGCTGATCGGATAGATTCACCAGAAATTATTGCCGACTTTAAACGATTGCAAGCTTCTTTTACCAAAGCGCTTGAAGGCGATAATGACAGTCTGTTACGAACAGTAAAAACCACCCGAAAATTATTTGCTCGTCAAACCCGTGAAGAGGAAAGCTTGCTGGGCAAAATTGCTGTCGACAGCCAACTTGAATTAGAACTGTCTATTGCTCTGCCGCTACTGGCATTCATGTTTTTTTTTATTGTCGGTCGTTACTTTTTTAAGCGAAATATTTTAATGCCGCTTGAATCGTTAAAGTTATTATTACAAATGCTTGCGCAAGGAGATCGCAGCCCGATTCAATACCGTACTAACGACCCGTTTATGCATGATTTATTTGTCAACTATAATCAGTTGGTCATGCGCCTGACTGAGCTGGAGCAGGAGCATCAAGATTACACAAAGGCTCTGGAGCACGAAGTCCGACAAATAACCTCAGCGTTACTCGAACAAGGCCAGCAAATTGCCCGTAGCGAACGCCTATCGGTTGTTGCCGAACTCGCAGCCAGTACTGCGCACGAATTACGTAATCCGTTGGCAGGTATTCAACTGGCACTGGAAAACATTCTATTGGATTGTCAGGATCAAGAGTTATCAGAACGACTGACCGCGGTTAATGCCGAAGTCAAACGCATTACCCAGCATTTGAATAACTTGCTGGCTTTAGCACGAACTCCTTCCAGTCTGTCAGAGCCGGTCGACATCGCTCAAGTCTGCGAAGAGTTAAATCAGTTTGTTAAATATCAGATTCCCGGTAATATCAAACTTGAATACGATATCGAAACCGGCCTGGTCACCAACCTTCCCCTAACCGAATTTCGACTGGCATTAATGAATTTATTGCTCAATGCAATACAGGCAATCGGTAACGAAGTCGGACATATCCAGTTAACAGCAAAAAGACAGGACGAACAAATCATCCTCAACGTAGAGGATAGCGGTCCCGGTTTTGCCGAATCATTACTCAATGTCGGCATACAACCCTTTGTCAGCCTAAAGGAAAAAGGTACCGGTCTGGGGCTGACTGCAGTACAGCGCTTTATCAAATCTCAACAGGGCACCATCCGTCTGGGTAACACCTCGTCTGGTCATGGTTGCGTCACTCTAACCTTGCCGATACAAAAATAATGAAAGACTGTTTACTCGTTATTGAAGACGAAAAGTTGCTGGGCCATGAATTAAAGCGTTTTTTCAGCAAACAAGGCTGGGAAGTCGAGTGGGCTTCTTCCCTGAGCGAAGCCCGACAAATCTTGTTGCAACAGAAAATCGATCCGCTCGTTGTGTTATCCGATATGAATTTACCGGATGGTAATGCACTTGATTTTCTTGAAGAAATGCGTAACCAGCCGATTGAAGGCATAGAATGGCTGTTTCTGACCGGCTATGGCTCTATAGCCGATTCCGTGCGTGCATTGCGACTGGGCGCTTTTGATTTTATCGAAAAACCGTGCGACCTGAACCGACTTAATTTACATATCGAAGGCGCAACCCGAAGTGCCAAAGCTCAATTACGTTTATTACAGGAAACAAAAAGCAGTCACCGGAAGTATTCACCAGACACATTATTAGGAAGCAGCGTAAACAATACCCGGTTGCGCTCCATGCTGGACAAATTTACTCAGATTCCATTTTCCAGCCTAATAATCAACGGCGAGACCGGTACCGGTAAAGGGCTGGTTGCCAGAATTTTACATTATAGCGGTACCCGCGCCCCTGCTCCTTTGATTGAAATCAATTGCGCGGCACTGCCGCATGATTTATTGGAATCAGAACTGTTCGGCTTTGAGGCCGGCGCCTTTACCAATGCCAGAAAAAGACACCGAGGGCTGTTCGAACAGGCTCATTGCGGCACACTGTTTTTGGATGAAATAGGCGAACTGGAACTGGACTTACAAAGCAAGTTACTAAAGGCAGTCGAGGAATTAAAAATCCGACGCCTAGGAAGCGAAACCGAAATTTCTGTCGATGTGCAGATCATAGCCGCAACCAATAGAGATTTGGCTCGGCTGGTTGCTGACGGCAAATTCAGAGAGGATTTATATCACCGGTTGAGCGTTTTCGCTGTTAGAATCGATCCGCTACGGGAAAGATTGGAAGATCTTTATGACCTGGTGCCGGCATTTATCGCTGAATTCAACGCCAAATCAGGTAAAAAAGTCAGTACCAAATTATCTGACGAAACCTGGGATCAGCTAAAAAGCTACCCCTGGCCCGGCAATACTCGTGAGCTGCGCAATGTCATCGAACGTTGCGTACTTTTGTCCGAAGGACCCGAGTTTCCTCTACAATGGCTGCAATTGCCATCCAGCACAAGCCCTGTCAGTGAACCCGACGTCGCGCCGAATTTATCCCACCTGAAAATTCCGCTGGATGGTAGTTTGTCCCTTCAGGAAATGGAAAAGTATATCCTGCAAAAAGTGCTGGAACTGACAGATAATAATGTCACTGCCGCCGCCAGAATTCTGGGTACGACACGCGAAACACTACGCTATCGCGTGCAGAAATATCGATTAAAAATATAATGCCTGTTATCGGGACCCTTGCTGGTTCCTCTATACAGTCAAAATTTGCCATTTTTTGCCAAAAGATTAATACTTTCACAGCCCCAAAACCGTCAGCAACTTGCGAAAGCTCACAAATTCAATAGATTTTTAAGCTTAAAAGCGATAGTGAAGATTAAACTGCAAATTATGAGTAAACAGATTATTTCCGCTCACATTATCAACATATTGCCCCAAATAACCCAAATCGACACCCATTTGATCATTTAGTTGATAGCTTAAGCCACTTAATACACGGTTTTCAGAGAAACCGCGTTTACCGAAATTATTTTTATCGGCATAAAACAATACCTCATCGCCCAGATAAATTCTTAAGCCTTTTAAAAAAGGTAAAGGATGGCTGATTTGTACCAATTCCCGACCGCGGTAACCGGTATTCCCTGTGGTCAAGTGAATTCTATCCTCAATACGGGCACGGGTGAGTAGTTTAAAATCATAAAACGATTGCTGCCAGACAAAATCCGCATACGGCCGGCTTTCCTGCGATGCCCGTTTGTTCAGTGGATCGGCCCAGGTATGGTTGTAGCCTAGCCAAACCGAAGCATTGTTATTGATTTGATAACCCAGTTGGCCGAACAAAAGGTTTTCGCTAAACCTGGAACCGTCAGTTGAATCATCGCGGGTTCGGGTTTGATTCATCACCAGCCATTTAATTTGGCTCAAACCGGGCGACAAGGTTTTTAAATCGCCTTGTAGTATTAGCGACCCCCAAAAACCGAACATATCATTCAACCCTGCCGCAAAGCCGGATCCTGGTTGAATTAATAAAACGATTAAAAGCAGGAATTTTTTATTTTTTTTCATAGCTAGATTTTAATGAGTTTAATGTTGAGATTGCGTACAGTTGACATTCAATGCTGCATCCGACCGTCTTTATACATGCATTGATAATCACTAATCGTCACGTGGTCGTGCCGCCACACTTTTGTGAAACAAAAGGTTCTCAACCGCATGCAGAGTGTTGTGATGAATTAAATCTTTAATTAGCCCCCTGGCTCGGCAACCAGTGACCGGTCGGTTCCAGCGTCTCGTCCAGTTGGAAAGCAATTAAGTTCTTGCCGTGTTCATGCTGTACCATAACTCTACAATCCACACATTAACCGCATGACCCTTTCGGTAATCGATGAAAATGCATCAATGCATGTAATTTAAAACGTTGAAACAAACAATACATTAACTATGCCAACACCCTTAACCAGTGTTCGATCAGCTCAAGTTAGGGCTTTATCAGGGACATGAAATTTAATTCGATGACAAGCAAGCAGTTTCAAAACGTTTTCAATTTTCTTAATCGGTTCAAATCCACCCGCACAGCCGGTGGAAATCAACCGATTTCTAAGAATCATTCTGAGCTTGTTTACATAAACCTCGGAGTAGACTGGCACTGTTCTCGTTCTTTTGTTTGGATGAAATCAATACACTGAAATTCTTTTATGAACACAATAACTCTACCGCTTTGTTTGGGTATTGCCACGGCTTCCGGTTTTCAGCCAATAAAAAGCAGGTTTTTTGACCTAAGTAATTCCGACCTGATTAATTATACGGTAATGGAGTTTAACAGCCATTTTGCCGACGAATTTTCAGCAAACGGAAATACCTGCAAATTTCTAGGTCTGAACAATCATCCCTCCTCTGACCACTCATTAGTCGCACGGCGAAGAAAAATGATTAAGCCTTTCAGCCTTATTTTAAGCGTTACTCGATTTGTCTTTGCAAAATCTCGGCTTTGATTGTGAGTTACCAGTTTGCCAAAACAATGTTAGTATACACAATTACTTAACCCGGATAATTCTACAGATCGGTGATTTAGTTCATTGTATTTATACAATTTAATAACTTGCAATATATGTTATGAAGTGTTTGATAATCCATTTTTTATCAGAATGATTTTCTAAAAAATCACCCTTGCATGAATTATCCGTACAAAGTACTTGAATGCTCAAGTAGGTTTGAAAACTTTGAAATTCCACTTACCAGAAACAAATTAATATATTAACTCTATTAAAAATTAAAAACCTATGTCTCTAAATCTATTTTTAGAAAAAATACGTAACAATGAAAAAGTTGGCTTTGATGACAGTATGCAAATTATTGCCAAAAGCTACGATTATCAGCCGGTTGAATTTATTAATGGCCCGGCTGATGACCAGGTTGTTAACCCTGCAGGCAGTAATGAAGGTTCCTGCAAAATTTTTGCTTTTGCAAAAATCAATCAACTGAGCGAAGAACAGACCCTAAGCTTGTTTGGAGATTATTACTGGCAGGAAGTCTTAAATGACCCTCATGGCAGCGGTCACCAAAATATTCGCCATTTTATGAAATACGGCTGGGCGGGTATTCAATTTAAAGGTCAAGCACTCACTGCGAAATAACACCTGATATGAGACAAGCCGAGTAAGGTTTGTCTCATTTATTTAGCTTATTCCATAAACAATTTCCGCTTAACTGCTCAATTGCCTGCAAACGCTGCTGATGTTCCGATTGCTCCTGTTCATTGCAGCGAATAATCTTTAGTGCCGGCCTGTCTTTAGATAAACGCTTAATTTTGTTCAGGTCTACACTATCCTGTCCACCTTCACCTTGATCATCAAGTAACGAAGCCTGCCCACCGGTCATCAACAGATACACGTCCGCCAGAATTTCCGCATCCAATAACGCGCCATGCAGTTCCCGGTGACTGTTATCAATGCCATAACGCTTACATAACGCATCCAAGCTATTTCGTTGCCCAGGATGTTTTTTTCGGGCATACGTCAGGGTGTCCATGACCGTACTATAGTCGTCAATGACACCGATACCATTATTCAGCAATTTAAACTCATGGTTTAAAAAGCCGACATCAAAGGGGGCATTATGAATGATTAATTCCGCGCCTTTAATAAATTCAATAAAATCCGCTGCAATATCATTAAAATGCGGCTTATCCTGTAAAAATTCATTGGTAATACCATGTACTTCAATTGCACCATCATCAATAATCCGATCTGGATTAATATAGACATGAAATTGATTACTGGTTAAACGCCGCCCGACCAGCTCCACACAACCTATTTCAATAATACGGTGTCCCTCTTGTGGATTAAGACCGGTGGTTTCTGTGTCTAACACCACCTGTCTTATTTTTGCGTCAGTCATGATAAAACTCTCATCGATTGCTATAAGGCCAAGTTTGACTATTTTAAAATAATTTATATTTTCATGTTGATTGATTGGTTTACAATTATCCCATGCAACTAAACCCTACAAAACAATCCGTTTTCTCACCCCATTTCTCTGAACAGGAAAATGCCCTTGTCAAACAAGCTGTTGAACTGTTTGAACAATGCCCCACTCCAGAGAACTACTCGCGCCCACGCGGTTTTGATATCGCCATTATATTAATGGACTTTAATGTTAATGCTGAAACCATTATTGCCTCCATATTAAGCGACCCGCTACTACTGAAATCCGGTTTACCGGGTAATATTGCCGAACAGTTTGGTTCTACCGTTGCCAATCTGGTCAAAGACCTGAACTGGTTAAACACAATAAATGTTTATTCAACCGATATGAGTCGGCAGCCCAATCAGGCGGAAACATTACGACGCATGTTGTTGGCTATGACACAGGATGTTCGCGCAGTACTGATTAAATTGGCCTATCGAGTTAAACGATTGCAAAATTTGGATCAGGAAGATCCGGCTATTCAGCAGTTTATCGCCAAAGAAACACTGGATATTTATGCGCCACTGGCAAACAGGCTCGGAATTTACCAGTTAAAATGGTTACTGGAAGATCTGGCCTTCAGGTACCAAGAACCACAACAATATCGCTATATTGCCAAATCACTGGCCGACAGTCGCAGCCAGCGGGAAAACCATATCAATCAATTTATTGATAAACTGCAACAAGAATTATCCCGTGAGGAAATACCGGCCTCAATCTATGGCAGACCAAAACATATCTATAGCATCTGGAAGAAAATGCAGCGTAAGCAATTGGACATTATTGACCTTTATGATTTACTGGCAGTCCGTATCATTGTCGAATCATTGACTCAATGCTATACAGTTCTAGGTCTGGTGCACAGTTTATGGCAATTTATTCCTAAGGAATTTGATGACTATATAGCCAATCCTAAAGAGAATGGTTACCAATCGTTACATACTGTAATTCTCGATAAGGAAGGACACCGTATAGAAACCCAAATCCGTACCAAAGCCATGCATGAGTATGCGGAATTAGGGGTTGCTGCACATTGGGCATACAAGGAAGGTAGCAAACAAAATAGCGCTGCCGAAAAAAGTATCGCCTCTTTGCGCCAATTATTGGATGAAAACAGCAACGATGAAAGTTTAATTGAAAATTTCCGTAATGAGTTATTTTCTGACCGAATATATGTATTAACCCCTGCCGGAAAACTGATTGATTTAATCAAGGGTTCCACCCCGATTGATTTTGCCTATAGTATTCACACAGAGATCGGTCACCGATGCCGTGGTGCCAAAGTTAATGGTCATATTGTCCAACTGACCTATCAATTACAATCCGGCGACCAGGTTGAAATATTGACAGCAAAAGAAGGCGGGCCAAATCGTAACTGGATAGATACCAATTTAGGCTATTTAAAGTCACACCGTGCTATCAGCAAAGTAAAAAGCTGGTTCAAACAGCAACAATTCGAGCACAATCTGAGCCTTGGCCAGACTATTTTGGAAAAAGAAACGCAACGCCTGGGAATCAAGGATATTGATCTTAAAAAACTTTGCCATCGATTTAATCAGGATAACACCGATAAATTTCTGGCTGCCATTGGTCAGGGGCTAATTAATACACGCCAGTTGGCCAACGCTTTATATAGCCCTGAACAGGAAACCGACAGACCGGCTGCTCCGAATAAAGCGATTGTAAGTTCTGATGCCGATGTTTATATCGAGGGAGTTAACAATGTACATACCTCCTTGGCACAGTGCTGTTCGCCCGTCGCTGGCGACGCTATTATCGGTTTTATTTCACCCCGAAAAGGCATTACCATTCATCGTCAGGATTGTAAGAATATTTCCCGTCTTAACCCTGCACAGCATAATAGACTGGTCTCGGCCAACTGGGGTCAAGCCCAAAAATATTTTTCCGTCCCTATTTTTATTCATGCCTTCAACAGCCAGGATCTATTAACCGAAGTGACAAAGATTTTAACGCAAAATAAAATCCATATCAGTTCCGCAACCTTGGACACCCAGCCTGATTTATCGGCATATTTAAAACTGAAAATCCAAATCCAGGATAGTTATCAACTTAGTGATATCCTCAATAAAATAAGTCAGTTACCAAACATCCTGGAGGCAAAGCGTTACACCTGAGTTCTGTAATCAATCGTTAAACCCCAGAAAAAGACAACCCGCCGCTTAATTTATGATAAATTTGAACCGTTTGATCAATAGAACATAGCCTTTATGTCAATTTTATAAACAGACAGTTACGACATGCATGAAGTAATTCAATCTTTATTCCAGGCAAATAATTTTATGCCACACGGTACCTGCTTCTTATGGGACCCTAAGTTACTTTGGCTCTATGTCATTTCAGATGGAACTATAGTTTTGTCTTATTTTTCCATCCCTATTGCCTTGAGCTATTTTGTCTACCGTCGAAAAGACCTTGAATATAAATGGGTTTTTGTTCTGTTTAGCTTATTCATCCTGCTCTGTGGTGCAACCCACCTTCTTTCCATTGTCACCATCTGGCATCCGATATATGCTTTTGCTGGCATTGTTAAAGCATTAACCGCTATCGTTTCATTCATTACCGCGATTTTGATCTGGCCATTAATTCCCAAAGCTTTATCAATTCCCAGTCCCATGCATTTACTGGCTGCCAATCAAAAACTCGAACAAGAAGTTGAATTTCACCGTGAAACCAAACAAGAACTCTGTCAGTTGAATAAAGATCTTGATCACTTGGTATCACTTAGAACGATTGAGTTGCAAAAACTTAATGAAGACCTTAAAAACAGCGAACAACGTTTCAAACAGGTTTTGAATATTAGCCCTGCCGTCATCTTGACTCTTGAGGCAGTAGACACTCCCTATCAAATATTATTTATAAGCGATTCAATCAGTACTTTAACCGGTTTTTCGCCATGCGAATGGTATGCTAACAAACTATTGCTTTTGGAAAATATTCATCCAGATGATAAAGATCGGCTACTTCGGAACTGGAGCAATTTAACCGAATCCAATCCAGTCAGCAACCAATTTCGTTTTAAAAAAAATAATGGGAATTATTGCTGGATACAGGAAAATCTGATTTTATCCACCGAACCGATTACCAATAAAACCAGTATAAGCGGTGCCTGGGTAGATATTAGCTACAATAAATCCATTGAAGAAAGATTACGCCTGACTATGGAAGAGGCAAAAAACGCAAATTTAGCCAAAAGTCAGTTTTTAGCCAGCATGAGTCACGAGCTAAGAACTCCATTAAACAGTATTTTAGGTTTTGCCCAGCTGTTACAGCAGGATGTTAACACTGAAGATCAACTTGACTCAGTAAGTCATATTTTGTCTTCGGGCAAACACCTTCTAACCCTTATCAATGGGGTTTTAGATCTTTCTAAAATTGAACGCGGCATTGAAGATCTATCTATTCAGGCGATCGACATTAAAGACATCATCGCAGAGCTGATTAATCTGGTGCAAAACCAAGCTGATCAAGCCCAAATTAGCCTGGATTATCAGAAGATTGAACAACAGCCTGAGGTTCAGCTGCTTGCTGATCCGGTTAAAATTAAACAGGTTATTTTAAATCTGCTCTCCAATGCAATTAAATATAACCGTATTAATGGCAAGATTATCATTTCCAGTAACAAAACAGATAAGGGAAAATTACGAATTAATATTCAGGATACCGGTGAGGGCCTTTCCGAGACCCAAATAAATAACTTATTTATACCGTTTAATCGGCTCGGTAAAGAATCCAGCAATATCGAAGGAACCGGTATAGGTCTGACGATATGTAAACGGTTGGTTGAGCTAATGGACGGTGAGATCGGTGTAGAAAGCCGTTTGGGCGAAGGCAGCTGCTTTTGGGTAGAATTTAATTGTACTGAGGACAATCATAGGGATAAATAAATATTTACCCCTATGATGTTAAAAATTATTGATTGTGTTTACGCTTGAATTCAGCAATTAAAATTTCAGGTTTTTTCTCTTTATTTTTTTCATTCAGAACGAAAACCAGCGTTTCCGCATTGGGTCCCGCTGCTATCTGAGTATAACGGAACGGGGCCTCGCCTACAGCAAGAAAAGATTTTAAATCACTCCATTCACTAAAAACAAAAATACGGTTTTCTTTTAGAACTTCTCCATAAAAGCCTTTTACAACCGCTTCAGTCTTGCCATCAAATAGATCAACTGCCCCCAACCCTGAGCGCAGTTCTTTATCTTTATCCTGCAGCCCAAACACCACAGTTTCACCATTAGGGCCCGCTCCAATACGAGTCAATTGAAAAGCAGTTTCGCCAACCTGAATAAAACTGTCATAGGTTTTGAAGTCATCAAATATATAAATCCGCCCATCTTTATAAACTTGATAATAATCATTCACATTATAATGAGGTTTGGCAAAAGCAAGTTGAGTTACCAAGCCTAGGCTCAATACTGATAAGCCAAATAATCTTTTTGTATGCATACGCATTTTCCCCGACAGTGAGTTATTAAAGAATCAAAATACTTATTATAGATTCGCGAATATTACAAAAAGATGACCGCCTTGGAGAATTACTGTTTTTTAAAAGCTTATTCCAACCAAACGCAGTATGTTTTATTGTCTTGTTGAAAATCAAACACCTTTTGTGCCTTTATTCCTGTTTGACGAATATGCTCTAATGTGTGGTCCAGATCAATAGTCTTTGATTGTTCCAGAAGCAACAATACATCTTCCGGCATAAGTTGTTTTAATTCTAGAACGGCTGACGCAGGCAACGTCACTGAAACCTTTTCCAGGCCTGCTTCATAAACTTGAACATGTAGAGTATTTGCGAGCGCATTAAAAGCCATGCTTTTAATATTTAATGAGACCGACACGTCAACTAAAGAGTAATTCCGTGCCTGTTGCATTAAATGATTGCCGACCGATTGTTGTAGAATTCGCCACCAGGATACATTCACGTTTAACATTGTTAATTGCTGAACCAGACCTTGAAAAGCCCGCATCAATAAAAACAGATCCGCCGGTCCCGCCGACCTGAACCACCATCTATCATCTGCCAATAATGCCGTAATATCCTTTTTGACCTGCCAATTAGTCAGGATAAAAGGACGATTCTCCAAAAAAGGCTTAAATAGTATCTGACATAAAGCCGGTAATGAGGCATTAATATACGACAGTTTATAAGCATCAAACCCCAAAGCGGAAAAGCAATTCAAAGGTTGACAGTCATTAAGCTCATGACAGCCTATAATCAATTGCAACAAAGCCAGCCTGCGTTGCTCACTGATTTCTATCATGCAGCCATAATCCAATAAACTGATCACCGGCTCACCAGATTCATTATGGCTAAAAAAGGCATTGCCTGGGTGCGGATCACCATGCACCAATCCGGCAACAAAAAGGCTTTTAAAAAAAGTCGTCAACAAAGTTTCCGCCAGCACCAGTCGATCTTTTTCAGACCAGTGACTGGCCACTTCGATTTGCTCACCGCGGGCACGGCTTTGCACCAAAATTCCCGAGCGACACCATTGCATATAAACTTTTGGTACCAATAACCCCGTCACCTGCACGGTATCGAAAAAATATTGTTGTCTTTGGGCCTCTGACAAATAATCCAGTTCTCTGTGCATATTATCTGCCAATACCTGCTTATAAGCATTAAGATCAAAACCCCATTGTTTTACCGGACCCACTCCAGGTAATAATCCAGCCAGTCCAAGTTCTGCTTCCACAGCATCAACAATCTCAGGATAACGTACTTTAACGGCGATCTGTTCACCATTATGCAGTTCGGCAAAATGCACCTGCCCCAAAGAGGCGGCTGCGGTTGACTCTTCAATAGAACGAAATACACTGATTAATGATTGACCCAACTCAAGTTCAATAAAGGGTTTAATTTTCTTTATTGACAGAGGACTAATACTGGTATGCAGAATGCGCATAGGGTCATCATCACCCTCGATCAGTATTTGACCTATTTTCATTGCCATTCCTCGCGTGTCGGCAAATAAAGTGGCCAATGCTTTTCTTGCTAACAGACGCTGATCACCTGACTCTGCTCGCCGGACTTTTTTTAAGACAAAGGTAATACGCAACAACTGCAGCAGACGCTTAAAACATTTAACCACTTTAGCCTCAGTCAAATTTGCTGGCGACAATACCGGTCAAATCATTACGTAATCGATTAAAAATCTGTGTTAATGCAGCGTGTGTCGCTTCTCGTACAATCATTTTCTTTTTATATGTATCGACTGGCAATTTTTCACTGCTCTGACTTTCGCCATAGGCGCTGTAAAGATTCTGCATTAACACCTGTTCATTGTGCTTATAAACTACGGAATTAATACTGACATAGCTTTTTCCATGCTGATATAAATATTCCACTACCGTTAATTCCATCACGACGACGTCATCAGCCCAAACATATTGATCCAAGGCGGTAACAGTTTGATACTGATTAAAAAACAAGGCTAATTCAGATTCAGCCACCTGCATAAGCATTTCACCGATTCTTGCTTTCCAGTTATGGACAAAAAAAGGAGAATGGGATGGAATACGAATTGCTGTATTTAACGTATTCTGATCAATCACCACAATCAGATTTTGTCTAAATCGTTTAACGGGGACTTTATGGCTTAACTCAGGTAGAGCAACAGAATAACTACAGCCAACAACTAACAGTAAAATGCTTATAACAAACAAAAACCTGCACGGAATGCAGCACCTTTTACTGTAAAAACCTCGCATCATATTTAACACCACAGATAAAGAAATACCTTTAATTATAGCTGCATTAGCTTCGACCAGATTAGAGAGTTATTATTTTTCTAATACAAGTAGCTCAGTTTGACTCATCAACTCGAGTTATACATCAGAAGTCACGTTTCTTATAAATAAACTATGAAACATCACTTAAATATAAATAAATTAATTTATACTAATAAACAAAGCTTTGATTACAGTTACTTCTAATTTGACACATTAACTCCTTAAATAATTAAGTAAAATCTCTTATATAAAAATATATCAATTTAAATAAAATAAGCATTTCTACTATTCATATATATTTTATTTGGTATACTGACTGCCGAACTAAATATGTAAAATTACGTAAATATAAATAAGCTACCTTATACTAAGTAATAAAACTTATATCCCTGTATTTTTTTTAGTTCACTAACCGCACAACAACATAGGCACCTTTCTTCTAACAAAAAATTTACTTCAAACACTACAAGCCTACAATCATGACTATAAAAAGAAGACAGATATTAAAAGCCGGGGCAGCAGCACTAACTGCGCCAGCCATCTTTGGAGGCTCCATGCTTTCACAATCTGCACAAGCCCAGCTTTGTCGCCCCACTGGAATAAGAAGCCCAGGAACGGAACCGGATAGCCCTCCGGTTACTGCTTTTACCGAACCTTTGTTTCTTCCCGGTGCCTTACAACCAGTCAATCCCAGCAGTTTAATTACACCGCCAGAGCCAAACCGTCATCAACGTTTTGATGAGTTTCAACCGGTTAAATATTATGAACAACGCATTACTGAAGGTTACTGGAATTATCACTCTCAATTAACCAACTTGACCCCTGGACAAGCGGGCTCTATCGCCTGGCTATATAATGGCAGCACACCGGGTGAAACCTTGGTAGCTCGCTATGGAGAACCGGTGTTTGTACGACGCCATAACGATTTACCAACAGCCGATCAGGTACAAATGCCTGTTGGTTATCCAGCGATAAGCACCCACCTGCATAATGCTCATACAGCTTCAGAAAGCGATGGTTATCCAATGGACTTTGCCGTGCCCGGTCAATATTGGGATCACCATTACGCCATGATGTATGCCCGTAATGATTCCAATGAGGCTTTAGGTAGTCTTTGGTATCACGATCATATGATCGATTTTACCGCGACCAATGTCTATGCCGGTTTATCAGGCATGGCTATATTTTACGACCATATTGACTCAGGTGATGAAAATGATAAAAACCCAAAAGCATTACGTCTGCCGGGTAATATGCAATTTGGCGGCACACCCGGGCAAGCAAATGGCTACGACATCTCTTTGATTCTCCATGATGTACGCTTTGATAGTATCGGTAACCCGACTTACAACATTTTTGATACCGATGGTCATTTGGGCGATTTGATCACGGTTAATCGAAAAGTCATGCCATATTTGAATGTGGAACGCCGTAAATACCGTTTCCGTATTTATGATGGTGGTCCATCACGCTTTTATGAGTTACAACTAAGCGATGATTCACCATTTTTCATTATCTCTAATGATGGTAACTTACTGGAAGAACCGGTTGAAGCAACTTCGATGGTGCTTGGCCCTGCCAATAGGCAGGACGTTATTATCGACTTCTCGCGTTACAAACCTGGTCAAACCATTGAGCTACTTAATATTATGGAGCAAATAAATGGCCAGGGCCCTACCGGCCGACGCTTGGAAGGACCAAACAAAATGAATGTCATGCAATTTAGAGTTGTAGACAGTAATGTGGTTGATAACAGTCAGGTTCCTGATTTCTTGCGTAAATTACCTGACATCAACCTTGATGAAGTAGTCGCCGAACGCGAATGGGTATTTGACCATGACATGGGTTTATGGACTGTCAATGGCAGTTTTATGGATCCAACGGTAATTTCTGCTGCACCCCGTCAAGGCACCGCTGAGATATGGCATTTCCGTAATGCCGGCAGCTCTTGGGCACATCCTTGTCATGTTCATTTTGAGGAATTTCAAGTTCTGGAATGGAATGGTAAAGCACCTACCGGAATTTTAAAGGCCCGTAAAGACGTTGCCACTTTAGGCCCCAATGACCACGCAAAAGTATTCTATCGGTTTGATGATTTTGTCGGTCGATACGTTATTCATTGTCATAACAATGTCCATGAAGACAATGCCATGATGTTGCGCTGGGATATTACTCCGGGCTAACAATCGAACGTATTAATCCAGACAGCTGAACATATAGAATTAAGGAATCAATCATGAACAATAGAAGAAAATTTCTCGCAGCGACGGCACTGGCTGTACCTGTCGCTGCTGGCGCAGCAACAGGGGTTAATGTATTAAACAAAAACCCCATGATTAAATCTTGTCCACGCGCCAAAGGCGGACCAAATGCCAATCGCTTTCCACAAGTAATTGTGCAAGACCAAAATAAACAAAAATCCTGGTTTTACGAACAACTGGTCAATAATAAACTGGTTTTAATCAATTTTACCTCGGTCAAAGGCGAAAAGCGTTACCCGGTAATTAGCAACCTGGTAAAAGTACAGGAAATGCTGGCAGATCGTTTAGGGGATGATGTCAACATGTACACCATTTCCACCGACCCTTATCACGACACTCCGGAAGCTTTACAACAGCTGGCGGACTCACATGGAGCAAAATGGAAATTTCTAACCGGACAACCCGAAGATATCCATGAAGTATTGAGTTCATTTGGTGTTCATGGTCGTATCAACGGTTTAACCTGGATTGGCAATGAAAAAACCGGACGCTGGCTATCCAAAGCCAGCCGCCAGCACCCTCTATTTATTGCAGAAGCGGTCGCCAGATTAAGCACTGGCAAGCATCACAAACCCTTCCTAGTTGACCTGCATAGTGTTTAGAGGGGATGCAAAATGAAACAAATACATAAATCTAAAATTGCCAGCACAATGGTCTTTTTATTAAGTTCAGGCATAACCACGACAGTGCTGGCGGCCGGCATAGCCGGACACCCAGGCACTCAACCCAGACCCGGACCGTCCATACAGACTCTTTCTGATGATGGCATGACTACCTATGTAGTCACTCCAGAAGGTCATTTTGATGCAGTTAATCCTTTTGATAACCCGCCGGGCAGTAATTTTTTACCCACCGTTAACAGCAACATGTTTGACTTTAACGGTAATGAAATGCCCAATACCCAACCATCTGCCTATGGTATTGGCGATAGCCGATATCTCTTGCATGATGGTCCGGTCATAAAAGAAAGTATTAATATTGCATCCCCTAGCGATGATCTGGATGCGGTTATCGACATGCTTGAAGCATCCGACGGCAAGATCAACTGGGTTGATTCAAATCTGCTGCAAATGGGAATCGATATCCTTGAGGGCAACCCCATCGCTGAAAGAGCCTATAGCGGAATGCCCATGCTGCATTACAATGGCCCAGACAAAGTAAAAACAGTCATCCCGACCTGTGCAGAGCATAATCCCTGCCAGGAAGGCGATACCGTCACCGGTGGTAATGTAGACGTTGAAATGATCTACTTTGATCAACGTATTGAAGCGGATACCGCTTTTGTCGATCCCAGCGCGGTACAAGAAGTACCATGGACTATTACCTACCATGTCAATATTTTGCACAACGGGATAGAAGACTTCTCACCCATGGTGATGTATTTTGACCAGACCCCTGATGGCAGCCGAGGCCCATTCCATGTAGCAATGGATCAATCCTATTTTCCAATGCTGGATGAAGGTACCCGTTACACCGTTAAAATCAAGGAATCCCTAGGTAAATACTACAACCTGACTTACACTTGGGGCTGGCGTATCCATCCACCTCGTGTACAGGTAATTGAAAATGCAACCAAAGCCCCCGGTGGTAAAACACTAGTGCAGTGGGAATCTGATGTCTTTGGTCTTAACCCCCGCTTAAACGAAGAAAACAAACTGGCCGCGATTGCCCAAATTGGTGACATCGCCCCGGCGAAGCGCATGTGGAACATCATGACCATGATCAAGCATTCGATTAAAAAAGGTAAAAAAACCTTTACTAAGGATCAGTTAAGACAAATGATTGCCGATTTAAGGCTGGCTTATCTGGATTGGATGGATAGAACCAAGCTGCCTACCGGCGTTGCTGCCGACCCGGATGCAACCATTACCCTGCTTTATGCCAATAATACTATCTATGGCAGTCGCCAGGGGTTACAAGGAGAAGGCAGTGGTCAGGGACCCGCAAGTTATAAAGGTATTTGTAATGGCTGCGCGCATGACTGGACACTTCGCCCCTATAATTACAAAGTAACCCTGTTAAATGGTGATCATTTTCCTCACGCTTATATGAATGTTGATTTTGGCGGCTCCAGAGGTTGGGAAAACCAGTTTCAGGAAACGGATCCAACCACCGCATTAGCACCATATCCTCATACCGAAGCAAGCGTAATTGAGGGTTCGGAAACTACGATTGTTGATGATCTTTTATTAGACACCACGCCAAATCCTGCTAAACAGGATCTGGCAATCGATCAGTCTACTGGGGAATATGTCGTCACCAATGACAAAGTACTGCCGATGAACACCAGCGGGACAGAGGAATTCCTACAGGCAACACCGCGTGATGCCGACATTAATGCCGAACCTCAATTCGGCTCAGGATGTTTTTTTACTTTTGGTCGCAACCACTCCTGGCCTAATGCCGGCGGTCCTTGGGGCATGATTATGGTACCGCCTGTCGCGGCAGACGGCACACCCAGCATGCACAAGGTTGATATTACTTATAATTTTGAGCCTAGCCGTCGTTTACGAATTTATCAATTTGATCCACTACACCATGATGTAGCGGTTTATTCACTGCATTAATTCGTTATCTTAAAACGGGCCGTTTCTGGATGAAGCGGCCTGTTTTTTAATTAAGCCTGATCGTCAATAAATACTAACCTTTACCATTAATGCATGTGTTATCCCCTACCCTGCTTTGGCTAAAAGCCTTTAATTTCAATTATCATTACAATATATTAGACAAGGTAAAAGCATACACATATATTATCTTTAACACATTGTTGCTAATCAGTTTTTCCGGCCAGGTCTTCGCCACCGGCATAATGCAGCAAACAATCAGTCAGCAATGTAACGCCAATACAATAGCATTACCTTTACAATCAGCTTCCGTCGCACAGCCCGCAAGCGTAAAATTGTCTTATCAATTAGTTGCTAAATATCCACACGACCCAAAAGCCTTTACCGAAGGCCTGCTTTTTCATGCCGGATATTTATTTGAAAGCATAGGCTTGTTAGGTGCTTCAGAACTCCGAAAGGTCGACCTGTATACGGGCAAGGTTATACGCAGTCGGCGACCAGCGGATATCTTCTTTGCTGAGGGGCTAAGCCTATTCAATGGTGAATTAATTCAGTTGAGTTGGAAATTAGGCATTGCTTATGTTTATCAGACTGATAATCTTAACTTAGTCAGGAAATTTAACTACTCTGGTGAAGGCTGGGGAGCAACCACGCTGGGCGAGCAATTGATAATTTCCAATGGCTCATCGCAGTTACAGTTTTTTGATCCCCAAAACGCTAATCCGTTAAAGAGTCTTCAGGTGAGCGATCAAGGTCAAAAAATCAGCGGTTTAAATGAACTGGAGCTTGCCGATGGTCTACTCTACGCTAATATATGGCTCAGTCCCTGCATAGTCCAGATAGACCCGACTAATGGTCGGGTTTTAGGTTGGCTTAACCTTTCATCTCTATCTCCATTAGCCGATAACGGCTGGGAGACAGCAATGAATGGCATTGCCTATGACCCGGAAAAAAAGCATTTTTTTATTACCGGTAAACACTGGCCTGATTTATATGAAATCAAAATTATCTCGCCTGCGACTAATGGCAAAAACAATCTCCAATGAACACATTTTTTAAAGATCACTTCAAATCTGGAAGTATGACAACAATCAATAAAATACCGACTTTTAACAAGAAAACAGTCGCCCGCTTGTTAGCAACAGGAATTTTCGGATTTATTGCCGGTCATTTTTCTGTTAATCATACCAATCACGCACAACCTGCCAACCACAATCCGATAGACAATAACACTTTACCCTCTAATCCAGTAAATAATCAGTTGGTCTACAGCTGCCCCATGCATCCAGACATTGTTTCTGATCGTCCCGGAGACTGCCCAATATGTGGCATGCCCCTGGTTGCGCATCAACAAGATACTCATCAACATGCGCAACTATATCCCGCAGTTACAATCTCTCCGACAGTTGCTCATAACCTTGGTGTACGCCTGACTCAGGCTAAAATAGGAAAAATGCAGCGATACGTTGAAACCATAGGCAAAATCACCCGAATTGATCCGACTGCCCGTCAAATTGTTACACCGCCAATTAATGGTCAACTAGTCTTTATGACCGATAAAAATGAAGGTGATGAGGTAGAAAAAGGAGAATTATTGTTTTCTGTATCATCACCTGAACTTTTAGCTCTGCAAAGTCAGTATCAGCACGCTTTAAATAGTATGGATCAACAGGCGGTACAATTAATTGTGCCGTTATTACAACGTTCAGGCTTAAGCGCTGAGCAAATCACTCAGCTACAGCAAGGTAAAGCCCCCGAACTCCCGGTCCATGTTTATGCTCAGGAAGAAGGTTATATTTTTTCCCGTCGGGGGGCAGTCGGAGACCCTGTGCCTACCGGTTTTACTGTTTTTAATCTTTCCGGTAACAGCCAGGTTGCCGAAGTCACTGCGGAAATCTTTGAACGACAATGGGGCTGGGTTAAGGTCAATCAACAAGCTCAAATGACCGTACGCGGCATTGCCGGAGAGACTTTTACCGGCAAAGTGGTACGAGTAGAACCGCCGGTAGGTTATACCACCCGTTCGTTGGAAATTAAGATTAAGTTTAAGACTGATAACCCCGGCCTTTCCCAAAGCATGTTTGCGCACATTTCAATCTCGGCGCAATCAAGAAACAGTATTCTACAAGTACCTCAAGAGGCGGTAATCCGTACAGGTGATGGTGACCGCGTCGTACGCGTTCTGAATGATGGTCGCTACCAACCGGTCGAGGTTATTTGCGGTGAACAATCAGCGGGTATGATAGAAATTCGTTCGGGGTTGCAGGAAAATGACACTGTGGTTACTTCCGGTCAGTTTTTAATCGATTCGGAAAGCAATCTACAGGCTGGTTTTCAACGATTGACGACAAATACCCTCTTACCCGGTAGCACATCTTCAGTTTCCCCACCAGCCACTTTGCAGCACTAAAGGAATAGCAATATGATTCAGGCCCTGATTCGTTGGTCGATTGACAATCGAACTTTAGTCTTGCTGGCAACAATATTGATCAGCCTATGGGGTTTTTATGCTGTACGCACCATACCAGTAGATGCCATCCCCGAGCTGTCAGACGTTCAGGTTATCATTCGAACAAATTTTGCCGGACAAACGCCACAAACAGTAGAAGATCAGGTGACCTATCCGCTATCTACCGCCATGCTATCGGTACCGGGAGCAACAACAGTCCGTGGCTATTCTTTTTTTGGTGATTCCTATGTTTATGTAATTTTCTCTGATGATACTGATTTGTATTGGGCCAGATCCCGAGTACTGGAATATTTAAATCAGATATCAGGTCAACTACCGGCAGCGGCCAAACCTAAACTGGGACCAGATGCCACCGGTGTTGGCTGGATCTATCAATATGCATTGGTTGACCGCACCGGACAACATGACCTATCCCAGCTACGTGCCTTACAGGACTGGTTTGTCAAATATGAATTACAAACCTTAAACGGTGTTTCGGAGGTGGCCACTGTTGGCGGAATGGTAAAGCAATATCAGGTTGTTATCGACCCCGATAAACTACGAGGATATTATCTGACCTTAGCAAATGTTCGCCGCGCGATTGCAGAATCCAATCAGGAGATCAGTGGCTCAGTTATTGAGATGGCTGAGGCTGAATACATGCTGCGTTTTAAAGGCTATTTAAAGAACCTGGACGATATAGGTTTAATCAGTGTTCCCACGTTAAGAAGACGCATCTCTATTGCCTCCGTATTAATTGATGATATTGCCCGCAGTATTAATATTGGCCCTGCAACGCGTCGAGGCATTACGGATCTCGATGGCGAAGGTGAAGCTGTAGGCGGCATTATCGTCATGCGTTCTGGAGCCAATGCCATGGCGACTATTAATGAAGTGAAAGCCAAATTAGCCGAGCTGAAACGTAGCTTACCGCCTGGCGTAGAAGTGGTTGAAACCTATAACCGTTCATCCTTGATCGAACGCTCAGTTGATACTTTACAACATCGTCTGATTGAAGAATTCTGTATCGTATTTTTGGTTTGCGCTTTTTTTCTATATCACTTTCGTTCATCGCTGGTTATTTTAATCAGTTTGCCAGTCGGCATAATGTGCGCCTTTATTATTATGCGTTTACAAGGCATCAATGCCAACATTATGTCTTTAGGTGGCATTGCCATAGCCATTGGCGCCATGGTAGATGCCACTATTGTGATGATAGAAAATGTCCATAAACATATGGAACGTGACACACCTGAACACGAACAGTCACGCATTCAATTAATAAAAAATGCTTCTCAGGAAGTCGGACCGGCACTGTTTTTTTCTTTACTCATTATCACCCTTAGCTTTTTACCGATTTTTGTATTAGAAGGTCAGGAAGCCAAGTTATTTGCACCATTGGCTTATACCAAAACCTACGCCATGGCCTCAGCCGCTACATTATCTATTACTCTGATACCGGCACTAATGGTCTATTTTATCCGAGGTACAATTCATCGAGAATGTGAAAACCCGGTAGCTCGCAGCCTGTCTAATTTGTATACACCGATAATCAAAACAGCACTATCCCGTCCGTTATTGACTATTGTAATGGTGCTGTTGTTGTTAATATCCAGCCTATGGCCTTACAGTCAGTTGGGCAGTGAGTTTATGCCGGAAATGGATGAGGGTGACTTACTCTATATGCCGACAACTTTGCCCGCTATTTCTGTCGGTAAAGCCCGTGAATTATTACAACAAACAGACCGGTTAATTAAATCGGTGCCCGAAGTAAAACGCGTATTCGGCAAGGTTGGCCGCTCTGACTCTGCCACTGACCCGGCACCGCTTACCATGATCGAAACAATCATCCAGCTCAAAGCTAAAGATCAATGGCGGGAAGGCATGACGATAGACAAGCTGAAACAGTTACTGGATCAAAGAGTACAAATTCCCAGCCTGCGCAATGCTTGGTTAATGCCAATTCGCGCACGTATCGACATGCAATCTACAGGCATTAACACCCCAATTGGGCTTAAAATCAGCGGCCCGGATATGGAAACGATTCAAATTCTGGGAAAACGGGTTGAATCTATTCTTTATAGTCTAAAGGGAACTAAAACCGTTTATTCTGAAAGAACCAGCGGTGCGCGTTATATCGATATCGATATCGATCGTCATGCGGCAGCCCATTATGGCTTAAGCATTGCCGAAATAGAGGAAGCTGCCAATATCGCTGTCGGTGGTGTAAATATTACCTATACGCAGGAAGGCCGCGAACGCTATCCTGTCAATTTACGTTACCCCAGAGAATATCGAGATTCAGTTACCAAACTGAAAGAACTCCCTTTGGTTGCCACCGAAGACACTCATATTCAGTTACAGGATGTTGCTGAAATCCGAATCGTTAATGGCCCCTCCGTCATTAAAAGTGAAAATGCCAGAGTGAATGGTTGGGTTTACATCACCACCGACCAACAAGATTTAGGGGCTTATATTCAAACCGCCAAACAAGCACTGGATCAACAGTTGGAGTTAAAAATAGGCTGTTCACTTTCTTGGTCAGGACAGTTTACTTATATGGAACGTGTAAAGGAGAAAATGTACTATATCATCCCGGTTACCTTGTTATTAATTCTGATTTTACTGTACCTAAGTTTCAGAAACTATATCGAATCATTCATAATTATGCTGGCTATTCCGTTAGCTCTTGTAGGGGGGGTCTGGCTGTTATGGCTACTCGATTATCAACTTTCGGTTGCAGTTGCCGTCGGTTTTATTGCATTAGCAGGTATTGCCACAGAATTTGGCATTATTATGATTCTCTATCTACGTGAAGCCATACGTCAGGCCGCACCGCAAAATGATAGAGAATTACAAGAAGCTGTTATTGCCGGTGCAGTTCAACGCATTCGCCCCAAAGCAATGACCGCTGCAGTTATTTTCGCCGGACTTATCCCCATTCTAATAGGAACAGGTACCGGTTCAGAGGCCATGCAACGCATTGCCGCTCCGATCATAGGAGGCATGTTAACCGCCCCACTGGTTTCTATGTTGCTTATCCCGGTTTTGTATTATTTAGTACAGAGAACTCGACTACCCATTAAAAATCTTTAGGATCTCCTTTGTTATGAACAATCACCTGTCATCAATCGTTAAATATATATTAGTCATAGGAAGTTTAGGATTAATTTCGGCCTGTACATCCCAAACTGACTTTAAGGAGGGGCTTCATTACCAAAAGCTTTCTCCTGAGCTAACCCGCCAAGTCGATAACGATCAAATTGAAGTTATAGAGCTATTCTTTTATGGCTGTCCACATTGTTATGAATTAGAACCTAAAATAAAGGCCTGGGTTGAGAAACATGCCGACACAATTAGCTTCCAACGTATACCTGCTATTGTCGGTCCTTCCTGGATTGCACAGGCTAAAGCCTACTATATTGCAGAACACCTCGGATTACTGGAAAAACTACATATAGCCATGTTTGAGTCCATACATAAAAATGGCCAACAATATTACAACGATTATGCTGTTATGAAATTTTTTCTCGATCAAGGCGTGAAAGAACAAGCATTTGCCGAAGCCAGCAATTCACCGGTTATTACTGAAAAACTCAATCAGGCTCGCATCATGACGGTAAAATACAACTTACGAGGAGTGCCTGCTGTCATTGTCAATGGTAAATATAAAACTGCGCCTTTTTATAACCATAACCAGGAGGAAATGTTCGAAGTATTAGATATGCTAATTGAACAAGAAAGTACACAAACAGAGTAAATCAAAATTTACTTAATTTTAAATATTTTCACCCCATTGGAGCAATACTTATGGCTAACAATAGTTTAATAAAAATTGTCCGTATCATCACAATTGCAATCACAATAACACTGACGACTAATATCGCAGCCCAAGAATATAACCCTTACCCCGGTCAATTACCGGCAAGAGTCGTTAATGTTATTTCCGCTTCAACTATTAATATAGAAGCTGAAACATGGCCCGGTTACAGTAAAACGTTTAAGGTCTCATTGCCCGATATTCAAATCCCCAACAGTAGCTCTGAAAAGGTTTGCCAAAGGCAACTGGCAGAAAAGGCCCTCGCATTCACTAAAGATTTTTTAGCCGCAGGAACCAACATCACAGTTAGCGATCTGAAAATGGCAAATAGCTCCAGCCAATCAGCGACAGCAAAAATCCAGACCAATCAGGGCAGTTTAAGCGAGGCCCTAAAAAACCACGGATTTGCCCGTAGCGCTGAAAACAAGACTGAAAAACCCTGGTGTTAATACTCTAATAAAGTTAGCTCGACCAGCTCAGCACCAACGGATTAACAACTTTTCCTTATTCCTGAGCTGATTGAAGAACTTAATCTCAATTTCTTAAAGTAAATAAACCACTTGAGTCAGGAATTTACTTTAACAACCTTTATAAAAACTAACTGATTTTGATGAAAAAATACATTCCAACTCTACTATTGTTCGTATGTTCATTTGGTTTAGGCAGCTGTAGCAATAACAATACAGCTACCACCACAGGTTTCTTGCAGGAAATGCGTACAGAAATAGCTGTCAATAATGGCCCAGCCCGCAGTGGTCAAGAAATTTATAATTACCGCTGTAAAACTTGTCATGAGAGAAACACTCAGGGAGCTCCTATGCCAGGCGATGACTACGAATGGCAACTCCGTGCAGCAAAGGGCTTTGACGTCCTTATAGAACATACCATCCTTGGTTATCAACGAACCTTAATGCCGGCAAAAGGCGGATGCAAAGATTGCACTGAAATTGAACTACGCAATGCTGTGATCTATATGCTGAAAAACAGTGGAATTGAAGTAGAACCCCATTAAATGATGCATTTTTTGCATCGTTTAAACTTAAGAAAACTCCACTAATTGATTATATTCATAGTTTGGCATACCTGTAACAAACGGAATCAATAACTTTGGCATTTTCCGGGTTTATCAATAAAACTAAAAATGTGATATTGTTCACAATACCAAATTAAACTTAACTAAAACGTTAGAATAACAGGGTAAAATTAATAACCATAATAATTATAATATTTTGTTATGAAAAACCGCAGAGCGACTTTCAGGCATCCCCTAATGGTAGAAGTTAAGATCAGTCATCCTTCGTTTGGCGATTTTTATACTTTTACCACCAATATTTCCAACGGTGGAGTTATGCTAAAATCGGATGGTTTAAAACTACCGCCATTAAATAGCATTATGGAAATTCAAGTAGTTAACGAAGAAAGAGAAATGCCTATTAAAAAAGTCAAACTTGTACGCGTTCTGGGGCGTAGAATAGGTCTTTCGTTCTGTTGTCACGAAAGCTATAGAAAAAAGACCACATCATCTATAGAAACTACACCGAGTTAACACCCTGATTAGCCAATTCATCCGCTTTATCATTGCCATTATCACCCGAATGTCCCTTCACCCACTGCCACTCAACCTCATGTTTTTCTAGTGCCGCATCCAGCTCTCGCCATAAGTCTTCATTTTTAACCGGTTTTTTTGCCGCTGTTTTCCAGCCTCGTTTTTTCCAATTTGCCATCCATTCTGTAATGCCTTGTAAAACATATTTAGAATCCGTGTATAACTTAACCGAACAAGGTTTTTTTAAAGCGCCCAGCGCCTCAATCGCCGCAGTTAATTCCATTCGATTATTGGTTGTTTCCGCTTCGCCACCGAATAATTCCTTGGTTTTGCCTTTATATTGCAAAACTGCGCCCCATCCACCTTTACCGGGATTACCTTTACAGGCACCATCGGTATAAATAATAACCTGTTCAGTCATCTTTTCTTAACCTGTTTGATAAACTCATGGATTTGGCAATGGCCAATCCAGCTTGTCTAAATTTAATGGGGGTTAATGGTATCAAATGATAGCGCCTTTTTACGGCTCTTATTGCATATGCCGTGGAAAATAAAGAACTGTTACTCATTCCCCGCTTGCCGGATTTTGATTTAACTGTATCCAAACCAAATTCATAAGTTTTTTTAACTTCAAAATTAAGCAATTTAAGCCAATCGATCACACGCTTACGCGGAATAAAATGTCCGCGCCATGAATCCGCCATTTTTTTATCCCACAAATATTGGTAACGCAACCATATACTCCAGGGATTGAAATTTATAATAATCACCTCCCCCTCCGGCTTTAAAACCCGTTCTATTTCCCGCATGGTCTGGAAACGATTGGCATCAAACTCAAGGATATGGGGCATTAATACCATATCAATACTATCCGTCTGTATCGGTAAATAATACGATTTACCTTCAATTAATCCGGCTTCGTGCCAAGCCGTTCCCTTGCTGTCCAGTACGGTAAATTTTTGGTATAACGTGCAATCAATAAACTCATTTTCCCAGCCCAATCCACCAATTTGTAAAATGTTTTGTTTGCAGCCAACAGTGATGGATTTTTTTAGGTATTCAGCCTCAATTTGCTGTAATAACTTACCTCGGGGTGTTTGATACCAGGCAAATAAAAACTTACGTTTCATCAATAAACCTAAAAAATAGAATAATATTCAATAAAAACAATCTATAATAAAGTCATTATAACAACCAACTTTATGTATAGACCTAATGTTTAAGGACAATTCTAACAGCTCAAATTTCCTTTTTATATTATTAGCCCTGGCCTTACTTACCGGCTGCACTCAAAATAAGCAGATTATAAAGTCCGTCGAAGACAACCAAGTTGTGAGTAAACAACCTGAAAATCCGCAACTATTACTCCAAACCGCCCCCCCTAGCCAACCCAATACCATTTGGAGCCGGTTATTATCTCTATACGCCTTACCCGAAATCAATAATGAACGGATTGACCGTGAACTTGACTGGTTTTTAAAACATCCGAAATACCTCGCCAGAGTTCAAGAACGAGCCGAACCCTATCTATATTTAATTCTTGATGAAATTGAAGCTAACCAGCTTCCCGGCGAACTGGCATTGTTACCGGTTGTTGAAAGTGCCTTTCGTCCCAAGGCATATTCCCGTAGTCGTGCCGCAGGGTTATGGCAATTTATGCCGGCCACCGGACGCTTATTTGGATTAAAACAAAACTGGTGGTATGACGGCCGAAGAGACGTTTATGCATCAACTAAAGCGGCCACCCTTTATTTAAAACAATTGAATAAAACTTTTGAGGGCGATTGGTTAATCGCTTTAGCCTCTTATAACCTGGGTAAAGGCAATATCCGCAAAGCCATTGCTAAAAACAAGCGAAAGGGATTGCCTACCGATTACTGGTCACTAGAGCTCCCCAAAGAAACCCTTACTTATGTCCCGCGTCTGTTAGCGATAGCTAAAATATTTGCCCATGCCGAAGACTATGACATTAAACTCAAAAAGATAGTAAATAAACCCTTATTTGAAGTCGTCAATATTGACTCCCAGCTGGATTTAAACAAAGCAGCAAAAATGGCCCAGATAGAAGCCGATGAACTGTTAAAACTCAACCCCGGCTTTAACCGCTGGTGTACCGATCCAAATGGACCACACCGTTTGTTGATCCCATTGGACAGTGTTTCTGAATTTAAAAAGAATTTAGCTCAACTGGCAAAACAGGACAGGATGACCTGGATAAGACATAAAATCAAACCCGGCGAAAGTTTAAGTGTAATCGCAAAAAAACATGACACCTCAACTATTGCCATTCGTCAGGTGAATCATTTAAATAGCAATCGTATTCGAGCCGGTAAACATTTATTGATTCCTGCTTCGCATAAATCAGCAGACAAGCCTGAACTAATGCTGGCCGCACTTAATCGCCCCATCAACAGTCAACACTACACCGTACAAAAAGGTGATACCTTCTGGCGTATAGCCAAATTATTTTCAGTCAGCAGCAAAAAAATTGCCGCCTGGAATAACCTGCCGTTAAATACCACTTTACGCCCGGGACAAAAACTACTTATTCAAGATTCGGGGGAAATAATTGCACAAAATGCGATAACCCCCTCTTTACAGAAAATACGTTATACAGTTAGAGATGGCGATTCCTTATCCCGAATTTCTCGTAAATTTAATGTCACCATAAACGATTTACGCAAATGGAATTCGGAAAAAATGGGTAAAACTCTACAGCCCGGGCAAAAATTGAAGGTAATGGTCGATATTACCCAGCCGGCAACCTAGAAACAAGGGGTAGGCGAGAACAAACCAATTGCCCTGAGTAAACAAATGGCTACAAGAGCATTATTTAGCCTTGGTGCTCAATGAGATCACCCAATCGACTACCCAATAGCTCAAAAATAAAATCGAGCTTATCCGGTTCTTTTTTAATCTGTTCCAGCAACACTTTTCGCTCTAACACCATTAACTGCACGTTGTCCTTTACAATTACATGTGCAGTTCTTCTCATCCCCTTTAACAAAGCCACCTCGCCAAATAAATCACCTGCTTCCAATTCTTTCAGCAGTGTTAAAGTTTCCGGTTTTTCAATGTCGCCGATATAAACCCCAACTTTACCGGTGACGATAAAATAGGCGGAATCCGCCTGATCTCCGGCATGTATTATAACTTCCCCCGCCTGGTAATAAGTCCGATAAAAATTTTCCAGAAAAAAAATGATTTTTTGTTTCTCTGCAAACTCAATAAAACTGTCTCTAACCTGATTTAGGTCTCCCACCATGGGTAAACACTGCAAATGGCCATGTGTGGTAATAATGTCCGAAACCTCCCTAAAACCGTTTCGTTTCATCAATGCACGCAAGGCCGGATTAAATGGTGCAATCAAATGCGTACCTTGTTGGGAAATAGCCCAATAAAAAGCCATAGTCATTAAACTGTTCAACAAGGGAAGATTCCCTCGAAACTGTTCCCGTATACAAAACTGACCCACACCGATTACCGAGGCATCATCCGGCACATGCGCACGAAAATCGAAATACTCGTCGGCCGGCGTTCCCAAAGAACAGTCTTTTGTTAATCGTACGGTTCCGACCAGTAGATCATTGACAAAAGCCATAAAATTAACCGACGTATTAAAGGCATCAAAACGATCAGTCAGCCTTCTATCCGGCTGCGGATCAAATTTTTTGTCCTGTTCTACAAACACCTGATGCCGTAGTTTAAATACGGCATCCAACTCTTCCGGCTCTTTTGCCGTCACTACTTTAATAGCCATAGTCTATCTCCCGTTACTATTTGCCGGATACTGCGGCTATATATTCATTAACCGTTAACACATTTGGCTGAGTGCCCTGTATATAGCTTTGACTTAAACTTTGGTCGGTTTCAGTACTGTGCAGACGATAGCCTTGCCTTTCTACAAAAGCCTCCAGGTCTGTTTTTGATTTATGCCAATGAATCGGCTCCCCCATTTTCTGCAAATATCCTTTAATCAAAGAAGAATGTGTATTATCTTCCGGCTCCAAAGCGGTAAACACAAAATTCAAATCAGCTCGAATCAATTGTTTTAATACTTGAAAGACATGTTCAACCTGAGTTTCAGTCAAATACATCAATACCCCCTCAGAAATTAACAGCGTTGATTTTTCCGGGTAAAAATAAGCAAATTGCGCTAATTCGTGCTCCAGGGTTTGGTGAGTAAAGTCGATAGGCAGACAATGAAGATTATTAATTTTTTCTTCGGATTGTTGAAAAAAATGGTTTTTTAAAACCTGGGTATCGGGATGATCGATCTCAATAAAATTAAAATCAGGGTATTCCTTGCATAATCGATAGAGCAAAGTATCAAGACCGGCCCCCAGATTGATAATCTGGGTGGCGCCTTGGGCTATAGCCTGACGTGCATATTGTTCGATACCACGTTTACGCAGAACATAATGAATGGTCATTCCGGGCATTAAAAGCTTTTCCGCCAGTGGTACAAAAAAACGGAACAGTCGACTATCAACCAGTTTGAGTCTTTTCTTTCCTTCTTCTGAGGCAGATAAAATACGCCGAGTGCATGATAACAAATCATCTCCAACCAAGTCTTTGTATCTCGGATTATAGGATGTATAAATCACCCCTTGAGCAACGGTTAAAGCAGTGGAACTGGCTACACCCTTTTTCATTTATTATCCTCTTGATATTTTTATGAAAAACTAAATTCTATGAATTTGTTATACTGCAATCATTTTAGATTGTAAAAAAAGAATAAGAATGAATAACAATTTATCCGCGCGTCTGGGCAATATTGCATGCAATCACCCATACTGGACAGTCTTGCTCAGTATATTTCTAATATGTGCTTCAACATATGGCGGAATATTTTTAGGCTTTACCAGCAATTACCAAACCTATTTCGGAAAAGATAATCCTCAGCTCGTGGCTTATGAGCAAATGCAGAATGTCTATTCAAAATCGACAAATGTATTGATGATTATTGCTCCTAAAGACGGCCATGTCTTTAATCCAAATACATTGAAGATGGTTAAAGAACTGACCGAGAAAGCCTGGCAATTACCTTATGCCACTCGAGTCGATTCGATCACCAATTTTCAGCATAGTATTGCTCAGGATGATGATTTAATCGTCAACGACCTGGTTCCAAGTACCGAAAATTTAAGCCCCGAACAACTAGCGGCAATAAAACAGACAGCATTAAATGACCCCCTGCTCTCAAAACGTTTGATATCACCTGAAGCCGATGTGACTGCAGTCAATGTCACCGTTTACCTGCCGGAGAAGAACCCTCAGGAAGTGATCGAAGTTGGAGACGCTGCAAAAAAGCTGGCCGGGGATTTCAAACAAAGCTATCCGGATATCGACACTCATCTAACCGGCATGATTATGCTGAATCATGCTTTTGCGGAGGTGGCAGAGTATGACAGTTTGGTTTTAACGCCAATTATGCTGCTCATCATCTTGTTGTGCATTGGCCTGTTGCTACGCTCCTTATACGGAACCGTCATTGTTTTACTGGTCATACTCTCCTCGGTATTAATGGCGTTGGGTACTATCGGTTGGCTGCACTGGCAAATCAACCCTTCGGTCGCCGTGGCTCCGACCATTATTTTAACCATGGCGGTCGCCGACTGCGTCCATTTACTGACCAGTTTTTTCCATTTTATGAATCTTGGCTTTGATAAAAAAGGTGCCATTAAAGAAAGCATCAGAGTTAATTTACAACCGGTTTTTATTACCAGCCTGACGACAGCCATTGGCTTTATGAGCCTGAATTTTAGCGATTCGCCCCCGTTTAGAATGTTGGGCAATACGGTAGCCCTGGGTGTAATGTTTGCTTTTGTACTATCGGTAACCCTGCTGCCTGCTTTATTGACCTTATTGCCGATAAAGTCGCAGGCCATACATAAAAAGTACGATGCTTATATGCAAAATCTGGCATTGTTTGTGATCAAACGCCGTAATTTTTTATTGGCCGCCAACAGTCTGATAGCCGTTATTTTAATCAGTTTTATCCCAATGAATCAGTTGAATGACGAATTTGTGCGTTATTTCGATGAAAGCACCGACTTTCGCCAGGCCACCGACTTTTCCGCTCAACATCTGGGTGGCGTTTACACCATCGAATACTCATTGGAGAGCCGCGATAACAAAAGCATTAACGATCCTGATTTTCTAAATCAATTAGGTCAATTTGTAGATTGGGCAAGAGCTCAACCGGAAGTCATACATGTAAAAAGTATCAGCGATACCTTTAAACGTTTAAATAAAAACATGCACGGTGATGAGGCCTCTTTTTACCGGCTGCCTGAAAACCGGGAATTAGCGGCACAGTATCTGCTGTTATATGAAATGTCACTACCGTACGGACTGGATTTAAATGACCAGATTAATATCGATAAAGTCGCAACCCGGATTACCTTAACGTTAAAAAACATGTCTTCCAACCAGATGTTAAATCTGGAGCAATCGATCAATACCTGGCTGGCAAAAAATGCCCCGGACATAAAATCGACACCATCCAGCCCTACCCTGATGTTTGCACATATTGGCGAACGGAATATTAAAAGCATGTTAATTGGTACGGCTCTGGCGCTATTATTAATTTCACTTATTTTATTGCTGGTTTTACGTTCGTTTAAAATAGGCCTGCTTAGTCTGATACCCAATTTACTGCCTGCCGCTGCAACTTTCGGGCTGTGGGCTTTAATTAACGGTATGGTCGGTATGGGACTGTCAATTGTCGCAGGTATGACTATAGGGATTGTAGTGGATGATACCGTGCATTTTTTAAGCAAGTATTTACGCGCCAAACGGGAAAAAAATTACGACACACTTCAGGCTGTTAGCTATAGTTTCAGCAGTATCGGCACAGCCCTGATTACCACTACCCTGGTATTAGTCGCCGGTTTTATGGTACTGACCCTATCGCCATTTTCACAGTCAGTGGATATGGGAATTATGACTGCGATTACCATTTCCTTTGCCTTATGGATGGATTTTTTACTGCTCCCGCCATTGCTGATATCACTAGATAAATAAGCCCTTAACCACCCGCATACCGTTCACACCCCAGGAGTACAAATGAAAATATTGATACAGTTGCTAATAACCTCGGTATTGTTATCCCCGCTTCAACTGCTTGCCCAGACACCTGAAGAACAGGGGCTGTCGATTATGCAGGAAGCCAAGAAAAGAAACACCGGTTTCGGTGATACAAAAGTTGAAATGGAAATGATTTTACGCAATAAAAACGGTGATGAAAGCCGACGTAAAATGCATCAGCGTACCCTTGAAATACTGGATGATGGCGATAAAAGTTTATCTATTTTCGACAACCCGCGAGATGTTAAAGGCACCGCTTTTTTAAGTTTTTCACACCCGGTTGATCCCGATGATCAATGGCTGTATCTGCCTGCATTAAAAAGGGTCAAACGTATTGCCTCAAATAACAAATCAGGCCCATTTATGGGCAGTGAATTTGCCTTTGAAGACTTGGCTTCGCAAGAAGTAGAAAAATACAGCTATAAATATTTACGAGACGAACCTGTCGACTCTGCCAATTGCTTTGTAGTTGAAGCCTACCCGGCCTATGAGCATTCAGGCTATACCCGCGTCATTTTGTGGATAGACCAAAATACTTACTATACCGTCAAGACCGAATATTACGACCGTAAAAACAGTTTGTTAAAAACCCAGCTGTTTAAAAATTACCAATTATATCTGGACAAATTCTGGCGTCCGGATGAAACCCATATGCAAAACAACCAGAATGGAAAAAGTACCCAACTTATTTTCAGCCATTATCAATTTAACAATGGCTTCACTGATCGGGACTTTGATAAAAACACCTTAAAACGAGCCCGTTAATGCAAAGACTGTTGTTCCTAGTATTAATGTGCGTCAGCTGCAAACTTTCGGCCTGGGAAATTTCCGGTTATGCCGGTGTCGAAAGCCTTGGTTTCGTACATAATCCAATAGACGGCAGTCAACATAATCACTATTTATCCGGGGTTGTCGAAGCCGATTTTTATCATGACTGGGATGACGGTCGGCAAAGTTTTACCTTCGTCCCCTATTTCCGTTTTTCTCAGCACGATAACCGTCGTACGCATTTTGATATCCGCGAACTGACCTGGCTCAAAGCCTCCGAGCAGTGGGAAATAAGAGTCGGTATCCGTAAACTGTTCTGGGGGGTCACCGAATCGCAGCACCTGGTTGATATCATCAATCAACGTGATATCGTTGAGAATTTTGACGGTGAAGACAAACTGGGACAGCCGATGATTAATTTCGCCCTGATACAGGACTGGGGTACGTTGGATTTCTTTCTGCTTACCGGTTTTCGTGAACGCACCTTTTCAGGCAAAGATGGTCGTATGCGTCCCTTTCCGGAAATTGATGTCGGCAATGCCCGGTATGAAAAGCATGGCATAGACAAACACATGGCCTATGCTCTGCGCTGGTCACATACTGTTGGTGACTGGGATCTAGGCCTGTCGCATTTTTACGGCACCAATCGTGAACCGACATTATTGGCCGAAGCTGACGGTTCGGGACAATTACGAATCATCCCCTATTACGAAATGATTCACCAAACCGCTATTGATGTTCAGGCGACAACCGACAGCTGGTTGTGGAAGCTGGAAGCGATGGTACGCTCCGGTCAGGGTAAAACTTATTTCGCTGCCACCGGCGGTATTGAATACAGCTTTTACAATGTGCAAAACAGCGGAATGGATATCGGCATAGTCGCCGAATACCTTTATGACAGCCGGGGACAAAGCCAGCAGACAATTTTTCAGGATGATATTATGACGGCATTACGCTTCGGCTTTAACGATGTGCAAAGCACCGAAATTCTGGCCGGCGTAATCTTCGACCGCACCAACAACGCCAAATTTTATAATATAGAAGCCAGCAGACGTTTGGGCGATAGTTGGAAAATAGAAGTCGAAGCTCGTTTCTTTAGCGGCACGCAAAAAAAAGATCCGGCCTATTTATTTCGCCACGACGATCATATCCGGGCCGAGCTGAGTTATCATTTCTAATTTTGTCGGCCATCGGCCGGTCTGTACGGTTGAAGTTTCACTGCACCTAACACATTTAAGCAGTGTTTTGTAATCTTGGTACGGCCGACAATAACTGGCGAGTATACTCCTGCTGCGGTTGAGTTAATACTGTTTCCACTGCCCCGCTCTCGATAATTTTGCCCGCTTTCATCACCGCCACCTGATCGGCAATTTCCGCGACTACCGCCAGATCGTGCGTAATAAACAAATAACTGATCTGTTTTTGTTGTTGCAATGACTTGAGCAAGGCAATAATCTGGGCCTGTACCGACACATCCAGCGCACTGGTCGGTTCATCACAAATTATCAGTTTAGGTTCCACCGCCAAAGCTCTGGCAATACAAATTCGTTGCCGCTGTCCACCGGAAAATTCATGCGGGTAGCGCAAGGCTGAATCCTCAGGCAAACCGACTTGCTGTAATAATCTGGCTACCTTTTGCCTTCTTTCCTCTGCACTCAACTCTGGAAAAAAAGACCTTAAACCTTCGGCAACGATATCACCGACCAGCATCCTCGGGTTCATCGACGAAAACGGGTCCTGAAACACGATTTGTATATCCGAACGCTTTTTCCTCAGAGCTTCCCCCTCTAACTGACTTAAGTCCACCCCATCAATCATCACCCTTCCCATGGTATCGGGAATCAAATTAATCAGGCCTTTACCCAGTGTGGTTTTACCACAGCCCGATTCACCCACCAGGGCCAGTGTTTTACCTTGTTCGATGCTAAAATCCACACCGTCCACCGCTTTAAAATAGCCGACAATGCGTTTAAAAATACCCTTGCGGATTGGGTAATACACCTTAAAGTCCTGCACTTGCAACAAAGCCGGTTTTGTTTTTGCAACATGTCCCAGACAACTGTCCATTGAAGGCAACGCCGCCAATAACTGTCGGGTATAATCATGCTTCGGCTGACTGAATAAAGTATATTTATCCGCCATCTCAACAATCCTGCCCTGCTGCATCACCGCAACGCGATCCGCAATATTGGATACCAGTGCCAGATCATGACTGATGATCCATAATGACATGCCGGTTTGCTGTTGAATCTGTTTCAATAATTGTAGAATTTGCGCCTGAATAGTCACATCCAGCGAGGTTGTCGGTTCATCGGCAATCAGTAAATCCGGTTTTCCTGCCAAAGCGATGGCAATCATCACCCTTTGCAATTGTCCGCCGGATAATTGATGCGGATAGGCTTTTATTTTTTTCTCAGGTTCAGGAATTTCCACCTGCCGCAATAATTCCAGCACCCTTGCCTTACTTGCCGCTTTATCCAATGTAAAATGCTGCCGAATAACTTCCTCAACCTGTTGGCCGATGGTCATTACCGGGTTTAGGGATGACATCGGGTCCTGAAAAATCATCCCGATGCGTCTGCCCCTTACTTTACAAAAATCCAGTTCCGACTCAGTCAGCAAGGAAGTGTTATTTAATGTAATCTGCTGTGCCGTTAACCGTGCACTGGCCGGTAACAAACGCATAACAGACAAAGCCGTCATCGATTTACCGGAGCCTGACTCACCGACCAAAGCAAAAGTCTCGCCATAACCAACCGAAAAGCTTATCTGGTCAACCACGGTATTATGTCGGTTAAAAGCAACCGTTAACGCTTGCACTGATAATAAAGCTTCAGTCATTGTCCATTCGCCTTGGATCAAATGCATTCCTGACCGTATCGGCAAATAAATTTGCCGCCAGTACCAGGGTAAACATAAAAACAAAAGCGGCCGATAACGACCACCATACGATTGGTTCTCTGGCCATTTCCAGCCGGGCACCATTAATCATATTGCCCCAGCTATAGGTACTGGGGTCAACACCGATATTAATATAAGACAACACGGCTTCGGCCAGTACCAGTGAGCTAAAATCCAGCACCACCGAGATCAAAACAATATGCATGACATTAGGTAGAATATGACGCACCAGAATCACTCTGCGTTTCACCCCCAAAGTTTGAGCGGCCTGCACATATTCCATCTCCCTGAGCTTTAGCGTTTCCGCCCTTAACATACGACATAAACCGGTCCAACTCGTCACCCCCAGAATCAAACACAAAAACAATAAGCGCATATCAGCACGAACGATAACACTGGTAAACTGATCGGCATGATTGGCCATATAGACCTGTACCATTAAAATGGAAGCCGCTATCAATAATACGCTGGGAATGGAGTTCAGTGTGGTATAGATATATTGAATCAGATCATCCACCCAGCCGCGAAAAAAGCCTGCCAGGATGCCAAAAATAATCGCTAACGGCAGCATCACCAGTGTCGTTAAAGAGCCTATCATCAAGCCGGTACGAATACTCTTGATGGCTTGATAAAACACATCCTCTCCGACTTTATCCGTCCCTAAAACATGATAATAAGTTGATAAATCCAGCAGTGCATAACTCGCCGTAACCAAGAGAAAAATACTGGACCAGACCGCCTTGGAGGTTGGTCTTACCATAAAACGCTTATGCTGTTCCTTAAGCTGACTGGCCAATAAAATAATAAAAAAACCGATCAGACCTGCGCCTTTAGCCAAACCTTCTGCTGCTTTAATCAATACATCATTTAACAGTTCTTTTTCTGGATCATCTAGGTGTGCTCCGCCATATTTCAAACGTGGATAGCCCCAAACAATTTGACCGTCAGCCTGCTTAATGGCTTCTTTACTGTATAAGTGAGTTGCAAAAGGGGCGGAATAAGTTTTTTCCGAATGCGTGCGTAACGGTGTTAACCAATCATCCAGCAGACTGATAATTTCATGCGTCTGTGTGTCTTGAGCTTTGTAATGAATAGAATCCAACAAACCGACCAGTACAAAAAAGATCAATACCACCAGGGAAACCATTCCGACCCGGCTACCGGCAATTTTTTGTAAAGGCCTTTTGAAATGCGCTTGCCTTAACAAATAAAACCCCATGATCAAAATGCCGATTAACAGCATATAGATCAGGGCATCAGTCCATAGCACTACCATCAAGACAACCTCACCCTAGGGTCAACCAGAGTATAGGAAATATCAGTCATTAACAGACCGATTATGTATAAAACCGAACCTAAAAACACCATGGAACGGACGATAGCAAAGTCCTGACTGTTTATTGCATCGATGGTATAACTGCCGAGCCCCGGGATACTGAAAAAAGACTCCATAATTAAACTGCCCATAAACAACAACGGCAAAATAACTACCACGCCGGTCAAAATCGGAATCATGGCATTTTTAAGCACATGCCTGAACAGGGTTTGCGTTTCCGTTAAACCTTTCGCTCTTGCGGTACGTACATAATCTTTTTCCACTTCCTCCAAAAACAGTGTTCGATACCAACGCGCACCGGAACCAATACCGGAAATTACCGAAATCAAAACCGGTAAGATGAGAAATTTAACGGCATTTAAACCGGTGTCATAACCTGAAATAGGCACCAGCCTGAGCAATTTACCGATCAAAAACTGACCGCCGATAATATAGAATAAGGAGGAAATCGACATCAACACCACACAGACGATAATGCTGCTGAGTTCCAGATAACTGTTCCTGAACAGCACCATTATCAACGCCACACAGATATTAACCAGCAGACCGACAATCAAAGACGGTACGGCCAACGCCAGGCTGGGCCACATACGCTGTTTAATATCGGAAACAATATTACGGCCATTATCGGAAATACCGAAATCGAACAAAAACAAACCGACTGATTTCTGGTAAAAAATGGTTTTTGTTAATTTCTGACTGTTCTCAGCCTGACTGTTCCATAACAGCGGTAAATCATAACCACGCTGTTTTTTCCAGTTTTCCACCGCCTGTTCGGTGACATATTTTTGCCCCAGCTGCATACGTGCCATATCATCAGGACTGTTAACAACAAAAAACAACACAAACGTTAGTACATTCACCCCTATCAACAGAGGAATGGCATATAAAAATCGTCGAATAATATATTGAATCATTAGAGCTTCACATTCCCAGCATTTCCCATGCACAACAGCAAAGTATCACATAAATGCCAAAAAAAATCTGCATCGATTATTGATCGGAATAAGACCGGTGAATTGTAAACTACATTTTATAAGCTGCGCTATTGACCGATACGATGGCTTGATCTTACCTTCGATCATCGTGAGCGTATTCGGGGCTATGTTTATAGTGTATATTTTTTATCTTTCAAAGTTTGTACTTACCGGCTGAATTTCAACAGAATTTAGAATTTTATTGATTTCAACTCGCGACCCGGTCCTTTCATCTTGTCGGGTACCTGCACCTAAAATAAAGAAATAACTCCCGCGCGGGACAACCCATAACTCAGATGATGTCGGAAATACTCTACCATCAGGAATAGTCAAAGAATAATGAATACGCATATAGGCAGCATCGAGACCGGCTACCATTGTATCTTCAGGAGGCTGAACGAGGACGAAATTCTGAAATATTTTTCTAAACTGCGGGATCAACCTATCAAGAATTTCCTTAGAATCTAGGCCTTTAAATTGACCTAAAGGTTTTGTAGTAACTTTAAAACTGGGATTTAAATCATCAAATGGCTCAGGATACTTCATCATTGCAACCAAGGGGACTGTTGAATCCGCCAGCATCAACTTATGAAATTCTTCGTTGTTAAGCCGAATGCGATTAAGACTATCCAGATTCTCATCGGCCGTTACAAACTGCCAGTCGCTAGGCTTTAATACCTTAAAACCGACAGTGACACTCTCAAATTTATTGTTATTGTCTGCATTTACCGAAAATGACAGTATCAACATAATTACTTGAACGATCTTCATGTTATTTCCTTTTGTATTGATCGTGAGAGTCCTAGGGAATGAAGCCGAACCATCTTAAATTTGGTTGCCGCGCCTATCGTTAATATTAGCAGTATCACTTAATTTCATTAAAGAATGAAAGCAAATTGTTAATAAGTTTATCCCCCATGCTCAAGAAAATATTTTCTATATGTATGCCCGGTAACAACACTGGATCAAACTTTACAGCCAGGCTTATTTTTCACAGAAAGGGTTAATTTTTGTACTTGTATTGTTTAATTCCCATACTTCTTTTTTCCAAAAGGGAAGACAATTAAAATCACCATGTCTAAGCGGCTTTTCATAATTTTCATTATTAAACGCTTTAAAAATAATGGGATTATCTATACCCTTAAACGCTTCTAAAATCACCGGTAAAGAAGAGTGTACATTTATTTCCGAACCGAAAGTTCTTTTCAGATGGTGTTCAGGAGCATCGTGATATTTATCAATTGAAATTAACAACGAACCGGAAGGTAACAATCCGCCATAATAAGTTTCAGCCACTTCCGCGACTCTGTTAAGGGTGAGGTTATAAAACGGAATTTTTCTGGAACAGTTCCTAAGAATATCCGGAACGATTGAAAGCGTATCTTCAATGCTGGCAGCGGCCGCCATATACACAATATTGCTCAATACAGAGGTAGATTGCCATTCATGTTGATATTTATTTAATAAATTATTGATCGCTATCGCTCCCATACTGTGGCCCACTAGCGTTAACTCAACATCCAGGTCTGGATTATCACTTTTTAACTTAAATAATGCCTGAAAAAATGTACCCAGATGCTCACCAGCCGGTTTTTCTGCCAAAAACCTCTTACTGTGGAATCTTTCCTGGAAATCGCCCGTTGGATAAACAATATTTCGGGCTCTCCTTTTCATCATATCCCAACTATGACTAGCTATGGCTCCATTCCATATACTGCCGATCAAGTACCGAACAGGCGTTAACAAAGTCAGCCTCACACCTTCAGTGAATGACTGCAGTCCGGTTCTGTTATAGACGCTTCTGTTGATTTTAATATTATTAAAGTCTCCAGTCTTAATTACTTCAAACTGATTAAAATCATCCTGCTGCTGCATAAATTGATCACAGTTATTGTTAGCCGTCAATGTGCCTTGATTTCTTTTGAATTTACAAAATGCATCATGCCAAATGCTTGATGAAACAACACTGTTATCTGCAAAAATACGATCCTTATCATTCGTAAACTGGTAATAAAGATTGGAAGGAAATTCGGCTACACTGCCGACTAAATCTTCAAAAATGATAAACGGGGAACTAACGAGCCCGCTTTTGTACCAAGGCGTCCAACGCCCCTCCCTATTCTCAAACCAATGTTCCAGAATTGTTCCTCCGACATTGGATGGCCAGGAAATATATATGGGATAATGCCAATCAGTTTTTTCATCCTCAATTGTTTTGAGCTGATCCTCCATACGCTCATCAGATTCTTTATAGGTATTAAGCCCGCCGTGAAAATAGACCAGTATTTTCACTTTCGCACCTCTCATAAATTCGACGGGCAGTTTTTTATCCTTTGATGAATTAAATGTTGTTAAATTGGCTTCACATTCGCTTGACGTTTTATGATGTTTTTTACAAGCCAAAATCAAAGCCTTACGAATTATTTTGTCATATTTATCGTTGACTTGCTCTGTAGACAAAACATGCTCAGATTTTCTAGTCAATCCAGGTTGAGAAGCATAATCACTAGGCAGCAAATAGCCATGCCTGTTTACGCGTAGGATATGTTCATGCACTTCCACCTTATAGGTTGCAGAATATTTAGGAATATGAATACAACTCGAAGTGATCAGGATGGTAGTGAATACAAAAAGAAATACAAATTTTATAGGCATAACATAACGCCCCTTTTATTATTTTTTTTATCTGCACTCGATCAAACCATATGCTCTTGCATTAATAACCATATCAAGACTTTTTACATTTGATGAGTTAACTTTTTAACTTCAACTTAGCTTAATAATAAACGTTAATCATCAACCTAACAGTCAAACTAAGCATTGTCAATTAATCATTAATCACACAGAACAAAACACGTCATAATGCTTAAATTTTCAAATGTCAGATTAAATTTGCTAACCTTAATCAATCAGAACACACCCCAGAAAGGAATATTTTTTGTTAAAAACCCCTGATATAGTGCCATATTTCGGGTATTATGTACGCTTAAAGGCTTTTTGAAGTCACTACTTTTCTTTTCCGGCTCAATGGGAGCCTCTACTAAAATTAAGTGATAAAACTATGACTCAAGACGAATTAAAAAAACAAGTTGCGGCAGCTGCTCTGGAGCAAGTAAAAGGCGAAAGTATTATTGGTGTGGGTACCGGTTCAACCGTGAACTTTTTCATTGAAATGCTGGCCGATATGAAAAACCAGTTTGAAGGCACAGTATCCAGCTCAATTGGCACCACTGAGCGTCTGGAGAAACTGGGCATTCCAGTACTTGATTTAAATGAAGTAAACCGTGTTTCAGTTTATGTAGATGGCGCTGATGAAGTAAATGCAGACAAAAGAATGATTAAAGGCGGCGGCGCTGCATTAACCCGAGAAAAAATTGTTGCCGCTGCCAGTGATAAATTTATCTGTATTGTTGATCAATCCAAACGTGTTGAAATGCTGGGCGCATTCCCTTTGCCGGTTGAAGTCATCCCGATGTCTCGCAGCTATGTGGCCAGAGAAATTGCAAAAATGGGCGGTCAACCTCAATGGCGTGAAGGTTGTGTGACCGACAACGGCAATCATATTCTGGACGTGCATAATTTACGTATTCTTGATCCGATTGAAATGGAGAAAGCCATTAATGACATTCCCGGCGTAATCACCAACGGGTTGTTTGCAATTAGACCGGCTGATATTGTTCTAGTCGGCGAAGGCGATAGAGTGACTTCTTTCTAAGCGATTTGCTTAAATTTAAGAGAAGCCTTGTCCGAGGGCTTCTCTTGTCATTTTGTCCTGTTGCAAAAACTAATTTTCACAGAATCCGCTAGTTATATTGGCGGCAGCAAATGGGCTCCATTTTGCCGAATCATTAAGCAAGTCTTCGATTGATCCGATGTTATTAGTGGTTAACCAACTATTAAGCATATTCAAACGTGTCTGAGCAGTTGCTACAGTATTAGCCTTGGGATCAAGCCATTTATTCAAACAAAGTCCGGAATCAACCAGCTCAAACCTTTTTTTAACAATAGCTCTAATACTTGGATTAGCGGCAAGACGAGTAGCAGGTTCACCTACCGCAAACACATGTCTGAAGCCAATGTTAGTGTTTATTATCGAACCAAATTCTGTTTTTATATCCAAAGCGGCAAAAAATGACGGAATACCAATATCAAAGGTACCATTTTTATTCTCTTTTTTTAGCATCACCGGGGCCAATGCAAATTCCTCACGGTTAAATCCTATCTTAACTTTGTCCGGGAACTCACCGGTTGCGCCGGACCATGCCAGCTTAATGCCTAATGAAGTATCGGTATCGAATATAAAGGGTTTAACTTCACCCGGACCGGGTAATGAGGCATCCTGCTTGATACTGTCCTCACTCTTAAATGGATTCAGCCTATCAAATAATTTACCAATTCGTGAGCGATGAAATACAGGTTTCTCAGTCAAAGTTATCTGACTTCCTTTATCTAGTGCAGCCAGATCCTTGGCTGTCAACTCTGCCGGGGACTGCGACAAGGCCAACGCCGATGCTCCGCCTGAAAACAGCGAGGACACCCCAAATCCGCCTAAAAGCCGATTGCTATTCACAAATGCCGCTGCGATAGGAAAGTGCCGACCACCTTCAAAGGTCGGTCCAATAACAGCCTCCTGCCGGTCTATATTCAATTGGGCAGTAAATTGTTTCGCATCCACATCCAGACCTATATTAGACCGGGTGGTAAACAGCAACTTCTTTTGCCCTACTCCGCAAGCTGAAATCAAACTACATATAAAAACCACTGTTAGAATTTTTACCTGTTGTTTTTTCATGGTATTGCCTCTTTTTGTAGTTCACCGCTATCAATCTCATTTAGCCCTTCGAATGGTTCACCAATTCGAACACTTAGAAAGTCAGAAGTGGGCCAAAGTAGTTCAATAGCTGCATCGGGTTCCAATACCTGAATAGACTTCCTGCTTGACCAACCGGCACCAAAATGCACACCCTCGTCATTTGTTCCAACGGAAAGCCCTAGATAATCATCGCCACGCACAACAGCAACACGTCTTGCACCTGCATTTTGGACTTTCATCACCATATGACCAAAGCCATAGATGTGCTCGGCCTTAGTCTCTTGGTCATAATAATGTATGGCACAGCCGTTAAGGCACAGACATAAAAAAAATCTAAACAGATAGCTCACAAACTCTCATTTATTATTTATTGATATTTCGCTGTAACACTTAAATTTTAAAAGCAACTTACAAGCAAACCGAGGCCTTGTCAACTGACTTTGGTGCCCAGCTTTTTAATCGTTGATTATTTACGGAATTAAAATAGAAAAACTGAGCAACAATAGTTTTTACATTAAAGCGGATGATGTTGTCTCTGTTGAAAAAAATTTCTTTAATTGAGACTATATTGGGCATTCTTTGGCTTATCGCCAATGGGGATTTAATTCTGTACTCAATAAGCCTATACCCCACAGGCACAACACTATCCCCGCCAGCTTGCTGACCAAACGCTCTTGTTGGGATAAGCTTTTTTCCAGCAGAATAAATGAGGTTAGCACTATCATCCCGGTGATATTCATCACCCCAACGGCAAACATAATCAGCATTTGCACCCAGCAACAACCCAGGCAAGTAATGCCATGGAAAAGCCCCATTCTTAAAGCACCAAGCTTGCCGTTACGCCAGAAATTTAATAAAAAACCGATTGGGGAACGACAGTGGCTTAAACAGACATTTTTTAACGCGGTAAATTGATAAACCCCCGCGCTGATCAGTATCCCGGAAGCTAATAAAGTATTGGCATTATCCATCATGCCGGTCAGCCAGTTTAAGCCATGCAGCTGCCACTGTATTAAGGTTAAAACTATACTAAATAAAAACCAGACCATTAGATAAGCGGCACTAAAAAGGTAAACGAATGGGAAATCGGAGTGATATCGTTTACGACAAACCAGGCTATACGATTTAACCATTGGAAGTGCTGACGGCAACATCATAGCCGCCATCATAACAGCCCACATACTATAGACCATGACAAAATCAAAAAACTGCCAGTGCCAGACGGAATTCGGCGGCATCCACATTTGATTCATTGGCAAACTAAACATTTGCCAATGCTGATAAGCCAGAAAACCCCATGCACACAGCGTAATGGCAATCAGTATAATTAGAATTTTTGACATTAAACCATTAAATCAGGGCTGGTAATTAAATGGCGAATAATATCCGTTACGCTCATTAAAGCACCAGTTTTTATCGTAATCCGTGTATTCGTAGTGTTTGGATTTGGCCACAACGGACGGATGACTGCTGACTACACATAAAGGAGGATTACTGATCGTAGACTGCGCACCTGTTATTCCGGAAATACTTTCTATTTCCACCTGCGCGATGCCGGGGATGGACACGCTGCGTCGATCAGCCTCTTCGCGGTAATCGATTCTCACTTTTTGTACACCCAGCACTTCACCGACAAAACTCATCAGAATGGCTAAATGCCCGCCCTGCTGACCGCTGAATATTTGCGTAATGGCATCAACCTGAGCATCATCAGCACGTTCATCAATATATAAGGCTGCCTGCCAGTTACCGTCTTTCATATGTCCCGGAGCATAACAGGCCAAGGCGACATTCAGATTATCCAGGCGCTGCAGTCCCATAAAACCACTGCTTATATGCCAGGCAACGAGTAACTTGCAATCCCCTTCCGATGGCTCTTGCAGCCAGACGCAGGGACAAGCGGTTTCGCAGTTACAGGTTTCGAAATAGCTGCCTTGTAATTGCCAGTTTGTACTTTCATTCATGATAATTACCTAAAATGCCTCTTTATAGGGTCTTAGATCCAGTTCATGCGTCCAGGCACTTGGATGTTGGCAATGCATAGCCCAGTATGTTTCTGCAATCGCTTCCAGTTGTAGCAATCCGTCCTTGCCTTTGCTTTGATAATATTCAGGAAATTGCTGAGCAGCACGATCACCATCAATCACGCCGTCTATGACGGCGTGAATCACATGGATTCCGGCGGGTGAAAATTCCCTGGCCAAACCTTGTGCCAAAGCTCTTAAGGCTGCTTTGGCCGAAGCAAAAGCGGTAAATGGTGGTCTGGCACGTAACGATGCCGTTGCACCAGTAAAAAATAACGTGCCTTGATTATTAACTTTCATACATTCAATAACGGCACGGGAAAACAAGAATGCCCCCAGACAATTCTGTTGCCATAAGCGGGTAAAGGTTTCCTCTTCCATTTCAAGAATCGGAAAAGGGATATTGCTGTCTACATTATAAACGGCAATTTGCAGTTTGGACTCATGAAGCTGAATCACATCAAACAGATGGTCAATATCTGTTGATAAAGTAGCATCAGCAACTACAGTCGTGGCCATGCCGCCATCACGCACAATGACATCAGCCACCTGTTGCAGTTTGTCTTCACTGCGCCCAACTAAAAAAACATGCAGACCTTTTGCTGCAAAAAACTTGGCCAACGCAGCTCCCAAACCACGCTCCGGACCAACCCCCATAATAACAGCTGATTTTATAATACTCATTATCTTTCCTGCTGATTCGCCATACCTAAGTCGATAATTGTACAAAGACCAACACTGTGTTAGACAAGGCGCTCACTCTTTTAGTTAAGCTTGTGCTAAATTGTACATTAACCGATTGCTGATTCTGTTCGTGACGAGCTTATCAAGTCACAAAAAGAATCAAACAACCGTAAACACCTTAATTATTTCCGACCAAAAATCAACGAGAAGTTATTAGCCGGCATATCTATCTGCTCTTTCAATTCAAGCCCATGATTCTCAGCCGCAGCCCTTAAATCGGCTACATCTTTTAAACCCCATTCCGGCACGCCGGCGGTTCCCAACGTTTCATGAAATTCTTTATTCGAATCGGTAGTGAACTGACCTTCAACTTGAAACGGTCCGTAAATCAGTAAAAAACCGTTTTCGTCCAGCAAATGCTCTGCACAGCGCATCATGCCGTCAGCAATGGAAATAGGCGCAACCTGAAAAATATTAATACAAAAAATAGCCGAAAATGATCTCGGTTGTCCCGCATTAAACCAGGTTTCCGGATTGGTTAAATCCAAATGAATAGGGTCGGCAATATTGTTATTGTCCAGCTCACTGGTTAGATTTTTGATATTGTCGAAGACTTCTATATCTTTATCAGAAGGATGAAAATGCAAATGTTCAAAATTGGGTGCAAAGTAATTGATATGCATCCCACTACCACTGGCCATTTCCAGCACCCGAGCAGGATCTTTTGGTAGTTTTTCCTTCAATACGCCCAAAATAGGCTCACGATTACGATGCCCGGCCCAAGCAACATATTCACTTAGAGGATGTGGATCTAAAGGCGGTTTATTATCACTCATGTTGTAACCTCATTTTAATGTAATAATGCGTTATCTAAAGTTTTAGACATAAAACAGATTGTCCGGAACATTGCCCTGTATCGGATGTTCTGCCCATATGACTAATAAAAGTCAAAGCAGATTCTGTGCCGCTATATTCAAACCAAAAACATCTTATAAAATAATAAGTTGAAAATTTAACTTACTCTATTTGTGAATTTATGATTCAATTAAAGAATTAAAACTTCACTGAACAGTCATGAGCAACTCTTCGCTTTCCGAACTAACACCGGTTTTTTTCTTACAGACTTTCATCCTGGAACTGATGCATGCCAGCGAACAACTGGGACAGGAACAAAGCCGACAGTTAATCGAACATATCGCCAGAACGGCAGGCTGTTTTTTTGAAGAGGTATACCGCGCCGATTGTAAAAACACCGACGATGCCTTGAATATTGAAAACTATATCACCTTGATTTTAGGATTAAAAAATAACATAGGCGGTAATTTTTCACTGGTATCGAGCAGTCAAGACAACATTGCAGTTTGCAACAGTAGCTGCCCCTTCGGCGAAAAAGTCGTTAATTTTCCAGAACTGTGCGGTATGACATCCAGCGTATTCGGTGGCATTGCTGCTCGTAATTTCGGCTATGCCAAGGTTGAAATCGCCAAAAGCATCGCCCGTCATGATGGCTGCTGTGAAGTATATATTCATTTGAATCCTGAACAAGCCGCAAATAAATCCGGCGTCGAATACCGGAACGACTGGAGTCAAAACAGCCATAAACAGGATTTTAATGCCCTGCAATCGCGTATTGAAGAAAGCATGCTGAAAATCTGGCGTAAGCAAAGCAAACAACCGATCAAAAAAAAACCGGCACCGGTCATTATCGCCAACTCTGGGGCAATGCACCAGGTCCTGCAATCTATAGAAGTTGTAGCACCCAGCTCTGCAACAGTTTTGATTCAAGGCCCTACCGGCGTCGGCAAGGAATTGGTGGCAAGAGCCATTCATGCGATGAGTGAACGCTGTAATAAGGTTTTTGTACCAATCAATTGCGGCGCAATTCCGGAAACACTGCTGGAGAGTACTTTATTCGGTCATGAAAAAGGGGCATTTACAGGCGCTATTGAAGTGCATCAGGGCGTTTTCGAACGTGCTGAAGGCGGTACCCTGTTTCTTGATGAAGTGGATTCACTCTCACCGGCAGCCCAGACCCGTTTGCTCAGAGTCATTCAAGAAGGTGAATTGGAACGTGTTGGCGGCAAACAGACTTTACAGGTTGATTTACGCATTATTTCCGCAACCAATATAAATCTGCAAAATCAGGTTGAACAGGGATTATTCCGCAATGATTTGTACTACCGCATCAATGTCGTCAAACTTGAAATACCGCCTCTATACGAACGACCGGAAGACTTACCGGCATTGGTTCAGCTGATCCTTCAGCGGATGAATAAAAAACATAACAAAGCCGTGGAATCAGTCAGCCGCGAAGTGATGCAAACTATTCGAAGCTATTCCTGGCCGGGCAATGTCAGGGAGCTGGAAAATACGCTGGAACGTAGCCTGTTATTTACCACCGGCGCTGAAATAACCGAACTCAAGCTGGATAACTTCACGCCTGTCAATTCATCCAGTAACGTCGACTGGAAACAGCAAAAGGAACAAGCAATAGCGAATGTGGAACAAAAATTTTTACAAACCGCCCTGCAACAATATCAGGGTGATATTAAAAAAATTGCCGAAAGCATGGATATATCGACCCGGGCAGTCTATAACAAATTAAGTAAATACCGGCTGGCCCCGGACGACTATAGACGATAAGACATACAAAATGATCTTTAAACAGAGATAAAACCTCAACATGTTTGAATTCGATATAGCAGAAGGTTATTTGGATGTCGCGGAGTTAAATTGGAACCGGGCAAGTATTAAATTAAACAGCGTTTTAGGAGTCAAGGTTTAAGTCTTTACAAACGAACCTATACAGGGTTTTGTAAATGTTCCAAAAAAAAAGAGAAGCCCTTTGGGGGCTTCTCTTTTGTGTCGATAGACAATCTTCTTTATCTTTTCTTTACATACAAGTCAGTGATTGTTCCACTGATCATTTCCGCAGCAAAGCAGAATGTCTCGGATAATGTCGGATGCGGATGTACGGTTAAACCGATATCTTCCATATCCGCCCCCATTTCCAATGCCAATACCGCCTCGGCAATCAATTCGCCGGCATTGGTACCGACCATGCCGGCTCCCAAAATACGACCGGTTTCCTTGTCGCTGATGATTTTAGTCATACCTTCATTACGACCCAAGCTTAATGAACGGCCACTGGCTGCCCAAGGGAATGCGCCTTTATCGTATTCTATACCCTGTTTTTTAGCTTCGATTTCTGTCAGCCCCATCCAGGCAATTTCCGGATCTGTATAGGCAACAGAAGGAATTGTTAAGGCGTCAAAGCCGGCTTTATGTCCGGCAATCACTTCAGCGGCCACTTTACCTTCATGCTCGGCCTTATGTGCCAACATGGGGTTGCCGACTATATCACCGATGGCGAAGATATTTGCTACATTGGTGCGCTGTTGCTTATCAACCGGGATAAAACCGGTTTCATCAACATTAATACCGGCATTTTCAGCCCCTATCAGCAAGCCATTCGGTCTACGCCCCACAGCCACCAATACGGCATCAAAAACTTCCGATTCCTGTGCATTTTTTCCTTCAAAAGTAACTTTTAAGCCTTTTTTCAACGGCTTGATTTCATTCACTTTGGTTTCTAACCAGATATTGTCATATTTCTTTTTAATCCGGTTTTGTAAGGGGCGAACCAGGTCTTTATCGCAGCCCGGAATAATCTGCTCCATTAACTCAACCACACTGATTTTTGAGCCCAAGGCATGATAAACCGTGGCCATTTCCAAACCGATAATACCACCGCCGACAATCAGCAATTTTTTGGGTATTTCGGTCAGATTTAAAGCATCGGTTGAATTCCACAAGCGCGGATCATCATGCGGAAATACCGGGATTTCAGTCGGTCTGGAACCGGCTGCAATAATGGCATTATCAAAACTGATGGTTTGTTTACCGTTTGCAGTTTCCACATCCAGAGTTTTATCACTGCTAAAACTGCCATTACCTTGAATGATCTCAACCTTACGCTGCTTAGCCAGGCCGGCCAGGCCATCATTTAATGATTTGGTGACACTTTCTTTCCATGCTCTGATTTTATCCAGGTCAATCGTTGGTGCACCATAGCTGATACCATGGTCCTGAACCTCATTAACACCCTCAATTACATGCGCCATATGCAATAATGCTTTCGAAGGAATACAGCCGACATTCAGGCAAACGCCCCCCAATACTGAGTGACGCTCAACAATAACCACTTTTTTACCTAAATCCGCCGCTCGAAAAGCTGCGCTATACCCCCCAGGGCCGCCACCAAGTACTAATACTTCGGCATGTAACACAGAATCTGTCATTTGTTTCTCCCTTTATCAGAGCAATAAGCGACGAATATCACTTAAATATTGGCTGATAGCGACCATAAAACGAGCACCATCTGCACCATCTATAACACGGTGGTCATACGTTAAATCCAACGGTACGATCAAGCGAGGGGTAAATTCCTCTCCATTCCATACCGGTTTCATCGCTGCGCGGGTGACACCTAAAATAGCCACTTCCGGCGCATTAACAATCGGTGTAAAAGCAGTCCCGCCAATGCCGCCCAGGCTGGAGATAGTCATACTGCCGCCCTGCATATCAGCCGGCATTAACTTACCGTCTCTGGCTTTACTGCTTAGCTCCGCCATATCCTGGCATAACTCAATCAGTGACTTTTTATCCGCATTCTTAATTACCGGCACAACAAGACCTCCAGGAGTGTCGACCGCGATACCGATATTAATGTACTTTTTATAGATAAGTTCGGAACCATCCGCAGAAAGGGAGGTATTAAACTGTGAATATTGTTTTAATGCCGAAACCAAGGCCTTGATAACAAACACTAACGGTGTCACCTTAACGCCACCGGTTTTAGCATGTTCCGCATTCAGAGTTTTTCTAAATGCTTCCATCTCGGTTATATCTGCTTCATCGTGATGCGTAACCATCGGTAGGTTTAACCAGGCCCTGGTCATCCCTTGAGCGGTTAGCTTTTTGATTTTATTTAACGGTTGACGCTCGACTTCACCAAATTTACTGAAATCGACTTCAGGGATCGGAGGAATACCACTACCACCAGTAGCAGCCGTGCCGGAAGTCATTGCCTGCTTGACAAAGTTTTTAACATCATCCTGCAGAACCCGGCCTTTCCGGCCACTGCCCGCCGAAATTAAATTAATATCGACACCCAATTCGCGGGCAAAACGCCTGACACTCGGTGACGCATGTGCTTTACCCGAGACGTCCGTCATATTAGCAACAGGTGCAGGTGCCGGAGCAGCTTTCGGTGCCGGTGCGGGTGTTGTTTCCGCAACAGGTTCGGGCACTTCTTCCACAGCAACCGTTTGCTGTTCAACCTCTTCCTTGGCAGGCTCAGCCGCTTCGGCACTGACAGAAACTGTGGCGACCAGACTACCTTCTCCAACCTTGTCACCCACATTAACCTTAACTTCCTGCACCGTCCCTGCAATTGATGAAGGCATATCCATCGTTGCCTTATCAGACTCCATGGTTAACACAGTCTGTTCCAGTTCTATTACATCGCCAGGCTGGATTAAAACTTCAATGACTTCGACATCAGAAACATTACCAATGTCCGGCACTTTTAATTCTATAACACTCATGTTTTCCTTACTCCTACACCGTCCAAGGCGCTGCTTTTTCTGGGTCTATACCATATTTGGCAATGGCCACATCAACTTTGGCAGCTTCAAATTCATTGCTATCAGCCAAGCTTTTCAGAGCCGCAATGACAACATGATAACGATTGACTTCAAAAAATCCACGTAGCTTTTCACGCGTATCTGAACGACCAAAACCATCTGTACCCAATACTGTATATGGCTTAGAAATATACGGTCTGATTTGCTCAGGGAAAGCGCGCATATAGTCACTGGCTGCGATCACCGGTCCTTTAACATCAGCCAAACAGGTTTCAACATGAGATTTTTTAGGCGTTTCAGTTGGATGCAACCTGTTCCAGCGTTCAACCACCTGGCCGTCACGTGCCAGCTCGGTAAAACTTGGGCAACTCCATAAATCCGACTCAACACCCCAGTCTTCACGCAATAAAATTGCCGCTTCTACTACTTCATTAAAGATCACACCTGAACCTAATAACTGCACTCTAGGCAAATCACGATCATAACCAGGCTTATACAGGTACATACCTTTAAGAATATTTTCTGCAACACCTTCTGGCAGCGTTGGATGATCGTAATTCTCATTCATTACCGTGATGTAATAGAACACATCTTCCTGATTTTCATACATACGACGCATGCCATCATGAATAATGACCGCCAATTCATAGGCAAAAGTCGGATCGTAAGAAAGACAGTTAGGCACCGTTGCCGACATAACATGACTGTGTCCATCCTCATGCTGCAAGCCTTCACCATTTAATGTGGTTCTGCCTGCAGTACCACCAATTAAAAAGCCGCGTACACGTTGGTCAGCTGCTGCCCAGATTAAATCAGCAACACGTTGAAAACCAAACATGGAATAATAAATAAAGAATGGAATCAGCGGTACGCCATGAGTCGAATACGAAGTACCAGCTGCAATCCAGTCACATAACCCCCCAGCTTCATTAATACCTTCCTGTAATACCTGACCCTGTTTATCTTCCTTATAGAACATTAACTGTTCAGCGTCCTGAGGCTTATATAACTGCCCAACCTGAGACCAGATCCCCAGTTGTCTGAACATACCTTCCATACCAAAAGTACGTGATTCATCCGGCACGATCGGTACGATACGCTTACCAATTTCCTTATCTTTAACCAACGCATTTAAAATCTTGACAAAAGCCATGGTGGTCGAGACTTCATGCCCCTGACGTGTACCTTCCAGTACTGATTTAAAGCTGTCCAATGCCGGAATCTTTAATTCATACGATTTTTCCCGTCTTGAAGGCACCATGCCGCCCATTTCATTACGCCGCTGTTGCATATAGGCAAATTCTTTCGAATCTTCATCAAATTTCAGATATGGTAGTTCAGAAAGTTGCTCATCAGTAACCGGTAATTCATACTTGTCTCTAACCCGGCGAATAGACGCTTCGCTCATTTTCTTTTGCTGATGCGAGGTATTCAACGCCTGCCCCGAATCACTCATTCCATAACCTTTAACAGTTTTAGCCAGAATAACCGTTGGCTGCCCCTGGTGATTGACTGCCGATTCATAAGCTGCAAAGACTTTAATCGGGTCATGACCACCTCGGTTTAGCGCCCATATATCGCTGTCGGTCAAATCAGCGACCATCGCCTGCAACTCAGGGGTGTTGAAGAAATGTTTACGCACATAAGCACCATCTTTGGATTTAAAATCCTGATACTCACCGTCCACACATTCCATCATTCGTTTAGTCAAAAGACCTTCGGTATCACGCTTTAATAAAGCGTCCCAACGACGGCCCCATACCACCTTAATTACATTCCAACCTGCACCACGGAACTGACCTTCCAGATCCTGAATAATCTTGCCGTTACCCCGCACCGGCCCATCCAGGCGTTGTAAATTACAATTGACGACAAAAATCAGATTATCCAGTTTTTCGCGACCGGCCATACCAATAGCGCCCAGTGTTTCCGGTTCATCGGTTTCACCATCGCCCAAAAATGCCCAAACCTTTCGACCGGTTATATCGGCAAAACCACGACTTTGAATATAGTGCATGAATCGAGCCTGGTAAATAGCCATAATTGGCCCAAGCCCCATAGACACAGTAGGAAACTGCCAAAAATCAGGCATCAGCCAGGGGTGCGGATAGGAAGACAAGCCATTACCGCCTTCTTCCTGACGGAAGTTATCCATTTGTTCTTCGCTTAAACGCCCTAAGAGAAAAGCTCTGGCATAATTGCCCGGTGCGGAATGGCCCTGGAAGAACACCATATCGCCTCCATGCTTTTCATTTGAGGCACGCCAAAAATGGTTATGCCCGACTTCATAGAGTGTAGCCACTGAGGCAAAACTGGCAATATGCCCACCAACGTTAGTGTTTTTATTAGCCCGCAGCACCATCACCATCGCATTCCAGCGTACATAAGAACGAATTTTACGTTCAATAGAGGTATCACCCGGAAATTTAGGCTGCAATTCAACCGGAATCGTATTCAAATAAGCCGTGTTTGCACTAAACGGCACATCCACACCGGCTTTTCTTGTGTAATCAAGCAGTTGCTCAATCAAGAAATGGGCACGATCACTGCCTTCCTGTTGTAAAACAGCTTCTAAAGACTCCAGCCACTCCCGGGTTTCTTCTGGGTCTATATCTTCCTGTGTCGTAATATTTGACGTTAAACTCATGTTCATTATTTGCTCTTTTAATTAGCGATGATGTTTAATTTTTTGCCTGATATACTTTGCGCCCGCAAGCATTAAAGTATAAAAAAAATATTAATTGGTCATTATAGCACTGCTGGGATCAATACATCATCCATGTCTATAGATTCATTTATAACGCGACCAGTAATTCAAGCGTTATAAAACTTCGCAGCCACGCTCAATAATTTCAATGGCGTTGCCATCCGGGTCACGGCAAAACAATGCCTTACGTCCGGAAATACTTAAGGTATACTCCACCCCGTTTTCTTCCAGCGACTGTCTGACCGAATCCAGATCCACTATATTCAACGCAATATGCCGGTCACGGCCGCCATGTTTCGGTCGTCCTGTTATTGCATCGGGGTTATCCAATTCCATTAAATGTATTTGCTGAGGACCAATCTGCAACCATGCTCCCGGAAAAGCCAGCTTGGGCCTTTCTGTTTGTTGCAGGCCTAAAATATCACAATAAAATTTCAAGGATGCTGCGGTATCAGCCACAATAACACTGGCATGATGCATTTGATAATTTCTATTGGTCATAATTTACCGTTATTTTTAAGCGTTCGATCCCGACAATTATACCTGACTCATTCAGATAAAACGCGTTATTCGAAAATAACTTATCGCCTATACCGACTCCATCAAAAACCACTCAATACAGAAATTCAGGTTAACAAAGACCAATTACTCAAAAATTGATATAATAAAGCGATTTTGTTTAAATTAATGAGGACCAAATAATGAATGAAAATTGGATTGCACCTTCTATTTTATCCGCAGATTTCGCCAAGCTAGGTGAAGAAGTGGATAATGTTTTAGCTTCGGGTGCAGACGTTGTACATTTTGACGTTATGGACAATCACTTTGTACCTAACCTGACAATTGGCCCATTGGTTTGCGACGCTTTGAGAAAACACGGCGTTACAGCACCTATTGATGTGCATTTAATGATTGACCCGGTTGACCGCATTGTTCCTGATTTTGCTGCAGCGGGTGCCAGTATGATTACTTTTCATCCGGAAGCTTCTGTACATGTTGACAGAACATTACAAATGATTCGTGATTTAGGCTGTAAATCAGGTTTGGTCTTTAACCCAAGCACACCATTAAGCTATCTTGATTATGTAATGGACAAAGTTGATATCATCCTACTAATGTCGGTTAACCCTGGTTTTGGCGGCCAGTCTTTTATCCCTGCGACACTGAACAAACTACGTGAAGCAAGAAAAAGAATTGACGAAAGCGGCTATGATATCCGTCTAGAAATCGATGGCGGTGTTAAAGTTGATAACATCCGCGAAATTAAAGCAGCCGGTGCCGATATGTTTGTTGCCGGATCTGCCATTTTCGGTCAACCTGATTACAAGAAAGTCATTGACGATATGCGTGCTGAATTAGCCAAAGCATAAGGATAAAAAAAACCCTCTTATTCGGTGCCAAAAATAAGAGGGTTTTTCATAACTATCTTCTGCTTCTTACATTAAAGGTAAAAGGGCATCCAGCAAATGCCCATTGGTTAACAGAATTTGTTTTGGGTTAATTCCTTTATTACCTTTAAAATCCGTTACCGTAGCGCCGGCCTCTTTTGCAATTAACGCGCCAGCGGCAACATCATATAAATTAAGTTCCTGCTCCCAATAAGCATCTATCTGTCCGTCAGCGATCAGACACAAATCCAACGCAGCTGAACCGAAGCGTCTTTGTCCTGCCGTTGCTTGTGCAATTCGATTAAAACGCGGTAAATTATTTTCTTCCAAAAATGCACGCAAACAGGCAAACCCGGTCGCAACCATCGCTTCGCCCAGATCATCAATCGTTGATACGGAAATTGACTTGCTGTTTTTAAACGCACCTTCACCTTTAGCTGCACAATAATAATCATCCAAAGCGGGCGCAAAAACCGCTCCAAAAACCATTTCCTGATCAATCTCCAAAGCGACACTAATCGACCAAAAATACTGTCCCCGGGCAAAGGAATGTGTGCCATCAATCGGATCGACTATCCAGCGGCTGCTCTGATTCTCTGTTTTACCACTTTCTTCCCCCCAAAAACCGTATTCAGGAAAATGCCTTCCTAAAGCATCTTTTAGAAAGGCTTCAACGGCAACATCTGCTTCTGTAACAAAATCTCGTGGTTTTTTCTGTGTAATTTCAACATTTTTAAGGTCATTAAACTTTCCCATTGCCAGCGAACCCGCCTGACGTACTATTCCTTCCAAAACTTCAAGTGATACCGACATTAAATAACCTTTTTATACAAATACAAAATAGCTGGGATTATAACAAATCTCCCGGTTTTATCCGATAGCGATGGCAGCCCAAAAGCTCAACCGGACTAAAACCTGCTAAATCGAATAAATTAAAGGTTTTTATTATGTCAGCAATTTATTAACAACAAGAATTACATTATGGCTATACTTTGATAACAACAATAATTAGGGGGAAATTTTATGCATGAACTTGATGGTATTAGTTCTAGCCAGCAAACCAAAAGCCTAACCGTTAGCACATTAGCATTTACCGTGTGTTTTGCAGTTTGGACCATTTTTTCAATTATCGGTATTAAAATAAAACAAAACCTGGGGCTAAACGATACCGAATTTGGTTTACTGGTCGCCACCCCCATTTTAACCGGCTCCTTAAGCCGCATATTTCTGGGCATTTGGACAGACCAGTTTGGCGGCCGCATCGTCTATTTCTGCTTAATGTTAACCACCTCGATAGCAGTCTGGTTATTATCCACCGTATCCACCTTCCCGATGTACTTGGTTGCAGCACTTGGTGTCGGCTTGGCCGGGGGGTCATTTGCCGTGGGTATTGCTTATGTTTCCCGCTGGTACGACGCCGGCAGACAAGGTACGGCATTAGGTGTCTTTGGTATGGGTAACGTTGGCGCGGCTTTAACCAACTTTGGCGCACCTTTTTTATTAGTCGCCTATGGCTGGGAAAACGTTGCCAAAATTTATGCCGTCATATTGTTCACCACCGCTATTATTTTCTGGTTTACAACCGAAGAAGACCCTGCCACCAAAGCCAGAAAACAGCGCGGTGAAAAAGTGAAACCGGCATTGATGCAACTTGCGCCGTTAAAACATCTGCAAGTCTGGCGCTTTGCCACTTATTATTTCTTTGTCTTCGGTGCTTATGTTGCCCTAGCGTTATGGCTGCCTCGTTATTATATGGGAGTTTATCATCTTGAAATTGCTACTGCAGGTATGCTGGCTGCCGCCTATGCTTTGCCAGGCAGTATATTTCGTGCCTTAGGCGGCTGGATGTCCGATAAAATAGGTGCCAGACGCGTCATGTACATTACCTTTATCAGCTGTCTGACCTGTTTATTCTTTATGTCTTACCCGGCAACCGATTACAGCGTTCACGGGATACAAGGGCCAATCAACTTCACCATTGCGATTGGTTTAGTACCCTTTGTTGCCTTAACTATTATTCTGGGATTTTTTATGTCTCTGGGTAAAGCAGCCGTATACAAGCATATACCGGTTTATTATCCTGATCATGTCGGTTCTGTAGGTGGCTTAGTCGGTATGATTGGCGGCCTGGGCGGATTTTTTCTGCCCATTTGTTTTGGTTTAATGAATGACCTGATCGGTGTTTGGACCAGCTGTTTTATGCTGTTGTTCACCATCGTCGCCATTTCACTGGTCTGGATGCATACTGCGATTATCTTTTCAGATAAGAAACTGCACCCAGAACTTAAAGGGCCCAAATCCTTACCGGAAATGTTACATATTCCAAAGGAAAACGGCTCAAACTATCCTTAGCCTTTAAATAAGACACGATCTAGGTGAGTGGGTATTATATGCGCTCTCACCTTTTCTAAAGCCCCCCCAATCCAGCTAAGCCCGACAGCTTCGGACAGAATATTCCTAAATGACTCGATACAATTTTTGAATGCCAAATTTTGCGTCCGAAATCTGGCAGGTACCGACCCTCCCAACTGCAATTTTATAAAAAACATGTATGTAGTTGCTATCACGAATTTAAATTGCGCAACTAGCGCATATCAACATTTGAGAAGGAAATCACTGTTAAACAAGAACTTAAAATATAAAAATTTATTTAAATCTAAAACGTAAAAGGATTTAACAACTATGCTTTTTAATGGTAACTTAGCCAACTTTTGGGCTTTACCTAGCAACAGCCAATAAATGCGAAATAGTCATAACGGTAAAGATAACTACTTAAGCTATAAGAAAATATCGATCCAATGGTAAAAAATTAAAAACCTTTTATTTCCACTAATCCAGTATGCGAGGTCAATCTTTAATTAAATCCAAACTAACTTTATATCCATCTCTGGCTGAGAGCCAGATTTTAAATAATATCTAAAACAGTGTAACAATCAGTAAAAAAATAATTTTTATTAGGACCCTATGATTTTAATAACACTTAAAATCTAAAATAAAAAAATAATAATCAAGGAGTTAAGACCATGTTTTTTAAAGCAATATAGACAAATTTTGATCTTTTCCCAGCAAAAACAAACCTTAGGTAACTAAGGCTGGCTTTGTGCGGGCTACCGAATGAATTTAAGGAACAGTCACTGCGGTGGAGATCTTTATTGCGTTTTTTATAATAGAGAATCCAAATGACTACTAAATCAAAAATACAAAATTTAAACCAGAATGTAAGTTTTTTCTCTTACTCAATCTGTTTTACCTTACTCTACCTCCTGTTAACACCAAATCCTGTTTTGGCTCATAGACAATCTGCAAACCATGCCAAGAATGGCGAAACTATCAGTGCAGAACAAAAGCACCTAATTGAAAACCTGACTCTGCAATTAAGCGGACTAATCGGAAGTTTTCAAAACACCTCCACCAATGACAAAACCGAGTTAGTAACGCAAATCACAGCTTTGGCGGAAGAACGGAAACAACTATTACTCGAAATAGCTAAACAAAATCCTGGCGAAGCTCTCAGAGTTGCTTTACCAAAGCATCTTCGACAGAAACTCCCCGACGCCATTCAATCACTAGTGGAGCAAGATACTGAAACCGAAGGGGAATTAACAATCTTACACGTGGATCACGAAGACCCAAGCAAGAGTCGTTATGATTTCTTTTTAGCAACACCTAACGGAAAACGCTTAAAACTACATTTTGCAAACTTCCCTAAAGGATTATTGACTGGCAACACTGTGCGCGCCAACGGTTTAGCACTTTACTCGGCAGACCAAGAGTCAAACGACAGTGATGCCAGTTTGTTGCTAAACGGTGAAGAAGACATTGTAAAATTAACCGTGGGGGGAAACACTGAAAGTTCTATCTCCTCTGCCGAATCCACGGCAATAGCGCCAAACACTTTCGGCGAACAACAGGTCGCTGTATTATTAATCAACTTTACCTCCTTACCTCAGGAACCTTGGACGCTGGAACAAGCGCATAACGCGGTGTTCAATACAGCCAGCGACTTCTTCCTGGAAAACTCTTACGGCCAGACAACACTTAATGGCGATGTCTTTGGTTGGATCACAATTGACGTAAATCCCACCGGTTGCCCTGCTACCGACATTTCGATTCAAGCCAAGATTGCCGCCGGTGCCCAAGGAATTGACCTGTCGCAGTACGGCCGCATCATCTATGCATTTCCTGATATCGGCTGTTCCTGGTCAGGTTTAGGCACTGTCGGCGGCAGTCCTTCCGAAACCTGGCTCGACGGCACGCTGCTCAACGACTATGTTGTCACCCATGAAGTCGGACACAATTTCGGGCTGTTTCATTCTCATGCTTTTGAGTGCGGCATTGATACTGTCGGCAATTCTTGTTTAACCGCTGAGTATGGTGATGCCTTGGACCGTATGGGCAATAGCAACGCTGGTCATTTCAACGCCTTTCAAAAAACCCGCCTGGGTTGGCTCGACTATCCGACATCGCCAGCGGTCGTCACCGCCAATTTTACCGGCAGCTATCAAATAGAACCTTTGGCGGCAAACACACCCGGGGCAAAAGCAATTCGTTTTCTTAGAGATTCGGATCCCATCACCGGACAAAACCGCTGGTATTTCTTGGAATATCGACAAGCTATCGGCTATGACAGCTTTCTTTCAACCTCGCGTTATGGACCGAGTGTCACCAACGGTTTGGTTTTCCATCTGGGCATCGACGGCGACCCAAACAGTAGCAACCTCTTGGATATAACGCCAAACAGTCACGAAATCGATTGGGACGACATGGCTTTGCCCGTCGGTAACAGCTATGAAGACACCGCCTCCGGCGCCATCGTTACCTTGGATCAAATAGATGCCAACGGCGCCGTGATCAGTGTCGACTTTGGTCAGCCTCAATGCGTCCGCCAAAATCCCAGTATCATTGTGTCTCCATCGCAAGGCCCTTGGGTTCAACCTGGTACAGCGGTTGCATTTGATCTTACAGTAACCAACAATGACAATGATGCTTGCCCGAACGCAACTTTAAACCTCGCCGCAACCGTACCATCTGGATGGCAATCCTCAATCGCCAACCCAACTGTCACTTTAACGCCGGGCGCCAATGCGGTTACCACTTTTACCGTAACTTCAGCACTCACTGCACCGGATGGTTTTTATCCGCTAGAAGTTTCGGCAGTTCAACAAAATAACCCATCCTATTGGAGCAGCGTTACCGCCACCTATGTGGTCTCGTCGGTCAATCAAGCGCCTGTTGCGGTCGATGATTCCGGCTCAACTACAAAAGCAACGCCGATTACCCTTAATGTCCTCGACAATGACTCCGATCCTGACGGTGATTCTCTGGAATTAATTGATGTAACCCAACCTGCAAGCGGCAGCGTTACAATAGAAGCCAATGGCACTTTAACCTATCAACCCGCCTTGGACTTCACCGGCAATGCAAGTTTTCAATATACCATTAGCGATGCCACATCCAACGCCAGTGCCATGGTAACTGTCAACGTCAAAAAAGGCGGCGGTGGCGCCAAAGACGGCGGCGGTGGCGGTGGCGGCAAAGGCAGCGGCCGGAACAAATAAAGCCGGGAAGTATATGTCCACCCGGAATTCTGGGCGGATCTTTCCCCCTCGACCCTGTTCCACAGCAATGGGAAAAAAAGCTCATTAAAGTACGAACTGGAAGGGTCAATACTTTCACTTCCGGCTGGAATACTGTATGCCTACTCATATTGGCGTCCATCGGAACCGGCAGCCACTGCTTCAACGGCGATCTCCTTGTCGACCTTGGCGAGGAGTTCGTCGAACACAATTGCAAACTCGGGGTATGTCTTAGCCCCTCGGATCACCCTGGTCGCCTTAAACTGGAGACCTTCACCGGTAAGCCCGAGAAAAAAAGTGGGCGTTCCGCGCACTTTTGCCCGAAATCCAGTTTTAACATCCTCTTGCACCCGTTTCCGCTTGTCACCATTATCAAGGCATTGATTAAACTGCGTTACATTGAGACCTAAGCTACTCGCGTACGATTTCAGCTCATCGGGATGCAAACGAGCCTGATTGGCAAACAGCTTATCGTGCATCGCCCAATATTTATCTTGATCGCCAGCACAAAGCGCTGCCTCTGCAGCCTTTGCCGCCAAAGGATGTCTGCTTTCTACCGGCAACTCCCGAACAACGTATCGTAACTGGCCGGATTCGACATAATCTTTAATGATCGAAGGTAAAGTACCGACAACATGCCGTCTACAATAAGGGCACTGGTAATCGGTAAATTCGATTAAGGTAATAGGAGCATCACGATCGCCTAGATAAGCTGCACCCTCCGTGGAAAAAACAAGCGGTTGAAACGTCTCCGACTGAGACCGCGCCTGACGTCCCCGACCGGCTCTGGTTGCCTTAAGCTCAACGAGCTGTTTTTGCATCAGTGCCTGCTCTTTTTTTAGCCCATCCAATTCGGCCTTTAAGTCGTTGACTTCTATCGAGCTGCAACCAACCATGCCAAGCAAAATAACTAAGATGCTAACAAATAACGATGCGTTAATGAACATGGGTACTTTCATTGTTTTCATCTTCATCCCCTTTTTTCATCTTTAACCTTTGACCTTTCTTCTTTAACCTTCATCAGTGTGCCACGCCTTTTATTCGCGAACTTTTCTAATTTTATGTACCACTTCCTGTCCGTTCTCAAGTAAATGGGGCGATGGCTATTAGCATCGCCCCATGGGGTATTAACCCTATTTAGTCTGCCAATTTGCTTACCTGCTATTGGCTAAGGCTAAGGATATCAACCATCATTAAGGGGCAAGTAGTCCAGTACTGCAGTCTCCGTCCCCGTCCCCAACTCTCAACAAACAGGTCGCGCTATTGGAAGTTGCGGTACATTTGCTAGTCAGATCGCCTAACAGTACGCAATTAGCTCCTGCTGAATTGATAGGAGCAATCGCATTCGCTTCGACTTGGTCGGCAAAAGGACACAAGTCTCCAGTGGGTATGCTGTCCGGTGTATAACTACCAGTGTAAGTGGTGCAATCACCGGCAGCGCCTGCTTTCGCAAGTGTTGTGGATACCGGAGTGAGGATAATACCGGGAACTGCTGGAGCGGAGTCATCGGTCAACACCAGGTTTGTCAACTGAACTTCACCGGTGTTACAAACCGTACCATTCACGTTTATTTCCACTTCCAGGGCATCACCTACATCCACCAAGTCAGCGGAGCACTGTTTATCTATAGTGAGCGAAGCGGCAAAGGTTCTCAGTGGACAGGTAGCGGTATCCGTCGCATCATCGATATCGGTTCCATCCAAGCCATCAGCATCGAGGGTCACTTCATCCGACACACCATTCATAGAAGTTGTCTCACTGAACACATAGACCAAGGCATCACCCGGATCCAGATCGACCGTGCTCGGATCTGCTACTAAAGCACCATTGGTAATGGCTTGTTTCATTAAGCCATTATCATCGCAATCCGTACTGGCATCAAAGTCACGCAGGCCGCCTCCTGGATCAACCTGACCAGGAACATACCAAGCCAAATCGGAAGGTACCGCTTGAGCACCGCCGGCGATTGAATTCAAAAGCGATGTGATATTGATGGCACCACCGCCGTCATTGATACCGCAACCACGGACATTGTATGTGATGGCTGCCGGTGCATCGTCAGCTTCGCTGTCATTCACACAGGTTTTGGTGACATCAACCGAGCAAACATCAAAATCGCCAAAGGCGAAGTCTTTACCGGTAGAGGTAAATGAGGTGGACGCGCCGGTAATAACACCGAAAGAAGAGAAGCATTTATTGCTCCCGAAGACCTGAGCAATGTTGATTCCGCCTTCATAAAAGGTGGTTGGAGGGAAAGTGGTAGTTCCATCTTTACTCAAATAAGGCCAGGGGGACGGGATATGAGCATCATTTGTGATTGCACAAGCAACCTTACCGCCCGAGCCATCACAAAGCGCCGGCCCTTCAGGGATAACGATCCTGATATTGTCTGCAGCACAGCTTAATGGAACCGCCGGGGTTCTATCATCTTTATTACAGGCTAACCACCATTCATACACCGCGATATTGGCAACCTTACCACCATTTGAAAACTTCACCGCGACATACGGATCGCCGTCAACATGTTCACCCGGGCCAAAGGTACCGCTAGTTGCCCCGATCGGTCCAACCTCTTGTTGGAAGAACCAAAAAGCCAATTCCGCATCACCGTTATCGGCAAACAAATCGGCGCCAAAGTAAATTACTTGTTCACCTAAGCCATTGACATAATTGGCCGCATAGGCGTTGGTGATATTGTTTTTATCGGGAGGGGGCGGGGAACTTTTCCATTTATACTCCGAAATAAGGTTGGGCGTCTTTGAACCGCCGCCTGTGAAAATATTGTCCGCCCCGTTCTTGTCTGGAACGATACCGGTAAATACCGTGGCACTACCTGTTGGAAAGGGCGGCGTGTCCCAATCATCACCGGCAACAGCTGCTGGGACATCATCTTGAGCATTACCGTCTAATTCAAATAAACCGGGACTGCTGTCAACTGCCACTGCCGGTCCTATCCATCCCCCTAAGGCCAGCATAACTAAACAGACAACACATAATTTGATTTTTTTCATGATTGCTCTCCTAAAATTAAATTTAGTTCTCTAAAAAACTCACCTCAAGTTTATAAAATGAGCGGATATTTTTAGTTGCACTCAATAGTCTCTCGAGAGACAGTTGACTTTTTTAAATATTTTTTCTTTAACTTAATCCTCATTAGTTTTGTTAACTTGACTCACTTAACCTCTACTTTAAGTAGTTTTTTTATAACATTTCTTTATAATGCAATGATTACACCATTTTCTTAACCATTTGATTTATTGATAATTTTTTTATACATTAAAAATTTATCATATTCATCTGAGCAATATATGTAATGAATGTGTTACATGTAAGCATTACAAACCTGACAAAAAAAACAAAATAATAATTTAATATCAATAACTTATGACATTATTTAGCAAAATAAAATATAGTATCAAAAGTGATATTAGTTTGCCTAAACAGCAAGGCAAAAGGAGAATGAAACAACTGAGAGCCTATTCAAGATATAAAGCAAATTATGGAAAGATTTACTATTACAATGATTTTTCAGATTTTTTTAAAGCTAACATACTTACTAAAAGCATTCTGCCCAGGAATTCTGAAAGAAGTTACACTATGTATCAATATGCTTATGACAGGGATTTGTATGGAAAAAAGCGCAGGCACACACATCTATTCCCTTCCATTCTTGCTATGCGCCCTGTAGTGGTCTAATAGCACCGGACACCTAAATGAGAGACAATAACCGTCAAACATTAAGGTGTCATAATGGTTCAAAAACGAACGTACAAACAATATTCTAAAGAGTTTAAGGAAGAAGCAGTAGTATTGGTTCGAGAACAAGGCTACACAGTCCCAGAAGCAGCCAAATCGCTAGGTATAAACGCCATATGCTTTATAAATGGAAAGATAAGATCGAGGCTCAGCTTGAAGGTAAAACGCTGGATGAAGATGAGCGTGAAGAGCTTAAACGCCTGCGCAAAGAAATCAAACACTTGCGGATGGAGAAGGAAATTCTAAAAATGATAAAGGCAGTTAACTTGCGTCAACCACCGAAAGGATTAGTATTCCACAGTGATCGGGGGTCTCAATATACCAGTCACAATACCGTAATTTATTGGCCAGTTACGGCATTCGAGCAGGTATGGGGGACATTGGTGCTTGTTGGGATAACGCAGTTGTTGAGCGTTTTTTCGGCAGCTTGAAACATGATTGGATTTTTAAAGTTGCACAACCTACGCGAGAGCATATAAAACTAGATGTTGCGGCTTATATGAAATATTACAACCTGGAACGGTTGCATACTGCTAATAACAGTATGTCGCCGATTAACTTTGAAAATTCTCAAAATAAAGTGTCCGGTTGGAGTTGACTAGAACACCCTTCAGTGTTTAAAAAAAGGAATATTGTGGTAAATGAGCTAAAAACTCTCTGATTTAAAAGATTTAATCAGCCTATCACACATTAAGATTAATCAATTTGAAGCCTTTTGTTTAATTTGATATTTATCAATCAATCGATGAAGCGTTACCCTGGAAATTTCAAGTTGTTTAGCCGCTTGGGTAATATTAAAGTTTGATGACCTTAAACTGGCTAAAATAACAGCCTTATCTGTTTCAACTCGTGCTTCTTCAAGCGTATCGCTCCCGTTTCTTTTATAGTTTCGTTTATCTAGCTCCAAGTCGGCGGGTGACAATAAACGATTTTCCGACATGATAATCGCCCTCTGAATAGTGTTTGCCAATTCTCTAACATTTCCCGGCCAGGAATAATTACGAATGACATGCAAAGCGCCCTGGCTTAAGCCCTTAACTGTTTTCTTTTTTCCTTTTAAAAATTTTTTGAAAAAATATCGCGCTAAAACTTCTATATCTTCTTGTCTGTCCCTTAATGGTGGGGACTTAAGGTCTAACTCTTTCAATCTAAAAAACAAATCCTCCCTGAATTCTCCTTTTTTGATAGATTTAGTTAGATCAACATTAGTCGCGGCAATAATCCGAACATCAACCGGAATATGTTTTTCGCCGCCAACGCGAATGATGGTCTTCTCTTCAAGAAAACGTAGCAGATTGACTTGTTGCATCAAGGGTAAATCACCAATCTCATCGAGAAATAGCGTTCCACCCTGGGCAGCTTCGATACGACCTATTTTGCATTTATGGGCACCGGTAAAAGCACCTTTTTCATGGCCAAATAATTCTGTCTGAACCAGAGTCTCGGGCAAAGTGCCACAATTAACCGCAATAAAGGGATTATTGGCTCGCGCCGAATTGGTGTGGATCGCTTTGGCAATCAATTCTTTTCCGGTACCTGTTTCCCCTTCAATTAAAACCGACAGGTTTTCTTTAGCGACCTTATCTATCATCTTAAGTAGCTCAAGCATACAGTCGCTTTCACAAATGAGTCCGTATCTGGAATAATATTCATTAGAAAGCTCAATAGACGTTCTTGCCATTTCAGCCATACCATAAGCATGACCTAAAATAATCAACAGCCTGTCTATTTGAATCGGCAAGCGATGGAAATCAAAACAATATTCATTAATTAATTTATGCTCTAATGGGGCTTTTTCGATGCTATATTGGTAATTTTCGGGCAGGATAAGAATCCAGAATGTTTTATCGTCATTGCTTATCAGTTCTTCCAACTGTTCCAGAAAAAATCTGTCATTACAATGATCCAATAACGAAATACCAACATTAAATTGATGTTGATTTGAAAAATATTTTGCCTGAGAAAGTTCAGTGGTCTCATAAACTAACCAGTTCTGCTTTTCTAAAGCAAGTTTTAGTTTACCATCTGAAAGTATTTCCGAAAACAACAAAACTTTTCTATTTCTCATTACAAGCCCCTTAGCTTAGTCGATTTAGACTTTGGAACACTTTAAAGCAAAGACAAGAAGATGCTCCCCCATCTATCTTGAAATCGCCCAATACCTATAGTTTTCAAGATACTCCCCCGTTAAACCTGAGCAATTTAAGTGAAGAATTTTGAGTTTCCAAACGGTTAGGCATTTGATTGCATCCCACCATGGTCTAACACTTCAGACAAAAATTAGACAATAAAACTTAAATTTTTATCCTTTGTAATTAATAAAAATATTATAATAATATTTATTACTAATCTCATGGCATAATCGAGTAAAGTTTGAAAAGTAGCGCAACAGTATCTAAGGAAGCTATAGTCAAATACTTCATCAAGCTCATAACGAGAACGACAAGTGTTTTTATTCCGTTCTTGATGACTCTGACTAACCGTGAATGAGATCAATTTATTTAGAGATATCCTAAATTTTTTGACCTCACTATCAATGACTAACAACAAATAGCAAAATATGCAGCAAACCTGGTTCAAGATGGCATGCAGCTGGGGCTTGGTACCGGATCAAAAGCGGATTATTTTATCTTCTAGCTTGCTCGCTTTAAGCAGTTCAGTTGCCAGCATGATTAAGGCAAAAGAACATCGCCCTCCATTAGTTCCAATTAAGTACCTGACCCGATTGGTTTAATATGTTGATAATGCCGATCAAGTGGCTTTTGACAATACCTTGTTAAAAGGTTAATGAGACAATCTGTTAAAAATACTCTGTGATATTTTGGCACTATCGAAACCCAACACCCATCTCAAAAACCCATACGCTACTCTTTATTGTGGGCCCAGTGAGGAGTTAATCCCACGGCGGCTGCTCACCATTATAGGCAACAAAGTTTTTATCTTTTGCATACGTTGTTACCCCTTGCGAAGGATTTTTAACGGAAGTACCTGACGGTGATTTTTTAACATTAGCGGTTGAAATATTAGGTTCAGCGTGCCACTTTGAAAAAAGGCTTATATCCTTATCGGCAGGCGCATACCATTTCTTCTTAGCCGGGTCCCATCTTGCCCCCAACGCTTTTGCTGCATCTTTTTCGGCATAGGGTACATTGAGATAAACATTAGATTTCGACATATTATTTAAATCGATTATTGATTTTAAATCCATTAATAAGAGCGCATGAACTGGAACGAACAGTTCCGATTAATTCAATATCCGGCAGATTTTCGCCCACATCCAGATAATTTTTTCCGCGCTCCAGTGCCTGCACGATAACCGGTAACGGTTCCGGCCAGATTTCCGGTAAATCAGCCTCGCCGTCTACAACGACAGAAAAAGCCAACTGCTCAACGGGTGGAGAGAATTCAGCCTGTACTTTAGCGTTATTTCCCCGCGCATCAACCCTGAACCAGCCATATTGGTCCAGGTAAACAGCATTTAAACCATGTAAACAAAAAGGGGGTTGTTCATCATCGATCGTCAGCCGTTGATAACATAACCCGGCAGGAATGCCATTCGCTCTTAACAAAGCGGCCAATAAATGACTTTTGGCATAACAAAAACCTGTCCCATGTTTAAGTACGTCGGAAGCTTACAGGTAACAGGGTTTAACGCATAGTCCCAACTGTGTTTTATCTGATCGCGAACAAATTTAAAACAGACCCTGGCAATTTGCTGCTTATCTTTTCCGCCACCTGCAAGCAATCGGGCCTGTTCGAGCAGCTCCGGCTGTTGCCAATCTATATACCGGCTTGATTGTAAATACTTTTGCAAGTTGGTCATAATCATAACTGCGGCTATAAAAAATTGCTCGATTCAAACATATTTTCCAAACGTTGTTCGATCATAAATTATCAGAGCAATAGACTGTTTCCGGTGTTTTTCAAGATAGTTGTCGCCTAAACAGTTAAGCAGCTGCTTTATTTTGCTCTGGATTTAACTCCACAGCCCCTTCAGGCTGCCAGTTTCTTGTCTTTCTAGACCACCGCTCTGGGTGCTCATTTCTTTCTTGTTGATACAATTTGTTTCTGTTCTCCAATATCTCAGCATCGAGCCCCAAATGTCTTTGATTAGGCGTCACAAACTTGATTCGGCTGTGGCGATGTTCATGGTTGTACCAATACACAAAGTCTTTTACCCATTTCTGTGCTGTCTCTAAAGTATCAAAACCTTCAGCGGGCCAGCGAGGGCAATATTTGACTGTTCTGAATAGTGCTTCAGAATAAGGGTTGTCATTACTGACTCTGGGTCGACTACGTGAGCTGATAACCCCTAAATCATGCATCTTGGCTTGTAGTGTAAGGCTTTTCATCGGTGCACCATTATCTGAGTGTAAAACCAAGCTTTGCCGTCTACACTTTTCTGACCAAACGCTTCGCTCGACCAGTTCGGCGGCTTTTTCGCCTGACTCATGACTGTTAACCTCCCACCCCACAATTTTCCGGCTGTAAATATCGATGATCATATAGAGATAGTAATACAGTCCAACAACACGGGTAGGCATATAGCTAATATCCCAACTCCAGACTTGATTGGCTTGTGTGGCCGTATAACTGGTCGGTTGGTTATTGGGATGTCGTGCTTTGGCTTTGCCTCGATGATGTAATTGGTCTTCTGCTTTTAATACGCGATAAAAGCTTGATTCGGAGGCGATGTATTCGCCTCTGTCCGCTAATATCGGAACGATTTGACTTGGCGGTAATGAGGCAAATTCTTCGGTATTACTGATCGTGATAATCGATTGCCTTTCCTGTTCAGTCAGCTTATTAGCCGGTATTGGCCTTATGGCATAAGGTCGCTTGTCGGCCGTTATGGTCCCCTCAGACTGCCAGCGCTGTAATGTTCTTATGGTTAAACCGACTGTTTCACAGGCCTTATATTTACGTGCGCCTGCGGCAACGGCTTCATTAACCCACTCAGCATACTGTTGCCTATCATCCAGTAAGGTCATTAGTCCTCGTCCTCCCCGTGATAGGCATTGAACTTTTTTCTAAGCACCAATAACGCCGCTGTTTCAGCGAGGGCCTTTTCTTTTCTAATCAGCTCTTTTTCCAGTTGCTTGATGCGTTTTTTGTCGGCCTTGGTGTCTGATGCGATCACTTCCTTTTTACGATTATCGGAAGCGTTAGCGGCTATACAGGCTTGTTTCCAGGCTTTTATTTGGTCTGAGTACAAGCCGTTGCTTCGGCAATATTCGCTGAGTTCAATTTCAGATAAAGTCGCTGTCTCTAACACGATGGCAAACTTTTCTTCTGCTGATCTTTTGTTGACTGATCTATCTTTTAACACTGAAAATCCGGTGGTTTTAAATTGTTTTTGCCAACTATACAGGGTTGAAAGCTTGATGCCTTCTTGTTTGGCAAATTGACGGACGGACAATTCACTTTGAGTTAACTTTTTTAGTATCGTTTCTTTGAACTCTACTGAATAGTATTGGTTTTTCATTCATGGGTATCTTTCCGCTCCCTGTTGGACTATAAATTTAATTGAGGCGACAACTATCCTGACACAGGGGGGGAAAACAAGGTCATAAATATTTTGGTTTATGATGATTTAGACTTCCAACGGTATTCGGGATAGGTTTGCTGATATTCCCAGGTTCACTTCCTAGTCTGAGGCGGCATTATTAATTCAATAGATGAATATTTAAATGTCGAAGACGGGGGGGGGGGGTATTTCACAACTTTGTTTTAAATAGCATTAAAATCTTTACCGATTTTTTCTGTTTACACATTTCTCTTTCCGCTTAATGTTAAAATGCCTTATCAGCAGATTAAGGGATATTTATGGTTAAGCAGTTTCAAACAGGATTTTCCGGTGTTAATTCGGGTTTAGAGAGCTTAAAGGCGCATTGGCAGAACGATTTATTGGCCGGTTTTTTTGTGTTTTTAGTGGCTTTGCCTTTGTGCCTGGCTATAGCTATGGCTTCAGGTTTTCCGCCTTCGGCCGGTATTATTACGGCGATTGTCGGCGGTTTGCTGGTGTCGAGAATAAATGGATCATTCGTTACCATTAATGGTCCGGCGGCGGGGTTAATCGTGGTGGTCTACAGCGCGGTGCAGGCCTTGGGACAAGGCGATGCCATGGCCGGTTATCGTTATACGTTGGCGGCTATTGTGGTGGCGGGAGCTTTTCAGGTGCTGATGGGGTTATATAAGGCCGGGCGGTTTAGTGCTTTTTTCCCCGCCTCGGTAGTGCATGGGATGCTGGCGGCGATTGGTCTGATAATTATTGCCAAGCAAAGCCATATTATGCTGGGAGTTACGCCGGAATCGGGTAGTATCCTTTCAATGATTGCACAAATCCCTTATAGCTTGACCCACCCTAAGGAAGAGATTGCCTATATAGGTTTAAGCGGCTTAGCTGTGTTGATTTTTTGGCCGTTATTAAAACATCCTATGCTCAAGAAAATCCCTGCGCCGTTGATGGTTTTATTAGTCGGTATGGGGCTGGGACAGTTTTACGGTTTACAGCATGAACATTTGCATTTAATTATGACGGATCATGTGCATTTGATCGGACCGGAGTTTTTAGTTCAGATACCGGATGATTTTGCAGCCAGTTTCTTCTTCCCTGATTTTTCCAAGTGGATGACTACAGAATTTTGGTCGGCGGTGATCAGCATCTGTCTGGTTGGCAGTCTGGAAAGTCTGTTAAGTGCGGCGGCTATTGATAAACTCGATCCGGAGCAGCGTAAATCCGATCTGGACAAAGATCTGGCGGCGGTAGGTGCGGGGAATATGTTGTCCGGTCTGATTGGCGGCTTACCGATGATTGCCGAGATAGTACGTAGCTCCGCCAATATCAACAGTGGTGCTAAAACCGGCTGGGCTAATTTTTTCCATGGTTTGATACTGCTGGCATTTGTCGCTTTGTTTCCACACCTGATTCATAATATACCGCAGGCTTCACTGGCGGTCTTATTGGTTTACACCGGTTATAAACTTGCATCGCCGAAATCATTTAAACAGGTGTTGGAGGTAGGTGTCGAACAACTGGGACTGTTTGTGATCACCATTATCGGTGTGCTGGCAACCAATCTGTTAATGGGCGTTGTGATTGGTATTATCGTCAAGCTGGCGATACATATTGTCCGCGGTGTCTGGTTAACCAACCTGTTTAAAATTCATTTTTCCATTCAACACAAGAATGATGATTTAATTGTGGTTAAATTATTGGGGTCGGCAATGTTTTCCAATTTTTTGCCTTTAAAGCAAGCGCTGGAAACGATGGAAAAGGGTAAAACCCTGGTGTTTAATTTTACCGACGGTTATTTGATTGATCATACCGTCATGGATTTTATTCATGATTTTAGCGAAGACTATGTTGCTCAGGGCGGGCACTGTTACCAGGTAGGTCATCCTTTGGAACATTTTTCCGACCATAAGCTGGCGGCACGGTTAATGACCAAGGATGATAGAAAAACCTGATTCTATAAGGCAGCCATGCATCTTTGGGTTAAATTCAGATTAACAGGTGTACTTATGCTTAAATTACAGTCTACCTTGACCTGTCCTTTATGCGGGCATAAAAAGCTGGAAACCATGCCCACCGATGCCTGTCAGTGGTTTTATGAATGTGAGCAGTGTCATGAGATATTAAAGCCCAAGCCCGGCGATTGCTGTGTGTTCTGCTCTTACGGTGATGTCAAGTGTCCGCCGATTCAGCAGGGGGGTGTTGCTGTTAGGTTTTATTGACGCAGTCTTTGCGGCACTTTTTCAGATACCCGCTTTTGGAACTCTAAAAAACCGAAATTTATGCAGGATAAAAGCATTAAATCAACTTATAAATTAATGCATTAAGTCAGTCTTGTTTTAGCGTTTAAAAAATAATTTTTCGGTCTATTGCATTTTGCATATTTAAGCTTAATATCGCTGCTAATCGCTAAATTTTAAGCGGTCGTTCTTTCTTAGCCGGCGGATATTTGATGCAGAAACTCCATATTATTGTCGATCATAGGCAGGACTGGGCGCCCTATTACCCCAGCGATCAACTGATTAGCGCCGAAGATTATTTATCATCGCCGGTTACCGGGCCGGAGAGCAAGACCCGGGTTATTAATCTGTGCAGCGATTATGATTATTTAGGTACCGGGTATTACTGTTCATTGCTGGCAGAGGCGCGCAGTCAGCGTGTTATTCCTTCCATACGCAGTATTACCGACTTGGCTAACCATCAATATTATCGCTTATACGATATTGATTTAAATCGTTATCTGAGTAAATGCGTCGATACGGACTCGTCTCACGTGCAGGTTAAAATATTTTTCGGATGTCCGGCTTTAACCGGCATGGAAAAACTGGCTCAGCGGCTGTTCGAACTCTATCCCTGTCCGATACTGGTGGTTAAATTCGAGCGTCGAGAGCGCTGGGAAATCAGCACGATCACGCCCGGCCGATTGACTGACCTCAATGAGGCGGAGCAAACGGTTTTTGCCGATGCGATCGATCGTTATAGCCGTACCATTTGGCGCAAGCCACGCTCACGCAGACGCTTCCGTTTCGATTTGGCTATATTATGTGATGCCAATGAAAAGTTAGCACCCAGCAATCCCAAAGCGCTGAAAAACTTTATCCGTGCCGGAAATGAATTAGGCATGGATGTTGATTTAATCGGTAAAAATGACTATGCCCGTTTGCTGGAGTACGATGCGCTATTTATTCGTGAAACCACAGCCATTGATCATCATACTTATCGCTTTGCCAAGCGGGCCGAAAACGAAGGTATGGTGGTATTGGATGACCCCGATTCAATTTTAAAGTGTACCAATAAAGTTTTTTTAGCCGACCTGCTGGCGGCCAATAAAATACCAATGCCGAAAACCCGTCTGTTGATGCGCGACACAGGTATCGACTATGTTGAGCTGGAGCAGTATTTTGCTTATCCGATGGTGCTTAAAATTCCGCATGGTTCTTTTTCAGTCGGCGTGGTCAAAGTACACAATCGCATCGAATTGGAACAGCAATGCCAATTGCTGTTTAAGGATTCCGCCATTTTACTGTGTCAGGAATATGTGGTGACCGATTATGACTGGCGAATAGGTTTTTTGAACAATAAACCGATTTTTGCCTGTCAGTACTTTATGGCACGCGGTCATTGGCAAATTTATAACCATAGTGTCAGCGCCAAACAGAAAAGCGGCGGTTTTGCCACTTTACCCATTCATCAGGTACCTAAGGACGTGATTAAAACTGCGACGCGGGCGGTCAAGTTAATTGGCGACGGTTTATACGGGGTGGATATGAAACAACTCACGGATCGAAACGTGATTATCGAAATCAATGATAACCCTAATATTGATAGCGGGATTGAAGATGCCTGGCTGGGTGAGGATTTATATCGTACCGTGATGGGGGAGTTTTTACGTCGTCTGGAAAAGTTGCACAATGAATCGCGATAAAGATTTTATTTTAGCGTTTAATTATGACCTGAGTTGTTTTTCCGATAATTATCAGCAGGCCAGAGCTAAGTTTCAGCAAGCTGCTCAGGCTTTGTCCGGACAGTGGCGTAGTTATACCCATCCGCTAAGCGATGAGCGGCAGCCGTTATCTACCGATTTATTTTGGTTGGGTTCGGAACTGGCCGAAAACGTTCTGGTTCTGATCAGTGCCACGCATGGCGTAGAAGGATATTGCGGTTCGGCCGCCCAGGTACAGTATCTGCGCTATCAGACTGCAATACCGTCAAATACAGCGGTGTTGTTGATTCATGCACTGAATCCGTTCGGCTTTCAGCAGGGTCGGCGGGTTAATGAAGATAATGTTGATTTGAACCGAAACTTTATTGATTTTAAACAGGTTCCGGTCAACTCTGGCTATAGCTGCCTGGCTGGTGCCTTATCGCCAGCCAATGCAGATGAATTGTCTTTAGGTGAGAAGGTTTTATGTGAATATCGTCAGCAACACGGTCAAAGTGCCTACGAACAAGCTGTCAGTGGAGGACAATATGATTTTTCGAACGGTTTGTTTTATGGCGGAGCACAGCCCAGTTGGTCGCGGCAAATCATTGAAAAGATAAAGGCCGACTTTCGCTTGGCCGAACGGCGTCGATTGACGGTGATTGATTTTCATTCCGGCTTAGGTCCCTACGGATACGGCGAAATTATTTGCGATCATCCTGCTGGATCGAAAAACACGGCTCTGGCTAAAAAATGGTTCGGCGACAGTGTTACCGAACCTGTTTGTGGCAACTCAAGCTCGGTACCAAAATTCGGGCTGTTGGATTACGCCTGGTATCCGGCTATTGGCGACAAGGGCTGTTTTGTAACACTGGAATTCGGTACTTACAGTGTGGCCGAAATGCTCCGGGTGTTGCGGGAAGAAAATTTTTATTGGCATCAGCCGGTCGATTCAACAGAGAAACGGTATGCACAGCAAAGGCTCAGAGATTACTTTTATCCGGCCAAAAAAGATTGGCAGGAAATGATTTTATTTCGTAGCGCTCAGGTCATTGCTCAGGCGTTGCAAGGCATTGTGAAATGAGTGACGTCAGATTTCGTCTTGCCTGTAAGGACGACATTAAAGTGCTGGTTGATATAGAAAACCGTTGTTTTACTGAAGATAAACTGACGCAACGCAATTTTTTATGGATGCTGGAAAAAGCGCATGCCGATATTATTGTCATGCAGCGTGACGGACAAATAATCGGTTACGGGTTGTTGCTATACCGGCGAGGAACCTCATTGGCGCGCTTATACTCACTGGCGGTATTGCCGGAGTATCGCGGCAGCGGACTGGGCTCCCGGTTGTTGACCGAACTGGAACAATATGCCCGGCAACACGAATGTGTTTATCTGCGTCTGGAAGTGAGGCCGGACAACCGGGCTGCAATTGAATTGTATCGGCGTATGGGCTATAGACAGTTCAGTCGCAAGCTGGATTATTATGAGGATCATAGTGAAGCTCTGTGCTTTGAGAAAAGAGTTATCTATCCTCAGCCGGTGACCCGGATTCCTGTTCCTTATTACCAACAGACGACTGATTTTACCTGCGGCCCGGCATCATTACTGATGGCGATGAGTGCATTAAAACCGGGGAAGGTGCCTGGGCAAGCTGAAGAGTTGCAATTATGGCGTGAGTCGACCACGATTTTTATGACTTCGGGGTTAGGTGGTTGCGGTCCGCATGGTTTGGCGCTAGCTGCGTTCAGGCGTGGGTTTAACGTTGAAATGTATTTAAGCGAACGGGACGTTTTGTTTATCGATAGCGTACGCAATCCTGAAAAACGCAAGATAATTTCACTGGTGCAACAGGATTTTACGCGCCAGCTGGCCGATACTGACATTGATATTAACTATCAGCGGGTGACACTGGAAGAATTAACCGATCACCTGGATCAAGGCCGGATTCCGGTAATTTTGATTAGTACCTATCGTATCAACCGCAATAAGGCGCCGCATTGGGTGGTCATCACCGCGCATGACCCGCACTTTGTTTATATACATGACCCGGATGTTGATGAAGAACACCATGCCAGTATGACAGACAATATTTATATTCCCGTTCCGAAAGCCGAATTTCCGTTTCTGGCGCGTTTCGGCCGCAGCCAGTTGCAGACGGCGCTGATTTTGTCGTACAGTTAAGCGCATTAAATAGGCTGACTGATGGCCTGTTTAAAAACGGATTGAAAAATTATGAATGAAACTCATAAACATTGCTTGGCGTTAAGCCTGGCGGATAGCTTCGATTTTCCGGCACTGGGACAGCATTTCCTTGAAGTGAAGCGGGCTTTGCAGTTTAAAGATGCGTTATTGGTAGACCATCGAGGAGCCATTTCTGTCGTGTTTGCCTATGGCGTGGTAGTGCATTGGAATGTCGATTTTGATACGCGGCGAAAATTACATACCGAACTGTTGAAATTTGCCGTGACTCCAAATCAAGCGTTTTTGGAAGACAATTTTTCTTACCGAACCGGCAGCGGGCAAAACAGTATTCGCCATGATTTGATCGAGTTGCAAAATGACGAGGCCAAAACCTTATTGGCTGTGTCTCATGCCATGGCGCAATCGATTAAATTGTCGGTTTTCGAACAGCAGGCATTGGAAACCATCAATACTACTCGTCATTTACCGGCTTCATTGGCCAGTCAGGGTAAAATAAATCTATCTAAAAAAGCTTTAGCAAAAATTCGAGGCCAATTATTTTTGGCACAGACTGACATTAATTTGAATTATGATTTATTGGACACGCCTGATTTTTTTTGGGAACACCCCGAGTACCAATCTTTATATGCCATGGCAGCCAGTTATTTAGAACTGCAGCCACGCACTGATGTGCTGAGTAAAAAACTGGAAACCATACACGGCCTCCTCGAAATGCTGGCTGATGAACAAAAGCATCAGCATTCCTCCACTCTGGAATGGATTATTATCTGGCTGATAATGGTGGAAATTATTATTACCTTGCTGGAGAAGTTTTTTTCTTGGCCGTGATCAATTTTAATTATTGGGCGCTATTCAGTCGTTCATTGCTCACATATTCGAATCAGTGTTAACTTTTTCTTTTTAACGTTTGCAGCAGAATGTTAATAGCAAAGGCGATAAACAGTAATAAAAGACCCAGAGCTAGACCCAGTTCAAAGTTTCCTTTGCTGGTTTCCAAGGCGATGGCAGTGGTCATGGTACGGGTTGAGCCCTCGATGTTACCGCCCAGCATCATGGCTGCACCCACTTCACCGATAGCCCGGCCAAAGCCGGTGATAATTCCGGCCAGAATAGTGAAGCGCAGTTCACTTAATATCGGTAAAACTTGTTGATAATGGCTGGCCCCGAGTATTCGTAAGGTTGCGATTAAACGGTTATCGGCAGATTGTACCGATATCAGTGTCATATTGATGATAATGGGCAAAATTAGACAGGCCTGCCCCAGAATAACTGCCGTTTGGGTATAGAGTAGGCCAAATTCGCCCAGCAGTCCCTGGCGACTGAGCAAGCCGTAGAGAATCAGCCCGATCATGACCGTCGGCATGGCCATAAGGGTATTAAGGATGTGCTGTAGCAAGTGTTTGCCGGTAAATTTATTGATTGCAATCCAAATACCCAGGAAAACACCAAAAAATCCGGCAATGGTGGTGGCAATCAAGGTTATTTTTAATGATGTCCAGACAATTTCATAAACTTCCGGGTCAAGTTGAAAAATAAGCAGTAGTGCGGTTGTGAATGCGTTTGAGAAGTAGGACATTGCTTTTTAAGTCAGTATTGTCGGTGCTTGTTGTCCGGTTAGGGCGATTGTCCGTCGTCAGTACAGTTATAAAAAAACTTTTGCGGCAATCGACCGGTTGTCTTGTCAGACAGCGCGTTGCCAGTGCCCTGATTTACCGCCGCCTTTTTCCAGCAATTGTACTGACTGAATCACCATGCCGCGGTCTACCGCTTTACACATATCATAAATTGTCAGCAGTGTGACCTGGGTGGCGGTTAAGGCCTCCATCTCCACCCCGGTCTGACCATTGGTTTTTACTGTGGTTTGACAGTGAATGCAGTTATTATCAGTATCCGGTGTCAGGTTGATTTCAACATGGGTAATCGGCAAAGGATGGCAAAGAGGGATTAAATCTGCGGTTTTTTTACTGGCCATAATACCGGCAATTCGGGCTATACCCAGCACATCACCTTTTTTATGATGACCGGAGAGTATTAGGTACAGTGTTTCCGGCTGCATTTGAATATAACCTTCGGTAATCGCAAAACGTTGGGTAACTGCTTTTTCACCAACATCGACCATATGCGCTTCACCGGATGCGTTAAAATGGGTTAATTGACTCATATTTTTCTATAAATTAGTGTAATGTCTGCATTATCTATTGTTTTTAAGGTGACGTGAATATTTATGTCGATAAAGGTTCGTTATTTTGCCAGTTTAAAAGAGCAGTTGGGGCGCTCGGAAGACAGTCTCGAGCATGGCGCGGGTATGACTGTCGCAGAAGTCTGGGCACAAGTAAATCCGGATACGGCCTTGCCGGAGAATATACTGGCTGCGTTGAATATGGAATATGTTGAGCTGCAAGCCAGGGTTAATTCCGGTGACGAAGTGGCTTTTTTTCCGCCGGTAACGGGGGGCTAGATGAGCGTTAAAATTTGTACTCAGTGTTTCGACCCGTGGCTGGAAGTTCAGAAATACCAGGTAGAGAGGGCGGAAATGGCAGGTAAATTCGGCGCCACTAATGTCTTTATCGGTTCCATGCGTGATTTTAATGAAGGCGATGATGTCAAAGCCATGACGCTGGAACATTATCCCGGCATGACTGAGAAACAACTGGAAAAGATTGTTGAGCAGGCCATACAGCAATGGGATGTTATTGATGCACTGGTGGTTCACCGGGTAGGAGATATTGTACCGGCTGAGCCGATTGTGCTGGTGGCAGTATGGAGCTCGCACCGGGGTGATGCATTCGATGCCTGTCGTCATATTATGGAAGCGTTAAAATCCAAAGCGCCGTTCTGGAAAAAGGAAAAATTAATCAGCGAAACCGAGCGTTGGGTGGATAAAAACACGGATGGTTATAAATGCTAGATTTTGATTGCTGACAGGTAACATTCAGCCGGTTCATTGTGGGCACGGTAGGAATGCTGGTGCGTTTCCTAACGTGCCCAGTTTTAGGCAGGACGGTACTATACTGATTATCTGCTTAAGATTAAGGGTTAATCTTTTAAACTGGCTTTATAGCGTTCAATACTATCCATAATTTCTTTTTTAGCATCATCAATGCCAAACCAGCCGGTTATTTTGACCCACTTGTCTTCTTCAAGGTCTTTGTAATGTTCGAAAAAATGGGTGATTCGGGCAATTTTATCTTCAGAAATATCCTTGTAACTGGTTACCTTGTTATAAAATGGTGTCAGTTTGGCGATGGGCACAGCCAGGACTTTGGCATCATCACCGGCTTCGTCAGTCATTTTTAATACGCCGACCGGGCGGCATCTAACGACCGAACCGCTGAGTAATGGGTCAGGGGCGATAACCAGAACATCGACCGGATCGCCGTCATCAGAGAGGCTGCGAGGTACATAGCCATAGTTGGCCGGGTATTGCATGGCAGTTCCCATAAAGCGGTCTACCATTAATGCGCCGCTGTCTTTGTCGACTTCGTATTTAACCGGGCTGCTGTGGGCGGGAATTTCAATAATAACGTTAATAACGTTTGGAACGTCATTTCCAGGGGAAATGGTGTTTAATGACATACGTATACTCTATAGGGAATCGGCTAAAAAGCGTCATTATATCAATAGATTTCTAATAGTTTTGTAATTTAAGAGGATTTTTAAGTGTTGGGTGTATTAAGAAAGATGCAGGTAAAACTAACCGACCCGGTCAGTTATCGCCTGCCATTGACGGATAAAACGGTGGATTTGAATCCGCTCATCGGTCAGCCTATTAAGCTGGTTTATACCGGTAATATTTTTTGTGTCCATTGTAACCGGTCAATTAAGAAAAGTTTCAATCAGGGCTATTGTTATCCGTGTTTTACCAGTCTGGCACAGTGCGATATGTGCATTGTGAAACCGGAACAATGTCATTACGATGCCGGAACCTGTCGCGAGCCGGACTGGGCGGATGAGTTTTGTTTTCAGCCGCATTATGTATATTTGGCCAATTCTTCCGGTATCAAAGTGGGGATCACCCGGCACTCTCAGATACCGACACGTTGGATCGATCAGGGCGCAGTTCAGGCTTTACCCATTTTAAAAGTACAATCGCGTTATGTTTCGGGACTGGCGGAAGTAGTTATCGCCAATCATGTCAGCGATAAAACCAGTTGGCAGCGTATGCTTAAAAACCAGGTTGAAGCAATCGATTTAATCGCTAAACGAGATCACTTATTGAAGGAATGTGAGAAGGAACTGGCGGCAATAAAAAAGCGTTTTGGCGAGCAGGCTATGGTTTTTTTACCAGAGGAAAAGCCAGTTGATATTCACTTTCCGGTTCAGGAATATCCAGCCAAAGTAAAATCATTTAACTTTGATAAGCAGGCTGAGGTATCCGGTGTATTGCTGGGTATAAAAGGACAGTATTTGATTCTGGATACCGGGGTGATTAACATTCGTAAATTTTCCGGGTATGAAGTAACTTTTGATAGCAGTGTTGATAAGAATTAGAGCCTATTTACTAAGTAAATAGGCTCAATTGGCAATGGTAATTTTTCCATCCTGTAATACGAAAGTACCATTGCCATAAGTGGTTTTAATTTCCAGTTTTTCTTGAATAAAAAATAAGGTTACCCCCGGAAAGGTGTTTTTCTGAATGATAATTTTGCCGTGTTGGGCACGATCTATAACTTCATCAATCCCTGCAATTTTCCGTTTGATGTCTTTTATTTTTGCTTCAAGTGCGTTAATGGAATTATGGGTTTTCTCGATTAATTGTTCGGAATCGGGTGTTTTCTTACTCATTAACGATGACAGAATTTGTTTCATTTTCTGTATTAAATCAAAGGTATCGGTTATTTCTTTGTGCAGGGAATCTTTTTCTTTGAGTTGTTCGCGATCATAACCGATACCGGCAATTGTCGGGGCAAAGCCGCTGGAACCCAGCGTCTCGGTCCTGATTATTGAACCGGCCGTTATTTTACCGCCGACAATACCGCTATGGGGACGGTTTGAGCTACCGGCAATAATTTGATGTTTGGATTTTACAATGCAGTTTTCCAGGCGGGATTTTATTAACACATCGCCTTCCACATCAATAATTGCATTTTTAATATAAGTCGCAGACAGGTTACCGGCACATTTTATTTGCAGACATTCGGATGGGTTATCCTCAATAGGTCGGCCGATTGCCCCCATTTTGATATCAATATTGCCATTAGCTTCCAGGATGGCATTCTCTACCATACCGCTCACTTGGATATCACCCGTAACTTTGATTTTCATGCCGGCTGTTACGGTGCCTTTTACGACTAAAGAACCATCATAGAGTATATTGCCTAAATGGACATCCACTTCATCAACGGTAAAAACCGGGTCAACATTGACGCCACGATCCAGTAATATGGGCTGGCCTTTGATTTCCGCTATTAGAATATTGGAGTCTTCCGTGCTGACTTTGGCGCCCTTGCATTTTTGAAAAGGGATGAGTTTTCCGATTCTTGCCGGAATTTCCTTACCGGTAACGGTGTAGCCATTTTTACCCTGTGTAGGCGGGTTTCTGCGCATCAGGGAAGTGCCTTCTGCAATAGAAAGAATTTCGCCTTTATCATGATAATCAATACTGCCGTCTTCTCGCATATTGGGTTTGCGGTCGGTTATATTGTCTATCAGCGGTTCAAAAGTTGAGTCTTTACCGTGGACAACGGTTTTTCCGCTGGCAATAAGGGTTTTAAAAATTTCACCGGGAGCTGACTTACGTGCTTCGATTAATACTTGAATCAAAACGGCATTATTGATTAATTTTTGGGAGATATTGGCTTTTGACAGGGCCTGTACTATATCGGGCATGCCTGCTGCAATCCCTCCATAAGGCGCTTTGATGAGCAGGTTGGCGGATTGGGCATCATCAGAAATCAGGATTTCAACCCTGGCATTGCGTCTTTCACCAATTGTAACCAGTCCAGCCGTATTTTCATTTAATAATGCAGCCAGTTCCGTTTTGCCGTCCTCAAAGAGGTAAATATTGGCAAAGCCCTGAGTATCTAATTGTTGTTGTAACCAGGTCTCAGTTAATTCCAGTCCTTGTTCACCGGGAGTAATTGCGGCCTGGACTTTTCCCTCAACCTCTTCAAGAACAATACTTGGTGGGGTTGCGCCAGTTTCTGTCATTGTTTTTATTAATCGTGATTGCTAAGCTCAAAAGCATAACAGATTTTGATCAAAGAACCATTGAATAAATTTAGCTGTTAGCGTTTAAATTTATTCAACGCAGGTATCGGTAGAGCTGGACTGGTAGGCTGAAATAAAGAAACGCCCGAATCGGTTATTCAACCGATTCGGGCGTTGGTTCTTACGCTAAACGTCTATAAAAATTTATGCCAACAATGGCGCGATAACCAAGGCAACCACGCTGATTAGTTTTAACAGAATGTTCAGGCTAGGGCCCGCTGTGTCTTTGAACGGGTCACCAACGGTGTCACCGGTAACGGCTGCTTTATGGGCTTCGCTACCTTTGCCGCCATGTTCGCCACCTTCAATATATTTTTTAGCGTTATCCCAGGCGCCACCGGCATTGGCCATAAAAATAGCCAGACAGACACCGGAAACGGTCACACCCGCAAGCAGGCCGCCCAGCATATGTTTGTCATAAAAACCGATTGCTACCGGAACGATAATGGCTAACAGTCCTGGTGCCACCATTTCTTTAATGGCTGCCGCAGTTGAGATATCGACGCATTTTGAGTATTCAGCCTCTGCTTTGCCTTCCATTAAACCTTCAATCTCTCTGAATTGACGACGAACTTCTTCAATCATGGCTGTGGCAGCACGGCCTACAGCATCCATTGCTAAAGAGCTGAACAGGAAAGGCAGCATCGCACCAATTAACAAGCCACCCATCACGGTTGGTTGTGATACATCAATTACTTTAATACCGGCTGTTTGCATAAAGGCGGCAAACAAAGCTAAGGCCGTCATTGCGGCAGAAGCAATGGCAAAACCTTTACCGATTGCTGCCGTGGTATTGCCGACTGCATCAAGTTTATCGGTGCGTTCACGAACTTCAGGCGGCAGCTGGGCCATTTCTGCGATACCCCCAGCGTTATCACTGATTGGTCCATAGGCATCAACGGCAAGTTGTATACCGGTGGTTGATAACATGCCCAGCGCTGCAATAGCTATACCGTATAATCCCGCCATGTTAAATGAAACAATAATACCGACAGCAATCAGTATCAGAGGCGCTGCAGTACTACGCATACCGATGCCAATGCCACAGATAATATTTGTGGCAGAGCCTGTTATCGACTGCTGAGCTATTTTACGTACCGGGGCGCGTTCGGTTGAACAATAATATTCAGTAATAATACCGACTAAGGTGCCGACAATTAAGCCGGTAACCGCCGCACCAAACACACCCATGGAGGTGAACGTGTCTGCACCGACTTGCCAAGATTCGGGGAACATGCTGCAGGTTAAGAAGTAAGTGACCGCCAACATAATGCCAGCAGCTCCGAAAGTACCAATATTTAGAGCATTTTGCGGATTGCCGCCTTCTTTGGTTCTAACTAGAAAGGTACAAAGAATGCTCACTATAATTCCTGATGAAGCAAGTAACAATGGGAATACAATAGCGGATTCTTTAACACTGCCTAGAGCGATGCCCAAGACCATGCTGCCGATAATAGCACCTACGTAGGATTCGAATAAATCGGCACCCATACCTGCGACATCACCAACATTATCACCGACATTATCAGCAATAGTGGCCGGGTTGCGAGGGTCATCTTCCGGAATGCCGGCTTCAACTTTACCCACCAAATCTGCGCCTACATCCGCTGCTTTGGTATATATACCGCCTCCGACACGAGCGAACAGGGCGATGGAGCTGGCGCCTAAGCTAAAGCCGGTCAGTACTTGCATGACCTTGCTCCAGTCGGCTGCCCCATCGACAACGAATAAGTTACTGTACAGGATGAATAGCAGACCTAAACCGGTTACAGCTAAGCCGACTACGCACATTCCCATCACGGCACCGCCTTTAAAGGCAACTGATAGTGCATCTGTCAGGCTGTTTCTGGCTGCGGCTGTCGTTCTGGCATTGGCAGAGGTTGCCACTCGCATACCAAAAAAACCGGCTAAACCGGAGCACATTGCGCCGCAAACAAAAGAGAAAGCGACTAGGGGACTGCTGCCTTCCATATTCATATTGGCAAAGGCCAATAAGGCCGCAACGACGACGACAAAAATTCCCAGGACTTTATATTCACGTGCAAGGAAAGCCATGGCACCTTCTGCGATAAAACCGCAGATTTCTTTCATACGGTCAGTACCGATGTCTTGTTTCTTTATCCAACTGGACAGAATGAAGGCGTAGAGTAATGCAATAACCCCGGTAACGGGGACTAAGTAAAGAGTATTCATTTAATTTGCTTCCTATTTGGTCAATGTTGTTGTTTTTCTTATCGAACCGCCTCGAAGTATATCGTTAAAATGCTATGAATTCATTTAAATAATAAGATTTTTTACCAAGTTATTGTTATATATAGTAAATATTTGTGTGGGGCAGGTTTTTAAGAGTGTCTTATTGCACCTGAAACCTGAAATAAGTTATATAGTATATTGAATTGTAAGAAGAATTTAATTTAGGGTGGCATCACATTCCATTTTGAAAGATTTATCGCGGGAATTTATATTGCTTTAACCAGGTTAAACTATCAGCGCTAGCGTCGGTGGGGTTGTATTCAGCGCCCAGGTAACCGCAATAGTCAGATTTTTCAATAACAGAAAATAATTGCTCAAAATTAATAGAGCCGCTACCGGGTTGGCCTCGGCCGGGTACATCAGCAAACTGAATATGTCCTATTTTTTTAGCATGGGCGGGAATAAAGTGAAGACAGTCTTCGCCCATTCTGACCATATGATAAATATCATATTGCATGTATAAATCGGGATGATTGAACTGATTGATAACATCCAGCATTTGCCGGCCGTTATTGATGATAAAACCGGGCATATCATAGCTGTTGATGGCTTCAAAGACGGTTTTAATGTCCAGTGCGGCGAATTGATTTAAGGCATAATGCAGATTTTGCTTAAAGGTTTCCAGATACAGTGCGTTTTTTTCTGCTTGAAAACAGCGGCCGGGTAAAATGTTGATGGCATCAGGCGTTAAAATTTTGGCGTATTCAACTGTTTGTTGAACAGCCTGTTGAAACTGATCTATTTTTTCAGGTACACAGGCCAGACCTTCTCCGCCTTGCAGCAAGTCATCAGCATCAACATTAAACAGCACTAGTTTTAATTGCTGCTGATAAAGTTGCTCGGCGATGGTTTCTGCCGGCAGGCTATAGGGAAATTGAATCTCTACTGCATCAAAGCCGTGATCTTTGGCGGCCTTAAAACGGTTGATCAGATTGGTTTCGTTAAACAGCAGGCTTAAATTGGCGGTAAATTTCATTGCTTGAATAATTTTATCAATGTCGATGGATCTTGTTCCAGAAAACCTTGATTACCGTGCAGTTGCATTAATTGAGCGGCCAGACCGGATATGGGAATGGCAGCTCCTTGTTTGTTGGACAGATCAACAGCCATGTTTAAGTCTTTCAAGAGTGTTTTGACTCGCCATTTGATCGGCTCGAATGTTTCTGTTGCCATTTCCGGACCGACTATTTGCAAAGGTTTTGAATCGGCAAAACCGCCTGCTAAAGCCTGTGGGATTTTTTCCGCATCAACACCGGCCTGTTTGGCCAGAGCCATCATTTCAGCAATGACCAGGACATTGCAACTGACTATCATCTGATTGCATATTTTTGTCACTTGACCACTGCCGATATCGCCCATATGAGTCAGCTGTTTATATAAAGGCGCCAGTACTTTGCGGGCAATGTCGATATTGTCTTGGCTGCCGCCTGCCATAATGGCCAGATTGCCTTGCTCGGCACCGGCAACACCACCTGAAACAGGGGCATCCACCCAGTCCATTCCACAGCCGGCTTTTAATTTGGCTGCCAGTTGACGTGTACTTTCAGGGTCAATACTGGACAAGTCGATTAATAGTTTATCCGGTGAACCGTTTTTAATAATTGATTGTTCAACGATGTCTTTAACCACACGGCCATCAGCCAGGCATAACAGGATGATATCGGACGCTATAGTCAGTTCCGCCACGGAATCAAATGCATGAGCGCCGGCTTCGGTCACTGGGCCAAGTTTTTCCGGACTGCGGTTCCATACATTTACGTTAAATCCTGCTTTCAGTAAACGTAAAGTCATGGGTTTGCCCATCAGGCCGATGCCGATAAAGCCCAGAGTGTAATTTTTGGTAGCCATAAATTTTTAGATAAAAAATGCGTAATACAATGCTTTAAGATAAATGCCGATATTATGACATTACTTGCTTGTATTGTTTATGTTCGGGCAGGGTGTATTAGAGATATTATTGATCTGATAAAAGCAGGCAGGCTGATGCTGCCTGCTTTATGTGTTTATGATTAAAATTATTGACCGATAGATTCGCGCATATGAACCATGGCTTCTTCAGCGTGTTTTGTGCCTACGTCTGCATGCCCTTTTTTAGCATGTTCGATTGATTCTTTTAAATGTTTAACGGCTTCAGTCATGTGATGATGTGCATCCGCATGTTCTTTTTCTGCTGCTTGAGCATGTTTTAACCCTTCTTCAGCATGTTTAAGCAGTTGTTTGGCGTGGCCATCTTGACCATGAGCCGTAGCCATTGCAGAATGTTCAAGGGCTTGCGCGGTATGATGTTCACTAGCCAAAACCTGAGCACTGAATAAAGTAGCTGCAGCAGCCATACATAGGGTGATAAGTGTAGATTTCATAAGATTTTCCTTGTTCTGTTAATGGATCTGTTTGATTGACATTGTGTTAGCCAATGGCTAAACAAACGCCTTGAACTTTAATATATAGCATATAATTTTTGCTTGCGTGATAAATACGTTGAAAATAATTTAAAACAGGCAATATAGAATGAAAAAAATAAGCTTAGCATTTTTTGTTTTGTGCTTTTTTTGCTATCAGTCTGCCTCAGCAGGATCTGGCGTTGGTGATGAAACTCAGTATGCTATTGCTAGTGCTCATCCGCTGGCAACCGAAGCAGGGTTCGAGGTTATAAACCAAGGAGGTAATGTCTTTGATGCTGCGGTTGCAGTGAGTGCTGCTTTAGCGGTGGTTGAACCGGCCGGTTCCGGGCTGGGTGGCGGCGGGTTTTGGCTGATTCATAAAGCCGAAGGGGATTTTGAAACCATGATCGATGGTCGGGAAAAAGCGCCTATGGCGGCTGATAGTCAGATGTTTTTGAACGAGCAAGGCAACGTCATCCCCGGCCTTTCCAGAAATAGTGTTTTGTCGGCCGGTATTCCCGGGGTTCCGGCAGCATTGGTGCATATTGCGAAAAAGTACGGCAAGTTACCCTTGGCTGAATTGCTGAAACCGGCTATCCGCTATGCCCGGGAAGGCTTTGCTATTGGTGAAAGACATCGAAAACTTTTAGCCTTTAGATATAAGCAACTTATGCAGTATCCTCAAAGCGCTGCTGTTTTTTTACCGCAAGCAGTGGTGCCTGAATCCGGCTCTTTATTGATACAAACAGATCTTGCAAATACTCTGGATGCAATTGCCCAGAATGGCAGAAGCGGATTTTATGCGGGTATTGTGGCGGAAAAACTGCTTAAAGCCGTTAATGCATCGGGAGGTATCTGGAGTCAGCAGGATTTGGATGACTATCAGGTGGTAGAAAGAGAGCCTATACGCGGTGTTTATCGAGGTATCAAGGTTACCAGTGCCGCTCCGCCTTCATCGGGTGGTATTGTGTTGCTGGAGGCATTGAATATTTTGTCTGCCTATGAACTTCAGAACTTGCCGGAAGTGACGCGTAAACACGTAATTGCTGAAGCAATGCGTAGGGCTTATCATGACAGAGCCTTATATTTGGGCGATCCTGATTTTATCACGATGCCGGTGAAAAGGTTATTAGATGCAGACTATGCTGCTGGATTAAGGGCTACGCTGCATTTGGACAGGGTCATCTCAAGTCAACAATTATTTGGTGGTATTGAGCCTGAAAACGGAGGCAGAAATACCACGCATTTTTCAATTATGGATGACCAGGGCAATCGTGTTGCTGCAACGTTAAGTATCAATTTTCCCTTTGGTTCCGGTTTTGTCGCAGAAGGAACGGGAGTCTTGTTAAATGATGAGATGGATGATTTTTCCAGTCGTCCGGGGGCGATGAATGGATATGGTCTGGTAGGTGGATCGGCTAACGCTATTGCACCCGGTAAGCGGATGCTGTCCAGCATGTCACCGACTTTTCTTGAGGATGATGACCGTATTGCAGTTATGGGTACGCCGGGCGGCAGCCGGATTATTTCGATGGTGCTGTTGGCAATATTGGATTTTGCTGATGGCAATGCACCACAATCCTGGGTTAAGGTGCCGCGCTTTCATCATCAATTTCTGCCGGATGAAATTCAATTTGAAAAAGAGGGCTTGTCTAAACAAGAGATTGTAGGTTTGACTTCGTTAGGGCACCGCTTAAAACAAGTTCGATATCGTTATGGCAATATGCAGGCGGTGCAATGGCATAAGAAAACCGGACAGTTATCGGCTGCCAGCGACCCTAGAGGTGAGGGTGAGGCCTCGGTCAGAACTTTGGAGCATAATGATTGAGCAATACCGTAATTAACCTGTGGCATGGACAGGTTTGTAATCAATCTAATGAGTTTTACCGGTTTTTGGACAGGGATGAAAAGGCATATGTCAGTAGGCTTGCCAATCAGGATATGCAGCAACGGTATATTCAAGTACATGGACAGTTAAGGTGTTTATTGGCTGAAAGTTTATCTGTCGATCCGGTTACTTTAACCATAGCCAAAGCCGAGTTTGGTAAGCCTTATTTGCCGGACTATCCGACTGTGCAATTTAATCTGTCGCATAGTGCGGATTATTATGCGGTGGTTATTACACATGATGTTCCTGTGGGGATCGATGTGGAATTATTTAAGGCTAGAAAGAACTATTCCGGGTTGGCGGAAAAATGTTTTGCTGAAGGTGAGCTGACATTTTGGCATAGCCTGCCAAAGGATCGGCAGGCAGATGTTTTTTTTCGCTTCTGGACCTGTAAGGAAGCCGTGGTCAAAGCAACCGGGCGTGGTATAGCACTGGGTTTATCCCAATGTGTTATCGATTTAGACACTCAGGCCAGGTTAAGGCAAATACCGGCTGATTACGGCGATGCGGAACAATGGAGCGTGCAGGAATTAAATCTGGCTCAGGGCGTTTATGCCGCATTGGCGGTTAATTCCTCTCTTTATCAGTTAAATATTCATGCTTTATAGCAGTGCAAACAAGATGAAGTGTCTCAGTAGTTCGGCAGTATTATTACTGGCTGTACAATTATACGGCTGTGCCACCCCTAGTCAGCGCTTTTCCAATATGGCGCTGGAGTATGGTTTTTCTTCAGCCATAGAAAGCTCAACGTTTCAGCATCGTTTATATTTAAATCAAGCCGTTTATGGTTCTGCGGATAAGAAGGTTTTACATGTCTATCTGGATGGGGATGGTACTCCCTGGCGACAGCAACGTTGGGTAGCAAAGGACCCTACCGCGCGTAACCCGTTAATTTTGGAACTGATGGCTTTAGATAAGCATCCGGCAATACTTTTGGGTCGGCCCTGTTATTATGGTTTAAATTTAGCTCAAACCTGTCACTATAAATTCTGGACTTCACATCGTTATTCTGAGGTTGTACGTGACAGTCTGGTTAAAGCCTTGAAGCAATGGTTGTTTAAACACCCCTATCAGCAGGTTGTTTTGATCGGTTATAGTGGCGGTGGGACATTGGCCGCATTAATGGCCCCCTATATTACACAAACGGTAAAACTGATTACTGTTGCAGCCAATCTGGATGTGGCTGCATGGAGTCATTACCACGGTTATCAAGGTTTGCAGGATTCTTTGAATCCGATTGAACAACCGGTCTTAAAACCCGTCATAACTCAGCTACATTTGGCCGGTGAAGAGGATGAAACGGTACCGCCGGAAGTGGTAAAAGCCTATTCGGATAAACAGAAACAGACTGATCTTAAAGTGCTTAACGGATTTGATCATACCTGTTGCTGGTCAAAAATCTGGTCGAAAATCATCAACTGACAGACATAAAAAAGCCCGATAGAAATCGGGCTTTTTTGCAGTCTGGGTTTGCTTATTACAATGCCAGTCTGACGTTAATGCTACCAGTCAGGTAATCGTTGTCTTCATCATTCAGGTCATGCTGCAGTCTTGCACCGACTAACAGGTCCTTGTTAATGGAATACTCGGCGCCATAGCGCATAAAAGCAATGCCATCATTGACCAGTGTGCTGGCAGCACTGGTTTCACGGTCAACATATTCATATAAAGTGCCGGTGTAGACACGAATATTGTCATTAACCTGATAACCGAATTCAACATCACCTACCCAGGTCAGTTCGTCAAAGTCGTTATCACGATTAAAAGCACTTTGAATTGCAGATGAGTTGGTATGCTTATAACGTACCCCCGCACGGCCTTTGAAAATAAACGATTCAATCACCTTATAGGCGTTGATATTACCTTCCGTGACATATTCGTGGGTATCGGTCTCAATGTTATTAGACGATGAAAAATTGGTATTAGTGTAGTTATAACCGGCTAACGCTGAAGCAAATAAAAAGTCATTGATTTTATATGCCACATACGGTGTAACACCAACGGTATGCGAGCTGGAATCATTGCCGCTGGCAACTTCATATTCGGCATAGGCATAAGTTAAAGCGGAACCGAAAAACAGATCGCCATAACGCTTATCCACACCGCCAACAAAATGATAAATATCAGTGTCGAAATGCGATTGATTGCTGTCATTGTCTTTGGTGATTTCTGAGAAAGAGCTTACGCCCCAAACTGCGTCAGGTGTGTAATCATTGCCGTCAGAGGACGCGGCTGCTTTATTGGCATTGTCAGACGAATATTCGCTTATAAAGGCTTGAAAAACCTCTTTCATTAAATGGTCGCTAATAAGCCAATGCGTTTCACGCGTCATTTGTTGGTTAGCTTGGGTGGTTGCACTGTTACCTTCGGTACATTGATAAACAGGGGAACCAAAAATATCCGGGATAAAGGAACCCCCGGAAATAAAACCGGTTCCCAGCAGGGTATAGCCAAGTCCCGCGCTGGTACAGTCCGTTGTTATTGAGACCAGGGCTCCAACAGTAGAGGCATTGCTATATTGGCTAAGGCAAAATAAAGGAAGAAATAACAGCGTGCGTAGCTGTTTGTTTTTTATGTCGAACATAAATATACCTCGGGTACCGGTTTGTTTTTTTGTGATCAGGTTCTTAAAAACAAATATTAGCACAAAAGCAACAAACTGTTGTAAATAAGAATGTAAATTTTTAACAAAGTAACAGTCTGATATATGCTAAATAGATAGGCATAATGTAGACAGTTTAAAAGGCAGGATCATGATAATTAAAAAAACAGGTTTTATTTGGACAGTACTGGTATCGGTTATGGCGCCGGCTGCACAGGCTGATTTTGGCATATCCAGGCCGATGCCTAGTCTGGCTACCAGTCAGATTACAAGGACGGTTAGCGATAATATTGCCAAGAATCTGTTTGATAATCTTATTATTCCTCAATTAAAAATTCGGAATTCCTCAGGGCAGATTAAACATATGCGATTGTCTTCTGATAAGCGTTTTTTATCTCTGGTGCTTGAAGATGGTTCTGCCCGTGTTTGGGACTTGGAACTGGGGGTGCAACGGCCGATGGTTAAATTGTCGTCGGGTAAGGTGCGGTCGGTTGTTATGGATGCTAAACAGCAAATTCTTTTCTCAGCCGGAAACAAACTATTAGAAGGCCATAATGTATTAACTGCGAATGAGAAATATAGATTGCCCATTCAGCAAGAAGAGGTAAAAAGCCTGGAACTGTCTACTGATGCCGGGATCTTGCTGGTTAATGCGGAAAATAACTTGACGCTATGGAATTTAAAAGACAAAACCCGGTTATGGCGCAAATCCATCAATGAAGGCGGCATTATTACCGCAAAATTAGTGCCGGGAAAACAATATGCTGTATTACATAAGCGACAGGCGTCGCTGTTTTCAACTAAAGATACTTTGGAAATTGTCTCGTTAAAAACCGGGGAAACAATACAGACTTTATCGAATGATGATAAACAGCTGGTAAGCTTTGGTTTAAATGGGCCTGGGTTAGAGGTTGCTTATCGTGATGGTCAGCTTGTGCTTTGGGATATAAAAACCGGTAAGCAGTTATCCAGCAAGAATGTGGGCTTCGATATAACCGCTCTGGATGGCTTGTCTGATGGCGTTTATGCTTTTGTTAATAATGATGGTCAAGTTGTTATTACCAATCAACAAGGTCAACAGCTAGTCACTATTCAAAAAGAGGATGTCGATATAAAAAGCGTTGCTCTGTTACAGAACGGCAAGCGAGTGATTACAGCTATGGACAATGGCCAGGTTTTGGTTTGGGATACAAGCTCTGGCAAGGAGTTGGCGCAGTTAATTTCCACTAAGCAGGGCTGGACGGTGCTGGATAGCGTTGGACGTTTTGACAGCTCGGAAAAAGGCATGGTGAATGTTTCCTGGGAAGCGGCAGATCAGGATATTCCGTTGGACAGTTTTTCCGGTAAATATTATGAGCCCGGCTTATTGATGACGGTTTTAACCGGCGGTGAGTATATTAATAAAGACCCTAATGCGGTTCAGCAGGGCATTACCTTGCCGCCCAAACTGGATGTCGTGGTCAGGGATGTTAAAACAATGGGGGATAAGGTTGAGTTAACAGTTGATGTATTCGGCCAGGGCGGAGGGATTGGCAAGGTCAATTTTTATCATAATGCCAAGGCGGTGGTTTTAAATAAAATTCTGCAGGATGATAAGCAGTTTGTCGAACAGGAACGGCAGCGCAGGACTATGAGACTGGTGGTAGATCCGGTTTCAGGTGAAAACACCATAAAAGTCGTTGCTGCTAATAAAATGGGAATTGAGGGGGCAGGCGCTGAAGCGCAATTCAAAGTTGAAAAGGCTGCTCCACCATCTTTGTTACGCGTTGTTACGATAGGCGTCAATCAATATCAGGATCAGCGTCTGAATCTGGATTACAGTGTGGCTGATGCGGAGACTATTTCCAGGCTAATGAGTACGACTGATCTGGTCAGTTTTGAACAAACCGCCAAGTACAATTTATATAACGCTAATGCGACCAAGCTTTCAATACTTTCTACACTAAGAGAAGTCAGTCAGGGCGCACAGGAAGATGTTATGGCGATTTATTTCGCCGGGCATGGTCTGTCGGTTAAAGGCGAATGGTATTTCTTGCCGCATGAAACAACATTACAGCCTGATATGAATTATTTCACGACTGTTGGTATTTCAGCGACGGAACTGAGCGAAATCTTTATGGATTCCAGTATCCAGCATATATTTTTGATGGTGGATGCCTGTTATTCGGGTGAAAGTGTCAGTTCATTCAGGCGTCTACAGAATTCTCAGCGCCATTTTAGCCGCGACATCAGTCGTTCTGTGGGGATTACCGTGTTAACCGCGACCCGAAGGGATCAGGAAGCGGCGGAGTTATCGGATTTAGGACATGGTTTATTTACCTATGTAGTCACAAAAGGCATGCAAGGAGATGCGGATTGGTGGCCAAAAAATAACCAGGTCAGTGCACATGAGCTGGCTACTTTTTCCACCAAAACCATACCTGAATTTTCAAAAAAATATCTACAGGCGGCTCAGGAGCCGACAGCTTTTACCATGGGCAAAGACTTTCCTCTATTTAATGCAAAATAGCTTGTGATTTATAAGGAATTAAATTAGTCTAAGGATTCACAGTATTAACTGATTACATGAGGAGACTCGCATGAAAAAATTTCTTGTAGCAGGTATCGGTGCAGTTGTAGTGTTGGTTTCAACTTCAGTAATGGCTGAATCAAAAGTTGAAAAATCCATTGTTATTAATAAGTCAAACAATAAAGGTAATGCCACTATTGCAGTCGGTAAAGACAATATGGCCAGTACCGGTTCGGTAAATATTAAAGATTCTGAAGTAAAGAAAAGTATCGTTATCAATAAATCAAATAATAAAGGTAATGCCACTATTGCTGTCGGTGAAGGTAATACCGCAACAACTGGTTCAGTTACCATTGAATAATCTATGTTGATAGTAAGTCGTACGGGTAATAAAAACCGGTGAATGATACCGGTTGATTGTTTTGTATGATTGTTAATCAATAAATACTAAAGGTCTCTTGAGTTCTCAAGAGACCTTTTTTATTTTAGAGATGTTTCAATCAACAGATCGGCAGGGTAATAATTCACAGAAGTTAAAATGTGGTTATGAGACTATGAACCATACCCGATTAATTATGCCATCAACGATGGCCAGTATTTTCGTAAAATAAATGGTGATAATGTGAAAATTGTTTTTGCCTTGTTTGTTATGTTGTTGCTGACATTTAATGCTAATGCCGATGATTTGGATGATGGTATCGAATTAGATAACCCAATTGATGACAGTTTAGACCTGGATAAAAATATTAATTTTATTAAAAGAAGTGCGATTGCAAAATCAAAATCAAAATCGGGCGGGAATAATAGTTCGCAGTCAGAGTCAGGTGGCTGCGATGGTACGGGTAATATTAAAATAGGTGCCGGCAGTAATTTGAAAGGTGCGACCATTGTTAATTTATCCAACAATAAGGGCACATCGAGTGTCTGTACTAAATAAAAAACTTTCAAAACATGATGACGGATAGTGTGATGATGAAAAGAATAAGTTCTGGATTTTTTTCCTTGGGTTTAACGCTTCTATTAGGTGCTTGTGCTTTAAATCCCCAAAGTGCAGATACCGATCTGAATAATACTCTTCCCGAAACCAAGTCGACTGTCTATTCCGATGCGATCAGGAAACTGGGGATGATGAGTGTGATCTATGGACGCAAGCCGCTCAATATCATGAGTAAAAATATTTCGGATAATACCGGTTCGTCTGCCGCTACTCGAGCAGAAATTCCCAGAGATATTACCGAAATAGTTAAAAGTACACTTAACGGTGTCGGCGGGAATGTTACCTTTATTCCTTATGATCCGGAATTTTTAGCCAACTCTCAAAATACCGGATATTCGGATTTTGCCAATAAGCTTATTCCTGATGTTATTGTTTCGGGCGGTATTACAGAATTTGACCGGGGGTTGGTCACTAAAGGCGATTCTTTCAATATTGCCGCTGAAATAAAAGGCAGTCTTGAAGGCGGATTTGATTTTGAAGACCAGAATAAAGGCTCTTTGGCGCAAGTAACCTTGGATTTTAATTTAATCGATTTTAAAACGCTGGCCGGTATCCCAAGAATTCAGGCGGTTAATGGTATTAAACTGCATAAATCCGTGAAAGAAGACAGTTTCGCTTTTACCGTTAAAAGTGTCACCTTTGGCGCAAAAGGAACCATTAAAAAAGTACAAGGCAGACATGCCGGTGTCAGGTTGCTGGTGGAGTTAAGTATGGTGCAGTTGGTTGGACGATACCAAAAATTGCCTTATTGGCGGTTGTTGCCGGGTTCTTCCAAAGATGATGTTGTGATTGATCAGGTTATCAGTGATTTTTATGCGATGTCAGAAGCGGAAAGAATTTCAACCATGCAATCTTATTTGTACCTGTATGGTCATGCGGTGCAATTGACAGGGGTTATGGATGCTGCAACACAGGCAGCACTACAGACTTTTTCTGGTAAGCATGGTTTGTCTTCAGCCGGCGTTAACGAGCAAACCTTTTTGGCTTTATTTGAAAATGTTCCTGTTAATCATTTAACCAAGCATAAAAGAAATACCATGCCGGCACCGACTACAGTTTATGCTCAGGCTAAACCGGCTTATCAGCAGCCGGCAACAAAGATTCGTGTTGCCGATACTGATTATGGCGCTGGCCAAGGTTCAATAAACCTACAACTGAACAAAACTGATTTTAATATCGGAGATCAAGCCGTGGTGAGTTTTACTGTTGATAAACCGATGTTTGTAAGGGTAGTGGTCATCAACTCCAAAGGTGAAATTTCAACATTATTTCCCAATGTTTATCAAAGTGATAACTACTGTAAACCCGGCATAACCTATCGGGTTCCACCGGCTGACGGCAGTTTTGCCTTAAATATTGAAGGTCCGGCGGGTACCGATAAGATCAGGGCTGTTGCCAGTGAAACGCCGATTGCATCGGGAGATTTATTTTTTACCAGTAATGGTGGCTTTGATGAACAAAAAATGGCCGGATTCAATATCAGAGCCGCAGTTGATATGACAATTCATTAATTTAAGGGGTAAAAAATGCGAAAACTAATTATTGCCGGTTTAATTTTTGGATTATTGGCTTGCGAGGCGCCACCGGTAAGAAGATATGAAATGATTGCCGAACATCCGGAATGGACTCCGGAGACAGTGAAATTGATCGAACAGGGTTTTGTTGATAAAGGCATGACTCGGGAACAGGTTAAGGCAGCTTGGGGAAGGCCTTGTTATAGCTGTGCCGGAACGGTGATGGATCAGTCATGGGAATATCAAACCCAAATTGTCATTTTTGATGCACAGGGTCGGGTTATTAAAGTGACTGGCAAATAAGTGAGTGGAATTAGAGAGGTAAGTATTATGTTTAACAAATCAAGTTATCTAATGGCAGGCATTCTGTTAAGCAGCAGTGCTTTAGTTTATGCCGAAGAGGTAAAAATGTATCGCGATCAGGCCCCCAGTGCGGAGGAAATGGCAAAAATCCTGTTTTCCGGACAGCAAACCTCATCCGGGCAGGCGCCAAAGATTAAAACCCGATCCATTAGTTTTGGTCCGCAACCTCAAACACAGACACCGGCGCAAGTGGCGGAGACTGTGGCGGCGCAAAGCAGAACCGGTATCGGGTTACCGATTAAATTTGCCTATAACTCGGCTGATTTATTACCCGAATCTATTTCTTATGTGAATGAAATCGGCAAAATGTTGCGTATGGATGCTTTGGCGAATGAAAGAATTCTGATCGAAGGTCATACCGATGCTGCCGGTAGCCCGGCATATAATCAGCAGTTATCCAGGCGTCGAGCCGAAGCGGTCAAAGCTTATTTGGTCAAGTATTACCATGTGGCTGCAGACAGATTATTAGTTGCCGGTAAAGGCGAGAGCAATCCTTTATCCGGTCTGGATGCTTATGATGCAGGAAACAGACGCGTAGAAATTTATAAAGCGCCGTAACCTAAGGTTATCAGTCATGAAAAGATACGCTTCTTGTATTATTCCATGTTTACTAATCACTTTATTAACTGACGTACAGGTTGTAGGGGCGGAGTCTTTTTTTCGCTCGGAAAATACTGTGTCGACCGGCAAAGTGATTATTAATGGCGTGGATATGTCGGCTGATTTTAACGGTGTAGTCGGTTCAGGTGTCAGGGCAAAAAAACTGATAAAAATAGACGCATTCAGAAAAATTACCATTGCCGGTGGTTTTGACGTTGAATATCAGCCGGGTAATTTTTCAGTCGAAATTGAAGGTGATGACAATTTAATTGATTTGCCCCGCCTGACGGTACAAGAGGATACTTTATTAGTTTCAATTAATCAGTCATATAAAACCGAACAGACTCTTATCGTACGCATTTCCTCACCTCGGCTCGAGGTTATAAAAGTCAATGGTTCTAGCCATGTCATATTGAAAAATGTTTCGGGTGAAAAACTGCTGGTGGACCTGGCCGGTACAGTAGATCTGGTTGCCAATGGTAAAGTTGCCGGTTTGGAACTGAAGCTTGAAGGCTCCGGGGATGCAGATGCAAGTCAACTGCAAGCCGATATTGTGACGGTAACATTAAATGGCTCCGGCGATGCAAAAGTAAACGCGCAGAATGAGTTAAATGCCAGTGTTTTCGGAGTAGGTGATATTGTTTATTTTGGTCAGCCAAAGAAAATTACGCGCAAGGTTGTTGGCGTTGGTGATATTGAGCCGGATTAATTTTAATGAAAAATTTTTTTTTAAATATTCTGTGGATCGTATTTATTTTAATGAGTGGCTTAGTTCAGGCTGACCCTTCTCAGGAAGATAACTCTCTTTTGGCGGCGGTATCTTTTGCTGAAGTTCAACCACCGGAGAAAAAGAAAGTTAAAACCAGAAAAAAGAAGATAGAAAAATATGAAATTCAAGGTTATGTAAAACGTAAATATGTTCGGTTTGTTGTAGACTTGATTGATGGCAAGGAAATTAGAGGCCATATGTTTAATGAACAGGGTGAGGAAAGTTATGTTTATGGCGAATATGTTGACGGAGTGCTGCATATATACGATATGAATGGCGAGCACTTTATAGTGTTAACTCAATAATGTGGAACCGATGAAATCTACGGTAGTGATCATAAGAGCGACTGGGATTTACTGAACAGTTAAAATTTTTAAAATGATTAGGTGAAATCTATGTACGGTAAATTAGTGACAAGTATTGCATTGTTGATAATGCTGAGTTTTCAAATAACGGCCCAGGCAGAAGAATGTGGCGTTATTAAATTTTTGCAGGACAAAAGTAGAGGCGCAGCAATAACAAGTAATGACTGTGAACAGCACTCAGCACTGGGGATTGGCAGTACCGTGGCTTTGGCACCCAATGCGAGGCTTTGGTTGTATATCAATGCCGGTTCTGATAACAATTTTCAGATGATTTGTCAGAATAGACATACTCAGGCGGTTAATATTACTGTCGATTCATTAACGTCTCCCTGGTTGGCACCGCAGGGTTTAACTCATTGTGCCATGAAATCTAAAAGCAAATTAGTTTGTGACTCTGAACAGAAGAAGAATGTCTTTTTCTGTGCTATCGCGGCCATTAAGCCAACTACAGTCAGTGCAAATACGGTAGAAAGAACCTCATCGGTCAAAATGCGTAGTATTTTCACAATGACTGATAAGTCCGAAAAGACCAATAAACCGGGACCAGACCTTGAGGGAATTAAGGCAGAAATTAATTTATGCCGTGATCTGTATCAGAATGACTCTGCGCTGGATGTAAGCTGGATGCTTAAAAACTCGGGTCAGATTAGTAATCTATCGATTGATGTCAATGGTGCCGAATCCGCTCAGGATAAGGAGCTGGGAGACTGTGTTGCGGCAGCGGTGTTTTCCGCTCCCATTATCGATGTAGAGCAGGATACTGTCTATAATATTCATTTCTGAAATCAACAGCGATGAAGGGATATGCAATTATAAATAAGAAACTGAGTTTAATATTTATAGTTGTCGCTTTTACTGTTGCTTATCTTGTCGATCATGGCCTGGGTAATAAAATTGACTATTGGGTACATGATTCGGCGGTGGTTTTCCAGGCCAGAACGGTTTGGCAGCATTCCGCTATCGTGGCCCTGGATGATGATGTGCCGATCAGGGTGGGGCGAAAGCAAGCTTTGCCGTTATTTGCCAGGGCTGCAGAACGGCTGGTTGCAGCCGGGGTTAAAGGTGTGTTTCTTGATGCCAGGGTCGCCAAGGAAATGGAGGGTAAGATGCCCTACGCTGTATGCATGGAAACCGATGGTAGTGTGCGCTGGTCACAGCCGGAATGTACCATTGCTTCAACAGAACAATGTCTGGTCAATAACAGTGACCTGGGCAATGCGCCGCTTAGAATGAGCGAGCAGGCTATTGAACGTTTCCGAATAGCGCCTTATCTTGATCAGGATCAGGGGTTACCCGATTTTTTACTGTTTGACTGGGATGCGGCGGCAGTCATTCCTGAACAAGGCGTGGTTGCAAGTGATCGGCTTATAACCAAAGATAGCCCAATAGCCCGTTGGTTTGATTTATCAGAAGATCATGCGGTATTAAGTTTGGCGGGATTTATCAATCCGAACGGTTTGGAGGCATTAATTCATCAGCCGGAAGATGAAATATGTAATGACGGTCGTCGATGCAGACGGATCAGACACAGTGTCCCCGCTTTTGAAATTCAAACTGCCGGCAACAAGATAATCTTTCCCGTGAGTGTATTGGCTTCCTGTGATGAACGGATTGCGGCAAAGGCTGCAATGCCGTTTAAGGATAAGGTCGTGGTGTTTCAGGTCACCGCACCCAATGAATCGACGGATATTTTCATCACACCTATGACTACGGCACTGTTTAGTCCTCAGCTCATGAATCCCGGTGCCCAGTTCCTGGCGGATGCGCTCGAAACCTTGTTAAATCAGGATCATCCTCGTGAACCAATCGATGTCATAAAATATATGCTTTTTCTGCTGGCGGCAATAATCGGGGTTCTGGCCGGTAAATATTTGCAACAAATCTATCTGTTATTAGTAACCTTAATATTTTTTAGTTGTTTGCTTGCCTTGTGTTTTCTTAATCCGATTATCCAGTTGTGGCCGGTGACCTCCTCCATGTCAGGGTTTATTGTCGGTATGGCGCAAGTATTGACTATGCAGCTTGTGGTTGGCTTAAAAGAAGGTAAGTTAATCAGTCAATATATGCCCCGACAAATTCATCATTTGCTGTTATCGTTAAAACCCAATGAATCCTTTCAAAATCGTCGTTGCCAGGCTGTCGTATTAATGAGTGATTTGGCCGGATACACGACAGTAACCGGTTTATTGAAGGATCCGGCCCATGTGTTGGGGTTAATGAATGATTATTTAAGCGATACCTCCATAGTTTTGCAGGATAAATATAATGGCTGGCTGGAAGCTTACGTTGGAGATCTGGTGTGTTACTACTGGCCCTTCCAGGCAGGACAACCGGGTGATGCTCTGACCAATGCGCTTAAAGGCAGCGTGGAGCTGGCTGAGCTGCAAAAACAATTTTTTGCCGGTCTGATGGATCGGTATAAAGATACAATTGAAGAGCAGACGCTTAAGAAAATTTCAACCATTATCAATGCCGGCGTTGGGATTTCTGTGGGTACGGTAATTATGGGTGACCTCGGGCCGGAAGCCGGGGTAAGAAAATTCGGTGTGTTAGGTGATCCGTTAAACTTGGCTTCCAGGGTTGAAAGCCTGACTCGTTTGTTTAATACGGAAATTATAGTCACAAATGATTTTGTCGGTTTTGTAGATCAAACCGGACTGGTGGTCAGGCGGTTAGGTCAGATGAGTGTCAAGGGCCGAAAATTACCTGCTGAGCTCTATGCGCTGGGTAAAATGGATGACGAACGGTTTAGTAAAGAAAATATCGCGTTATGGGAAGATTGGCTCAGCCATATAGAGCAAAACAAGGTGCCTGAGCAGGCGTGTCCGGAAATTTTTCAAAAAGACTGCGCTACCATTACACAGTGGCTTGATAGAGGCTTACTGGGCACAGATGGAGTCTGGTATTTGGACGAGAAGTAATTTGATCTGATTAAAAACAATGAATGATTCTTGTTTTGTGTATTTACTTAAAAAATGGTTCAGGATTTAAATCTCCTCTTAATATGGCTTGCAAACATTGTACAATGGAAATCAGGTCTTAATTTTTACAAGACAGCCAAATAACAGTTTTCTTATGACTGATGCTCGTTGGTCAGGTATGCTTTCAACGGATTAATAACCTATCTTAAAAATAACCCATGTTTCAACTTCTGGCCGATTTGTTCCGGCAGCAACCGATAGAAACTTTGGAATTTATTGAAATTCCCAGTAAAAAACAGCCGCGTTATACTATTTTCTGGCTTCACGGCCTGGGCGCGGATGGCGATGATTTTGAATCTGTCGCACCGCTATTAAAATTGAAAAAACAGGCGCATATCCGTTTTATTTCCCCCAGTGCCCCGGTGCGGGATATGATGACCAGTGGTGAACGGCGCTTAAACACCCGCTCATGGTACGACATTTCCGAAATAGTGTTAAATGCCAGAACGGATGTAAAGGGTATCGACAGGTCGGCAATGGCAATCAACCAATTGATCGACCGGGAAATCGAGGCCGGTATTGCCAGTGAAAATATTCTATTAATGGGAATCTCACAAGGCGGCTGTATCGCCCTGCATACAGCGCTATGTTATCCAAGAAAACTGGCCGGCGTCGTCGCATTGTCTACCTATCTATCCACTGCAAACGAACTGGCAAAAAAAGCAACGTGGGCTAATGCCGATACGCCTATTTTTATGGCGCATGGCAATCTGGATACTGCTGTAGACATCGAATACGGAAAAGCGGCGTTCAACATCCTACAGGAACGCCATTACCCGGTGCAATGGCACGAATATCCAATCGGCCACCATTTATGCCGACAGGAAATGAAAGATGTTTGCTATTTTATTGATCGGGTGTTTGGATGAATGGGGGGATTACACCTGTAGAGCGTTTTACTGACTTGGTCTATCGTTAAAGGCTAATGAGTTTGTTGTAAGTATATAAAACATTCCATTGAATTCTGGATTATGCAGTACGGGAAAATCAGATTTCTGACCCTGGTAATTGGTGCGTGTAGATGCTCGTTAATTGTATTCAACCATAGGCAGTTCAATTGAAAAAATGCTGCCTTCGCCGACTTTGCTGCTGACAGTAATATTTCCATCCATTGCTTCAATAAGTTTCTTCGTGACATTTAGGCCAATACCTGTGCCTTGAATTCCTGAATTTTCCTTACCCAAGCGTTCAAAAGGCTTAAAAAGCATTTTTATCTGTTCTTGGTCTATTCCATTTCCTGTATCCGTAAAAGTTATTTTAAGAACACCTGGTCTTGAGACTTCGTTGTTTAATGTTACCGTTCCTCCCGGTCGGTTATATTTGATGGCGTTGGACAATAAGTTTATAAAGACCTGATTTAAGCGAAGCATGTCGGCCTTAATATAATATTTCGGGCCGGAACTTATGTTATCTATAACAGTAACCGTGTTTTCTTTCGCCAAAGATTCCAATAGTGATATGCTATGGTCTAGCAAGGGGTTTAATTTTAATGACTCTATTCTCAGTTTAAATTGACCCGACTCAATTTTCGATATATCAAGAATATCATCAATCAATTCCAATAAATGATGACCGGCAAATAGAATTTCGCAGACGTTTTCATGTTGATCATTAGTCATTTCATCAGTATTGAGTAATTGTGAAAAACCCAAGATCGCATTTAGTGGTGTACGTAACTCATGACTCATTCGCGATAAAAATTCTGATTTGGCAAGATTGGCTTTTTCAGCAGCCTCTTTAGCTTCCTGTAGTAATTCTTCATCACGTTTTTGTTTAGAAATATCTGAATGAGTCCCTATAATACGATGTGGCTGATCATCTTTACCATGAATGCTCATACCTCGAGCCAATGACCATTTCCAACTGCCGTCTTTACATTGAATCCGGTGTTCTTTGATTAAATGTGATTTATTTTTATTTAAACAACTTTGCATTTCTTCAATAAAAGACTGTACCTCTTCAGGATGAAAACATTTTTTCCAATCCTCAAAAGTATTGTCTTTTTCATTACCGTCATAACCAAACATTTCTTTCCATCGATTGGATAAATAAACATGGTCATTTTTTATGTCCCAGTCCCATACACCGTCGCCAGCGCCCTCTAAGGCAAACTTCCAGCGTTCCTCGCTTTCTAACAATGCCTTTGAAATTTGTTCCCGTTCACTAATAATGAGGGAAACTAATATACCAACCAGCGTTAAGGCGAATATATAAAACCAGAAATTAAACAGGTTGGTTTGAATAAAAGCTGTTGAAAAAATTCCTACATTGTTACTAATACCTAATAAAGCCTGTGCTGCTGTTATCGAGATGACCAGCAGTGCGCCACGACAGTCAAAACGTATGGCCGCCCAGACAACAAACGGAAACACCCAATAACCGGGGGGATGATTTTGAAAAAAAGATGCAAACCAGTCTAAAAAAATAACTTGCCCAAATAAAAAGGCAAAGCCAAAACAACAAAGGGTTTCTGCTATTTTTGTACTTGATAACCATTCGAGGGGTAATTTCCGCCATACTAGTACTAATGGAGTTACTAAGAGGATGCCAAGTACATCCCCTTGCCACCAGCACAGAATGCTATGAATAAAATTCGGCTGATTAATCAGACCGGCAAATAATAATGCACTGGGGCCGGTTAAAGCGCTAACCCAGGAACACATTAATCCTGTAAAACAGAGTCTTAAATAGTCACGCGATGAAGAAAGTTTGCTATCAAAACATAGAAATCTGGTTAATAACCAGAAGCCAGTAAGAGACTCAAACGTATTGCCTATACTAATGATTAAAGAAACCCAAATGGGATCATCAACTGAAATGCCGGCTGTAAATGCACCAATAAAAATGCTCGGCCAGTATTTTATTCCTCCTATCAACAAAATCGACAATCCCAATCCACCGGGAAACCACACTAAAGTAACATTGCCGGAATTAGAAAAATACTGCAGTACAATATTGGCTAATATCAAGTAAATTACAGCCAGAGAAATGAGATAAAACCAAAATTTCGTATTTTTCATTGATAATTTATTCAACAATTTAAATCCTTATAAATAAAACGAAAGAACAAATCAAAGGGAGAGTGTATGTAAACCGGATTATTATTCCCCAATTAAATTATATAAAACTATTAGAAGATAATTGTAGTTGAAGTAAGATATTTCCGTATAGTTTTGACGGCGTTCCAAACGTACAACATTCGAATAAATTAAGATATATCTGCAATATTATAAAACAACTTCTCTTTCGCATTTTCCAGTATGGCTGTGACAGCCGGGTGTTTGAGTTTTCTTCGCACGGTAATGGCGTAAAAGCGCTCTTGCACCGATGCTATATGGCCGATGATTTCAACATTATATTGCAGCTGGATTTCTTTTTCGACTGTACTGGGGGCTACAAATAGCCCGGTACCTCCACTGCCGAAGGTTTTGATTAAGGCGCTGTCTTCGATTTCCGCCAAAATTTTCGGACTGATGCTTTCGGTATCGAACCATTGATCTAGTGAGCGTCTAAGCGCAGTGTTTCCAGTCGGGAGTAAAAAAGGGGCTCCGTTTAATGAGCGAGGGAAATTCTTCCGATAGATATTTGCTAATTGTGGTGAACCAAAGACTGTTACCGGACAGGCGCCTAGCAGGTGATTGAAGGCTTTGGTATCGCTGGTCGGGGTCAGTGGAGAATCGGAAAGCACAAGGTCCAGACCCTGTAAGGATATTTCTGCAAGCAGTCGTTCGGCTTTATCTTCATAGCACATTATTTGTACCGGTTCCGGTAAGTGAAATGCCGGTTCGATCATTCTGTAAACCACCAATTTGGGTAATGCATCCGCCACACCAACCGTTAAGCGCATGCCCTGACCGGTGGGTCGACCTTTTAAGGTATTGGTCAGCTCCTGTCCCAGAGAAAAGATTTCATCTGCGTAATGAAATACCACTCTTCCTGTTTCGGTTAATATCTGTTTGCGGCCTTGTTTATAAAACAGTTTGTCACCGATGACCTGCTCGAAAACGGCTAATTGACTACTGATGGTTGGTTGAGCCAAATGTAGTTTCTCACCTGCGCGGGTAATACTTTGTTCACGGGCGACATGCCAAAAATAAAACAAATGTTGATAATTAATTCGTTCCATAATAGATGTTTGTATAGGTTTTATCTATGTAAATATTTTATATATTCTATTTTACAATAATAAACAAGGGTAATATTCTATATCAACAGTTGATAAGCCCGGCACATTGCTGACTTTATTTATGATTTGACAAGCTAATCATGAATTAAACCACTCGGCGGTAAGCCAACTACATGTTTATACAGGCTTTGCTAACCAGTCCGAAGCATATATTTGAGAATTTTTAAGGGGATTTACGTGAACACAATTGATGAGGATAAAAAGCTCAGTCAGTCCATACGCGTTTTAGGATCGATATTAAACCGGGTATTGAAAGACCAAGCCAAGCCTGAAGTCTATTTGGCCGTCGATAAGCTTCAGCGGCAATTTTCCAGATTGCTGCACGACAGTAGTGTTTTAAAAAGACAACATCTGCAAAATACTATTGAAGGCCTGGATGATGAAGCCAGCAGTGAGGTGGTTAGAGCTTTTAACCATTATTTCAGTCTGCTCAATATCGCCGAGGAATCTTATTATTTAAAACAGAGACGTAAGCAACAGGTGGGTCATTTTTGGCCGGGGTCATTTCATGATACCTTGATTACCTTAAAAGAGTCAGGTGTGACGGCCGATAAATTGCAAAACCTGTTGGACGAATTGCTTTATCTGCCGGTGATGACAGCGCATCCGACTGAAGCAAAGCGACGTACGATAAAAGGTGCTTTGCGTAATGTGTTTCAGACCCAGGAAGCTTTGAGTAATAGAGGCCTGAAAGGCTTTATGCGTAAAGAAACGCTGGAGCGTCTGCAATCACAATTGCAATTGCTATGGAAAACCGATGAGGTGCGTTCCAGAAAACTGGTGGTGACGGATGAGATTGATGCCGGCTTATTTTATTTTTCTTTGTCTCTTTTTCAGGCGACTACCCTGGTATATCGAAATTTCGAACGTGCTTTAAGAGATGTCTATGGGGAAGACATTGCCGGAAAAATTCGTATACCAAGCTTTTTAAGCTACGGCTCATGGATCGGCGGAGATCGTGACGGCAACCCGAATGTTACACCCGATATCACTACGTTGGCTTTGCGTCGACAAGCGCAAACTATTGTGCAGGAATATATCAGACGACTGGAAGGGTTAACCGGCCAGCTTTCGCACTCGGTCGGATTGAATGAATTTTCTGAAGATTTTTTAACCAGTCTAAGTTTCGATCAGGAGTTGTTAGGTCCAGCTGTATTACGTTTGGCAAACCTTTATGGTCAGGAACCTTATCGGCATAAATTGATGTTGATGAAGTATCGAATGGAACGAACTTTGTTTCTGATTAACCTGCGTCTGCAGGATGACCCCGAGTTGCCTGATCGGCATGCTTATTCTTGTGCGGCGGAATTTTTGGCCGATTTGAGACAGATCGATAAATCATTACGGCAACATGGTGATGAAGATATTGCACGTCTTGAACTAAGCGATTTTATACGGCTGACGGAAACTTTCGGTTTTCATTTAATGCAATTGGATGTGAGGCAGGAATCTACTCGACATACTCAAGCGGTCGCCGAAATTTTATCCGAGGCGTTGGCTCTGGATTACAACGCATTGGATGAAGACGGGCGGTTGAATTTATTGAGCGAGGCTATTGGTGCGCCGGGCGGGTTAATGTATGACCGTGCCAAGTTATCAAGAGCAACGCTGGAAACTCTGGAGTTGTTCGATGTAATGGCACGAATGCAGCGTGAAATAGGTTCCAACTGCTTTGGTAAATATGTGATCTCGATGACCCATTCCGCCAGCCATGTGTTGGAAGTGATGTTGCTGGCGGCACAAAGCGGACTGGTCGGTCGTGTTGGCGGACAATGGCATTGTCATATTGGTGTCAGTCCTTTGTTTGAAACCATCGATGATTTAAACAGAATCGAAGATGTGCTAACCCGGCTTTTGGAGACTCCGACCTATCAGGCGTTATTGAATGTTTCGGAAGACCGGCAGGAAATCATGTTGGGCTATTCTGACTCCTGTAAAGACGGCGGTATTATGGCGTCGGCCTGGGGCTTGTCCAGAGCACAACGACGAGTGACTGAATTAATCGAGCAACGCGGGCTAAAATGCCGCTTGTTTCATGGTCGTGGCGGTACCGTAGGGCGGGGTGGCGGTCCGACTCATGAAGCTATTCTGGCACAGCCGCCTGATACCGTACGCGGACAAATCAAATTTACCGAGCAGGGCGAGGTCTTGTTTTATCGCTATAACAATATGGAAACTGCGGTGTATGAACTGACGATGGGCATTACCGGCCTGCTTAAAGCCAGCGTCAGCCTGGTTCAACCGGTGCTTCGCGACAGCGAGGAAAATTTGGCGGTAATGGACGAACTGGCAAAAATCGGTGAACAGGGTTATCGTGAACTGACCGAGCGTACCCCCGGATTTTTGGACTATTTTTACGAAGCCACGCCAGTGGGTGAGATCGGCCAGCTTAATATAGGCTCGAGGCCTTCGCATCGTAAAAAACAGGATCGATCTAAAAATTCGGTGCGAGCAATCGGCTGGGTGTTTGCATGGGCACAGTCCAGACAGACTTTTCCCGCCTGGTACGGAATCGGATTAAGTCTTTCCTCTTGGTGCGCCGGAAATCCGGAACGACTTGAAACCTTGCGTCGTATGTACCGGGATTGGCCTTTTTTTCGTAATTTACTCAGTAACGCGCAAATGGCATTGAGTAAGTCGGATATGAAAATTGCTAAAGAATATGCCGGTTTGTGTGTCGATCCTGAAACCGGACGTCGGGTTTATAGTTTGATTGCCGGTGAGCATCAACGGTGCGTCGATTGGATTCTGGAGGTTGCCGAGAGCGATAGACTGCTGTCCGAAAACCCAGCTCTGGCCGCATCATTGCGGCGACGTAACGATTATTTGGGACCGTTGAATTATATACAAATTGCCTTGATAAAACGTATGCGCGCCGATACCGACACACAAACCGAAAGCCGTTGGCTGCAACCTCTATTACGCACAATTAATGCTATCGCGGCGGGGATGAGAAATACCGGATAAAAATGAACAGCGATTAACAAGACTTTGTCTATTCCGCGCTTGTGACTCTTATTCACAGCCTATCCTGTTTGGTAATGTATTCTGAGCTTCATCAAAAGGTTTTCTTAATTTTACCAAGGACGGTGGGAACGAGATTACAGTTTGAACAGCTCGATTGAATTGGTAAGAAAAAACTGGTTTGTCTCAATTTCCTGAGTGTTCCTGGGATACGCTTAATATATTTAGACGGAATACATATTTTCTACTAATCAGCTAATTTATTTAAGGAATATGATGAATCATCATTATAAATTGCAGTTACTGATAGCATTGATTAGCTTTCTTACACCAGCATTTACATTTGCATCCGAGTCTGAAAAGACTCTGGATTTAACAGCCCATCCAGTCGGCTATATCAGTTTATTAATATTCAGTGTGGCACTGATATTAATCGTACTGGAAGAAAAATTGGATTTGCATAAGTCCAAGCCTATTTTGATTACCGCCGGTATTATTTGGCTGATGATTGCTGCAATTTATCAGGTCAACGGCATTAACGAGACCTCAAGTATTGCCATACGGCATCACTTTCTGGAGTATGCGGAACTGTTTTTCTTTTTGCTGGTCGCCATGACCTATATCAACGCAATGATCGAGCGCGGTGTGTTCGATGCCTTAAGGCGGTTTTTGGTTGCCAAGGGGTTTAGTTTTCGTCAGTTGTTTTGGTTAACCGGATTTTTGGCCTTCTTTATTTCACCGATAGCCGATAATTTAACCACTGCATTAATTATGTGTACTGTGGTGTTGACGGTCGGTGTTGATCGACCGAAGTTTGTTACTCTGGCTTGTATAGGTATTGTCGTCGCGGCCAATGCGGGTGGTGCATTCAGCCCATTCGGTGATATTACCACGCTGATGGTCTGGCAAAAGGACATCCTGGAGTTTTCGGAGTTCTTTAAACTATTTGTGCCGTCGTTGATTAACTATTTGATTCCGGCTGGAGTGATGCATTTTTTTATCGAGTCGGGTTATCCAGACCAGCAAGAGGAAAGCGAAACTAGCATCCGGCATGGGGGGTTGACGATTACAGGACTGTTTTTATTAACCATCGTCACTGCCATTTGTTTTCACAATATACTTCATCTTCCATCCGTGATCGGCATGTTAATGGGACTTGGCTATTTAAAATTGTTCGGTTTTTATTTGCGTCGCCACTATAGCAAAGAGCGCTCCGATGTTGATTCCACCCCCGGTTCGGGAGGGTATGGCAGCGGTTTCGATGTGTTCAGTCATATCGCCGGTGCAGAATGGGATACCTTGTTCTTTTTTTATGGTGTGATTATGTCTGTCAGCGGTTTGGGCTTTATTGGCTATTTGAACTTGGCATCCGAGTTTATGTATGGTGATTTGGGGGCAACGACGGCTAATGTTCTGGTCGGGATTATTTCGGCTATTGTCGATAATATTCCGGTTATGTTCGCCGTGCTGAGTATGAATCCCGATATGTCGGAATGGCAATGGCTGTTAGTAACTTTTACCGCCGGAGTCGGCGGCAGCCTGTTATCGATCGGTTCAGCGGCAGGCGTTGCCTTAATGGGACAAGCGCGTAACAGTTACACCTTTATGGGCCATTTAAAATGGACGCCAGTTATTGCCCTTGGTTATTTTGCCAGCATATATGTGCATTTTCTGATAAATGGCTAATGAATTCGATGATACGGTCATTGTTTCAATTTATACTGTCTGAACTGGAAGTTGACGGGTATGAGTCTAAGCTGAGGCAGTTAGTCATTAAGGCCGAGAACAACCCGGCCAGAATGATAACCGAAATTGCTGAACAGTTTGGGTTTCGTGTTACCAAGGTGTCTTTAACATTACAGAATGCACTGTCGGTTTCAGGCAGTGTTTCACCGCTGATTGCCGTTATCGATGAGGAGCACTGGCTTGTTTTGCAAGGCTTCCGTAAAGGCCGTATTAAATGTGCAGTAGTCACTAAAAACAATATTGAAGCGAGATTATTTAAGCCGCTTGAAATCATTGAATTAGTCAATTTAACAGAAAATGCTACAAGGCAATGGTTTTTGCTCGAGCTCAAAGAGCCTTTAAGTGAAGCAAAAAGCCGGGACGAACAAAATCATTTATCGCCTTTTCAACGCTTGTTCGGTCTGATTAAGGCCGAACGTAATGACCTGATCCTGGTGCTGATATTTTCCCTGGCGACCGGACTATTGTATTTGGCAACTCCGGTGGCGGTCCAGTCTTTGGTTAATACTGTCGCTTTGGGCGGCATGATTCAACCATTGGTAATTTTGGCGCTGATTCTGTTTATTTTTCTTGCTTTTGCCGGTGTGATTTATGTGTTGCAAACCTACCTGGTGGAGCTGATTCAGCGGCGTATTTTTATCAGCGTTGCATCTGACTTGGCACATCGCCTGCCCAGAGTAAATAGCACGGAATATGATCGTTATAACGGTGCAGAGCTGGTGAACCGGTTTTTTGATGTAATGACCATACAGAAATCGGGCGCTACTTTATTGTTGGAAGGTATTGCGGTTATTTTGCAGGCAATGATAGGTTTGTTGGTATTGGCCGCTTATCATCCACTATTACTGGTCTTTGACCTGGTACTTATCGGCCTAATTGCATTTATAGTATTTTTTTTAGGGCGTAAATCCGTTTCGACGGCTATTGAAGAATCAAAAGCGAAATATGGACTGGTGGCATGGTTGGAAACTATTGCTCGAAACTTGTCGATTTTTAAATTTTCGGGTGGCCCTGACTTGGCCCGGCAGCGTACCGATGAGCTGGCGCATATTTATTTGGCTAATCGTAAGCGACATTATCGGGTGGTGTTAAGGCAAACCATTGGTGCGGTTTCATTACATGCTGTTGCGGGAACCAGTTTGTTGGCAATAGGTGGACTGCTGGTCGTAGAGGGACAATTAACGTTAGGACAACTGGTCGCAGCTGAACTGATTGTCTCCGGCGTGTTATCTGCATTTGCCAAATTTGGCAAGCAATTGGAAAGTTTTTACGATTTGATGGCTGGTGTCGATAAGGTCGGTCATTTGATAGATTTGCCGCTGGAAAGAGACAGGGGAGAAAAGATTCACAGCGAAGCACCGGTCGGGTTAAGGTTGATAGATGTAACTTATAGTTATCACATGCGACATCAGCCGATCAAAGATTTGTCTTTAGAATTGCATCCCAAAGACACACTGGGGGTGGTTTGTCCGTCCGGAGGTGGAAAAACGACCTTTGCAGATTTATTGGGCGGTTTGCGATTGCCCACTTCGGGTCGGATTGAAATCAATGGTGTCGATTTGCGGGACTTAAGGCTGGAAAGTTTACGACAGCAGGTAGCGATTGTTAGTCGTCATGAATTGATTGAAGACAGTATTATTGAAAATATTCGTCTGGGTCGTTTCGAAATCAGCAATGAACAAATCCGTCGGGTATTGGACGACCTGGGGTTGTTACCGTCATTATTAAAACTGCCTGAAAGTGTACATACTGAAATCGGTGTAAGTGGTGCTCCGTTGTCGGCTTCGCAATTAAGCAGAATGCTAATTGCAAGAGCCATAGTCGGTCAGCCGCGTTTATTGGTTATAGACAGTATGCTCGATGAATTGGATGATGATGCCCGTCAATCAGCGTATCACGTTTTGCTACGCCCGGATAGAGGCTGGACTTTGTTGGTGCTTAGCCGTCTTCGTTCGGTTGCGCAATGTTGTCATCGGGTGATTGAGCTGCCGGGAGGGTAAGCAAATGATCCAAACTAAAAACAATACCTTGTTATCGGCAATGAGCGCTGCACAAACGCCGTTTTTTGTCACGCGTCTGGCGCATATGATCGCCTGGTTGTTTGTTCTGATACCTGTCGCCATGTTGTTTTTGCCCTGGCAGCAAAATGTGACCGGTACCGGGCGCGTATCCGCATATGCGCCGTTGGAAAGACAACAAACGATCGATGCGACGGTAGCAGGCCGGATTGTGAAATGGCATGTTAAAGAAGGTGACCATGTTAAACAAGGCGACACTCTGTTGGAGATCGGCGATTTTGACAAACAGTTAATGGCGCGCCTGCAACAACAACAAAATGCCGCTGCCGCTAAAGTGGCCGCTAAAGAGGAAGAGTTGCGCGCTTATCAAATCCAGCAGCACAATCTCACATCGGTACGCGATATTCAAATAGCGACAGCGCAATATAAAGCCGACGTCGCCCGTCAAAAACTGCGCTCAACATCGGAATCGTTAGCCTCTGCGCATGCCACGCTGGAAACGGCAAAGTTACAACATAAGCGGATGACACGGTTATTGGGCGAAGGTCTGGTATCGAGGCGCGATTTTGAATTGGCAGAGCGGGATATGACCATTGCCAGGCGCTCCAGTAATAGTGCACTGGCGTCATTAAAAGCGGCTGAAGCCGAACTTCAATCCGCACAGGCCGATATCGAACGTATTCGTGCCGATGCTCAAGCTAAAATCAGTGCAGTCTCCGCTTATGCAAACAAAACCTTGAGCGAATTGGAAGAAAGCCGAGGCAGTTTGATAAAAGCGGAAGTGGCCCTGTCCCGTCAGCATTCGCAGCTGGTAAAAGCACCGAGAGACGGTGCAATTTTACGTTTGTTGGTCAACCCGCATGCGCAAGTGGTCAAGCAAGGTGATTCGTTAGCCATTTTAATACCGGAAACCGATCATTATGCAGTGGAATTATGGGTGGACGGCAATGATGCACCGTTGATCTTGCCCGGTCACCACGTACGGCTCCAGTTTGAAGGCTGGCCAGCCGTGCAATTTGCCGGTTGGCCGGAGGTGGCAATCGGCACTTTTGGCGGTACGGTGGCATTCATAGATTCCACCGATGACGGCAAGGGTAAATTCAGAATCATGGTGATACCGGACGAAGCCGATCATCCCTGGCCGTCGAGCCGTTTTTTGCGTCAGGGCGTTAGTGTGCGTGGCTGGGTGTTATTGCGCCAAGTGGCTATGGGCTATGAAATCTGGCGACAATTAAACGGATTTCCGGCCATGCTGACTTCAGAGACACCACTATCCGATGTTGCCCGCAAACGGGTGAAATAGGTGCTGAGAATGGCATGTTTTTCAATCCCGCTTAAATCATTATTAAACCGGAAGCAGACATGGTCTCTGTTGGCCTGTTTGTTGACCGGGTGCGCTGCACACTATGGCGAGGGTTTGGAACCGGTTATTGTCAATCGAGTCGATAGCCGGTTAAAACAACCGGAACGGCTGATATTGAATGATTTATCCAAAGCTGAGCCTTTATCTGTCGATCAAAGCCTGTCAACCGGGCGTTCGACTACGAAAAAGTTGGATTTATCGCTTCCGCCAAAACTATTGGAAAGCAAAACTGTCATCGGCGAGAAAAATAAATCAGCTGAGCAGCGACCATTGAACATTGCTGAAGCACGTGCGATGGCACTTAAAAATAACCTGAGTTTACGAATCGCATTAATCGATCCGAAAATTGCACAAACGCAAGTGAGCGAAGAACAGGCAAAATTTGACGATCTTATTTTTGTCAATGCCAAGTATGGACGCAAAGACACGCCGTTGTATGATGGCAATATGGTTAAATTTACCCCGTTAGATCCGAAGTCGCCGTTAAAGAATCAAGTCGCCAAACTCAGCCAGTATCCGCAAATTACAGAACTTTGGGAAATGGAGGCCGGTATTACCGTGCCTTTACGTACCGGCGGGAAGGTCACACTTGCTACTCCGTTTCAACATAAACAAACCCATCGAGGGGTAACCACCGATCAATATCGTAGCGCGTTACGATTTACCATCAGTCAGCCGCTGCTGCGCGGCGCAGGTATAGATAATAATGTTGCCGGGATTCGTATTGCCCGCTATACGCAACAAGCTGTAGATGTGGGTATACGACTGCAAACTATACGTGTGCTGGCGGCTATCGATAGGGCATATTGGGATCTTTATGCGGCCTGGGGGACGCTGGATGTAAGTCGTCAACAATATGAAAATGCTGCGAATAACTTAGCCATGGTTAATCGTCTAGTAGAGGAGGGCTTGACTGCGGCGGTAGAGTTGAATAGAGCGGAAATCGGCGTGGCTGAAAGAATGGAAAAATTAATCGTGGCGCAAACCAAACTGAAAATGGCGCAACGAAAAGTCAAATTTTATTTAAATGATGATGCATTAGGGATGAAATCAACGCAATGGTTAGCGCCCCAAACTGAACCGATGTTGCTGAGCTTTAGCTTTGACCGTGAACGGTTAGTTAAACAGGCTCTGGAAGGTCGTTTGGAGTTGTTGGAACTGGAATTAAAACTGGCAGCGGATAGCACAAAAATAGATTATTTACGCAATCAAACCCTGCCGTTATTTATGCTGGATTACAGTTACGGTGCATTGGGTCGGGATAACTCGTTCGGCAGTGTTTATGAAGATGCGGCAAGCAATCGATATAACGACTGGTCAGTTGGTCTAAAATTCGAGATGCCGTTAACCAATGCCTTAAGAAAATCGCAATTGGAACGAGCAGTGCAGCAGCGTATACAGAGATTAACGACCAAGCGTTTACGAGAAATGAGCGTACAAAGGGAAATATACGATGCCCTTGATCAAGTTGAGCAAAATTGGCAGCGCATTTTGGCTGCCCGACAAAATGTAATTCTCTCTGGCTTGAATTATGAGGCTGAGTTAAAACAGTTTAAAGAAGGACTAAGAACCATGACGGAAGTATTGGAAATGTTGAGCAAACTGGGTGAAGCACAGGTAAGGGAGGTCAACGCCGTTGCCGATTACCAAATTGCATTGATCGATTTGGCGTATGCCACTGGAACATTGCTGGGTTATGGTAAAGTCGAATTTCAGGTTTTGGACAAAGGGTAGTCGGTTGCTTCCTGTCGCTCGTTGCCATAGCTGTTCAATTCTATAAAAATCTGAATCGATAAATTGCGAACATACAATCCCAGTACTTATTACTAAATTCAATCAATTTGACCGCGTGCCTGACCATACCAGACAAAAGGACCTTTATTCATCCAATCCAATATAATCCCAGGTTTTAAACACCCAACCGGTCCGGTTAGCGTTAAGTGGCGGGGGGCCGTCCGGATAGTTTTGGCTGTACACTCGACTCGCATCATCGGCCAGATCGGTTAGTCCCAGTTTGGTATAGGCCTTTTGCATAATTTGCAAGGCATAAGGAACGGCGGTGGTGCGTTGAAATTTTTCCACGACATGGGCGGCGCGGTTAGTTGCGGCAACATAAGCTCCGCGTTTCATATAATAACGGGCAACGTGTATCTCATACATGGCCAGCGTATTCCTTAATGACACCATACGCTGTTTGGCATCGGCAATATATTTGCTGTCCGGAAAACGCGTGATAAGCTCGTTAAAATTACTATAAGCTTCACGTGCGCTGCCAGGATCACGTTGCGTACCGTCTGTAGGCAGGAACCTGTCTAAAGCACCGATATCGCGTTTATAATTGACCAGACCTTTTAGATAATAGGCATAATCAATACTTGGGTTTCTGGGGTTGATTTTAATAAAACGATCTGCGGCGGCAATGGCTGCTTCATAATCCTGATTCTTATAATAGGCGTAAGCTATATCCAGCTGGGTTTGGGCCGCATAATCACCGAAAGGATAATTAGCCTCCAGTGTTTCGTAGATTTGGATCGCTTTTTTGTAATTTTCTGCCTTCATTGCCTCTTTGGCTTTGCTATGCAGTTCCCTGTCACTCATACCTTTGTATTTGCTGGAAGTGTCTTCCGAGCTGGATAAATCAAGGTTTTTCAGAGTTTCGCAGCCGTATAGAAATAAACTTAAGCTGCTAATAAACAAAATTTTTAATAAAAATAATCGCATAGTGATAACGACACGTTGTAAGATTAGCGGTTTTTTCTCGCCGGAATGGATGACAATTTTCAAATTGTCGTGATAATAGCGAGTATAACTTAACAATGAGTTAATCAGAAGAACTTGTTATGACAAGATTAACAGCAACGGTACCGGATGAATTGGCGGGTATGCGTTTGGATCAGGCTTTGGCGGAGCTGTTTCCAGATTATTCCCGGAGCAAATTGCAAACCTGGGTGAAACTCGGCCGGGTTCTGGTGAATGGCGCCAATCAAAAAGCCAAAGACAAGCTGGAAGGGGGCGAACAGATAGAACTGGATGCCGAACCGGAAAAAGTAATCATCTGCGAGGCTGAAGAAATTCCGCTGGATATAGTTTTTGAAGATGAGGCTATTCTAATAATAAACAAGCCCGCCGGGCTGGTGGTTCATCCTGCAGCCGGCAACTGGACGGGAACCTTGCAAAATGCCTTGCTAAATCATGACCCCAGCCTGGAGACTCTGCCCCGAGCCGGTATTATTCATCGGCTGGATAAAGATACCAGTGGTTTGTTAATGATTGCCAAAACACTGCCGGCTCACACCAGTCTGGCACAGCAATTACAAGACAGGGATATTACCCGGGAATATCTGGCCATCACTAAAGGCCGAATGACGGCGGGCGGTACGGTGGATCTGCCTATAGGACGTCATCCGACCGATCGCAAACGTTTTGCGGTACGAGAGAATGGTAAAGAGGCCATTACTCATTATCGTGTTGAGCAGCGTTTAAAACGTAATACCCTGGTCAGGGTTAAGCTGGAAACCGGGCGTACCCATCAAATTAGGGTACATATGGCGCATATTCGTTTCCCATTGGTGGGAGATCAGGTCTATGGCGGACGTTTTCAATTGCCGCCAAATTGCAGTGAATATTTAGAACAGGTATTGCGAAATTTTAAACGTCAGGCTCTACATGCTGCCAAGCTTGGTTTGGTACATCCCGTTACCGGTGAATATTGTGAGTGGGAACAGCCTATGCCGGATGATATGCAGCATTTGTTTGAAGCCTTAAAAGCCAATGATCCTGAATAATTGCTTACAGCCCGACTGGCCCGCTCCTGCCAATATTAAGGCTGCGACCACTTTGCGTAAAGGGGGCTTCAGTACCGGTCAATACCATAGCCTTAACCTGGCCATGCATGTTGGTGACGATGTCGACAAGGTACAGCAAAATAGGGCTTTAATACAAAGCAGCCTGAACTTACCCGCAGAACCGGTCTGGCTGGAACAAGTTCATGGTAATAAAGTAGTTAATGCGGCAACGGCAGGCATAAATGAGCAAGCCGATGCCAGTTATAGCGACCGGCTGGGCGTTGTGTGTGCGGTGATGACGGCAGATTGCCTGCCATTATTATTATGTGATACGGAAGGCAGTTGTATTGCCGCGGTTCATGCCGGTTGGCGAGGTCTGCTGGCTGGGGTCATTGCCAATACCGTCAAAGCGATGAATAAGGATGATCTGCTGGTTTGGTTGGGACCGGCCATTGGTCCGACTTGGTTCCAGGTGGGAAGAGAGGTTAAGGATGCTTTTGTTAATCAAGATTCAGACTATTCGGCTGCTTTTACCGCACAAAGCCGGGAAAAATGGCTGGCGGATATTTATCAACTAGCCAAAATACATTTGGCGGCATTGGGCATCACTGGGGTTTATGGTGGAGACTTTTGTACTTATAGTGAACCTGAACGTTTTTATTCCTATAGAAGGGATAGGCAGACCGGACGAATGACGACATTAATTTGGAGAGACTAAAGTCATTATGAATTTATTGGTATTAATTATTATTTTTACCGCTGTTGGCGGTATTTTAAGCGTCATGGCAGCGGCTTTGTTTTTGTTGCTGCCACAAAACCACCGCAATAAAGTATTGCCGCATGGAATCAGTTTTGCCATCGGTGCATTACTGGCAGTGTCTTTTTGGGGCTTGATTCCCCATGCTTTTGAAGAGGTTAATGCTGATCAGTTTCAATTACTATCGGGGACGATTCTGGCGGGTATTTTAGGTTTTTTTGTTCTGGAAAAGCTGTTGATCTGGCGCCATTGTCATCATGGCAGTTGCGAAGCTCATGGTGACGATGAACATAACCATAGCCACGATGCACATGGTCATGGACATAAATCGGCGGGGACTTTAATTTTATTGGGCGACAGTATTCATAACTTTGTTGACGGTGTACTGATAGCGGCGGCTTTTTTAACCGATGTAAAACTGGGCATCGTAACCAGCCTGGCCGTGGCTGCGCATGAAATTCCACAGGAAGTTGGCGATTTTGCTATTTTACTGCAAAGCGGTTATTCCAAAAGTAAGGCCTTGTTCTATAATATCCTGGCTAGTTTAGGCACCGTTGTCGGTGGCATACTGGCATATTTTTGGTTAGAGGATTTGCACGAAAGCCTGCCCTTTTTTCTGGCTCTGGCTGCTTCCAGTTTTATTTATATTGCGGTTGCCGATTTGATTCCGTCCCTGCATAAACGTACCGATATTAAAACATCCTTGCAGCAAATAGCCTTAATTGCTTCCGGAGTCATATTAATCAGTACATTACATGGTTTTGCGCATAATTTTGAAATAGACCAGTCTTCAATGACTGGTCCGCATTCCCATTAAGGCGAAAATTTCCTTAGGTATATAGCTGATACCTGGATTTTCCAGAGCGCTTGGCTTGATACATAGCCTTATCAGCAAGCTGTAATAGTGTTTCAGGGTCATTGCTGTCATTGGGACAGATGGCTACACCGATACTGGCAGTAATTTTATGCTTGATATTGTCTATTTCTATGGGGTGAGCAATTTCTTCCAGCAGACGGTTGATCAGTTCTTTACATCCTTCCGGAGACGTTAATTCATTAAGTATAATAACAAACTCATCGCCACCCACCCGGGCTGCAGTGTCACTGCCACGAGTAATAATTTTGATTCGTTGTGCTATCTCGGATAATAATAGATCCCCGGTTGCGTGGCCGTATTGGTCATTGATTGTCTTAAAGCCATCAAGATCAAGATAGCAGACGGCGAAGAGTTCATTATTGCGCCTGGCAAGAGCAATTGACTGTTCAAGACGGTCGGCGAGCAGCAGCCGGTTTGGCAGACCGGTCAATACATCATGATGGGCGATATGTTCAAGTTTTAGCTGGTTTTTAATGAGCCGGGATATGTTGGAAAAAATACCGATATAATTGATTATCGTATTGTGCTCGTTTCTAATGGTAGATAGTGCTAACCATTCGGCTTGAAGTTCTCCCTCTTTATTTCGACTATGAACTTCACCACTCCAGTGATTATTCTTTTTCAGTTGTCGCCAGATGGAAGCAATAAGTTGTTTATCTTTTAAGCCGGATTTAAGCTTGGTTATGTGTTGTCCGATGACCTCATTCTCCAAATATCCTGTTGATTGATAAAAACTGGGGTTAGCATCGATGATGAAGCTGTTTGCATCGGTAATGCAGATGGCTTCCAGCGTGTTATCAAATACACAGGACGCTAAACGCAGTTTGGTTTCTGCCTTTTTGCGCTGGTTTATCTCTCGTTTCAGCTCCAGGGTACGGGTGCGCAGATGATCATACATGGATAACGTGGTATCAAACATGACGTTCATCATGTTACTCATTTCCTTCTCGGCTTGCTGTTTAGCATTTTCAATAGACAGGCCGGATTCTATGGCTAAGATCATCTTACTCATCCGCATATCGCTATCCAGAATATGAGCTTCCAGCCAATGGGTCAGGAAATAGAGAATGTTTTCATTGACTTTTTGAATGGGATTGGATGTCTCCCCAGCCTTTATTTTCCGTATTGATGATAAAAATTGGTTGTGACTATCCTGATGTTTTTTAAAGTAAGAATCTTGCGGTAGGTATTGTTGCCAGATTCGTTCTTCAGATTCAAAATGATAACTGGCATATTCTGTCAGCTTGTCGAATATTTTGTCCAACGTATCAATATCAGAATGATTGCAAAGGTGGTTAGCCATTTCATTAATGATTGAGACAATAACTTTATGTTGTTTATCAATTTCAGTTATACCGGTCTCGAAATTTTCATTCCAGGGAAAAATATCAATAGCTTCGATCATCCGATTGCCCGATCTGCCATAAGTTTTAATAAGCTTTTGTTTTAACTATAGTACGGTTCTTTCAACATTATCGCAATTTCAAACCCACCTTGAATTAATATGTTCCGGCAATAGTGATTAACGCAAATATTTCCTAGGTGCTTTACGCAAATAGCGTTCGCTAAAGATATCTTCCGGTAAACCGATATCGTAGGCGACTTTACTGTATTCCATGACTGTTCTGCTGCCGGTTTTAAAGTCTTCCATTTTGGATTTGGTTACGGTCGGGTGGTTTTGAATGGCTTCCACATTTAATGCCGTATAAACCCGATGTTTTTCTCCCTGTTTATCGTAGGATTCTATTTGTATCGGCAGATAAGTGAGTTTGTGGATATACATGATGTAATAGGAAAATTCCACTTCATCCGGTTTTAGCGGGGTGCTTTTGATAATAAAGTAGTTTTCATCGGTATCGATCAGTTCATGTTTATCCTCTGTCGGACTACGGCCGGAGACATCTTCATATAAAAAGTCGGAGCCGACAAAACTGGTGCGTTTATCCGTAGCGGCAATACGTTTAACCAGGTCCAGGGCCGGTAGGTATAACCAGCGGTCATCATCTTGATTGTTATGTTTCCATACCATAAACACCATTTTATTGACATCGGCCGGACGCTTGAAATAGACATAAATGCGCTGGTCACCCAGGTAGGCTTGGTTCGTCAGTTCGTCGGTTTGCGGGATGTCTTTGCGCAAGATGGTGAATTCCCTGTTACGCACACGCTGCTGGGCATCGGTAATGGTCATTTTGACATGGGCGCGGCCATCCTGCCCCTGATAATAACTGATCAGATTGGCTTTATGAATAATCTCATCGATGTAGGGTGTTTCGGCCTGGACTACTGGGCTGAAAAATATAAAGCCGGTAACAAATAAAACAAGTTTATTTAGCATGAGTCGCTCCTGAAGTGTGGAGGGGTTTAAACAGCCACTTTTTTAACACGGAGATTAACGCCGGTAAGATTAATAAAGAACTGATACCGGCCAGAAATAAAATAGCGGCGATAAAAATGCCTACGGTTTGATAGGGAATTAACGGTGCTGCCAGTAACGGTAAAAATCCGACGCCAACAATAATGGCGTTACGTGAGATGGCCAGCGCCGGTTCGCCAAATAAAGGTGTGATTGCCTGTGACCATGATCCGGCTTTCGCGGTATATACTCTGGCCCTGGAGATAAAATGAATGGCATAGTCTATTGCCAGGCCCAGGCTTAACGCACTAAGTACCGCAACCGGCATGTCGTAATCCTTGCCGATAATACCGATGATGCCGTAGATCAGGCCGACAGTCAGTGTCAGCGGGATCATGGATAAAATGCCCCAGAGCAATGATCTGAACAAAAAGATCATCATCAGCATGACGATAATAAAACTGCCGGAAAAGGCGTGCAACATACCGCTGACCATTTTTTCCTGCCAGGCGACATTGATATGAGTCAGGCCAAACCAGTGATGTTTTAAATTAAACGGCGGCGGATTTTGTTGGATAAATTGCTCAACAGCCGATTCAACAGCCGACATATCCTGATTGTCACCGCTATGCAGCTGTAGCCACAGACTAGTTTTTGTATAATCCGGGGTGACAAAATGCCATAGATCATGCGGTCTGTGGCTGTTTTGATAGGTAATCAGCGTTTGCCCGACCGCCGACGAGGTTTCGGGGATACGAAACTCCTCCAGATTGCCCAGCAATAATTCACGATGTACGGTTTTAACCACATCGGCCAGGGAATTGCTTTTGCCCACAACCGCCAGGCTGTTTAAATAATGTTGCAGTTTTGCAAGATAATTTAATGCTTCCGGTTGTTTAAAAATGGCTTGCGCTTGTTTTATGCTGTCAACATAGCCTAAAGCCAAGTCCCAGGCATCAAATTCCTCATCCGCTACAGTATCGAGTTTGTCAGAAATCAACTGTTCCATATTAGTCAATAATGACTCTTTGCTGCCGCTATGTTGATCGATCAGCTGATTAATTTGGCTAAAAACCGCTTGATTATTGGCGATATTATTAACCAGATCAGTTTGTTTCAGCCGATCGCGCATTACGGCTTTAAAATCCGCAGGCTTGGCGTCAGGGTCTGGTTCCAGAGCCAGATACGCCATATAAGTGCCGCCAAAATGCTGATTTAAAATGCGGTCGGCAATACGTATATCATGCGTTTTCGAAAACCACTTGATGGGGTTGTCATTGATATTGATTTTACTGATGCCGTATATTGCAAATCCGGCAGTCAGAATAACGGCGGCTAAAATGGCTGTTGCGTAACGATGGGTAAACGGGCCTGTTTTGGCCAGTATAGCCGCCAGAAGGCTTTTGTTTTCAGTCTTGTGAGCACTGATACAAAAACCGGCCAGCTTGTGTTCCGGAATAAACATAATAAAAGCCGGAATGAAGGTGATGGTAAAGAACCAGGCAAAAAACACTCCAATCGCAATAAAACTGCCAAATACCTGTACCGGAGGAATAGGGGTTAAAGCCAGAGAAGCAAAACCGGCAATGGTGGTCAGCGAGGTATATAGCATTGGCAAAAATAACTCACTCATTACATGCAGCAGAGTTTTGCGCCGGTCCTGATAGACGCCGTAACGGTCAAAAAAATCGGACAGAATATGAATCGCATCGAGCACGGCTATGGGCATGATAAAGATAGGAATCATCGAGCTCATAATATGAATGGTGTGGCCGGAGATGACTAATAGCCCCATGGTGATCAAGGAACAAACCAGCGCGACTATCATCGGGGATATGACAAAAATAAGACGTTTAAAAAACCACCACAACAATAAGAATATAACCAGCATGGCCAACGGTGCGGAAATCGCCATTTGGTAAAACATCTCCACCCCGAAAGTGTCTTCTGCCACCGGCAGGCCGGTAATGTAATAATCTTCTTCCGCATCCTTGAATTCGGCAATCCTGGCGAGCAGTTTTTCCCGGATGTCGTAACTTAAATGTTTACTGGTGAGCGGTAAATACAAGGCGATGGCATTGCCGTCTTCACTGGTTAAGGTACCTTTTAAAAACGGAATTTTTTCCGCCCGTTGGCGAACCAATAAGGCATCTGCCTGTGTTTCAGGTGGTTTGGGCATTAACCAGCTGAAATTAACTGTGCCCAAACCGCCTTGCTCAATATTATCAACCGTCGACGGTGCCAAAAGGTCAACCTCGATCACGCCTGTTTTTTTATTAACCTGTTCCGGGTCCGGCCAGTTAAGGCGGCGGGCAAATTCGGTTAACTGAAAAATATTATTCAGCGTTTTCGGGTTAAACACACCGTTAGGATTGTTTTCGTTAATAATACCGATTACAACCATATCGTTGAGCGAGAACTCCTTTTTCATGCGCTGGTGATAAACGCGCACCGGCTCGTCTACTGCCAACATATTTTCCGGGTCGGTATCGACCTTTAAGGTAGGCAAAAAGGGGAGTTGCTCAGGCCAAAAATTTGGCAAAACCGCTAATGCGACAATAAACATAGTGATTAATGCCATCAACCAGCTGATTAATCTGGGGTGGTTTATGGAAAATAAAATAACTGGGTGGCCGGTATGGAGTGTTGCAGGTTGTTGGTTCATAAGGGGGGGTATTTATGGGCAGGATAATGATTGGTTATCGTTTAATTTTAGTATTCTCTAATATATGTTGCAATGGTTTTATCCTACACTGTTCTGGAATGATTTTTAATAACATTTCGGTATTTATGTAATGTTGCGGTGGATCTTGAACGGAATATTGTCACTGGTGAGTTTAGATTTTGCCGTGGCGAAGTTAATAAAATATCGTAGTACAATTGTCTTTTATGTCTTTTATGTCTTTTATGTCTTTTATGTCTTTTATGTCTTTTAATAAAGGTGTGGCTAACGCCAGATGATTTTACTCGGGGGGAGGGGGGGGACTTCTAACTCCCTGTGTGTCTTTTTTGAACTGTACCACCGGAAACTCTTATGCTCGGCATGGTGTAAGGGGAGTAATGATCTAAACTTCTGTTTGAAAAAATGACAGGTCCAGTTGTTAAGTATTAGGTGCTTTTGGAATGTGAGCCGGGTTAGAATAAAATTAGGTACGTTGATCACTTGATTCATTTCGTTACGTTTTTTTTATACGACCATTTATAAGCGATTGGGATGACCAAAACAAAATAATATCAATGCCTATCAAATAAAAAAACATATGATAAATTGCAACGATTGTTGTTAATCTTGATATGCGGCTAATTAACTTTATTTTTAACGGGTAAAACTTTACGACGTACAACAACAGACAAGCTAAAAATAACTCAGTTACAACAACATATGGGTGTTGTAATAAGCGCGCAAAAGCAGTATTTTTTATCAAGAGCGATTGATAGCCTAATAATTTCCCTATATACAAAACCACACATATCGTTATCAGAAACCATAAGCCGTCAAGTGTTGCAAAAAATCTTAATTTTTTATTCATTATATAAACTCGTTGAATAAAGGGACTTAAAAAACAATAAAATAAATGAAATCTACGCTCTCTTAATCTTTGTTTAAAGCAATGCACGATGCTGGCTTAAATCTCTTGATTTTACTTTCTCACTGTCTTTCGAAAAAAATAAAAAGGTGTAGAGATGCAATGCTTGCGTCTCATGGTATAGCAATGATTTCCCCTTTTATAAATTTTGGTACTTTTTCAAGTAACCTAAACGGGGTGGCTAATGCCAGATGATTTTATTCGGGTGCCTATCCCGAATCCCTGTTTTAATAGTGGGTTCGTCCGTGACGCCGAGTCACTTTATTAAACTACATGGATGTAGTAATTGCAGAGTTTGCAGGAGCAAATATCTGTTTGCGTCGGCCTCGGCAACTGCTCCCTGCGTTGCCCTACCCTACTTCCTGCAACCATGCAGTCGAAAGAAAAGTATTCAAAAGAAAGGCAGCTTCCACACCACGACAGCCGCTCGGTAATTACTCCTGTCCCTCTGTCAAATGCTCACCTCCCTGTAAGCACCCTTCAGGCTATTCCACCGAAAACTGCGATGTCGGCGTAGTGTAAGGGGAGAGGATGACGGTTTAAACTTCTGGTTTGTAAAAATTGTAAGTCCGATTCTCAAGCATAAAGCAGTTTAGGTTGTAAGGCGGGGGGGGATTAAAATTAAGTATATCGACCTTTGATTTTGCGAGTAGGATGCATTGTTTTTTCTCTCGACAGCCATTGTTATACGTTGTTATTTCCAATTCCACCATTTTAGAAGTTTTGGCTCATGAACTTTATTTGATGCAAAATAAACAGCGCAACGAAAATGGTATAGAACACAACGATCAAGGATTTCACCTCTAAACCTACAAATATCCTCATAAAGTGATTCTGGGTTACGCCCTACCAAATCAGAAACTTCATTAATCCCTATTTCAGCTAGCATCATTCCTACTTTTGAGCCAATACCAGGAATCCCAGACAGGTTCTTGGCTATTTCTTCAATACTTACTGACTTAGTTTTTTGACTCATATAAATCTAAGACTTCTAAGTTTTGCACGGTCAGGCTGTCCGGGTCTAACATTTTCGCAAACTCTAGAGCATCCTTATCCTGCAGGAACGTAGATTGCACATACTCAACATCCTGTTTACTCTTCCATTTGAATATGTCCATATAACCTTCACTTGTCTTTAGAAAGTGCCGACTGACAAGTCCCTTACATCGGGAACAATAATTTTTATCAAACATTCTTGATGCCTCGACAAGCTGTTTATGAGTAATTCCATTAGCAGCTTTATAACTTGTTATTTCTATAATCACGTTAAATTTCCTTATCTAACAGTGACTCGGGCTCTGAAAACACACTGTGGATTTTCCATTTCATCGGTTGCGCATTTGTATGAAATTCTGGCTCCTTTAGGAAGAGGCACAAAAGCCGTAACATAAGTAACACCGTTCCCGAGAGGGGCTTGTGGTGCTTTTGCCTCTAAAAACGCATTTCCTCCAATAAAAAGAGAGACCATACAATCACCTCTATTTTCAAGTTCTACGTGGACATTTAAGTTGCGAACATTATTAATTGAAACAAGAATACCGCTATCACCACATGCGTCTTCGGTAGTTCTTTCGGGAGTACTGATTGAATCGTACATAACCCAAGGCTCAGTCTGTTTTTCTTTGAATAACCAAATGAGTATTGCCAGAAGAATAATTAATAGAACTAGTAAAAACCAAGTAATTGGATCAAAAATCATGTGACCTCCTAATGAATACTAAATATGAATGTGTACATCTAACTGCTCTAATCACCTGTGCGTTTTTTGCATCGGGTGGGTTTGTTATGCCCTATTGTCTGCAATAACTTAAAGGTTGCTATCTTTGTCAATTGTGACATATCTGATTTAGCTAGGTATTTATCAGCGATATGCTTTCCAATTCGCTCATGAACTTGCCTTAATTATTTTTGAAACGCTTACTTACCGTTCATTGATGGCTTCTGAATATTTTTTCCTATCACTGGCCATTTAGTTCAAGAATGTGTTTGAGTTCCATCTATCCCCCAAGGCATAACCATTATTTTAAGTAAATTTTCTTACTATCCTGGTATCAGCCTAATATTCGGGCATAATTTCCCCTTCTATTTTTATATAACGATAAAAGCTTACCCGGTAAATCGGGCAATCTTTTCTGTATGCTTGATAGACTGAGTCTATGCACTAGGTTTGATGATGTCAACACCTAAAAACTATCATTTTTCCTGCCCGATCTGATTTTGTCTAAGCGTATTTCCATTGCCGGGTGGCTGGACAGGTAGTCAAATTCGAACGAAGAGTCATGCGCTTGTTCCAGTAAGGTCAGAATTTGAATAAATGCTTCAGTATCTATGTTTCGCTGCTGTAGAAATTGAACTGCGTACTGGTCGGCTTCCAGTTCAAATTGTCTGGAATAATGGGTTTCCACCAGAAAGGTGGGCAGGGTGACTGATAATGAGGTGATTGAGGTGATATCACCTAACAGGCCGGCCATAAAGAGTGCGGTAATTGAGTCCTGAAGTATCGAACGCAGGCCGTGTTGATATTGGATATGGCCCATTTCATGGGCGATTACGGAGATAATCTGCTCATCATTTTTTGCCAGTTTGATCAGGTCGTCTGTCAGTATGACCATACCGCCGGGCAAAGCCAGTGCATTGGCACCCATTTGCGGGCTGTTTCTAAAAATCAGTTGGTAGGGGTATGGTTGTTCAGTTGTGTTGATCAGGCGGTCAATATGTTGTTGAAACCGAGTCTGGTCTTGGGCGGAAATCTTTGTTTTCGATAACAGCCAGTTGTCTAAGGATGCCAGTGTCTGCTCGCCTAACTGTTGTTCAATTTTAACCGGTATGCCTTTGGCCACCCATTTGGCTGCAACCGGCACACCGTATTCTATGCCACCCCAGGTAAAGGCCAGTGTGATCAGTAAGGCGGTTAAGACATAGCCCCAGTGCTTTTCCAGACGGTGTAGCAATGCCTGAAATATATTGCGGTCAAAATAGGCGCAGACTCTGTCGATGGCTTCATTATCCGCAGTTTCCAGTTTACCGCCGTTGTTCAGAAAAATATTACGGCGGGTATTGGCCAGTCTGGCCGCTATCCTTAATTGATCAAACGCGGTTTTTATGACCAGCGTTTCGCTGCTGATCAGTACTTTTCCTGTCCGATAAAAACTGATAGTGACCGGAATACGGGCCGAACTTTGGCCGTCGTAATAAATGCCGTTAATTTTGATCACAGGCCGATATCTATATCCAGCAGGTCACCCAGTTCCTCGCCAATGGCATCGGCACTTTCGGCTTCGGCGGCAAAAAAGGCATCGAGTTCGCTGTCGGCAACCAGTGACAGGCAGGAAATTCGATAGCGGGCCGTACGGATCATGGCCCAGGGTATTAGCAAACCTAATGAAAATATAATGGCCAGTGTGTTGGAAAAATATAACCAGCACATTGTGCTTGTTTCCAAACGGCTTTCAAACTGATATTGCTTAAGCGTGGAATGGTTGATAACCAAATTTGTGACCGTGGTATAGAGATAAGCGTAAATCACCATTAACACTGGGTAGAACAGTAAGAACATTGTTAATGCGACTGCTGCTCCAACGTTTTTGCTTTGTTCCGGTCCCAATAATTTAAGAAATTGAAAAAATGTGGCGCTGATTATAAACACTAACAGGGCAAAGCCGACTGCTTTAAGATAGATGCCATAAAACTGGCCGGTTGTTACCGACAGATTAAATCGGCTGCTCCCGTATGCGCTGTTATCGATAATAAATTTTTTGCGTTCTTTGGCGAAATACGGATAGGCTAACCCAAAAGAAATAGCAACTAAAAAAGGTAGACCGATAAACACTGTAATCGCATCCATATAGCTACCTTTAAAATGAAAACGGATATTGCGGTAAGCGGAATTGTACAGATTGAATTTCAGCGCTTTCACTATGATCCAGGGAAATAACGCAATAAACAGTAACGAAAGAAAACCTTCCAGTATTGGTGAAATGGCCGGTGAGATTGAAAAGAGAATAATCACTGCCAGGGCAAATAGACGGCCTTTTAGAATTTTGACCGGGTCTGCCAGATAGTCGAATGGTGTATTCAACAACAGGGTATTGTTATAAAAATACTGTCGGGTTCTGACTTTGGCCCAGGCTGAATAAATACCGAGTGTGACAATAGACAGCATGATATTGACGATCCATATCTTAAAAAACTCACCGGTTTTGCCATAAAATTCGAACTGCTGTAGGTTATTCTGCATACAATCCCCCCTGATTTTAATTATTAGAAAGTGATAGTTTGAAACATTAACTCTAGGCTGTTGGATGGGTTGTTATAATCATAGCTGTGATTTAGCTATTTTTAAAATAATTTCATAGTATGTCAGTGTGTAGGGGTATCAGGCATTTTCAGGTTGTTTCCTTCCTACGGCATAGGTCGATAAATTCTTTTTTCACCCTCAATAAAGATGACATTTTCATATACTTTAAAAATCTCCGAGGCTAGGATTCAACAGGAATTGGCGGCAATTATGCCAGTTAAGAAAAGCAAGTTTTTTGTTACCGTCGTCTTGTTCGAGCCGAAAATAGAGTTAATAACGGAAGGTAATAAAATTGGTTTGTACGTGCATACGGCAATATCGGTTCCGGGCCGGGTCAAAGCATTGGGTATACTTAATATTACCGGTTCGTTAAGTTATAACGCCGAAACAAAGGAATTTTTCTTTACTCAAGCGGTTATAGAAAAGCTGGAAATAGCCGGTATTCAGGATAAATACCTGGTACAAGTCAAAACAATCATTCAATGGCTGGCAAAAAGAATAATGATGAAAAAAGCCATCTACAGTTTAAAGCAGGAAGGCTTGAAATATAAATTTGCCAAATCGACTTTAAAATCCGTGTCGGTAAAGGGTAAAAATTTATTAGTGGTATTGGAACTGTTTTAATTATGGCAATGATATTGAACAAAAATATCATTCAGGTTTCTAATAAAACGGATTAAAAAAAAGTAATGGAGGCTGGTATGGAGGTTTTGTTCGGTAAATTACAATGTTTTTTGGAACAATCAAAAAGAGCTGATTTTTTAGCGCCTTTGGCACTTAGATTATATTTGTTTCCGGTGTTATGGATGGCTGGTTTTAAAAAATTCGATAATTTTTCTGATACGTCGGCGTGGTTTGGTAATGATGATTGGGGTTTGGGGCTGCCTTTTCCCGTGTTGTTGGCAGGGCTGGTGACATTGACTGAGCTATTGGGGGCTATTTGTTTATTACTGGGTTTTGCAGTACGTTGGATATGTATTCCGTTGTTTTTTACCATGATTGGTGCTGCGTTAACCGTGCATTGGGAAAATGGTTGGCTGGCGATTGCGGAAGGAAGCGGTTTATTTGCTACTGAGCGCACGATAGGTGCCATAGAACGTCTGGATAAAGCTAAGGAGATTCTTCAACAATATGGTCATTACCAATGGTTGACCGAACATGGACAGTTTGTTGTGTTAAACAATGGTATTGAATTTGCCGCGACCTATGCGTGTATGATCATGGTATTGTTTTTTTATGGTGCCGGTCGCTATGTCAGTCTGGATTATTGGCTAAACGATTTAAAAGGTTTTAAGTAATTTTTGTACTTTCAATGCAGCCTGTTCGCAATTATAAACGCTGCTTTTTACCTGTTGTTTCAACATGAACCCGGTCTTTAAACCGTCGATTTCCCGTTCGGCCAGTTCATTTAAGGGTTGACAGGTCTGGTGCATGGTATGTTCAAGGGATAATAGTTGTTCATATTGATATTGCTTCTCTGTATCAGCCAGCATCATGATTTCACCCGTTATTTGGTTTTGAAGGCGAAAGACATTTTCTACATATTGACTAAATTCCTGTTTAGTCAATTCGCTGTTTAAACTGCACCCCGTTGATATCAGCAGCAATGCAAATAGCGGGATAAGTTTTTTGCTGCTGTCTTTAAATTGGTTGGATAAGTAGTGCATTATTTATTGGTTTGAGCGCGCTGACTGATTGACTAAAGATACCGTAAATTTAAATGACAGTAAAAAATAATCATACTTTTTCAGGGTTTATTTTTTAACATAAAACAAAAAATTTTATATCTTGCTTTGGTTCTTGTATCATTCATCATGGGTATAAACCACCTTAATCCGTTTATACTTGGAAATCATAATAATTAACGAGCCCGGTTTAGACTGATGAATGATAAAACTGTAAGTAAGCACCTGATTAACCTGGAAAAAAACTTTGCTAGTGATAACCCTGTTTTACTAAATGCAACCAAAGCATTTCATGAATTGGATCAGCTTGAATATGAATTGGGACTTTTGGGTGAAGACGACACAACAGCCAGTAAAAATACGTGGTGGCCGGTTATCAGTGTTATTAGCAGTCATGCATCTGCCAAAACTAAATTTATTAATGAATATTTTGCTTCTGACACATTACTTTCGGGAATTCAGTCGGCAATCAATAAATTTACCGTGCTGCAGCATAGTAACCAGCCAAATTCAGTCACTTTACCCGGTACGGCTTTGGATGTGGATCAACGGTTTCCGTTTTATCAGATCAGTAAAAAAATTGAACAAAAAAAAGCTGGGGAGGGAGAGCGTATTAATTCCTACCTGGAATTGAAAACCGTAACCAATCCACGATTAAAAGGTAAACTGTTTATTGATACCCCTCCCGTTGAATTCGCTTTAGCAAACCCTGTTTCTAATTTGTTGACACAATATTCAATTGAGGTTTCGGATTTAATCCTGGTTTTTACTGATATTTTTAATTCCGACCCCCACCTGATTAATGAGTTGACCCAGCATATTATTGCTCATCAGGATTCTAACAAATTTGTTTATTTGATTGATCAAACCAATGCTGAATTGACACCCAGCAATGGTGCTGAACTGGTGACAAACTGGCAAAGAAGGTTGGCCGAGTTGGGGTTAAATACAGGGCAGTTTATTATTTTGGATAAACAGAATCAGTCAGGGTTTAGTGAAATCGACCAGCGCCTGGCTAATGTTGATCATGACCGCTCTTATCGAGTGTTAAATTCCCTGGATCATAGTATCCGCGAAATTGGTGAGGTTATTATGCCGGAAATTACCGAGGGTATTTCTGTCTGGAAAGACCGTTGCAATTTTTCCACGTTGTTGATTTTGGGGTTTATTGTCACCTTAATGTTGTTTGCTGAAATTAATATCGGTTTTTTTGCTTTCTTTTTAGATCCGATTATTGGCCCTTTAATTATTATTACATTAACGACAGTGATGGTACCGTTGCATCTTCTGATCAGTAAAGTGCAAGCAAAGTTTATTGTTAAAAGGCTGGATGACAGACAGAAAGAACTGCATATTTTGGAAAATCTTTCGGAAATATTTGAAAAAAGTCTGACACCCTGGCGTATGTTGTTGCCCATAACGACACCGGTAGGCTGGAATAAAGCGACAAAAGCCAGATTGGCTCAGTTATCCGATAAAGCTAAAGGACTGGTGCAAACACTCAACGATAATTTTACAACTTATAATGCTATTGTCACGAATGATGAGCCGGTTTCTGCTCCGCAACCATCGGTTTTAGATCCTGAACTGCCTGGTGCATTTTCCAGTCAATCCGGTTTTGACAATTAAGCTTAATGTTACTTTTTTAAAAAATATAAAAATCAGGTCATGGAGATTTTAAAAGAATACCTTCCGTTATGCTTTTTTAAAAAAAAGATATATCAGGTACCCAGGTCAATCAATTTTTTTAAAAAAAATCTTGTTTTTTATTTTTTGGTTGAGCTGTTTATTCAGGCCAATTTGCTTGATGATCCTGTGGAGGCATTTTTTGAAGTTGTTCTGGAAACAACGGTAACAATATTTTTTATTGCGGTCATGTTGTTTCTGATTCGGGGAATGCATACATTTATTCAGGTTTCTACAGCATTTCTGTTCTGTGAAAATGTCGTGTCGTTCGTTGGTTTGCCGGTTGTGATATGGCTGACTTTAACAGACGATCCGTTCAGTTATTATATTCTTTTTGCGCTGTTGATTTGGAATGTCAGCATGATTGCTAATGTGATCAGACAGGTGTTGAATATTACTACTATGGCAGGCTTGGTGATGTCTATTGTCTACTTTTTTGTCACCTATGTAGTGGTGTTTTTTGTTATGAGCTAAGCTGGCTCCTGTTTTTCCTAGAACCGTTCCAGATTCGGGTGCGGTAATTTACCTTGATGTACATGCATGGCGCCGAATTCGGCGCAACGGTTTAAAGTGGGTATTGCCTTGCCCGGGTTTAACAGACCTTTTTTATCAAAGGCATATTTTATCGCATGGAATTGTTGTAATTCTGTCTCGGCAAATTGAATGCACATATAGTTTATCTTCTCGACGCCGACTCCGTGTTCTCCGGTAATGGTCCCGCCCAGTTCTATACTCAGTTTTAAAATATCTCCGCCTAATTGTTCCGCCTTCTCCAATTCGCCAGGATTATTGGCGTTATAGAGGATCAACGGATGCAGGTTGCCGTCACCGGCATGGAAAACATTGGCCACGGCTAAACCGTATTGTGCCGATAATCGGCTGATTGACGTCAACATTTCAGCCAGATGCCGTTTGGGAATAGTGCCATCCATACAATAGTAATCCGGTGACAGTCTACCGACCGCAGGGAAGGCGGATTTACGGCCGGCCCAGAACAACTGTCTTTCCTGTTCGGATTGTGCGATACGGATAAGAAAGGCTCCGCTGCTTTCTAGCAGTTTACCTGCTTGTTGTAATTCAGCCTCTACTTGAGCCTCGGTCCCATCCAGTTCACACAATAAAATAGCTTCGGCCTGTTCAGGGTAACCGGCATGAACAAAATCTTCTGCCGCCTTGATGGCGGCATGATCCATCATTTCCAGACCGGCAGGAATTAAACCGCTTGCAATAATATCGGCGACTGCCTGTCCGGCTTTAATGATATCGTCATAGGCCGCCATTATTACCTGAGCTTTGCTGGGAATAGGGAGTAGCTTAACGGTTACTTCCACGATAATTCCAAGCATGCCTTCAGAGCCCGTTATTAGAGCCAATAAATCATAACCGGCACTATCCAGGGCATGGTTGCCCACGGTAACCATTTCACCGGAGATGGTAAGCAGTTTGATCTGTAAAATATTGTGGGTGGTCAGGCCGTACTTTAAACAATGGACGCCGCCGGCATTTTCCGCGACATTACCACCTATGGTGCAGGCAATTTGAGACGAAGGGTCGGGGGCATAGTAAAGTCCATATTTGACGGCGGCCTGAGAAATAGCGAGGTTGCGTACTCCCGGCTGTACCACGGCTAAACGGTTGTCTGCATCGAGCTTGATGATTTGGTTAAACTTGGCCAGACTAAGCAGGACGCCATTATTAACAGCTAAAGCTCCGCCTGATAAGCCGGTACCTGCGCCTCTGGCAACAACAGGAACGCACAGTCGGTAACATAATGCCAAGGTCGCCTGAACCTGATCGATGGTTTCCGGCAGCACCACCAGCCATGGCTTGCTTTGATAGGCGGAAAGGCCGTCACATTCAAATGCGGCTAACAGTTCGCCATCTGATAGAATCGATGTCTTCGGCAAAAACTTTGCCAGAGCTTTAAGCAAATCGGTTTTGGCAACATTATGTTGAATTTTTTCCGATGGGTGAGCTTGAATTGTTATCATAAGCATTTTTTAAGTCAGATCTATGATGCATTGTGTCAAATCCAGACAATCAATTGAAGAGATCATTAAAAAATCTCGTTTTATCGGTATTGTTTTGCCTTGTTTCAGTGAGGATGATGCGCTAGATGAACTGAGGCGTCTACATGAGCAACACCCAAATGCCAATCATATTACTTTTGCCTATCGTATAAAAACCGAGCAAGGACTGCGCTGTCGTTTTTACGATGCCGGTGAACCATCAGGGACTGCGGGCAAGCCTATTTTTCAGCATCTCGAAGGCAAGCAGCTGATAAATTTGTTGTTGGTGGTGGTGCGTTATTTCGGGGGCGTTAAATTGGGTGCCGGTGGTTTAATCAGGGCTTATGGTAATACGGCCAAAGCAGTAATTGAAGCGGCAGATATTGTCGACTATGTAGAACTTGCAACGGTTGATCTGACCCTTGATTATAACCAGATGCAGGCGTTGGAATACCAGCTTAAAAAATTAAATGGTGAACTGATTGACCAGGACTTTAGTGAGCAGGTTAATGTGCGGGTTCAATTGCCTGTTGAACATCGGGATATGCTGTTAAATCAATTTTCTGAAAATTATTAAAGGCTTGTCAGGATCATTTTCTTTTAGCCTGTGCTATTATTTTTTAAACCAATCATTTCGTTTCAACCTGAAAGATTAAAATGAAAAAATCAGCGCTGGATGCTAAACAACTTTATAAGTCATGTCATATTGAATGTTTTAACTTTAAAAGTACCGATGAGCTTGAAGATATGGAGTTGTTTATCGGTCAGGATCGAGCCATCGAATCCATTCAATTTGGTGTACGTATCAATCACCAGGGTTACAATATCTTTGCCCTGGCTCCTGCCGGTACCGGCAAGCTGAGCACTATTCGCCAATTGGTCAATCATGAGGCTGCGTTGCAGGCGACACCTTCAGACTGGTGTTATGTCAATAACTTCTCCGAGCCTTCTATGCCGTCTGCAATTGAGTTTCCGGCCGGAAAAGGCAAAATGTTCCAACAGGATATGGAGAAACTGATCGATGAGCTCAGTATCGCCATGCCGGCGGCTTTTGACGGTGACGAATACCGTTCCAAAGTGGAGAAAGTTGAAGAGGAATACCGTCAGCGTGAGGTGAATGAAATCAATCAATTAAGGGATGAAGCGGTTGAGTCTAAAATTATCTTGACCGAAACGCCAAGCGGTTATGCCTTTGCTCCGGTTGATGAAGAGAATAATGTCATTAGTTCGGAACAATTCAATAAACTGGATAAAAAACAACAGAAAGAATTTCAAAAAAACATTCTTGATCTGCAGCAGCGCCTGCAAAAGCTGCTAAAAAAATTCCCTCAATGGCGTAAGGAAGCCAAACGCCAATTGCAAAATATTAATCAGGAGGTGGCTGCTCTGGCAGTCAATCACTCGATTGACGATGTGAAGCATGATTATTCCGATTACCCGAAGGTTTCAGCTTATTTGAAAGATGTCCATGCCGATATCCTGCAGCATGTGCGAGACTTTATTCCGCATCGGGAACAAATACTGCCTTTTATGGAGAATCCTGCCCAGGATAATAATCCATTCAAACGTTATAAAGTTAATCTGATTATCAGTAATGGTGATAAGAAAGCCGCTCCGGTTATTCTAGAAGACCATCCGAATTATGCCAATTTATTGGGCCGGATAGAACATCAGGCCTATATGGGGGCATTGATGACTGATTTCACCATGATTAAGCCTGGCGCTTTTCATAAAGCGAATGGCGGCTATCTGATTCTGGATGCACGTAAGCTGTTAATGCAGCCTTATGCATGGGAATGTTTAAAGAGAACATTGCAATCGGGTGAAATTCGAATTGAATCGTTGGAGAGGGCTCTTAGCCTGGTCAGCGGTTCAACATTAGAGCCGGAAACCATTCCGCTGGATATTAAAGTAATCATTTATGGCGATCGCCTGATTTATTATATTTTAAATCAATACGATCCTGAATTTCAGGACCTGTTTAAAATAGCCGCTGACTTTGATGATACAATCGATCGTGAAAATACAGAACTCGATTATGCCCGCCTGCTGGCGACTATTGCCAGAAAGGAGAAGCTAAGGCCGTTAAGCCCGCAAGCAGTTGCCAGAATTATTGAGCAAAGTGCCAGGATTACAGGTGATGCCGAAAAGATGACTACGCATTTGCGTAGTATTAGAGACTTGTTGACCGAGTCGGATTATTGGGCCAAATTTAATGGCCATGATATTGTCGCCAGCAGTGATGTGCAGCAGGCTATAGAACAAAAAATTTATCGACTGGACCGAATAAGAGAAAAGTTTTACGAGAATATTCATCGCGGCACGGTACTGATTGATGTCGAAGATAAAGTGGTTGCTCAGGTCAACGGCTTGTCCGTATTGCAGTTAGGTGAATTTATGTTTGGCCAACCCAGTCGGATTACAGCCACGACTCGTTTAGGCAGCGGTAAGGTAGTGGATATAGAACGGGAAACCGAACTGGGCGGCTCCATTCATTCCAAAGGGGTATTGATTTTATCCAGTTTTATCGCGTCCCGGTATGCCCGTAAAACCCCATTTTCGGTGACAGCCAGCCTGGTTTTCGAGCAGTCTTATGGCCAAGTCGAGGGGGACAGTGCCTCATTGGCTGAATTATGCGTGATTTTATCTTCATTGGCCGATGTGCCTTTGCGGCAGGATCTGGCTATAACCGGTTCTATCAATCAGCTTGGGCAGGTGCAGCCGATCGGCGGGGTGAATGAGAAAATAGAAGGCTTTTTCGATATTTGTAATAAGAAGGGCTTAACCGGTACACAAGGGGTGATTATTCCGGCCAGCAATGTTAAATATTTAATGTTGCGCTGGGATGTGGTACATGCCGCCAAAAATGGCCAGTTCAGTATTTATGCGGTAGAAACTGCTGATGAGGCCTTGCAGTATTTAACTGATATGGAAGCCGGTGAGGCGAATGAGCAGGGTGAGTTTCCCGAAGGCAGTTTTAATCATAAGGTTCAGGCGCAATTAATGAACTTTACCGATATTAAGCAGCAATTTGTTAGCTCTGAAAATAAATCCTGAGTGCTTTTAAACACATAGCGTGCAGCTGCCAGGCCGGTAAGGCTTGGCGATAGTATTGCAAGTACCTGTATATTGACTATTTCATGGCTTAAGGATGGTGTTTTTAGCCGGAGTGCTATCGTCTTTTTCAGGATAGTCAAGCGTATAATGTAGTCCTCGGCTTTCTTTGCGTTGTTGGGCGCAACGAACAATCAGTTCGGCAACTATCACCAGATTACGTAATTCCAACAGGTCACTGGTGACACGAAAATTGCCATAATATTCTTCAATTTCTTTTTTCAGTAATTGCAAGCGGCTCATTGCTCTACTTAAACGTTTATTGGTGCGGACGATGCCGACGTAGTCCCACATAAAACGGCGTAATTCGTCCCAGTTGTGTGACACCACGACCTCTTCATCCGAATCGCTGACCTGAGATTCATCCCATTCCGGTAAAAGTTCGCAATCAGGTGTTTCAGGTAGGATGCGTAAAATATCCTGGCTGGCGCGCTCGGCAAAAACCAGGCATTCCAATAATGAATTACTGGCCATTCGATTGGCGCCATGCAAACCGGTACAGGCTACTTCGCCAATGGCATAAAGGCGGTCGATATCGGTACGGGCATAACTGTCGGTTATTACGCCGCCACAGGTGTAATGTGCTGCGGGAACTACCGGTATGGGTTGTTTGGTAATGTCGATATCAAATTTCAGACACTGCTGATAAATTGTGGGGAAGTGTTTGCGGATAAAGCTTTCAGGTTTATGACTAATGTCCAGATAAACACAATCGATACCGCGTTTCTTAATTTCATGATCAATGGCGCGAGCAACAATGTCGCGCGGTGCCAATTCTGCCCTCGGGTCGAAATTGTGCATAAATGGCGACCCGTCAGGCAGGATGAGTTTGCCGCCTTCACCTCTGACGGCCTCGCTGATTAAAAATGAATGGGCATGGGGATGGTAAAGGCAGGTTGGATGAAACTGCATAAATTCCATATTGCTGATGCGGCAACCGGCTCGCCATGCCAGAGCCATGCCATCGCCAGTAGAACCATGTGGATTAGTGCTGTACAAATAAACTTTACTGGCGCCACCGGTTGCCAGCACAATGATGCGAGCTGCAATGGATTTTACACAACCTTTTTGTGTATCAAGGACATAAGCACCGATTACTCTTTGTGGCTGGTTGTTTTCCGGTTTGCTGGAAATTAAATCAACTACATTGTGGTCTTCAAACAATTTAATGTTTGCGTGCTGTTGTGCTTGTTGAATCAACGACAAAGAGACTGCTTTACCGGTGGCGTCATCGCTATGAACGATACGACGATGAGAATGACCGCCTTCACGGTTTAAATGCAGTTGCTTTTTACCATTTTGACTGCGTTCCTCGGTAAAAACAACGCCTTGCTTTCTAAGCCAGTCAATAGACGATTTACCATGAGACACAGTTAGTTTAACAATTTCCGGGTCGCATAGTCCGGCACCGGCATTTAAGGTGTCTTCAATATGAGACTCTATGGAGTCGTGGGCATCCAGAACGGCAGAAATACCGCCTTGGGCATAATAAGTGCTGCCTTCCGTTAAACGGAATTTGGATAATACGGCTACATGTGCATGGTCGGCGAGTTTTAGTGCTAAACTTAGACCAGCACCGCCGCTGCCGATGATCAGAACATCAAATTGATTGGAATGTGACATGCAAAGTGGGTGTATTTTGTTTTAGCTAAGTAATATAAATTAACTGTGAAAAGTAATGGTAAATTGGCTTATGTGTCGTTGATAATGGATAATAATGCTTTTTTGAACGAGATCAATTTATTTTTTCCTGATTGTGAGAACTTATGTCGTTTATTTCTGTCAATTTGATTAGCCGACGCTATCTGTGAATAAGAAAACAAGGCCTGGTGAGCTGCTTGATAAGGATCTAGTGTTGCGTGTGCAACAAGGTGACAAATCGGCTTATGATTTGTTGGTTATCAAGTATCAACATAAAATTATTCAGCTGGTTAACCGTTATGTTAAAGATCCCAGCGAGGCACAGGATGTTGCTCAAGAGGCATTTATTAAAGCCTATAGAGCCTTAGCCAACTTTCGTGGTGATAGCGCTTTTTATACTTGGTTATATCGTATTGCGATCAATACCGCAAAAAATTATTTGGTCGCTCGATCAAGAAGAAATGTAGATTATCAGGTTGATATTCAGGATGCCGAACAGGTTGAAAATGCACCTCAGCTAAAAGCTGAGGAAACACCGGATAAATTACTTATGAATGATGAAATTGTTTCGGTTATTAATGCCGCAATTGAGACAATGCCGGAAGATATGCGTACGGCAATAATGTTACGTGAGTTTGAAGGCATGAGTTATGAAGAAATTGCACAGGCCATGGATTGTCCTATTGGAACAGTAAGATCGCGTATTTTTAGAGCGCGGGAAACGATTGATAATAAATTAACCTCACTGCTAGATTAACGGTAATTTTTGATGCGACAAGATTTAGATCAGAAAATTTCTCTACTTATTGATAACGAGCTTGATCATGAAGAGGCTTTAAGCTTATTGGCCAATATAAAGCAGCAGGAGAAATTATCCCAAACAATGGCCAGGTACGAGGCCATCAGTCATAGTTTAAAGGCGGAAAGTTTTTTATCCGCGGATGTGGGCTTTGTCAGTCGAATCAGTCAGGAGATTGCCAAAGAGCCGACTTATTTTCTTCCGCAGAAAAAACAACCCCGGTTTTTGCAGAAAAGTCTGTTGGCACTCGCTGCGACAGTTACAGCTGTAGCCGTTCTTGTGGGAAGTGGTATGGATAGCGGTGAGGTAAAGTTCAAGTCATCTTTGGTGGTGGCTGAAAAAACGACCGAAGTCGATAAAATCAATGAAAAAATAAATCAGAAACCGTTTAATGAACGATTTAATGAATATCTACAGGCTCATAATGATAGTTTGTACACCAATGGTGAGGTAGCACCATTACCCTATGCCCGCCTAGCGGGTTATGGTCAGGAATAAAAGTGATTATGCGTTGTTTTGTGTTAGGAATCTGGTTGTTGGGTGCGTGTTCCGTTTTCGCGGCAGAAAATCAGCCGAATGCAATCCAGGCGTTAGTTAATATGACCGATGCAATGACAAAACTAAATTTTCAGGGTACGGTTGCATTCTTAAAAAACGGTAATTTAGAAACACTCAAGTATTTTCATGCGGTCGAAAATGGCAAGCAACAGGAACGACTGTTATCGCTTAATTCACCTCTCAGGGAGGTGGTCAGGGCGAATGGTATGGTCAGTTGTATCTTCAAAAACAGTGGAAAAATTCTGGTCGATCATAGGCCTTTCGGTCGCTCATTTTTGATTGATTTACCTGATAATATCCAGTCATTAACACAATTTTATGATTTATTTATATCCGGTGAAGAACAGGTGGCAATGTTGCCGGCCTATGTTGTTCATGTTCAGCCAAAGGATCAGTTTCGTTATGCCAGAAAAATATGGCTGGAGAAAAAACTGTTTTTACCTTTAAAAATTGAAGTTTATTCGGCGGACAATACCACATTGCAGCAAGTGATTTTTACTGATGTGGAAGTAAAGGATCAATTAGCTTTTGTTGATTTGGAAAAAGCCGTAGAAGGTAAGAAAGTCGAACATATCCATAAAATGCAATCTTTACCGGAACAACAGGCAAAAATTGGCTTTAGTCAGATTCCGGCCGGGTTTGAAGTAAAATTTTTTATGCGCATGATTATGCACAACTCCAAACAGGAAGTTGAACATTTATTGCTGACCGATGGTTTTTCTGCAATTTCTGTCTATCTTGATCTGGAAAAACAGGATATGCCTCTAGGACCTCGTTCGGTGGGCGCTATTAACGCTTATAGCAAACAGCTGGATAATTATTTATTGACGGTAATGGGTGAAGTGCCGCAAAAGGCGGTTGAGTATATTGCCAATAGTATTCGATTGCGAGAATCATATGATTGAAGTTGAAGCAATGGTTTCATCAGTTGACGGGAATCGGTACTGGGTACAATCCATGCCTGATAAAGCCTGCTCCGGATGCAGTCAAAGTGCCGGTTGTTCAACCTCGGTTTTGAATAAAATGGTAAAACGCCAAGCTTTGGAAGTGGTTTCGGAGTTTGCTTTAAACCGGGGCGATAAAGTATTGATTGGGGTTGATGAAGGTAAGTTAATTCAAGGCTCCGCTCTGGTTTATCTACTGCCTTTGTTGGCATTGTTTTTAGGTGCCGGTTTAGGTTTGGCCTTATCCGAATGGATAACTGCTGTAGATGCCGATTTGTTGAGTGCGGTTACAGCATTTATTTTTCTTTTTATAGTTCTGTTATTTAACAGTAAACTGCAGTTTTTATTGTTGAGTCAGTCTTTTATCAGTCCGGTTGTTATTAAAAAGTTATAACTGGGTATTTAGTTCGGAATTTTCTGTTTTTTATGTTAGCTGAGAAAAACTGTGATGGGTGAGTGCCGATCATCGGTTGAGTGGTTTTATGTGTGGAGGAAATATGTTTAAAAAGCGTTATCTGACTTTTTTTATCACATTGATATTTATGCAAAGTGCATTGGCACAATTGCCTGATTTTACTCAAATGGTAAAAGAAAATGGGGTGGCTGTTGTAAATATCAGTACCACGCATAATGTGGGAAACAAGGAAGATGAGCCTGATATTCAGCAAATGCCAGACACTCTACCGCCTGAAATGGAAGAATTATTTAAGCATTTTTTTGGTAATCCGGGGCGTGGGTTTGCGCCTGTTCCCAGGGAAACCAAGTCGTTAGGCTCCGGATTTATTATTTCCGCTGATGGTTATGTGTTAACCAATCATCATGTGGTAAAGGATGCCGATGAAATTGTCGTTAAGTTAACCGACAGACGGGAATTTTTAGCCAAGGTGATTGGCTCGGACTCGCGTACCGACGTTGCTTTATTAAAGGTTGAGGCTGATGATTTGCCAGTGGTTAATATTGGCTCGGCAGAAGATTTGCAGGTCGGTGAATGGGTGCTGGCAATCGGTTCTCCATTTGGTTTTGATCAATCAGTGACAGCAGGTATTGTCAGTGCTAAGGGACGCAGTTTGCCGGGTGGTAACTATGTACCGTTTATTCAGACTGATGTCGCCATTAACCCCGGTAATTCAGGTGGACCCTTGTTTAATATGCAGGGTCAGGTAGTCGGCGTTAATTCACAAATCTACAGTCGGTCCGGCGGTTATATGGGCTTGTCCTTTGCTATACCGATGCATGTGGTCATGAATGTGGTTGAGCAGATTAAAAGTAACGGTAAAGTGGCTCGTGGCTGGCTGGGTGTCCAGATTCAGGATGTAACGCGGGAATTGGCCGAGTCCTTTAATATGTCCCGGCCTCATGGTGCTTTGGTTGCCAAAGTGATTCCCAACAGTCCGGCGGAAGCGGCGGGTATTCAAATTGGCGATATTATTGTTGAATTTAATGGTAATGAAATTGACCGTTCCGGCAATCTGCCACCTATGGTGGGTATGACGGCGATTGATAAAAAAGCGACGGTTAAGGTTATCAGGCAGGGCAAACGTAAGGAATTTAAAGTCAAAATTGGACTGTTACCGGATGAAGAAGCAATTATTGCTGAGGATAAGCCGGGCAAAAGACAGGTCAATCGCCTCGGAGTTGTCGCTGTAGCGCTTACGGCTGAACAGAGAGAGCGGCTCAATGTACCTAAAAACGGTGTGCTGGTGCAGCAGGTAAATAAAGGTGCTGCTTTGGAGGCTGGAATTCAGCGTGGTGATGTAATTTTGCGGATACAGAATAATATCATTCGTGATTTGGCTGATTTTGATAAAATAGTGAAATCACTACCGGCCGGAAAGTCGATTGCAGTTTTAATTCAGCGACGTGGCAGCCCGGTATTTTTGGCAATTAAACTAGAAAAGTAATACGTGGATTTAAAACATATTAGAAATTTCTCCATCATCGCGCATATTGATCATGGAAAATCAACATTGGCGGATCGTTTTATACAGATTTGTGGTGGATTGAGTGACCGGGAAATGGAATCCCAGGTTCTGGATTCAATGGATTTGGAAAGGGAAAGAGGTATCACCATCAAGGCCCAAAGTGTTACTTTGGAGTATAAAGCCAAAGATGGTGAAACGTATCAGTTTAATTTTATTGATACCCCGGGCCATGTTGATTTTTCTTATGAGGTTTCGCGTTCTTTAGCGGCTTGTGAAGGGGCTTTGTTAGTCGTCGATGCGGCCCAGGGGGTGGAAGCGCAGAGTGTAGCCAACTGTTATACTGCAATCGAGCAAAACCTAGAGGTTTTACCGGTATTAAACAAAATCGATTTACCATCAGCTGATCCAGAACGTGTGATCGATGAAATTGAAGATGTGATAGGCATTCCTGCCGATAATGCCTTAAAAATCAGTGCTAAAACCGGTTTGGGAGTGCAGGATGTATTGGAGCAATTGGTGGAGGTTATTCCTGCACCAACCGGGGATGAAAAAGGACCTTTACAGGCACTGATTATTGATTCCTGGTTTGACAGTTACTTAGGTGTGGTGTCTTTGGTCAGGATTGTCAATGGCAGTTTGCGTCGCAAACAAAAAATCACCATCATGTCGACCGGGCGTTCGTTTATTGCAGAAAAAGTCGGCATTTTTACCCCGAAACGAAAGGACCAGGAGCTTTTAAATACCGGCGAAGTGGGCTTTGTAGTTGCCGGTATTAAAGATATTTTTGGTGCCCCGGTGGGGGATACCATCACGTTGACCGATAATCCGTCCGCTGAACCATTGGAGGGTTTTCAACGCGTTCAACCGAGAGTTTTTGCCGGTTTGTATCCGGTCAGTTCGGATGACTATGAGGATTTGCGCGAATCATTGAATAAATTACGTTTAAATGATGCGGCGTTAAATTTTGAGCCGGAAACTTCCCAGGCCTTGGGTTTTGGTTTTCGTTGCGGCTTTTTAGGCATGCTGCATATGGAAATAATTCAGGAACGGTTGGAGCGGGAATATGATGTCGACCTGATTACGACTGCACCGACAGTAATTTATGAGGTGGAAACGCATAATAATGAAATCTTAATGGTCGATAACCCGGCTAAACTGCCTGATATTGGCACTATTCAGGAAATCAGGGAACCGATTATACAAGCGAATATTTTAGTACCTCAGGAATATCTGGGCGGCGTGATCAGTTTATGTGTTGAAAAACGTGGAGTGCAAAAGGATATGCAGTATGCGGGCAGGCAGGTTGCATTGAGTTATGAATTGCCATTAAGTGAAGTGGTGCTGGATTTCTTTGATCGTTTGAAATCTGTCAGTCGTGGTTTTGCTTCTTTTGACTATGACTTCTTGCGTTTTCAGCAGGCGAATCTGGTCAAGCTGGATGTCTTGATTAATGGTGACCGGGTTGATGCCTTATCTTTGATTGTACATCGCGATTTAAGTCAGACCAGAGGCCGTGAACTGGTTGAAAAAATGAAAGAACTGATTCCAAGACAGATGTATGAGGTGGCAATACAGGCGGCGATTGGTTCTAAGATTATTGCCCGTTCTACGGTTAAAGCCATGCGTAAAAATGTTACCGCTAAATGTTATGGTGGTGATATTACCCGTAAGAAGAAACTGTTGGAAAAACAAAAGGCCGGCAAAAAACGCATGAAGCAAGTGGGCAGTATTGAAATTCCACAAGAGGCGTTTTTAGCGGTACTGAAAGTGAATAGCGATTAGCTGGCAACGAACTTATTCAAATAATTTAAATAATTAACGCGCATATAAAACATGGACTTTGATTTTTCTTTTTTTCTTGTTGTAGCAACTTTAGTAACCGGCATTATTTGGGGTGGTTACATTTTGTATTTGAAGTTTTCAGGGTCTGCTGTAGTCGCGGAGGAAGATGAGCCGCTGCTGGTTGAATATGCACGATCATTTTTTCCCATTGTGCTTATCGTATTATTGTTGCGATCATTTTTGGCGGAGCCGTTTAGGATCCCATCAGGATCAATGATGCCGACTTTATTGATTGGGGACTTTATTCTGGTCAATAAATTTACCTATGGCATCCGGCTACCCGTGCTGAATAATAAAATTATTGAAATGAATCAACCTGAGCGCGGTGACATAGTTGTTTTTCGTTATCCCAAGCAACCGAGTATTGACTATATCAAGCGCGTAGTGGGATTACCGGGGGATAGAGTCGCCTATTATGATAAAAAAATTTATATTAATGGAAAGCCGGTTAAGCAGGTTTCTCTTGGGCCTTATCAGGGCATAGGGCAGGGACGGAATATGACCGGTGCAGAACACAAGCAGGAAAACCTGGTCGGGGTTGAGCATAGTATTTTAATTCAAAATGGCGTTGAAACGGTTGAAGGGGTGTTTGTAGTGCCTCAAGGGCATTATTTTGTCATGGGTGACAATCGCGATAACAGTAATGACAGTCGATATTGGGGAACAGTACCTGAGCAAAATTTGGTTGGTAAGGCCTTCTTTATATGGATGAGTTGGGACTGGCAACATAAAGGTATTGGCTTTAATCGAATTGGAACTGTGCTGAAATAAACTACACTTATGGTTGGAAAATCAATTTTGTGGAGAAAACATGAAAACATCGCTTAAAAAACAACAGGGCTTAACACTGATCAGTATTGCTTTTATTCTGATTCTAATCGGTTTTTTTACCTTGCTTATTTTGAAAATTGCACCAATTTACATGAATCACAGCAAAGTGGTTAATGCCTTGGCTGCGGTAGAGAATACCGTTGATCTCGAACACAATAGCAAGCGGGAAATAAGAAATATAATTGACAAACGATTTAACTTTAACTATGTCGATAATATTACTGCGGATGATGCCAAAATCACCAAGCATGGGGCGTACGTTAAGGTAGAGCTGGACTATGAAGTGGTTGAGAAAATTGCCGGTAATCTGAGTGTTTTGGTTGAATTTAGTGAGATGTTTGAGGTCGGTGCTGAGTGATTCGGGATCCGAATAAATTATTAGTTAAGTTAGAACTAGAATTTAAAGATCCGGCGTTATTTACCCGAGCTTTAACCCATAGAAGCATGGGATCGAACAATAATGAGCGGCTGGAATTTTTGGGTGACTCGATCTTAGGCTTTATTATTGCACAAAAATTATATGAACTTTTTCCTGAAGCCAGTGAAGGGGTCTTAAGCCGCTTGAGAGCTAATCTGGTCAATCAGAGCTCACTGGCTGAGCTGGCTAGAGAGCATAATCTGGGAGACTACTTGATTTTAGGTTCGGGTGAGTTGAAAAGTGGCGGTTACCGTCGTGATTCCATTTTATCTGATGCGCTGGAAGCTATTATGGGGGCTTTGTTAAAGGATCAGGGGGTGAAGGTTTGTCAGCAATGGGTGTTAAATCTGTTTGAAAAAAAAATTTCAGATTTGTCCTTGGACAACTGGCAAAAAGATCCAAAAACCCGTTTGCAGGAATTGATGCAGGCCGGCAAGTATGAGTTGCCGGAATATTCTTTAATAACGATGTCAGGTGTGGCGCATGCCCAGACTTTTAAAGTGAGTTGTAAAACGCCATTACGAACAGAAAAAACCATAGGTAAAGGTGTGTCCAGAAAAAAAGCCGAACAGGCCGCAGCCGAGGAAATGCTGAAATTATTAAATAAGGATTCAGAATGAATTGCGGTTATGTGGCCTTAATTGGGCGTCCTAATGTGGGTAAGTCCACATTAATGAATCATTTGTTGGGGCAAAAAATCAGTATCACTTCCAGAAAGCCGCAAACCACTCGACATAGGATTCTGGGTATCAGTACGACAGAGGCCGGTCAGGCGATCTATATGGATACGCCGGGTATGCATGATGATGAAAAATTCGCCCTAAACCGCTATTTAAATCGTACTGCGGATACGACCTTGCTTGGCGTCGATGTTATTGTCTGGTTGATAGATGGCTTGGCCTGGCATGAATATGACAAAACCATCTTTAAAAAACTGGAGCAGGCCGGGCTGCCGGTTATTTTGGCAGTCAACAAAGTTGATAAAGTTAAAGACAAGGATAAGATTCTGGCTTTTTTTGCCGAAGCTAAAGAGCGTTATCCTTTCGAAGAAATGATTCCGATTTCGGCATTAAAAAAGACTAACCTGGATAAACTGGAAAGTTTAATACTTTCGTTGTTGCCTGAAGGTGATTTAATTTATCCGGAAGATCAAATTACTGATCGCCCGGAACGTTTTTTGTGTGCCGAGATCATCAGAGAAAAATTGACCCGTCGTTTGGGAGACGAGTTGCCCTATGCCTTAACCGTCGAAATTGAACGCTTTGAGGAATTCCCGGATCTTAGTAAGATTTATGCCATCATTTGGGTTGAGCGCAATACGCAAAAAAATATTGTCATAGGCAAACAAGGCGAGATGCTTAAACAAATCGGCACCGATGCTCGCAGGGATATTGAAAAGCTAATTGACCAAAAAGTGTATTTGCAGCTTTGGGTTAAAGTTAAAAAGGGCTGGTCCGATAGTGAGCGAGCTCTAAATAACCTGGGGTTTAATGAATAGGCATGTTTTTAATTTACAATCTGCATTTATACTGCATCATAGACCCTATAAAGAAACCAGTTTAATTCTTGAAGTTTTAACCCGGGACTTTGGTACGGTATCAATCTTGGCCAAAGGGGTTAGAAGGCCGAAATCGAAAATTGCCGGCTTGATGCGGCCATTTTTACCGTTAATTATTTCCTGTAGCGGCAAATCTGAATTAAAGACCTTAACCCAGGTAGAAGGCAGCCAGTCTGATATAAATCTAACCGGACTGGCGCTTTATTGTGGTTTTTATATCAATGAACTGATCAGCTATTTTTTGCAAAAACATGATCCTCATCCTGACGTTTTCGCCGACTATCAGCACTGTTTGCAGCAATTATCCGATTCAACTTGTTTGGAACAGCACTTGAGACTGTTTGAGTGGAACTTAATGCAGCATGTCGGTTATGGTTTTCAGCTGGACTATGATTTTCAAACTGAACATCCGGTAGCACCCGAGAAAAAATACAGGTTTGTTATTGATCGAGGGGTTACCGAAGCGGAACATGGAAAAATAACAGGGAAAACTTTATTGGCTCTTGCAGAAAAAAAGCTAAATGATCCCGAAACCTTAAGTGAGGCAAAAAAACTGATGCGCCAGATGATAGATTTTCATTTGCAGGGTAAAGAGTTAAAAAGCCGAGCTATTATCAGTCAAATTATTAAGCAGTTATAACATGGAAAAACAAAATATTTTATTGGGTGTCAATATAGATCATGTCGCAACTTTAAGACAGGCGCGTGGCACAAATTACCCTGAGCCTGTTCATGCAGCCTTGGTGGCAGAACAAGCCGGAGCGGATGGCATTACTGCGCATTTGCGGGAAGATAGAAGGCATATTCAGGACAGGGATATTTATTTGTTAAAAGACATGATTGCTACGCGCTTGAATCTTGAGATGGCGGTAACCGATGAAATGATTGCTATTGCCCAAAAAGTAAAACCGTTTGCCTGTTGTCTGGTGCCGGAAAAGCGGGAAGAACTAACGACAGAGGGCGGTCTTGATGTGGCCGGAAGCCCGGAACGTATGTATCAGGCCTGCCAACAATTGGCTGAGGCCGGTATTGAAGTATCATTATTTATTGACCCTGACTTTGCACAGGTTGATGCGGCAATCAAAGCCGGCGCGCCGGTGGTTGAGCTGCATACCGGCTGTTTTGCCGATGCAGAAAATGCACACCAGCAGGCACAAGAACTGGCGAGAATAAAACAAGCGGCGGAATATGCCCATAAAGCCGGGTTACAGGTTAATGCCGGTCACGGTTTGCACTTCCATAATGTAGAAGATATTTGCCGGATAGGTCAGATTGTCGAATTAAATATTGGCCATTCGATTATCGCTCAAGCGGTATTTTCCGGATTGAATCAGACAGTACGTGATTTAAAGGCACTTATGCGTCAGGCACGGATGACGGTTTATAATTAGTATAAATCATGCCTGCAATAACTTAGATGCGGGTATAGGTCAGAGCATGAGCTGCTGTCGAGTATCGATCATAAATAAAATGAATCGAGGATGATAATACAGCACACAAGCTTTCAATAAACATTGAAAGCTTGTGGTCGATGTTTTCTTAGTGTGTTGCCAAACCGTATTTTTGGATTCTATACAGTAGCGTGTCGCGACTTAAACCTAATAAGCGAGCCGATTTGCTACGGTTGCCATTGGTTCTGGCTAAGGCCTGATGAATCAGGTCAGCTTCCAATGAATCCAGTTTCAAACCCGTACTGGGCAGGGTAAAGTTGGTTAACTCGGTTTTATCTGCATTTTGGCTGGCACTAAATTCATGCGGCAGGTTTTCAGGCTCTATCGTTCTGCCTGCAAGCAGAATGCTAAGTCTTTCACATAAATTGCGTAATTCACGAATATTGCCCGGCCAAGCATGGCGTTTTAAGGTTTTTATTGCCTGTTTACTGAATTTTGGCGCGGCAATTGAGTGAAGATCAGAAAAATGCTTTAGAAAATGTTCGACTAACACTTCAATATCATCACTGCGCTGTGCTAATGAAGGAATCTCCAATGGAATGACATTTAAACGGAAATACAAATCCTGTCTGAACGTCTTGTCGTTAATCATTTTAGTTAAGTCTGCATTGCTTGCAGCAATAACCCGAACATCAACCTTATAACTTTGTGTGTCACCTACGGCCAAACATTCACCTGATTCAAGAAAGCGCAAAATCTTGGCTTGAATTGACATAGGCAGAGAGTTAATTTCGTCTAAGAATAACGTACCGCCGTCGGCCGCTTGAAATAAACCTGGTTTATTACCGGTGGCACCTGTAAATGCACCTTTCTTATGGCCGAACAGTTCCGACTCAATAAGGCTTTCAGGTAACGCAGCGCAGTTTAGCGTTATAAACGGTTTGTTTGCGCGCGGGCTGGCATTTTGAATGGCGTTGGCCAGAACTTCTTTACCAGTGCCGGTCTCACCTTTAATTAATAAAGTGACATCTGTTGCGGCAACAATTTTAGCGCTACGCAGTAATGCTTCAAATTCCGGTGATTGTCCGATAATAGAATTAAAATCATTCATAACGATATCTCTTTATTATAGTTATATATGTTGCAACCGCATGGGGTTTAACCATGGCAATGCAGCAAATAGCGCAAGAATAATCATCAATATACCGACCAGTTGTTTAAACCGGCGCATATGGGATAACCTTGCTAGTAGGCCGGTCATTATACCCACACCCATCACTGCAGGTAAAGTACCAAATCCAAATGCCAGCATGGTTAATGCACTGTTATGGATAGCACCAGCCGTTGTAGCAACGGCCAGTGCGGTATAGACAAGGCCGCAAGGCAGCCAGCCCCAGATCATGCCGAATAAAAAAGCCTGACTGCGCGATTGTACCGGAATTAATTTGCGGCCAAACGGTTCTATTATCTTCCAGAATTTTGCGCCTGCTTTCTCAATATATGCAAAGCGGGGGAACCAGCCGGCAATATAAAGTCCGGCACTGGACATAACGACAGCGGATAGAATTTGTAAAAAACGGTGACCCTGTCCCTCGGCAAAAGGCAGGGTGAATAATGTCTGAATAACTCCGGCAATCGCTCCAGCCATTGTATAGCTAAGTATTCGTCCCAGATTGTAGTTCAGTACAAAAGGGAATAATAAACTCTTGTTATTTCTTATTTCCGGTTTAAGGCTTAATGTTAACGTGCCAATGATAGAGCCGCACATGCCAGCACAATGCATGCTGCTTATCAGACCCATTAAGAATGCGACAAAGTAAGATGAATTAAAGCTTAGATCAAGTTCCATAGTTCGCGAACATTAACATATATATTTAAAGATTTGGATAATTTATTGAGGGCTGTGTTATATCGCTTGCTTGAAATGTGTTATTTAACATAGTTTAATTAATTTTTCTGTATGGCTGAAGAGGTAATTCATTGTTTAATATATCAGTAAATTATTATGGAATGGATTATGCTCTGATCAGACAATGCTTAAATTTTATTTTCCAAAGAGAGGGGAGAGAGATTGAAAATTAAGAAAAGCCTTGTTATCGCAGCGGCAATTGCAATTCCATTGCAGGCGGCTGCCGAGCATGAAGAATTGCCAACCATTGTTGTTGAAGGGAGTGGTGAAAGACCGGGAACGTTTGGGGCCGCGCCGGATTCATCCGGACTGGTAGATACAGCGTCATTGCTAAAGCGTGTTCCAGGAGCAAATGTAAACAGAAATGGTCCGTTAACCGGTATTGCCGCATACCGTGGTATGTTCGGTAACCGGGTTAATGTCATGGTGGATAATTCCAATATGAAAGAGGTTGGATCGAACAGTATGGATCCGCCGTTAAGCCATATTCCAGCACCTTTAACCGGATCGTTAAAGGTTACCCGGGGAATTGCGCCAGTCAGTAGTGGTATCGAGTCTATGGGCGGTTCCATGCATGCAGAATCCAAAAAGGGACGTTTTGCTGATGGCGACGGTATCGAAACCAGCGGTACTGCCTCAATCGGTTATGGCTCGGTTAACGACGGTCACTATGGTGCCTTGTTGGGGGCGGTAGCTAATAAAAATCACAAAGTATATTTAAGCGGCAGTAAAGAAAAGGCACGTGATTTCCGCCGGAAAAATAATTCCAAGGTTTCGCCTACTCAATATGATAGGGAAGCGTTTACTACTGGATACGGCTATCAGCGTGAAGGTCATGAATTTGGTATTAATTACAGTAATAACAATACCGGTCATAGTGGAACACCTGCTTTACCAATGGATATCATGTATGTTCGCGGTGGCTTGTATAACACCAATTATAAATGGGATATGGGTGACGGTTTTGAGTTAACAACCAACCTGACCTATCAAAAAATGCGCCATTTAATGGACAACAATACCCTGCGTACAGCACCCACAATGATGGGTAGCCCAATGTTAATGCAAAACAATACCAAAGTAGAAGCCGGGGGTATCGATCTTGCATTGACTATGCCTTTGTTCGATGGGGCTTTAACCGTTGGCGTTAATGGCGATCAGTCAAACCATGACGGCACCATTACCGGCAGCATGGCTATGATGATGGGTGGCATGCCTATGGCCTTTACCAGTGAATTCTTTAACCGGGTAGAACGTGATCGTTATAGTGTATTTACAGAATGGACAGGTGATATTGCCGAAAATCTAAATCTGGAATTGGGCGCACGTTTTAATCATACCTGGACTGATTCAGGTAAGGTCAGTGATACACGAATGGCAAAAATGGCCGACGTGAATGCATTTAATAATGCCGATCGCAGTCAATCATTTGCCGATGTCGATTTGGTTTCGGTATTGCGTTACGCTTATTCGTCGGAACTGGATATAGAAGTTGGTTTGGCACGTAAGAACCGTATGCCGACTTATCAGGAATTGTACCTGTGGACTAATTCAGCCGCAGTTGGTGGTTTAGCCGACGGTAATACTTATATTGGTGATCTGGGCCTAAATCATGAAACCGCTTATCAGTTTGAGTTGGGTTTTGATTGGCATACGGAAAACTTTTATGCCGCACCCAGAGCGTTCTACCATTATGTGGATGATTATATTCAGGGCTTAAGAACGGCAAATGCAATTGCCAGAGGCAACAATATTCTTCAATTCAGCAATATTTCAGCTCAGTTCTACGGTATTGATTTTGAAACCGGTTATACCATTACTGATAACTGGCGTGTGGATGCGGGTTTGAACTATGTACGTGCCCAACGAGTTAACGCCAATGGCGCTGATGATGATCTTTACCGTATAGCGCCGCTGAATGGTCGTGCTCAGGTGACTTTTGAACAGTCTGAATGGATGGGCGCGGTAGAAGGCATCTTTGTGGCAGATCAGGGTGACGTTGCTGCTTACAATAATGAACAAAAAACAACAGGTTATATGTTGCTTAATTTACGTGGTCAATATGAACCGTACCATGGTTTAGTGATCGGTACAGGTATCGAAAATGTACTGGATACTCACCATCAGGATCACTTAGGTGGTTATAACCAGCATAATAGAGCCAATGGCCGTGTCGCTATGCCGGGGCGTAATATTTATGCAACACTAAGCTATAGCTGGTAAGTGCCGTAGCTTAAACCTATGTCTGCCAACATCGGTTGGCAGACGCATCCGTTACCATAATCCGGCTGTAAAAGGCCGATTTTTTACCCGGGGCCCCCCCTATTTTATCCCCGGGTTTTTTATTGGCAGTTGAAGTATGGGTCAGAACTGACTGGCTATCTGTTGCTGAATTTTTTCCGCCATAGCCTTTCTGTCTTCAGCATCACGAATCGGACGGCCAACAACAATATAGTCTGCACCATTCTGGAAAGCCTGTTCCACATTTACCACACGTTTTTGATCGCCTTCGTCATTATCGACGGGGCGAATACCAGGTGTTATTGCCAGTAATTTGTCGCCGATATTTTCCCGAATCATGGGTACTTCAAGTCCGGAAGAAACAATGCCGTCACAACCTATTTCCAGGGCTCGTTTGGCACGGGATAATACCAGTTCCTTAATATCACATTTAAAACCCAGATCATCCAGGTCACCACGATCAAGACTGGTTAAAGCAGTCACAGCCAGCACTTTTAGCTCACCCTTGTTCTCAGCGGCGGCTTTCATAATCGAATCATTGCCGTGAATGGTGGCAAGATCAACCCCTTTGTTACTTAACGCTTTAATGGCTCGACCGACAGTGGCGGGAATATCAAAAAACTTTAAATCAACAAAGACTTTTTTATCACGTTGTTTAAGCCACTCAATAAAGCCGAAATAATCACCCGACATAAAAAGTTCCATGCCGACTTTATAAAAAATAACCGAGTCACCCAGTTCTTCAACCAGTGCTTGCGCCTCAGGTATGCTGGGTACATCCAGTGCCATTATCAGACGTTCGCGGACAGGAATGGGTTTTGTAGAAATATGCATAGTTCAGCTTCAAAAAATTGGAGGCGGCCGACAGGCAACCAAAGTTAACGTTTAAATGCGTATATTACCGGAACTCTTTTTAATGGTGAATGCTAAAATACCCGATCCAGCTAATAATTTGCCGAATATGATTGCCACGTTAATACAAATGTTCGTCCTGATTGCCTGTGGCGCCGTCTGGCGCTGGCAGAAACCGGCGGGTTTGCATGCCGAGCAGACACGCCAGGTATTAACAACCGTCGTGTACTATTTGTTTTTGCCCGCCATGGTGCTGGAAGTGTTATGGCAGGCGGAGATCGGGCTGCACTCCCTGCAATACACCTTTCTGGGGGTGAGCAGTGTGTTTTTCAGCATGTTCTGTATCTGGTTACTGGGTGTGGTATTAAAATTCGATAAACCGAAAATGGGTGCGTTGATACTGGCCACCTCATTTGCCAATGTTACTTATCTGGGCTTGCCGGTACTGGAACAGGTATTTGGCAAGTGGGCGCGTTCGGTCGCTATTCAACTGGACTTATTCGCTACCGGGCCTTTGTTATTTACCGTGGGGATTATGCTGGCCCGGTACTATGGTAAAGATGGCAGTCCCGGACATAAAACCATTTTTACTTACCTGAATGCCCCCCCGTTTTGGGCGGCGTTTGTGGCTGTTATGCTGAATCTTAATCATGTTCCACAGCCTCAATGGTTATTGGGTGTATTACAGATTTTATCCAATGCGGTAGTACCGTTGATGCTGTTTTCATTGGGGCTGGCATTAAGCTGGCGTGGGGTGTCGATAAAGCATATTCCATATATTGCACCGGTGTTACTGATTAAAATGTGGTTAATGCCGTTGTTCGCCTTATGGCTGACCGGCTATTTAACCCTTGAAGCAGACAATAAAGCGGCGGCGGTGCTGGAAATGGCCATGCCCTGCATGGTATTGGGTATAGTCTTTTGTGATCGTTACAAACTGGACAGCTCTTTATATGCGATGGCTGTTACCATTTCTACCGCGCTAAGCATTGTGGTATTACCGCTTTGGTACGAGGTTTTACAATGACCGTCAAGATCGAGATTTTTTCTCAGGGTGATGAGGTGATTAGCGGTCAGGTAGTGGACAGTAATGCCGCCTGGTTATCCGATCAGTGTGTACATATGGGCTTTAAGGTGGTCAGGCATAGTGCGGTAGGCGATGACCTGACAGAGATGATGTCCTTATTGGAAGAAATTGCCGGCCGGGCGAATTGTTGTTTATGTACCGGCGGTTTAGGTCCCACGGTGGATGATTTGACTGCACAGGCTGTTGCTCAGGCATTTGATTTACCTTTGCAGCAGGATAATATTGCCTTGCAACAGATCGAATCGTATTTTGCCGCCAGAAACCGGCCTATGGCGGATGTAAATCGCAAACAGGCAATGTTGCCCGCCGACTCCCAACGACTTGATAATGCCTGGGGCACCGCTCCCGGCTTTAGCGTCAATTATCAAGGTTGCCGGTTTTATTTTATGCCCGGCGTACCGTACGAGATGCGGGAAATGTTTTTGCACGTAGTACAACCGCAATTGGCTCAACGCTATCCGGTTAAAGCCGCGCAATTAATAACCTTTAAGACGGTCGGAATCGGAGAGTCTGATATTCAACAAAGACTACAGCCATTAAAGCTGCCGGATAATGTTCAGCTTGGCTTTCGTGCCAACCCTGAGGAAGTGCAAACCAAGTTGCTCTTTCCGGCAGAATATCACCCGGCGCATAAAACCATTCTGCTTGACCAGGTCAGGCAATTGCTGGGTGATTATGTTTTTGCCGTGGATGACGGTAGTTCATCTGCAACAGATTTGGTGTCCGTAATTGATCAATTGATGCGGCAGCAGAAATTAACCTTAACAGTATTGGAAACTGTCAGTCATGGCATGTTGGCCGCCAAATGCCTGACCAGAATATGGCTTAAAACATCGCTATGCTGTCAAACAATGGCTGAACTCAGTAGACAATTGAACATCTCAACTCATAGTTCTGATTATGAGATGTGCCTGCAAACCATCGCTAAAGCCTTAAAATCAAGGGAGCAGACCGATATGGTCCTATTGCAACTCTATAATGGCGGTGAGTCGGCGCTTAAAGATGAAGATAAAATGATTACGTTGTATACCGGCCTGCTGACAGCAGATGGTTTCAGTTTCAACACACGAACAATAGCCGGGCCTATGACCCGCAAGCAAAACCAGTCGGCCATTTTGGCACTGGATCATTTAAGACGATTTTTACAACATAAACATTAATATGCCTTTAATACGTTTAAATAAAATTTCCATGGCCTATGGCACACATGCCTTGTTGAAGGATGCCGACTTTCAACTGGATGCCGGCGAGCGGGTAGGATTGCTTGGCCGTAATGGTGAAGGTAAATCAACGCTGATGAAGATCATTGCCGGTGATATACCGCCCGATAACGGTGAAGTCTGGCGTCAGCCGGAATTAAAGCTGGCCTGGCTGGAACAGGCGCCGGATCTGCCTGCCAATGCCACCATTTATGATGCTGTAGCCAGTGGCTTGGGCGAATTAGGGCACTGGATTAATCGTTATCACACCCTGTCGATGACACTGGATGCCAGTGATGATAAAGCCATGCAGGAATTTGGTGATTTACAGCACAAACTGGAAACCCACAACGGCTGGCATTTTCAACAACGGGTGGAAAGCATATTAAGTCGATTGGATTTGCCGGGGGACGTGTCGGTAGATAGTTTGTCGGGTGGCTGGAAAAGACGCGTGGCTCTAGCAAGAGCCTTGGTTATAGAACCGGAAGTATTATTGCTGGATGAGCCGACCAACCATCTTGACCTGGAAAGCATCACCTGGCTGGAAGAGCAGGTTCTGGACTTCAAAGGCGCAGTCTTGTTTATTACCCATGACCGGGCCTTTCTGCAAAAACTGGCAACCCGAATTGTCGATCTGGACAGGGGAAACTTAGTGTCCTGGCCGGGCAACTATCAGGATTTTTTGCGCCGTAAGGCCGCAGCATTGGAAGAAGAGGCAAGACAAAATGCGGAATTCGATAAGAAACTGGCGGAAGAGGAAGTATGGATCCGCCAGGGTATTAAAGCAAGACGTACGCGTAATGAAGGCCGGGTTCGGGCTCTACAGGCGCTTCGGAAAGAACGTGCCCAAAGGCGCAATGTCCAGGGCAGTGCTCAAATTTCTGTGGAAAAGGCTGAAGCATCAGGCAAAAAGGTTATTGAACTGACCGATGTCAGTCTAAGTTTTGATAACAAAACCGTGGTGAAAAAATTCTCCACCCTGGTCCAGCGCGGCGACAAAATTGGTCTGATCGGCCCCAATGGCGCCGGTAAATCCACCCTGTTAAAACTGATGCTGAAACAGCTGGAGCCGCAAAGCGGTAAAGTGGAGCAGGGCACCAAACTGGAAGTCGCTTATTTTGACCAGTTAAGGGAACAACTGGACCCGGAGATTTCAGTTGCCGACAGCATTGCCGACGGCAATGAATTTGTCGAAATTGGTGGCAACAAGCGTCATGTAATGTCCTATTTGGCGGATTTCCTGTTTGCCCCGGCTAGGGCCAGATCACCGGTTAAAAGCCTGTCGGGCGGTGAAAAAAACCGCTTATTGCTGGCGCGTTTATTTACCCGCCCAGCCAACCTGATCATTATGGATGAACCGACCAATGACCTGGACTTGGAAACCCTGGAACTGTTGGAAGCCCGACTGGTTGACTTTGAAGGCACTGTATTATTGGTCAGTCATGACCGGGCCTTCCTGGATAATGTAGTGACCAGCGTACTGGTGTTTGAAGGCGACGGAGTCATTAATGAATATGTCGGCGGCTACAGCGATTGGCTGGCGCATTACGGCGATAAAAAATCAACTAAAGCGGTTGAAAAGTCATCGGGCACGGAAAAAACAGACAAGAAAGCCAAGCCGGCCAAACCAAAAAAGAAGCTCAGCTATAAAGAACAAAAAGAACTGAACACGTTGCCGGACAAAATTGACCAGCTGGAAAACCAGCAAAGCCTGTTGTTACAGCAGATCAATCAGCCCGACTTTTATAAAAAACCGGCGGAAGAAACTGAAAATACCTTAGCCCAGCTCCAACAAACCGAACAACAGCTGGAACAAGCCTACCAGCGTTGGGACGAACTGGAAGCCATGCAGGCGGAAATGACAGGTTAGTTTGCGGCTAACAGTAAGTTGTTAAATCAAATGTAGCGGCAACCGGCCGGTTGCCCTTCCTTGTGCAATATTGGTTGTTGAACTGTTGATAGTGTAGGACCAATTCATTGTAGTTGCCCATTGATTTATTGGATCTTTTCATTGACGTAACAATAGCTAGTAACTAGACTCAGTAAAAAAGTACAGGGAAATTTGACAGGTTTTCCGGTTAATAGCAACTTAACAGGTCAAAGCGACCTGTAAATAAAAAAGGTAAGTGGAATCGCCAGAAAATCCGGGTAATAACAGGATAACAGGGCGATCCGACTTGTGAATAAATAGTTATGCCCAATAGTCGGAACTGAAATGGAACAAAAAGTAGAAGAGTTATCGTCAGAGGACATCGCTCGGGTTGAGGCTCAAAGAAAATGGGTTCGGGAGCACTATCCACCTGAATCCGAAGAAAAATACCAAACCCTTGATGGGAAGCTCGTGCTTCTGGACACCATACTCAAGAACAAATGGATCGAGCCAAACGAAACTGTAAAACTTCAATGCTTGGGGATCACATTCGGTGATGCACTAGCACAAAGGTTAGGCTTAAAATGGGTCGCTGTTGAAGACGAGTATGGTCGTGATCCAGCGCTCATAGCGGAAGGGACATCAATAATTACATTTCCACTTACTTCCATTTCAAAAAGAATCGAGAACGGTGAGGAAGTTGATGTTTTTAATTTGTTTGAAAATGCATGTGCAAAAATCAATGAGCTCAAACAACAACTGGCATAACATGTCGCTCCACCCGACCAAAAACCGCTACGCGGTTTTCGTCGGGTGAGCTGGGCGTTAGCTTTATAAAGAAATCATAGTGAAACAATCAACAACAAATACACTGTTAACTGCAAAATCGATTTTTAGTGAAGCCAAATCACTTATTTCTGTAGGAGATAAACACTCATGTACGGCTGGTTTAATTCTATTACAGGATAGCGTTGAGCTAATTGTGCTTGGTATCTTGGACGAATTAGATAATGAGGAGCAGCGCAACCTTGAATCTAAATCTTTCGACGAATTAATTGGGGAGCTAAAAAAACAAAGTGTTCCTATTTATAAGTCAGGCACACTTAAGGCGATGAATAAGCAGCGGGTAATTTCAAAGCATTATGGTCAATTAGCTGAACCTGCCTCTGTTGTGAATTATTTGAAAACTGCGAATCAATTTATCGACAAAGCTTTGGTGCATGTCGTCGGTAAAACTTTAAGCCAAATATTTCTCGTTGACCTTGTTCACGACTGCCCCGCAAAAGAGCATTTAGTTCAAGCAATCCAATATTCAGACCAAGAAAATTACCTTGAAGCTTTAATTGAAATAAGAAAAGCGTTTTATATAGCGTATGAGAAAGATTATTGTGTCTACGACTGGAGAGATCCAAATAATCAACCTAAAGGCCTGTTATCTTTTTTCGGGATGGGAGGTCAAAAAGCATATCACTGGACAAGAAATGCCCAATGGATAAATGAAAATGTCAAAAAACCTTCTGACTATGTTCAAGTCAATCATGAACAATTAAAAATAGATTGTATTGAGTGGGGCTTAAGCACGAATGAGATAGATAACTTGAGGAGGCTTACTCCTGATGTCGTGCAGACTGAAAAGGGCGCATGGCATGTAGATTATGATTTCACATATCCTGCAAATGAGGCTACAAACGAGAACTTTAATTATTGCATGGATGTAATAATAAATTTCCTTATTAAGGAACAAACGTTTAATGCTAATAGAAAATGGCCTAGTCGGGATAAGGCATTTCCCGCACCCCCTGTATATATTGGTAAAAATATCTATGAAAAACCATCTAGATCCTCACCAATTATTCATGTCGTACAAGAAGGTTACTTATATACAATTGAAAGAATAGTAACAGGATTTGACCATTCAGAACGTTATCAGTATTTAAATCTGTACCAAGAAGACCCTGAGACTGGAAATCGCGTTAACTATGTTTGGGGTTATCTATATATCGAGGATGGCATTGTTGAAAGCTAACAAGGCCATCAAATTCGCTCTCTTCGGTCGCCGGACGCTCCTTACGTCGCGCCGTTTATGGCAACGTTAAGTTTCAAAATCTAAGTCGGAGATTTTATGCAGGAAAGAATGATGAGTGATAGGGAAAGAGAGATAATGGAACGTGATATGTACCTTTCTCGGAAGAGGGCATTCATAGATAGACAATTTCAGATGATTAACTTATTGCCTAAATTAATCTTCCCGATGATTTTATTGCTCATTGCGATGATGCTATTAGAGCCTGCGAAAAACTTAATGTCACAATATGAGCGAATTCTTGCCGCTGAAGCGGCTGGAATGGAACGGCTTCCAGAGCTAAGAAAACAGATCGGAGTACTCGAGAAACAGTTAGCAACTCTATCGAGCCAGTCAATTGAAAGCCGACTTTCAACAATCGAGAGGTCTATTGCTGTAGGGGATGTTGATGTTGATGAGGTTGCGACTCTGCAAAAGCTCAAAGCAGACTTTGAAATATTGAAATCATACATGTTCTCTGACCCTGAGGATTTAGTTAAGTTAAAAACGTTGCAACGCGATTATCAGGAGATTTCTGGCAGCATAGATGACTATGTGCACAAGGATGTCGTAGAGCGTGAATTAAATTATCTTAATAACATGTTTTATACAGTATTGGGATTCCTCGGTATTCTTATATCAATCGCCGGTGGGTCGTGGTATTCGACCGCTAAAAAATTGAAATCAATTAACAACGAACCAAACGATGAAACTTAACAAACGCAGTCACAGCGACGTCTTTTTCGTTGCGGCTTCGCCTTCACTGCAAAGCCGCGCGTGCTGCGGGCGTTAGCTTGGTAAAAATAAAAAATATTTGAAGAAACTTTTGAATGATGAGTGCAGAAATTCCATCGTTTATATGAAGAAATGTCCGTGTCCAATAAATTGCACGGAGTAGTTTCAGAGGCCGTGCCAGGATGGTGGCTAAGTTCATTTGGTGAATTCAAGTTCCAAGTGCAACACTTTGACTAGATAAAAAGGCATCGCAAGAATCTGATAAATTTAAATCACC
>JBNLBS010000007.1:127146-190079 GCA_050303415.1 Methylococcaceae bacterium | reverse complement strand
TAATAACAGTAATAATTACAATAAGAAAAATGTTGATAAGCATCTGAACTCTATATTTCATATTCATCTTTAACACCTCATTTCTCAGGAATTTTGCGTCGCGCAACAGAGCAAAATATCCGAGTAAAGTTGATTGTTATGCTCCATTAACATTTGACCAGTCTTCAAGGAAAGAAAACAGTTCATAAGCAGTCATTGCTGAATCATTATTGATCTACCTATCTGTGAACCTAAAAACGTCAAAACCAAGCGTTTTAGTGCCCGATCTTTTCTACGATTTAATTTAAAATTCTCCCTAGAACCATAAGTTGCATACCTTCACACGACAACCAGTTGACAGTTTGTACAGACTGGTTTCCAGAGTATCGAATTTGTTAATCGATTTAGGATTGGTCGTTCACTTTAGGACAAACAAAAAATATTCTATTGCCTATTGATTGCCGAGAGACTGATATATGTTATATGGTTTCTTTACATGTTTTCCATGCGGATAAATCTCTATTGATTAAGTTTTCGAGGGCTTCAATATCACTAGCGTATAGCTGATAAAGCATGTTCCGAAGTTCTAATCCGACTTTTGGCTTGTTGTTCGGTAAATATTTCGACAACAGCTTAAGATCAATAATTGTAATAATTCCAGCAAGTATTTTGTCGATAGGCGTCATATTTTTAGGAAACAATCTAGTTCGATCTTCATTGTAAACGTACATAAATCTATTGCGATAAGATAAGAATCTAAGTCTAGCCAGATTGTAGAGAACTTTTTGGGGGCGTGAATCCAAAGAATGGGGAATAAAGTCTTGGGTAACACCGAGGAAATCGTATGCACGCTGAATAGACTCTAAAGGTCTCGATACTATATCTTCATGTAAGAAAATTAAGAGCTGGCCATTCTTCATATAGTGACTATAATTACTTAAATACCTGTGATAGTAACCGAAATCGATAATTTCTGGAGACCTCTTATACCTAGAAGCGAAAGAGGAATCCAAAATTAGCCTACGCATACCTGTCTCCACATCTAACGGCGGAACAAATCCATAGTTGATATTGTGAAAGTAAGCTGAAATTGCTCTATCAATCGGATTTCTAAGAACTGCTATCAATTTTGCATTAGGAAGATGCTCTTGAATTCTAGCAGGCACTTCAGGCTTACCTATATAATTTGGCCTTTTGATTCCGAGGCATTTCTCACTTCTTCCCTGAAAAATTTTTTCTAGTTGTTTTATATCGCTATGCTCATAGTCAGGAGATTCAAAAAAAGGCGTTTCTCCATGAGGTAGATATATATCAGGGTGATCAGCCAAACATGACTGCATAAATGAAGATGCTGATTTTTGAGCCCCTATAATTACGAATGACGGTAGCATAGTAGTTTTCTTTCCATATAACATTGAACCAAGCCGCCCCCAACCGGGAGTGCACTTAACTTATTTAAAAAACTGGCCCCAGATACTACCACAATTTTTAACAAAAGCACGTACGGTTGGGGGTTGGCTTGAGCACTTGGTTAAGGCTATAAAAGTGCACAATTTACAAGAAACCAACTGAACTTAAATATATGATATTTAGATTCTTTTACTGTAGCTTGGCGTAAACCAAGCAATTAACCCAAACGTCCAAAAACCAGAAGGATGACGTGTAAATAATTCAAAAGCACACTTTCATTTTGGCTAATTCGATTGTTTAAAAGCAAACAATGAAAGCTCGAAACTCACTAGCCCAGCTACCACCGACCCAAGAATTTTAATAAACCACAAAATAGTGGATATACCCTGGCCAGCTGCCTAATAAATACGCTGAACTATCAACTTTTAAGAAAACAATACCAGTTTCCGTAGCCTTAACGAGGCTGTAGAAAAACCCAAAAATTCAATCGTAATCTCCAACCTTGTTTCATTATTTTTCAGATTGACTAACTATGCCCAAATTTCTAATTAACATCAAGAATAAGTTGATTTCGACTATCTGCCTTCCTCATTGAAGCTGGTTTTTACCTCTATATAATTTTTATCCTTTTATGCGGCTATTTCACTATAATTAGCCAGTTTCTCTATATTTTGGATTAAACAGAACAATTTCCATTGCGCATTGACTTTGGTTTTACCTCTTAGGCCAAACCGTTTTAGCCCTTTGTTGACCGTTAAGTTGCCAAAGACGGGTTAATCACCATGGATGGTGTGAATGCAGATAATGCAGGAGCAATTATCTGTCAACCACTGACATTCGATGACTGTAGTATTGTTTCCCTTGCTGGCTATCGATTCTATGTTTCATCCAGTCGGTGTAATTTGGGCTTCGTTTTGCACTGACGATGAATGAGACTTGTCGTCCATAACCATTGGGGTGATTCGTGGCGTCTGGGTTTTGCATACATTGGCTTTTTAGTTCGCAATCATGGCAATGATGTTTTCTACCTCTAAAGAATTGCTTTAAATTGCCTTTGATGTCTTGTTGGGTTTTATCGGCATGAAGTGGTTGGCCTGCCGGACAGATGCAGGTGTTATTCACCGGGTCAAAGTTAAATTCTGTGGCCGGAATAACGTGTTTGGCTTTTGAGTTAACACGCGGTGCATGCGGATATTTGCTTTTCTGATTGGCAAATTTCAGGTCTCGGGAGCGGAATTTGTTGTCCGGGATATAGGTGTTAATTTGGTGTTCATGCAGGTATTGCATGTTGGCTTCGTTGGCAAAGCCGGTATCTGCGGTAACGACAATATCTGAGCGGTAGAGTTTGGGGTGAATGTCTAAGTGTTGGTAGCGTTCTTCAATGGTTTCTAGAACCGGTTGTAAGGTATGTTGCTCTTGTCCACTGCCAAATGCCTGCGCATCAATGATAATTTGGTGTTTTTTGTCAACGGCAGCAAGTCCATTGTAACCTTGAATCGTGCCTTTGCTGGTTTTCATTTTAGCGCTGTTAGTTACAAGGATGTTACGTATGCAGTCAATGCAGGAGCAATTGACTGTCGTTATCCGTAATATTGCTTTTGACTTCTGCTTTATTACGACTGCTACCTTGCCTAGGTTCGTTCTGAGCAAGGAATTTTTCTATTTTGTCCGCCGCTTGGCTAAGGGTGTCTATCGTTTGTTGTTGCCGTTGGCTAGTTTCAGATCGGTCAATTTCTTGTTTATCTTGGCGTTGATGCTTGATCATTTGCTGCCGAATTAAGCCTTTCAGTTTATCGCGTTTATCACGTAGTTCTTGATGCGTACCTGACCAGGTTTTGGCTGCATTCGAAGGTAGTTTGCAGCCATCGATGGCAAACAATTCGTGGCCTAATAAACCTTGTTCATGACAGATAAGCAACACTTGTTCAAATAGGGTTTCTATTTGCTCTGGATAACCACTGACAAATGAAGCAATAGTCGTAAAGTGGGGTATGCTGTCACATGATAATGCTTTGAAGATAATATTGGTTTCACAGCACCATTGAATTTCACGGCTTGAGTTGATGCCTTTACATCAAAATAGGGTCAAGTCTTGCAATATAGCAAAAATTACCTATACTAACTCAATATGGCTAGACCACTTAGAATCAGGTTAAGCCAAACAATAATGATTGATTGCAAGACTTGACCCCATTTTTTGGTCTTCCAGTTGATGGGTGGCATAGGCGTGGCGCAAGCTGTGGATGCCGCCGATTTTATCAATGCCGGCACGCTGTTTGGCCCGTTGAAAGATTCGTCGGGCGGTATCGCTACTGATCGCTTGTTCCGGACGCCGGCCGTAAAACAGCCAGGGCTTAGGTTGGCATAATTGCCAATACTGGCGCAGTAACGTCATTAAGGTCGGGGCAATAATCACCGCCCGATCTTTTTTGCCCTTGCCTTGCTCAATACGCAGCAGGTGCCGCTCACCATCAATATGACGCACTTGCAGGGCTACCAGTTCGCTGACCCGTAGTCCGCAGCCATAACAGGTGGTGAGTAATACCCGGTGTTTGATTTGAGTGCAGGCGTTAAGGATCGCTTTAACTTCGCTGCGCATGAGCAGCTCGGGGATACGCTGCTCACGCGAGGGAACCGACAAGGCCACGCCAAAGCTGTCTCGTTTCAGAACATGACGATAGAAAAAACGGATGGCGTTTAAATACAAGCGGCACGTCGCCGGTGATAAATCACGTTCTTTAACCAAATACAAAAAGAACGCTTGCAACTGTTCACCGCTTAATTGATCCGGTGAGCAGCGATGGTATTGGGTGAGTTCGCTGACGGCGTTTAAATAACTGCGCTGGGTTCGGGTTGACATACCGCGAACCAACATGACATCGATCATTTGTTGACGTAAAGGTGTCATGAGACTTCTCCTTAAAATTACAGACCAAAAGCGGTCTTTAAGGAGTGTGATACAGTTTAGAGGTGAAGATAAAGTCAGGAATCGACAAGGCTACCGCGAAGCGGTTTAGTTCAACTATTTTATTAACAGGTCGTTTTGACCTGTTAAGTTGATATTAACCGGAAAACCTGTCAAATTTCCCTGTGCTTTTTTACAGAGTCTAGTTACTAGGACATTTAATGTCAATTTGTTAATTTTTACGCCCGCCTTAAATATCCAGCTGTGCCTGCAATGCTTTGATCTCATCTCTGACTGCTGCCGCTGCCTCAAATTCGAGGTCTTTGGCGTGCTGATACATTTTTTCTTCCAGCTCCTTGATTTTTTTGCCTTTCTGCTTAGGCGTTAAGATTTTATATTCAGCCGCTGACTCTGCGACTTTTGTCTTGCCTATTGCACTGTCCAGTCCTGAACCGGGAATGGCCACCTGTGCAAAAACGGGGTCACAAAAACGGGGTCAAGTCTTGCAATCAATCATTATTGTTTGGCTTAACCTGCTTCATCGCTCGACTCACCGTTAAATAATGTACTCCAAAACAATCGGCAATCTGCTGCAATGTGTAATTTCCTGTTTCATACGCAATCCTCATCCCTTTCTTTCGGTCACTATAGGCTTTAACGTAATAATTTAATGGTTCAGCTAATGGTCTACGCTGAGCTTTTGGAATTTCCGCTAAGTTACCAGAGCCGCTTTTGATTTGGGCTTGTAATTTCTCAACAAACCCTTCATTACCGAGAAAAATCTGGCTCTTAAGCTTTTCCCAAACGGGTGGCAAACCAATGCCTGCTCGAACAAAATTCTGATATCGAATAATTGCCTTTTCTCTTTCTGAGCCAAATTGAGCTAATAGCCAATTCACTTGTAAACATTCTAATGATGGTGCTTGATTCATCGTCGCTAAATAACTGCTCCAAGGCCAATCAGCAACGTCTTTCACCATCCTCGCCCTAACAGGGTTCAACACGACATAACGGGATAATTCCAATAAATAGCTGTCTTTTTCCACCAAAATGGCTTTGTAGCGACCTTGAAAAACATGTCCAACACGATGATGACGTCGGTTAAAAGTTTGGGTATAAACGCCATTCAACTGCCGCATACCTTTGGATAAATTACCCTCAACCGTTTCTACCACCACATGATAATGGTTATCCATTAAACAGTAGGCATGGCAAATCCAGTTGAACCGGTCACAAACATTATTTAATAATTCAAGCCAGTTTACTCGATCTTCATCATCCTGATAAATATCGTTTCTAGCATTGCCTCGCGAAGTTATATGATAAAGTGCTCCGGTAAATTCTAATCTGAGTGGTCTAGCCATAGTGAGTTAGTATAGGCAAAATTTGCTATAAAGCAAGACTTGACCCCATAGCCCCTAAAGCAAGACCCCATAGCCTTGCATTTAGCAGGGATTTTGTTTGGCTTATTGACACCGGCTGGCTAATGGGTGACCCCAATTATGTTGATTCATGACCGTTGCTTGATTTCCGGGGCGGACCATATATGACCCGAATGGCGCTTTATTTACAGGAAAGTGACATGCCGGGAATTTCGGAATATTGCTCTTTGATGAAGTTCGAGAAAGAGACCTCTAGCAGGATTGGGAATCATTAAATTCGCCGTATGCAATGCATTTATCAGAGGGTGCCAAAGACCGCATGCGTGCCCAAGTTCGTGCGTAAGTGTTCGAGGGCGTTCCTCATCAAATTCCTTGGCCGTTGGACGGTATGCCATCCCGTCCAGATCGACAGTTACATAATCACTTAGTGGCCCTATTGAACAACCTATATTGTCTTTTACGTCACGAACGACAAAAATGGTGACCGGCGCACCGTATCCAGTGAGCAATCCCGAGAGATTTGTTGCACGATGCCGACGAAAAAATCTACCCGCTTCCTTATATAAATCCTCAGTGATTGCGCCACAACCGCATTCCACGTTAAGTGCGGCAGTAGGTGAAGAATAATCAAGGGTAACAATCATTTGACCATCGGCTGCATGAATACTGGTATTGACTTGTTTCTTAAAAACATCCCTTGCTAAAGCTATGGCGTCTTCGATTTGCTTTAATTCTGCTTGTCTCTCCATAGGAGGAAGCCCTTCATCCCCAAGTAATGCTTTGCTTGATTCATCTCTTAGGATAACAACCTGGAGCCGAATCTTCTTTGGGAGCATAATACCGAAAAAAGTAAGTACGAGATCGGCAAGACCCAGAAGCCGATTGATTGCTTCTTTCAGAATGTTGATAATATCCGAAACTAGACCCCCAACGAAATCGGCCACATCTTCGTACCACGGTTTACTGTTGAATTTTCCTTCATCTCTAAGCCATTTAAGATCTATGCCATACCTTCGCGGATCGTAAAAAAGATAGTCGTTCGATACAATATTGAAGAGTCCAACCATACTACCTATTTGTACGATATCTCCAGAACCGCTGCCATCACCCTTAAATTGCCATTCAAAGATTGGCGTATTAGACCATTTCAGATTGATCCCATACTCTCGCTCTTCATAATGTAAAAATCCCCCGTTGCGGACCTTGATGGCAAATAATTCTTCATATCGCAGAGGGGCATTCGAGCCCGATTCTCGTTGAAACTGTATATTGGCTTCTGGTGGAGCAGGATCATCCCAGACCAAATTAATACCATATTCTCTTCTTCCATATTTTAAACACTTTGTTTTTGATAAATTAAAAAAGTCGTAAGTAAATGTATTATTAGGGATAATATTCGCAATAGCGTTGTCGTTAGGTATGATCAACCAATCAAACATTTGACCCATTTCGTTGCCTCCTTATCAGATAAATTGCTTTATTACTGCTCTACTTGCTCTAATCTACTGATATAAGTATCGTTCATAAAACGATTAGCGGTTAGCGCCTAACGGTAAATAAGCTGCGGCGGCGAAGCAGGCGTCAGCCTTAATTTTCCTGTTATGCTATTAACAAGCTACATTGGAGGTATAGTCATTTCAAAAACCTATACATCATATCGAAAGCTGGTTTAAGTATAATTTTCATTCTAGGTTTGGTATTGAGGTATTCAGCTATAAATGGACCAATTCGATAATAAGAAGCAACAAATAGTCGTCCAATACTGTTGGTTAACAGATTCTCATCTCTAAATTTTCGAAAAACATCAAGTTCTTCACAATTTCTTGTTCCATAGATAGCAGTAGCTATAAAACACGGGGGAGCTTCACTTCCATCACTTCCAACTCCATCGTCTCCTGGTTTATCATTTACTGGAGGGGCTTTTGCTTTAGAGCTGAGCTCAACTTTTTCACCATTATTAGTATTTTCCATGATAATTTCCTCCTAATTATTTGGGTTTGATTAAAAACTAAGCCTCGTCTTGAGAGTGCATATTTTTCCGTGACTTGCTACGAAATGATTTATGGTAATCTGAACGTGAATAAAACAACATATACAATTATAGTCTTCCAATTTATTCATGGGGTTCTTTGTTCCAAATTACTAAATGTAAACTTATATTTAGCAGCATAACCATTATTCTTAAGTACTTTTTCCCTGTATTAGCCGGATTTTCCTACATATTTCAATATAAAGGAAAAAGTTCCAGGTAAGTTAAAATTAACCGGAAAATCTGGCGAATTGACCTATACTTTTATACAGAGTCTAGTTACTAGAAAATTTAATGTCAATTTATTAATCTCTACGCCCACCCTAAATATCCAACTGCGCCTGCAATGCCTTGATCTCATCCCTGACTGCCGCTGCCGCTTCAAATTCCAGGTTTTTGGCATGCTGATACATTTTTTCTTCCAGTTCTTTGATTTTTTTGCCTTTCTGCCTGGGCGTTAAGACTTTATATTCTGCCACGGACTCGGCGACTTTTGACTTGCCTATTGCACTGTCAAGCCCTGAGCCCGGTATGGCAACCTGCATAATATCGGTGACTGATTTAAAAATGGTTTTGGGCTGTATGCCTTTTTCCCGGTTAAATTGTTGCTGTTTTTCTCTGCGCCGGACGGTTTCATCTATCGCCAGGCGCATGGAGTTGGTGATTTTATCGCCATATAAAATAGCTTTGCCGTTGGCATTTCTGGCCGCACGGCCGATAGTTTGCACCAGGGAAACGACCGAACGCAGGAAGCCTTCTTTATCGGCATCTAAAATGGCTACCAGTGAGACTTCGGGGATATCCAGCCCTTCTCTTAACAGGTTAATGCCCACCAGTACATCAAACTGCCCCAGACGGAGGTCACGGATTATTTCCACCCGCTCTACGGTGTCTATATCCGAATGCAGATAGCGCACTTTTACATCGTGCTCCATCAGGTATTCGGTTAAATCTTCCGACATTCGCTTGGTTAAGGTGGTCACTAACACCCGCTCTTTAAGTTTTGTACGTTTGTTGATTTCGGATAATAAATCATCCACCTGTGTGCTGGCCGGACGGACTTCTATTTCCGGATCCAGCAAGCCGGTTGGCCTGACCACTTGTTCGACAAAAACGCCGGAATGTTCTCTTTCATAGGGTCCCGGGGTTGCCGAGACATAGATTCTTTGCGGTGATCTGGCCTCAAATTCTTCAAATTTTAACGGCCGGTTATCCAGCGCCGATGGTAACCTGAAGCCGTATTCAACCAGGGTTTCCTTGCGCGAACGATCACCTTTATACATAGCCCCAATCTGCGGAATGGTGACATGGCTTTCATCAATAACGACAATGGCATTATCGGGCAGGTAGTCGAACATGGTCGGCGGTGACTCGCCATCGCCGCGGCCAGACAGGTATCTGGAGTAATTTTCAATCCCCGAGCAATAACCCACTTCCAGTATCATTTCTATATCGAACAGGGTGCGTTGTTCCAGCCTTTGTGCTTCGACCAGTTTGTTGATTGAACGCAGCTGTTCCAGGCGTTGTTTAAGTTCTATCTTGATATTTTCCACTGCGCTGAGCAGCGTCTCTCTGGGCGTGACATAATGGTTTTTCGGGTATACGGTGAAACGAGCAATACGGCTGATCACTTCACCGGTTAACGGGTCGAACAGCGATAAACGTTCGACCTCATCATCGAATAATTCAACTCTTAATGCCTGCTCTTCCGATTCCGCTGGAAATATGTCGATCACTTCCCCTCTTACCCGATAAGTTGCCCGCCTGAGGTCTATATCGTTCCGGGTATATTGCATTTCTGTCAGTCGACGCAATATATCGCGCTGATTGATCATATCGCCTTGTACCAGATGCAAGACCATTTTAAAGTAGGATTCCGGCTCACCCAATCCATAAATAGCCGAGACGGTGGCAACAACGATGGTGTCTTGGCGTTCAAACAGGGCCTTGGTTGCCGACAGCCGCATTTGTTCTATATGTTCGTTTAACGAGGCATCTTTGTCGATAAAGGTATCGGAGGCCGGAACATAGGCTTCCGGCTGATAATAATCATAGTAGGAGACAAAATATTCCACGCTGTTATGCGGAAAGAATTCTTTCATTTCCCCATACAACTGTGCCGCCAGGGTTTTATTGGGCGCCATAATCATTGCCGGGCGCTGGGTTTGCTGGATAACATTGGCAATAGTGAAGGTTTTGCCGGAACCGGTCACCCCCAATAAGGTTTGATGAACTTCCCCGTCACCCAGACCTTCAACCAGCTGTTTAATGGCTTCGGGCTGATCGCCAGCCGGTTTAAACCGGCTTTGAATTTTAAATTCTTTTTTCACTCAATAGGTCTCTTCAGCAGAATCTTAACAGCACTATTATACATAGAGTATAATTGGCGTTATCTTGGATATTGTTTTCACAATGGGGTCTTATGAACATTACACTTTCTGATAGAGTCAAAGCAGTTAAGCCATCTCCAACCCTGGCTATTACCGCCAGAGCTGCCGAAATGCGGGCTGCGGGTAAAGACATTATTGGATTAGGCGCGGGCGAACCGGATTTTGATACACCTGACCATATTAAAGCGGCGGCGGTAAAAGCCATTGATAATGGTTTTACCAAGTATACCGCAGTTGACGGTATTCCAAGTTTAAAACAGGCGATTATCAACAAATTCAAGCAGGATAACGGCTTAGATTATCAATTAAACCAGATTCTGGTCTCTTCCGGCGGTAAACAAAGTTTTTACAACCTGGCTCAAGCACTTTTGAATGATGGCGATGAAGTCATTATTCCCGCCCCATACTGGGTTTCTTATCCTGATATGACTCTGTTGGCTGGCGGTGTCCCGGTTATTGTCAATGCGACACAAGCGCAGAATTTCAAGATTAGCGCCGAGCAGTTACGCGCCGCAATTACCGACAAAACCCGTTTATTTGTTATCAACAGTCCGTCCAACCCGACCGGTGTGGCTTATACTTTGGACGAATTAAAAGCGCTAGGTGAAGTATTAGCGAATTACCCGAATATTATTGTGGCTACCGATGATATGTATGAGCATATCCTGTGGCAAAAAGGCAGCTTTGTGAATATTTTAAATGCCTGCCCAGAGTTATATGAGCGCACTATGGTGCTGAACGGGGTATCCAAAGCCTATTCAATGACCGGCTGGCGAATTGGTTATGCGGCGGGTCCGGCGGATTTAATTGGTGCGATGCGCAAAATTCAATCACAAAGCACTTCCAACCCGACTTCAATCTCCCAGGTCGCGGCGGAAACGGCTCTAACAGATGACCAAAGCTGCATAGATACCATGCTGGTTGAATTTAAAAAGCGTCACGACTATGTGGTGAACGAACTTAACACCATTGACGGTGTTAGCTGCCTGACAGCTGACGGTACTTTTTATGTGTTCCCGAATGTGGAAAAGTTGATTGATCGCCTTGAAGGTATTGAAAACGACCTGGATTTTGCCGAATATTTAATTGAAAAGGCCGGTGTTGCGCTGGTTCCAGGCTCCGCTTTCGGCTGTCCCGGACATATCAGAATCTCCATTGCCACCAGTATGGAGAATCTGGAAAATGCGCTGGCAAGAATCAAGCAAGCCATTTAAGTCCAAATAAAAAAAAGCCCTATCTCTTGGAGATAGGGCTTTTTTTATGCTCGCGGATTAATCCAGTATTTTCAGCTTAATCATATGAATCCGACGCCTGTCGGCACTAATCACTTCAAAACGCAGGTTATCCAGCACGACCTTTTCGCCCTTCTTCGGCAAATGTTCCAACTTGTTGACTATAAAGCCACCTACTGTGTCATATTCATCACTGGCCAAACCGGTACCGAACTTTTCATCAAAATCATCAATGGGCGTTAGTGCTTTAATGATATATTCCTTGTCATTCCGCTGTTCAATGTAATCATCTTCCTGATGATCGTGCTCATCTTCAATTTCACCGACAATTCTTTCCAGCACGTCTTCAATCGTTAGTAAACCGGCAGTAGTGCCATATTCATCGACCACTATCGCCATATGATTGCGCTTGGTTCTGAACTCTTTGAGCAAGACATTAAGACGCTTACTTTCCGGGACTATAGTCGCCGGTCGCATAATCTCTTCGACCTTCAGGGTTTTATTTTCCAACGCATGTGCCAGTAGATCCTTGGCCAGCAAGATACCCACTACCTGGCTCCGGTCTTCTTCAATCACCGGAAAACGAGAATGTGCCGATTCCAGTACCACTGGGAATATTTCAGCCAATTCGGCTTCTTTCGGTACGACCACCATTTGTACGCGCGGAATCATGACATCGCCGGCACGCATTTCTGAAACCTGCAGTACACCTTCTATCATGGACAGTGCATCAGGCCCCAATAACCGTTTCTCTTCTGACTCTCTTAAAATTTCCAGTAAGTCATCCTGATCTTGCGGCTCCCCAGTCAGAAGCTGGCTGATTTTGTCAAAAAAGCCTTTCTGCTGGGGCTGACTACTTGGGGGTTGTTCGTCACTCATTAATCTTCTACCTCTGTATACGGATTATCTATTTGTAATGTTTTCAAAATTCTAATTTCTTCGGTTTCCATGCATTCGGCATCTTCTTCTTTTATATGGTCAAAACCGAGCAAATGCAATACGCCGTGAATAATAATATGCGCCCAATGATGATTAACCGGCTTTTTTTGCTCGTTGGCCTGAGCAATAATAACCGGCGCACATACCACCAGATCGCCCAATAAATTTAATTCTATTCCTTCCGGAATTTCGACCGGAAAGCTTAATATATTGGTTGGCCCCTGTTTATGCCTATATTGCTCATTTAACTGGGCGCTTTCCGCTTCATCAACCAGCCGAATAACAATTTCAGCCGAATCCTGCTTACCCGCCAAAGCGGCATCAACCCAGCGTTGGAAGTCCTGTTCAGTGGGCACTGCTGCTATGCTGGTAGCCGTCTGTATCTCAAGCGTGTGCATTATTTATTGTGCTTTTTCTCATAACTTTCGTATGCCGAAACAATACGCTGAACCAGCGGATGTCTAACCACATCTCGCACATCAAAAAAGGTATAGCTGATGCCTTCAACATCTTTTAAAACTTTTAGAACATGTTGTAAGCCGGACATTTTTTCCGATGGTAAATCAATCTGGGTAACATCGCCGGTTACAACCGCAGTGGAACCGAAACCGACCCGGGTTAAAAACATTTTGATTTGTTCTGTGGTGGTGTTTTGTGCTTCATCAAGAATAATAAAGGAGTCGTTTAATGTGCGTCCGCGCATAAATGCCAGCGGTGCCACCTCGATAACGCCTTTATCAATCAACTTTTCAGCTCGTTCAAACCCCAGCATTTCGTATAAGGCATCATATAAAGGACGCAGATAAGGGTCAACTTTTTGCGCCATATCGCCGGGCAAAAAACCCAGTTTTTCGCCCGCTTCGACAGCCGGCCTTACCAGGATAATTCGGCGCACTTTTTCTGACTGCAACGCTTCAACCGCACAAGCCACAGCTAAATAAGTCTTACCGGTCCCGGCCGGACCGACACCAAAGTTTATATCGTGGCTTAAAATCTTTTTAAGATAACCCTGCTGATTCGGCCCCCGGCCTTTAATCACTCCACGCTTGGTTTTAATAAAGACCAATTCCCCCTGATCCTTAGCCTGTCCGGGATCCTCGGTCAAAATTTCTTCAATACTGGCATCTTGCATGGATAAATGTACCTGTTCCGGATTTAACTGCTCGCTTTCCGTATTGGCAAATAATTTTTTCACTAGCGCACACGCTGCTTTAACGGCTTGGTTGTCACCGGAAATTTTAAATTGATTACCGCGGTTGGATATTTCCACCTGCAATCGTTGTTCAATTAAACGGATATGGGCATCAAATTGACCACACAGATTAGATAAACGTTGATTATCTGCAGGTAATAAGGTTAAGTCTTGACTATACATCAATCAGTTACTGGCAATAATCTTGTCAACAGACGACTCAACCAGTCGACCACGCAAGGAATTTGGTAGAGCTTCCGTTATGGTGACATCAACAAACTGACCGGTCAACCGCGGGTGACCGATAAAATTCACCACCCGATTGTTTTCTGTTCTGCCCTGCATTTGCAGCTGGTTCTTTTTTGACTGCCCATCAACCAGAATAGTCTGCACCGTCCCCACCATTTGCTCTGAAATCGCCATAGCATTGTCGTCAATTCGTTTCTTCAAACGCTGCAAACGCTGCTTTTTGGTTTCTTCATCGACATCGTCAGGAAATTCAGCTGCCGGTGTACCAGGGCGTGCACTGTAGATAAAGCTAAAGGAAAAGTCGTAACCAATCTCGTCTATCAAAGACATCGTATCTTCAAAATCCTGCTCAGTTTCGCCGGGGAAACCAATAATAAAATCGGATGACAGGCTGATTCCGGGACGAACCTTCTTTAACTTATTAATGGTGTTGATGTAGTCGGCACGGGTATGCCCTCTTTTCATTGCCTTAAGAATGCGGTCACTGCCGCTTTGCACCGGTAAATGCAGGTGATTAACCAATTCCGGAATTTCTTCAAACGCAGTAATCAAGTCATCGGTAAACTCGACAGGATGCGAGGTAGTAAAACGGATACGGTCAATCCCGTCAACAGCGGCGACATAATGCAAAAGCATGGCAAAATCGGCAATATCACCATCGTCCGTTTCACCTCGATAGGCATTGACATTCTGCCCCAACAGGTTAATTTCCCTAACCCCGTTTTTAGCCAGTACAGTTATTTCAGCGATAACATCATCTACAGGACGGCTGATTTCCTCACCACGGGTGTATGGCACCACACAAAAAGTACAATATTTGCTGCAACCCTCCATAACCGAAACAAAAGCTTTCGCGCCCTCTGCTTTAGGTTCAGGCAATGCATCAAATTTCTCGATTTCAGGAAAGGAAATATCCACCACGTGCTTTTTGCCGTGACGTACATCATCTAATAATGCAGGCAGCCGGTGCAGTGTCTGGGGACCAAAAACAATATCAACATACGGTGCGCGTTTTTGAATGGCTTCACCTTCCTGACTGGCGACACAACCACCCACACCAATAACCACATCAGGACGCTTTTCCTTAATTTTGCGCCAACGACCAATCGATGAAAACACTTTTTCCTGTGCTTTTTCCCTGATTGAACAGGTGTTTAATAACAAAACATCCGCTTCTTCAGGTATTTGTGTAAGCTCCATACCATGTGACGCCATGAGTACATCCCGCATCTTATCGGAATCATACTCATTCATCTGACAACCATTGGTCTGAATAAAAAGTTTTTGTGTCATAAGTTTATTTCTACTTCTTGTGGGAACAATAGACATTGCTCCCATTACTGCGCAATAAAATATCTGTTTATTACTTTCTTAATAACAAAAAAGCCCCAGTCTGGAGACCAGGGCTCAATTTAGCTGACCATTATAACCTATTTCTATTTTAAACAATTAATTTACTCGCTTCTTCGGCCGACAATGGTTTGCTGTAAAAATAGCCTTGACCGATATCACACCCCTGTTTCAGCAAATATTCCGCCTGTTCCTGCTGATCGATACCTTCGGCAATCACGCCAATTTTAAAGTGTCTGGCAATATCAATCACCGCGCAGACTATCGCCATATCATCTTCATCATTAGGCAACTCAGAAACAAAACACCTATCTATTTTAATCCTGTCTATCGGTAGTTTTTTCAGGTAACTCATATTTGAATAACCGGTACCAAAATCGTCCATAGCAAGTTGAACCCCCAACCGATCCAATTGATTCAGCAGCTTAAGGGTAATGGAGTCTTCATCCAGAAAAATACTTTCTGTCACTTCCAACTCAATACATTCAGGCGATAAGCCGGTTTCCACCAGTGTTTGCTGAACAGCCTCGACAAAGCCTTCCCGTTCCAGCTGCTTAACAGAGACATTAATTGACATCGATAAGTTCGATTGACTTTGCCGTTGCCATTGCACCAACTGACTGGCTGCAGTCTTTAACACCCATTCGCCCATTTCCAGAATTAGACCGGATTCTTCGGCAATACAAACAAACTGATCAGGAGGAATCTCCCCTATTTTCGGATGCTGCCAGCGTAATAAGGCTTCAAAACCAATTATCGTCTGATCGCTGAGTCTGTATTGAGGTTGATAATGCAAAAACAGTTGATTTCGATCAATTGCCTGACGCAATTCCGTTTCCAGATAAAGCTTTTCCTGTACTTGTTCATTAAGTTCGGATGAATAAAAACGAAAAATATTACGTCCCTGCTCTTTGGCATGATACATTGCCATATCGGCCCGCTGCAGCAGTTGCTCGATAGTGCCCCCATCTTCCGGATAGACCGCTATACCAATACTTACACCGATAAAGACCTTTTTATCGTTTATCAAATATTCTCTGGACAAGGCCTGGATAATCTTATCCGCCACAATCGGGCAAATACGGCTGACTTCTTCGTTAACATCCTCCAGGACTACGGTGAATTCATCACCGCCTAAACGCGCCACAGTATCGGTTTCTCTAACACAGTGTCGCAAATCCCGAGCCACTTGTTTTAACAGCTCATCCCCTGCCCCATGCCCCATACTGTCATTAACCACTTTAAATCGATCCAGATCCAGGAACAGCAGTGCCACACTGTGCTTATTGCGTTTGGCATGCAATAGCGCATGTTCCAGCCTGTCATTAAACATGGTTCGGTTAGGCAGACGGGTTAAAACATCGTAATGGGCCAGGAAATTAATATCCTCCGCCGCTTTTTTCTTTTCGGTAATATCATTAAAGATGGAAATATAATGGGTTATTTCTTTGGCATCATTTTTAACGGCAACCATGGTAAGCCATTCCGGGAAAATCTCTCCGTTTTTTCGCTGATTATAGACCTCTCCCTGCCAAGTCCCTCTGACCAGCAATTCCTTCAGGATAATTTCATAAAATTCAGTACTTTGCATACCTGAATTTAAAACATCCGGTTCCTTGCCCAATACCTCCTGTTCCTGATAACCGGTCATTTCGGTAAACGAATGATTAACCTTAATTATTTTATTTTCCTTATCCGTTAAGATAATGCCCTGCAAACTATATTCAAAAACCATGGCTGCCAACTGGACTTCATCTTCCAATTGTTTTTGATGACTTATATCGATAATTGAACTGATATAACCTATGTGCTCACCTTCAACTGAAAAGCGATTAACCAGATTTTCCAACCAATATGAGTACCCCCCCTGTCCATCAGCAACTCTATACTGAATAACCGATACTTCGTTACTGTGTTTTTGGTCCTTATAATGCAATTGTAAATTTTCTCTGTCGTCCGGATGCACTTGGTCCAAACAACTGTCGGAATAAATATTTCTATCTTTACAAAAACCGCTTTTGTGTTCTTGCTCCCAGCGTTGATTAGTAAAAACCAAACGACCTTCAGTGTTCGTCATCCACAACATAACCGGCGCGTTATCGGCCACTTGCCGCAATCGCTGTTCGCTTTCCTGCATTTTGTCCAGGCTCAACCTCAACCTGGAAATGGTCACCACTACAATTGCCATTAATAATAAAGACACTAAATAAAAGGCATTTCTGACCTGGGCACTCCGGTCAACTTGGCGCTGAAATGCAACTTTATATCGACTTAACAAGGCATGTGTTTGTTGTACGATGTCTGATTTTAATAATCGTTGGTTAATCGACTTTAATTGTGAATAATGTGAAATCAAAATATCTGCATGTTTTAATAATACTAAAGCAGATTCAGCATATTCATCCGGCAATTTTTTTGCCGTATTTGTGACTGCAGAAAATTGCCTTAATAAATTATCATGATCGATCAGGTGATTATCGACATTAAACAGAAATACCTGTCTTTCAAGCGCTATTAGCTGTTGAATAAATTCTTGTGAAATTTTTTTTTCACTGCCTTCCAAAAAGCGTAAGTGCTGAACGCCTTTAGGAAAGTACACTAGGGAATTACGATACAACGCATATTCTGACTTAAAAGAATCAACCTGTTGAATGAGTTGTTTAACGGTTGTTTTTAATTCAAGCTCCAATGGCTCTTGGTCAGACAACTGCTTCGCTAAATTCATTAAGGTTTTTTGACTCTCTGTGACCGAATCATAATGACTAAAACGACTTTTTTCGACCAACAATAAATCTCTGATCAGGATCGATGTTTGTTCCTGAATATTTCTGATACGATCCGTTTGATTCAGGTGATGCAAATAATTGACCTGAGAGTTCAAGAACAACAGCGTTGCTATAACCGTCCAAAACAAAAAAAACAGTACGACAGGAGAGATCGTTGCCTTTATTTTTTCCACAATGTTTGTCCTTGGTATTGGCCTGTCAACGTATTCAAGAACAGGACAATTTTTCTAATATCCCCTTGTTCAGGAACTCGACCCAGTTGATAACGCATCATAATCATTACCGCTTCCGACAGATTTTGTACCTGACCATCATGGAAATAAGGCGCTGTTAAAGCAACATTTCTTAAAGAAGGCACCTTGAAAACATAGCGATCCTGCTCAACTTTAGTCACCGCAAAGCGGCCTAAATCCGCCTCTGTAATATTGCCTCTATCGACAAAATAGTCGCCAAAGACGCCAAATTTCTGAAACAGATTCCCGCCCACAGCTATACCTTGGTGACAGGAAACACAACCGTATTCCTTAAACAGGATATAGCCGGCCTTTTCATCATCCGTTATCGCATTAAGATCACCTTTTAAAAACAAATCAAATCGACTGTTTGGTGTTAACAGGCTTTTTTCATAACTCACCAACGCATCTTTTATATTATCAATTGATAAGCCTTGTTTATAAGCCGCATTAAACATCTCCAGATAAAACGGATCTTCTGCCAGTATATTTAAAGTCTGTTGCCAGCTGAAGTCCATTTCATTAGGGTTGCTGATCGGACCATCAAGTTGTTGCAGTAAATCTACTGCCCTGCCATTCCAGAATTGACGAAAATTCAACGCACAATTAAATATCGACGGCGAATTAATACTTCCTTTTCGCCCTTTTACACCGGTTGAAATCATTTGCCCATCTGCCCCACCGTAGCCCAAAGCATGACAACTGGCACAGGAAACCTGGGCTCCATTTGACAGACGCACATCATTAAATAAAAACCGTCCCAGCTCGACTCGTTTGGGGTAACTGGTCACCGGCTCAGGAATAGGCATTATCGGTTCATTAATTTCCCCGTACGCAGACGTCGAGAAAACAGCCAAAACTATCTGTAGAATTATTATTTTCATTTGGTTTTTGAAATTAAATCATTCAACAATTCAATCCAATGCGAGATATTTTTTATTGCAGCCGATTGAAGATGACTGATACAACCTATGTTGGCCGTAACTATATAATCTGCCTCAGTTGCTTGTAAAGCCGATAATTTGTCGTTTTTCATCTGTCCGGCCAATGCCGGTTGCAAGATGGAATAGACACCGGCCGAACCACAACATAAATGGTTGTCGATAACCGGCTGGATTTGATAACCCACTGAAGTTAAAATATTTTCCACCTGTCCTGATAATTTCTGACCATGCTGTAAAGTGCATGGTGACTGAAACGCCACTTTTTCCCCATGAGCTTTAAAAACTGATAAATCTTCAGCCGCTAAGATCTCACTTATATCTTTAGCCAAAGAAGAAAATACCTCAGCCTTATAAGCATAGTCCAAATCCTGCTTTAATAATTCGCCATAGTCTTTATACATGACGCCACAACCACTGGCAGTCATGACTATTGCTTCAGCACCCGTTTCTATATAGGGCCAGCAGGCATCAATATTTTGCTTGGCAAAAACGATAGCCTGCTGATGATCTGACAAGTGATAATTTAACGCTCCACAGCAAACACTGTTGTCCACCTTAATCAATGAGATGGATAAATGATCCAATACCTGGCTACAGGCCAAATCTATCTCGGGCGCTAATGATGGCTGCACGCAACCGGGCAGAATCAACATTTGTCTAACATGCCGGGTTGTTTTCCAGGTGGTCGACAGTTGTTTTACCGGAACCTTATTTTTTATATGTGCCGGAAGCAAGGGCCTTAAACACCGGGCTATAAACATTATGCCTGAAAATCGCTGCCGATATGGAAATAACTGCCTTATAAGGAAGCGTAATATCCTCTCCAGCCAGGGGCGTTTTACTTTTGTATCGATAAGCTCACGGCCAATATCTAACAAACGTCCATAACGCACGCCTGACGGACACGTTGTTTCACAACTTCGGCAGATTAAACATCGATCCAGATGCTGTTGAGTCAAGCGACTGACGGGCTGGCCTTCCAGCATTTGTTTTAACAAATAAATCCGTCCTCTAGGCCCATCCAGCTCATCGCCTAAAATCTGATAGGTTGGACAGGTCGCCGAACAAAAGCCACAGTGCACACAGGCTCGCAATATTTCCTCCAGCTCTTTCTGCTGGGCAGGGTTTTCCAACTGTCCGGATAAGTCAGTCTGCATCTACCACTCGCTATACATACGCTGGGGATTAAAGATGGCGAAAGGGTCAAATGCCTGTTTAATATTCCAATTTAATTCTTTGATATGCCCGGACAAAGGCTGAAAAACCTGTTCTTCTCCACTCCTATTTTTAAATAAAACGGCATGCCCCTGAGCCTGCTCTGCAAGGGCAAAAATTTTTTCAGCCGGCTCGTCTGTTTTCAACCAGCGCAGTCCCCCGGCCCAGTCATAAAACCATTCCCCAGTCAAAGCCAATTCATGAATAGCTGACGGTACTGAAATTCGCCAGATATTTTTTTCGGTTAGAAAAAAAGGATGCTTCAACGTATTTAAATCATTCCAGTAACAGGCATGTTGCGCGTCTAAAGTATCGCCGCCCAGCTCGTCAACAGCGGTTAACACGGCTTTTTCCGCACCGGACAACCGAATAAATAGTAATCTGCCGTCATAACTAAGACCGGACAAAGGTAAACACCGTTTTGCTAACTGAGTCATCCTGGCCATGGCCTCTTTGCGCGTCAAGGCAAAACACCGGGTTAATTCAACCGCCGGTTTGGGTAAAACCTTGAGCGATATATCCAATAATAGGCCCAGTGTGCCCATTGCTGAAACCATTAAGCGAGAGACATCATAGCCGGCGACATTTTTTATCGTTTCACCGCCAAAACTCAATACCTCGGCTTTCCCGTTAATAACTTTGCACCCTAAAACATAATCACGCACAGATCCGGTGAATACACGTCTTGAACCGGATAATCCACTGGCTATAACGCCACCCAAAGTAGCTTGACCGGTAAAATTAGGCGGCTCAAACGCCAGCATTTGTCCATGCTCGTCCATTACGCGTTCCAGATCTGACAACAAAGTCCCGCACCGGGCTGTTATCACCAGTTCTGACGGATGATAACTGATAATTCCCCGATGTTCTTTAACGCTGACCGGCTGCCCCTGTTCGGCACGACCATAAAATTTTTTTGAGCCCCCTGCACTAATATTGATTGCTGATTTGGACTCAATTGCCGTTTGAACCGCGTGCTGTAAGGCCTGTGTATGATCGTGACCGGGCAAACTTTCAGTTAACATAAAACGGCTTTACTTTCGCAATAATGCCAAATTTTGGATGGTCCAGATAATGCACCTCATTCAGCTTGATGCGTCTTTTTTCTTTTAAATGATAAATATACTGCTCCGGATTCGGCATTTCAGTATAACTGTCAATCTGTAGAGGTTGATATTCCATATCCACCAACAATTGTAAATAATAACCCCGCTGGATGCGCACCAAGCCGTTTAACGTTCCATCGGCGGATTTTAATTCCACCGCTGTGCTTATACGGTTATCCCCTACCGCCTGCAACCAGGAAACATGCAACAAAGGTTGGTACATAAAATTATTTTTTATTGCTGCATAACTGCCATGCAGCATCTTATCCTGAGATTTTATACGTGCATATGGAACAGGACTGCGTTTTAAATCATTAAGAAAAAAACTCTGTCGCGTTAAACCGGCGACTCTGTCCGGCCATTCAATTTCCGATTCAAGCTGATCAAATAATTCTGTACTTGGAACTTGCTGAGAAAAAACCACCAGTTCAATTTGGTACCATTGCTCTCCCGCCTCAGCATTGCTTGCAAAAACAAGCAGCCAAAAAGTCCAAATACAGCTAATAACTAACCTCATCCTGATTCTACTCCGTAACATACCGCTGACTAATATCTTTAATAGCCAATCGTTTTAACAAACCGCTGTCAATAACTCAAGCGATCAACCTAAAAACATAAATAGAAAGTTTCAATTCATGATTTTGTAGACAAATCCAGCGGCAAAATGCACGCTGTATATATAGTCAATTTACCGGAAAACTATTTTTTTCTAGTCCTGACTAAAATTAGGCGTTAAAGTTAAGACTTTTTAACCAATACGAAATAAGATTTTTTGGGGCTTAAATTATGAATTTTATCGAAGTCTATTTTAACGGTGTACTTAAACACAGCATTGAATTTAATGCGGATACCATCACCATAGGCAGAGATCCAAAAAATCTTATCGTCATTGATAATATGGGAGTTTCGGGACATCATGCCGTACTTACCCATAAAGATAATCAATATTTCCTTGAAGACCTGAATAGTACTAACGGTACCTTTTTAAACAGCGAAAAAATTACCGGCAAGCACCAAATAAACTCCACAGATTCCATTATCATTGGTAAACACACTCTCCGTTTTGCCGAATGGTCGCATACCTCTGAAAAACAGCAACCCTCTTATTTTCAAGCCCAGGAGGAAGCAACCATGCTGGTTGAAAAAGGTCACAGGGATGATCTAGCCAAGCAATCAAATTCAGAAAAAGTGACAGCCCCGTACTATCTGCTAATTAAAGGTGAAGCCAATGGAATTGACAAATTATTGCTGACTAAACCAGTTACCGGTATAGGCAAAGCCAAAGATAACACCATTCGGATAAAAGGCTGGCTTACACCCGCTAAAATTGCCGAAATTCATAAAATAGGTCAATCTTATTATTTAATTCCGTTAAAACGAAAACTGGTCAAATTAAATAATCGAAACATTGAAGACAGTACGCTATTAAGCCCCGATGATCGTATTAATATTGATAAATTAACGATTCGCTTTATGAAGGATTAATTTCCCCCTGAACAAAAAACACAATCAAAGAGATATTATCCTGCCCGCCGGCATCCAGCGCTTTTTGCACTAATTGTTCGGTGCAGGATTCAATATTATCGGCAGCAACTGAAGACAGGACTGTCTGTATATCTTGGTCGGAAACCTTGTCACTCAACCCATCGGAACATAATAAAAAAACATCATCCTGTTTAATACGAATAAACCCCACATCGGGCTGTACATCTTCATAGGGCCCCAGTGCTTTATAGATCACATTGGATCTCGGTCTATCCCCAAGACAGCCGGAATCTTTCCAGTCCTGTAACATGGAATGATCAATAGTCAACTGCCTTAATTTGCCTTCGCTACTACGGTATACCCGACTGTCGCCGACATGAAAAATTGCCAACAAATCTTTTTCGACCAGTAAACATCCTGCCAGCGTAGTCCCCATACCCACATCCCCTCGCCCAAACCGGGATGAATTTAACTGATATAGATGTTGATTGGTTTCTTTGATGACATCAACAATCAACTGCTCTGTCTGGTCCTGTTTTTTTCTGCTTGCCGATGCATTTTGAGCATCTGATTGGCAAACAAAAAAACGCTTAAGCCTGCCGGCTAAAGATAGTCTTTTATCCGAGACAGGTTGATGTAATTGGCTGATAAACTGCCTTATACACTGTACGGCTTCATGACTGGCAACCTCTCCGGCCTTATGCCCCCCCATGCCATCAGCTACCAGCAACAAGCCCAATTCGGAATCCATTAAAATAGAGTCTTCATTATGCTCACGAACCAGACCAACATCGGTTATCCCGGCTACCAAATAGTTTTTTGTAGTAAATGTACAGGTCATTCATTACCTCATATTTTTCTTCATACCACCTTAACAGCCAGGCTGATACGCCGATTCCTTGTAAAAAGAATTACTTTTTTAACTATGACTCAAATTGTATACTCAATGCATAGTTTAGAGTAATCAAAGAATAAAAATAAGATGAATATCCCAGGCTACAAAATTATCAATGAAATTGGCTCAGGTGGCATGGCTTCAGTGTACAGCGGTATTCAAGAGTCGCTTCAACGCAAAGTTGCCATAAAGGTCATGCACAACCAGTTGGCAGACCAACCGCATGTGCAGGATATTTTTGAAAAAGAGTCCTATGTTATTGCACAGCTCAGTCACCCAAATATCATTCATGTGATTGACCGCGGCTTAATGAAAAACAAAACGCCTTATTTTGTCATGGAGTACCTGGAAGGACAGGATCTGGCGCATTTAATACAAAAAGGCGGACTGACATTTAACTTCAAGCTGGATCTTATGATTCAGGTTTGCAAGGGTCTAGCCTATGCACATAAAAATGGTGTTATCCATCGCGATATAAAGCCAGCCAATATTTTTATCGATAAGGAAAATCATGCCTACGTTCTGGATTTTGGTATTGCCCATTTTTTTGATATGGACAACCAAAAACAGCCGGAGTTTATCTTAGGGACTGAGGCATATATGTCGCCTGAACAAAAACAATCGTCCAATAACGTAACCTTGCTGAGCGATTTGTATTCCCTGGGCGTGGTTATGTATATCATTTTTACCGGTCAATACCCTAAAGGCCAATTTGCCCCCCCTTCCGCACTGGCCGACAATATTCCATCGGCTCTGGACCATTTAATTCTGAGCTGCCTGGATGCCGACCCTATGAACCGGCCGGTTTCGGCTGATGCGATAAAAGACAGCTTATTAAAATTATTACAGGGTACACATTTAAAAGGCGAACAAAAACAACGGGCCAGTCAGGGCATTGCCAGCATAAAAGATCGCTTTGCCTTACTTGATGTAATCAAGGATGAAAAATACCTGGCCATTTACCTGTATGAAAACAAACAGGATGGAAATCTGCTGGTTATTAAAAAAAGGCCGGTCTGGAGCAAAGGGCTTGAGATAAACAGTCAATTACAACAGATAAATCATCAAAATATTGCGCGTATTTACGGCACCTCAAAAAATGACCGTATGTATATTATTGTCATGGAGTACTTAAGCGGCGGCGCTTTGCAGGAAAGATTGATAATTCCCCACGACTGGGATGAAGCGCTAAGATTGGCGCGACAAATCTGCATGGGACTGGCTTATGCCCACCAACATGAAATTATTCACGGCAATCTGACACCCAGTAATATCCTGTTTGATGAAAACGGCCTGATCAAACTGGCTGATTTTGGATTGGAAGAAGAAGGCAAGCATCACAAAGGCTATTGCCTGGACAGTGAATCAAAATCAAAGCGGACCGATATATTCTCATTGGGAGTAATTTTATATCAATTACTCACCGGAGAAATGCCCAGTTGGAAAGACAGGAAAATTGACTCGAATGATATTTTTGCCAAATTACCTAAAGACTTACAAAACATGATTAACAAAATGGTGGATTGGACGCCGACCGGGCGTTATAAATCCATCAATGAAATCATCGAACAAATCGACAAGCTGCTGGAATATCATTTGCAACAAAGCATGCTGGATGCCAAATCGGAACAGTGGATGAAACGGCGCAGCATTACTAAAATGATCAAAAAGCAACAGCAGGAAAAGCGCAAGAAGATTATCACCTGGGTAACATTGGGCGCAATAACAACAATTCTGGTTGGAGCGGGGTATTATTACCTGAACCTATAGTTGCAGCTAAAGGGACGACCCAAAAGAGCCGCCCTTACCTATATGGATTTATGGTGTCAATTGTTCCAATAAAGCAGTTAGAAAATTTATTTTTTCTTCCGTGCTTTCAAATGATTTAATAAATCGTAACTTATCCGCACCATCGAACTTATAGACCTGCGCCTGGGTTTGAATCAACTGAATCAGGTTTTCGGTATTAATTTTTGGCTCGGAGGCAAACACGATCCGGCCACCACCGGCATGGGCTTCAACCTTCTTGATACCCAAGCCCTCTGCCAGCTGCTTTAGCTCGGTCACACTGAATAAGGTCTTCACCGCATCCGGCAGCAAACCAAAACGGTCTATCATTTCAATTTGCAGATTACCTAGCTCATCATCGTTTTCGGCACTGGCGATACGCTTATAAAGCACCAGTCGGGCATGAATATCCGGCAAATAATCTTCCGGTATCAACGCAGGCGCCTGAAGATCCACTTCCGGACCGACATCCATCGGTGCCTCCAGCTCCGGCTGTTTGCCTGATTTCAGGGCCTTAACTGCCCTATCCAGCAATTCGGTGTACAGGGTAAAACCGATTTCCTGAATCTGTCCGCTTTGATCATCCCCCAGCAACTCACCGGCACCACGAATTTCCATATCGTGTGACGAGAGCATAAAGCCAGCCCCCAGGTCACCGGAGGCTTCTATCGCTTCCAGACGCTTAACCGCATCTTTACTCATTAAGGTCTTCGGCGGCACGATAAAATAGGCATAAGCCCGATGATGTGAACGCCCGACCCGGCCGCGCAGCTGATGTAACTGCGCCAGCCCCAGTTTATCGGCGCGATTGATCACAATAGTATTCGCGCTAGGGATATCAATGCCACTTTCAATAATGGTCGTACTCAGCAGTAAATTAAAACGCTGGTGGTAAAAATCCAGCATAATGGATTCCAATTCCCGCTCAGGCATTTGACCGTGGGCTATTTCAATTCTGGCTTCAGGAACCAGTTTTTCCAGCTCTCTGGCCATTTTATCCATGGATTTAACATCATTATGCAAAAAGAATACCTGACCGCCACGCTTGATTTCACGCTGACAGGCTTCTTGAATCTGGGCATCAATCCATTCACTGATAAAGGTCTTGATTACATGACGATTAGGCGGTGGACTGGCAATAATGGAAATATCCCTTAAGCCGGACATCGCCATATTTAACGTTCTTGGAATTGGGGTTGCCGTTAATGTCAGCATATCCAGCTCATTACGCAACTTTTTAAAATATTCCTTCTGACGCACGCCGAAACGGTGTTCTTCATCGATAATGACTAACCCAAGTTCCTTGTATTTTATTTCCTTGGATAACAGCTTATGTGTGCCAATAACTATATCAACCCTGCCTTGTTCCAGATCATCGATAATAACCGTTTGCTGCTTGGCTGAAACAAAACGGGACAACACTTCCACCCGTACCGGCCAGTCGGCAAATCGATCTCTAAAATTTTGAAAATGCTGCTGAGCCAATAATGTCGTTGGAACCAAAACTGCAACTTGTTTGCCGCTTTGCGCAGCAATAAAAGCAGCCCGCATCGAGACTTCGGTCTTACCAAAGCCGACATCACCACAAATCACCCTATCCATAGGTTGTGGACTGGCCATATCTTCTAAAATGGCCTCAATAGCGGTTTCCTGATCCGGTGTTTCCTCAAACGGAAAAGCGTCCGCAAAAGAGGCATACTCACTATCTTCTACCTTAAAAGCATGACCTTGCTTTACTGCCCGCTTAGCGTTAATTTCCAACAACTCTGCGGCAACATCCCTGACCTTTTTAATAGCTTTTTGTTTGGCCTTGCTCCACTGATCACTACCTAACTTATGCAGTGGCGCATTTTCCGGATTCATCCCGGTATAACGCCCGACCTGGTGTAAAGCTGACACGGGGACATATAACTTATCCTGGTTGGCATATTCCAGCATCAGGAATTCAGCTTCCATACCTCCCAATTCCAAAGTTTGCAGTCCCAGGTAGCGTCCGACACCATGTTCCTGATGTACCACCGGCGCCCCTATCGTCAATTCACTTAAATTATTGACAATATTTTCCAGCTCTTTGGCTGCAGATTTACGCCGCCTCCTCCGTTGCTGGACTTTCTCCCCGGATAACTGGGTCTCGGTAATAATGGCGACAGCCGGGTTATCCAGCCATAACCCATGATCCATCGAGGCCACCAGCATACAAGGCGATTGCTCAGCCTGTAAAAACGTCGACCAGGATTCCACCCGCTTAACACTTATTTTATATTGCCTCAGTCTATCAACCAGGGCCTCTCTATGCCCCGCGGATTCGGCCACAAACAAAACCTTACCGGCAAACTGTTCGATAAATTGCCGCAGGGCTTGAGCCGGTTCCTTTAACCGGGCATCAATGGTTAATTCCGGCAATGTCCGACTGGAATATTCGACAGTCTGAACCGAACCTGTCTGCCCATTAATCAAAATGCGGCTAAAGCCCTGAATTCTTTGTTCGACTTCTTCGGTTTTTAAAAATAATAAATCCGGTGCCAACAAAGGCCTGTCTACATCGTATTTTCTTTGTTGAAAACGTTCTTCCGCTTCGCTGGAAAAACGTTGCGCAGACTGGCTGAAACCTTCAGGCATAACAAAGGTGGTGGATGCCGGTAGATAATCGAACAAGGTGTCTGTTTTCTCAACAAACAAAGGCAAATAATATTCAATACCGCCCGGTGTCACCCCTTTACTGACATCCATATAGAGAATATTTTTTTCCGACACTTCAGGAAAATATGCCCTGAATGCCTGCCTGAAATGTTTGATCGAATCATCCGTTAAAGGAATCTCACGCGCCGGAAACAACTCAATCTTTTCAATTTTTTCTAATGAGCGTTGGGTTTCCGGGTCAAAGGTTCTGATCGATTCGATTTCCTCATCAAACAGCTCAATCCTGAAAGGCACCTTACTCCCCATTGGAAACAAGTCGACAATTGAGCCTCTGACGGCAAATTCGGCATGTTGATAAACTTGCGAGACGCACTGGTAACCGACATTTTCCAGCTTGATCCGGTTTAGCTCCAGATTAAAATCATCGCCCACTTTGACTGCAAAGCTATTGGCCAGCACATGCTCTCTAGGCGCCAAACGATGCATTAAGGTGGGTGCGGAAACAATTAATGCGCCGCTTCTAACCTGTGGCAACAACGCCAGTGTTTTTAAACGTTCGGAAATAATTTCCGGTAACGGAGAAAAAACATCGTAAGGCAGGGTTTCCCAATCGGGAAAATTAAGTATCGGATACTCGCCCTGTAAAAAAAAAGCCAGTTCATGCTCAAGACGCAAGGCCGTTTGATTATCCGACGCAACAATCACAAACAGACGTTTTCCGTTTTTAATGGCCGATGCCAAAGCCAAAGAATCAGCACAGCCTGACAACCCGGACCAGCTTAGCGGCTGATCGCTGGAATTTGGAATCTCTGGAGATAAAATCAAATTATTAGTTGTCATAACAATATGCCGGGAAAACTTGCCATTATATAAAAATTAGATCGTTAATTGGGACGAATCGCATTTAAAGGATTTTAGAAACAATTGTGTCTGTATTGCCTTAACACACCGTTCCAGGCGATCAGCAAAACCTGCAATTCCTTTATTCCGCCTATTTTATGCTCCCCGGCAACCGCTCCTGCGTTGCCCTACTACAAGCCTTCCATGGCTTTATGCAAAACCTGCATTCCCCACATCCCTTAAGGTCCGCAGGTTTTATGCTCCTGCAAAACCTGCATTCCCCACATCCCTTAAGGTCCGCAGATTTTATGCTCCTGCAAAACCTGCATTCCCCACATCCCTGTGGGTCAAAAACATGGCGTCGCCGTAGCTGAAAAAGCGATATTTCTGATCAATCGCATGTTGATAGGCATTCATAATATGCTCGTAACCCGAAAAGGCCGATACCAGCATCAACAACGTCGATTCCGGTAAATGGAAATTGGTCAGCATGGCATCGACCGATTTAAAACGATAACCGGGGGTAATAAATAAATCGGTATCGCCATAACCGGCTTTTAGTTCACCTGTTTGCGATGCCGATTCCAGCGCTCTGACCGCCGTTGTGCCAATGGCTATCACACGCCCGCCACGGGCTCGTGCCTGTTGTACCGCAGTCACAGTTTGTTCAGACACATCAAAAAATTCTTTATGCATTATATGTCTGGACAAGTCCTCCTCGCGTACCGGTTGAAAAGTACCGCTACCGACATGCAAGGTTACAAAAGCAAACTGTATGCCTTTGGCAGCCAGGCGATCCATCATCGCCTGATCAAAATGCAAACCCGCCGTTGGGGCGGCAACCGCTCCGGCCTGTTTGGCAAACACCGTCTGATAACGATTGACATCAGAGGCATCATCTTCACGGGTAATATAAGGCGGCAAAGGAATATGACCGATTTTCTCCAGCACGGAGAAAATACTGTCCTCACCCTTAAACAGCAGCCTGAACAAATCCTCTTCCCGTCCCAACACCTGACACTGATAGCCGTCATCCAATTCAATAACCGTACCTGCCTTAGGTGACTTACTGGCTTTTACATGAGCAATGGCATGTTGTGAATCAAGCACACGCTCGATCAGAATCTCAACCTTGCCACCGGTCGGTTTCTTGCCATACAAACGTGCAGGAATGACCTTAGTATCATTAAAAACCAAAAGGTCATCAGCATTAACCAGATCGATAAAATCGGTAAACAGCCTATCCTCAATCGCGCCAGATTCACTATCTAGACAGAGCAAACGACTGGCATCACGATTTTTTAACGGTTTTTGGGCGATTAATTCGGGTGGTAAAGGGTATTTAAAATCACTTTTATTCATGGCGCGCAATGTTATCAGTTTATACAGGCGAACACACATGAAAATTAGACTGGCATTATTCACAGCGTTTAATTATAATAGCGTTTCTTTGCCGGGGTGGCGAAACTGGTAGACGCGCTGGATTCAAAATCCAGTTCCTTCGGGAGTGCCGGTTCGATTCCGGCCCTCGGTACCAAGACATTGGTTCAGAGCCGTGCAAAGAACCCAAAACCCGCAAATCATTTTTGATTTAGCGGGTTTTTTATTGCCCGTAGAAATTATCTAAGCATAGTCACAAAAATTACCTCCCTTTTATTATTCAACATCGCCAGTAACCAATCATTAAGTTTATCTATCGACGATATAGTTCTTAAAATGACTTAATTTTCTGATATTTGCCTAGAGCTAGGAAATGAGTTGATATCGAGTAAACTGTTAAACAATAGCTATACTCTTTAATTAGTAAAACCATGGAAGACTGACTATGAAAGATTATCAACATTTATTGCTGGCAGTGGATTATTCTGAACACAGTGACTATATCGCGCATAAAGCATTATATTTGGCCGAATTGTACCAGGCACAACTCAGCATAGTTCATGTGCTGGATAATATTGCCATGCCCGACACCACTTACGGCATGACTATTCCGTTAAACGAAACAACAGATTACCAGGCGCTGGAGGAAGAAAAAACACGCTTTCAGCACATTGCCGATAAATTGCATATTGATCCGGCTAATCGTTGGCTGGTCTGGGGACCGCCTAAACAGGAAATCATTAATATTGCAGATAAAAAAGCTGTCGATTTAATCGTTTTGGGTTCTCATGGTCGTCACGGTTTAGCCTTGTTGCTGGGCTCCACTGCTAATGCAGTACTGCATTATGCAAAATGTGATGTCATGGCGGTACGAATCCCGGAATAAATAAAAATAGGTGAACCCTACTTAAAACAAATAGTGAGTAAACACCCTTTTCTCCAGTCAATATTAATATACAGATCGACATGCCTTTACTGTTTTCTTATAGCCATTTTTTTTATCAAACCATCAGCCGCAAATTGATTTGCTTCTGCTGCGTATGTTTTTTTACTTTAACCGCCTGTACTAACGCGCCGCCTTCCCAGACTGAGTTATCAAATACCGGCAAACCGGCATTACATGCTATTCAGAGCAAACGTTTAAAAAAATTGATGCAGGAATTAAATGATTTAATGTTTGAACGGATGTTAAACGAAGTACAAATTGACCAACAACGCCGCCGTTATACTCAGGAAGTAGTCAAAATATCTGATCAATTACTGAATTCCTTGAAATACATGCCTGAGATTTTTAGCAGTCTGACATTAACTAAAACAGAGCAGAAAGTATTTTTATCTCTTAATCACCAACTGGAACAACAAGTTACATTACTCAAGCAGGAGGCGGTAAAAAACTTAGTGGATGCTCTTCCCAAACGAAGACGGCAGATTATTGAAACCTGCAATGCCTGCCATCAAATGTTTAGACCAGAAAAAAAACAGTAACCCGCCATGCCCAATTTTGTCTTGTTATTAACAATTTTATCCTTGTTAAGTTTTCCTGTTTCCGCCTCAGAACAAGAGCTGCAAAAAACAGTAGAACTTTTACGCCAACAAGTAGAACTTTTAACCGATCGCCTGCAAAAACTGGAAAACAAACTTGAAGAAAAAGAAAATATAGCCAAGCAAGAGACTCCAAGCAAAGAAGCGGAAAATAAAGTCGTAAAAGCCGGCGACATTAAAGGTTCGATAAAAATTCCAGGCACCGATACATCTTTGGCGATCGGTGGGTATGTCAAAGCCGATGTGATTTACAACAGCCAAAGCGTAAGTGGAAGCGGTGGTTCCAACCTAGGCGATCAAATGCTGCAACCCGGTTCAATTCCAGTACAAAGCGATGACAAGGAAGATAACCAAATTACCTTTCATGCCCGGCAAAGTCGCTTCTGGCTGAAAAGTTACACACCTACCGAATGGGGCAACCTGAACACCTACCTGGAAATGGATTTTTTTGCCTTTCAGGCTCCCGGCAACGAACGCGTCAGCAATTCCTACTCTCCCAGACTGCGACATGCATTCGGCAGTCTTGGACATTTTCTAGCCGGTCAGACCTGGACCACTTTTATGGATGCAAAAGCCTTACCCGAACTCAATGATTTCGGCGGCCCGGTAGGCAGAATTTTTGCCCGACAACCTCAAGTGCGCTGGACACAACCGTTTGCCGATAACCAGTTCACCTGGATGGTTGCTGTTGAATCGCCTGAAACCACCCTAACCAATACCTCAGGTAACCGGGAAACTCCAGATGACGATCATTATCCTGATCTGGTCACCCGTTTGAATCTTGATCGTCCATGGGGCTCATTATCACTGGCCGCTATGGCCAGAAATATTACCAGTGACAATAATGGCAGCGATGCTTTTGGCGGCGCTGTCAGCCTGGCCGGTAGAATTAAAACGATTGACCGTGACGATCTGCGTTTTATGCTCAATTACGGAAATGCTCTGGGCCGTTACGCTTCTTCAAACGTATTTAATGATGGCGCTGTTAATGCAAAAGGCAATATCGAACTGTTCAATCAATACGGTGGCTTTGCCGCTTACCGTCATTGGTGGAGTGATGAGTGGCGTTCTACTCTCGCCTATGGGTTTTCATATGCCGATAATGTTAACTTTGTCCCCGCCACAGTCACTAAATGGGCGCAATCCGTACAGTTAAACCTGTTATGGAGTCCTTTACTGCAAACCACCTTCGGACTGGAATATACGTATGCAGCACGCGGTCTGGAAAACAACGATAACGGTCATTTGCATCGCATACAGTTTTCGTCGATGTTTAGTTTTTAATTTGCCGTAAATTAAACAAACAAATAAAACCTGACTACTGCTGACTTTGATTAGTTAACAATACCCTAAAGCCCGTAATAATATGAGTTATTACGGGCTTTATATTTTTTAATCGGTTTCGTTATTTCACGCCATCAACGAAAAAAGCTGCTGTTTATAACAGGTCTAAAATCAAAAACAATATTACCGTTAACCCTGCCCCACAAGAAATAACACCATTAACACTGGCATAAAGATCCATGCGACCGCCTTCAGGTAACTTTTTTAGGGCATCAATATGTTTAATTGCCGGATATGCACCGTTAAACTCTAGTGCCACAATTGCAGCAACCGCAACAATAAACGCCAAAAAGCTAAAGCTATGCGGATAATGCGCTGATGCCCCCATAAAAAACAACATCGGAATCGAGAATAAGGTATTGGTTCTTGACGCCAGGCCCGCCGTTGCTAATGCCCCAGCCGCTTCAGGCAACGCATCACCGCCTTCTGCAACTTGTTTTGCCGATGCAATTACCACTTGCTGGTTAGGCCAGATAATTAACCAAACATTTAAAAACATAAATAAGCCCAGCAATGCACCGATATATATATCCATCGACATACCACCGCCACGCACGGCAAATATACCCAGGCCGGTCAACAAGGTAAACATGGCGCCCCATCGAAACCACCATAAGGCACGTGGAACCAGTTTTTGAATGGCATCAGACTTCGCCTCGCCATCGGCTTCTTTAAAATATTCGGTCTGAACAAAATTAAAATAATAAAGCAATCCAATCCAGGTGACACCGGCCATAAAATGCCCCCAGCGCAAGAGCATTTCAAAACCTATTTTGGTTGTGATTAAATCCATAGCTATACCTCTTTTTAATAATTATTATAGTGACACACACTTTTTAAAAAGTGTGACATACAAGTATAGGCCCAGATCAGGATCATGTATAAATTTTCTTATTAAATCAGTACTATATACTATAAAAAAAGGTTTCGTCGGGCTGTGCTGTTTTATTGTTTTACCTGAGGGGGCGGTGGTGAATACCGGTTATCAAGAACACTATCGATTTTAACGGCCAGACTTTCTACCGCCTTGATAGTCAATTTTTGATTGGGTCCTTTAGACTCGGAAACAAAATTCCCGATTAATTTGCCGTCACTGACTTTAATCAAATGCCCGATCAAATAGGCAAATAGAAAACTGGGCTTATGCAGTCTGCCGACAAACACATACTCCGCACCAAACTGCTGAGCGAGTTTTGCGGCAATATCATGATGATCAAACAGATAACCTACACCACTATTCGCTGCATGCTGACTATTTAAATCAACCTCTATAATTACATAACCCGCTTTTTTTAGCTCTGCTTCCAGTAATGGTTTTATCGATGCTGTCCGTTTGATTTCTGCCGGAGTTCTTGGTGCCAGCGTTAAATCTTTAAGTTCAAAATCAAGAATGGCAATTTTGCTTTGTGCCGATGCAGCAAAACTCAGTGCATAACACAGGATTATCGAGACGATGATTTTTTTTGACATGTGCGCCCCAGTATCAGTATCTCCAATTTTCAGAATAGGTCACTGTAGCTTATTTACGTTGCCCAGCATATTTTATTCGGAAGAATATCTATGCTGTTGTTTATATTCTTTTACGATGTCTCTGACTTCATTCATTTTGAAGTCATGGGTCTGCGCTAATATACCGAGTTTTTTTGTTAGTAAGATAGATTTGGGCAATTTTAAAGCATCAGCAATATAGAGTGCAGGCACGCCAACTTTTTCTTCAATGTCCATTAAGGTCATTGAACCGCGTATAAAAACAGCCTGGTCATTTTGGCCGGAAAGAAATGAACTTTTTTTGCTGTTTGTCTTTTTCTCTATCGGTGCCATTAATGGCGCCATAGAAAGGGCTATAACAGTCACGAGTCCAACTACGCCCAACCCCAGCCTTAATCCGGAGCCCTCTTTTGGACGGCCGGTAATAGTGCTCAACAACCACCGCCAATGCAGGAGTAAATGCAGTGCTAGGATAGAAAAAAAGACAATGGCCAGCCAAAAATGAATACCGCCCCATTCATGCCGGTCCAACCCCCAAATTGTCGAAAAATGACCACTACCGGGCGGTAGAAGATAATGCATCAAAACACCCGTAGTCGTCAGCACAACAAATCCGGTAAATGCAATGATATCAATGATTAAATTCAGACTGCTGCGTTTCATATATATTGTAATGGAATTTTATTTCATCTCAGGTCAGGCTGTATTTCTTTTCAGGATAATATTTACCCAACAATGTAATTACATTTTGACACTGTTCATCCTGATTCTGTTGCTGCCAACTGCGGGCAACGGCAAATAATGCGTCGTCCAGCCCGTCAATATCGGGCTTTTTGCGCAGAAAATTGACCGCAATCATTTCTGCATCTGTCGTATAGCCGGCTTTGGCAAACTTAATAATCAACTTGAGCAAGGTTCCTGCCGAAACAATAATTTTGCCTGGTTCTGCTTTTTTATAGTACTGAAAAGCCTCGTTAATCAACTGTATGGATTTAGTATCACTATCGTTCAGTTTAAGTATTTTTTCAACCATCTGATAAAACTGCCGGGTATCAGGCACATAGGATAAGGTTTTGTAAAGTTGCCAAAATATTTTCCTATCTTCAGGATATTCGATATGTAATTCAGACAGCAGACGAGTGGCGGCCGAAATATTTAATTCCGTTAAAAAAAACAAAGCTTGCCGGAAGCGTTCATTTTTACTGTCTTCAGTTATTGAGGCATCCAAATATTCGGTATCAATTTTGTGTTTAAAAGCATAATTAATCAATAATGCAATCAGCCCGCCTGCCAAGAAACCGCCCACATGCGCCATAAAGGCCACGTTGCTATCAGGACTATTGTGCATTTGATAGAATTCGTGCCCAACCCATAAAGGCAACATGATCAATGCCGGTACTTTAATATAATTAAAATAAAACAATAGTGAATAAAAAATACGGATTTTTCTAAAGCCAAAAACCCCTGCGTACATCCCCATTACTCCGGAGATGGCTCCCGAAGCACCGACCAATGGAACCAGGCTTTCAGGGTTAGCCAGCCAAAATAAAGCGACAGCTCCCAAACCGGTTAACAAATAGCTGGTTAAATACAGCATTGAGCCCAGGGCTGTTTCTACTGCACAACCAACCATAAGCAAAAAAACCATATTACCTAGTAAATGGCCAAATCCACCATGCAAAAACAGATGGCTTATAAAAGTAAAAGGTTCGTGTTTACCCGGGGTAAAGGCGAAACGGGTCATTATTGATTGTTGCTGAATCTGTTCATACTGCTGCCGCTGAGCCAACCAGTGCCGGTATTGCCGGTTTTGAGATGTAATAACCTGACCGGCCTGCAGTTTCGGAAAAAAACCTTCATCTCTTTCCATTTGTACTAAAAAGTAGATCAATGCCTGCTTTTGTTGAGTTTTAAGCTGACTGAATTTTAAATTTAATACAGTTTGCAAGCCCTCTGAGTCATGACCCCCTGTGTCTTTGGCGTAGGCCGGCAATTCAAGTTTCGGCAGATCGGATGTAAAGTAAAAGTCTACGCTTTGTTTAAAATATTCATCATCATTACCCTGTAAAAACAGAACCAATGTACAGGATACGATTAATAAAAAAGTAACCCAAGGAGGCCTGGACCAGTCGATACTTTTTTCTAATGGCATGATTAACATAACTTTCTACTCGCTTAGTTTTGTTATTAATTGCAAATATTCTTTGACCTCAGGAATGAGTTCATGCTTTGGGTATTCTGTTAAGATAAAGTTAAGCACCTGCTTGGCCTGCCGGTCACTCTGCTTAAAATCCAGCATTACTTTTGCTACTAAAAAATAAGCTCTCGGCACATTTGAACTTGTTTGAAAACGCTTATGAAAGCCCCTAAAAATATCAATCGCCAGATCATACCTGGCATTGTTAAAAGCCGTCTCACCCAGTTTAAAGACCACTGTATCATCAGCAATATAATAATCCCTGTCTGCATCTAAACAGGCCTGATAAACCGGCAATGCAGCAAGATAACGCTTAATTGGCGAACGACTTTCATCATTTAAAATCGCTTTAATATAGCGTTCCTCTTCCGGTATATACTCTTTAACCCGATTGACGATTAGCAGGAGTTTATGCAATTTCTCAAAATAAACGAGTTTGTTTTCATGCTGAAGTTTTTTTTGTAATCGTTTAATCACTTCAGCCTGCATACCTTCAATAATAAGAATATTAATTTCGTTGATAAAATCGTCATCCGATACCCCTTTTACCGATGTCTGTCTGCTGTCATTAAATTCTTTTACCTCGTCAAAACCCAGTTCTTCGTGAAACTGGTAAATGAGATAACCCATCATCGCGTACATGGCGATGATAAAAAAACCCTGTATAAAGACAAGAGTGGGAATTAATACAATCTCACTCACATACTCAGCTGCGACATTTTGTACGAATTGCTGATTGGCAAACATAAATAACAACAATAGATATAATGCAAAATAAGATTTTCCTATCACCAGCATGGCGGAAAATATTTTCCATGGATTTACCGCAGTCAGGACTGAACCAGTAATGGCTAAAAGCATCGTAGACGCCGGTATACCTATCAAAACAAATAAAAAAAACAGGATACCGGGAATGCCGCCTAAAATTGATGTAATTTTAAAAACAAAGAAAGCTAAAATGATGAATACCAACATCTGTTTGGTAACGACATTTTTGGCCACTGTCTCATAATTGTCCCAGGAACCAGGAGGCTCAAGATTTCCCCTGGCGGTATGGTTTAAGCATTTAAATGAATACTGTAAGATCAAGTAGATTGAAACAGATGAGGTAAAAAATGCGAATAAAAAATTAAAAGCCGCAACTATATTCAGTAATGAAAAACTGATCAGGTATATCAGCGCATCTGTTTTTAAAGGATAACCGAAAAAACGAGGTAATAATTCCCAAAAAGGGCGTATGGAATTACCAATACCCAAGGATCTGACCTTATTCCGGCAAATTGGACACTTATTTTCATGATAGCGTGAATCATGGTCTTCTTTGATACAAACCGCAGAAAAATTTCGTTCACAGTTTTCGCAAAACCAACGAGCAGGAAGTTCGGGATAATAGTTGCAAGGTATAACCGTATCGTTCAAGGCATTCTCCATCCAGGCTTAGGATTCCAATGGAGCAGAGTATAACTGAATCAAATAAAACAAGTCTACAACACAAGATGAGTTGTTTTTTCCTTGTCAGCTTTAAAAAGCCCACTACAAAAAATGGGCTTTTAAGATACTTCAACAGCTTAAAATAAGACCCGGTAAATAATGCCTATACTAAGCCGGTTTTCTATATTTTATCTTTAACAATCTGATAAATTTCTTCCGTTTCAATTTCTTTTCCAGCCATTATTCGTTCCAATTCGGCCAGTTTTGCTGTGGAAAATTCTTTATCCCGAATACCGCCGGCATTAATATAGACATTCAATGCCGCACTTTTTAATGCGCTGTAACCGGCCATAACTGCAACACCGGCATCACTCACCACATTAACATTGCCTTTTTCTGCCGCAATTCGACTCAACCCTATGGTTTCCGCACAGGCTTTAGCGCATTCCAGAGTCACGTCGGTCGCGTCTTTTAATGCCGCCTGAATCGCTTCACTACGGACGGCCTTTTCTTCATCGGTGTCTTTTGGCAGGCCATAGGTTCCCATCACACTGTCAAAAACATCCACATCGGCCTGGATCATTGCAGTCAGTTTTTCTCTTAATGCTTCTGACTTTTCCAGCAAGGCCTGCATTTCAGTTTCCACTTCGGCGTATTTAGGCTTACCGATAGTCAGATTACAAACCATGCTGACCAGTGCTGCCGATTGTGCCCCCTGCACTGCCGCTGCACTGCCGCCGCCGGGTGTGGATGCCTTGCTGGCCAATTCATCCAAAAAAACTTGAACGGATTTTTGTTTTAATTCACTCATACTGTTCTCATGGGTACTTTAAAGTGGTTATCAGGGCAAACGCAAAGGATTGCCCTTAGATTAAGGTTTAACAATAGACTATTCTCTACGCCAATTGGTACCGTCGGCCACATCTTCCAGTACAATGCCGTGCTGTTTTAGTTCGTCACGAATGCGATCCGCTGTCGCCCAATCCTTAGCAGCCTTGGCCATTATTCTTTCATTAATTTGTTGTTCAATTATTTCATCAGTAAGGCTATCAGCAGTTGCACTCCCTTTTAAAAAGCCCTCCGGGTCGTCCTGCAATATACCCAAAACAGCTGCCAACGATTTTAATGTGTATGCCAACTGGTTTGATTTTGTTTTATTAACTTCTCTGGCCAGATCAAACAATACAGATAAAGCAACCGGAGTATTGAAATCATCATCCATTGCCTGCTGAAAACGGGCTTTGTATTCTTCATCCAGGTCTGTATCGGTAATGTCCAGCCCTCTTAATGCAGTATATAAACGCGTTAGCGCCGCACCGGCATCATCCAACTGTTCATTTGAATAATTCAACGGACTGCGATAATGGCTGGTTAAAATAAAAAAACGGATAATTTCAGGTCGATATTTTGCTAACACTTCTCTTACAGTAAAGAAGTTACCCAAAGATTTGGACATTTTTTCTTCGTCAATCCGGACAAAGCCATTATGCATCCACAGGTTTACAAATTTTTCCCCGGTTGCCCCTTCAGACTGGGCAATTTCATTTTCGTGGTGCGGAAACTGTAAATCCATACCGCCGCCATGAATATCAAAATGATTACCCAGACAGCAGGTTGACATAGCCGAACATTCTATATGCCACCCCGGCCGCCCTTTGCCCCAAGGCGAGTCCCAACTGGGTTCTTCAGGTTTGGCCATTTTCCATAACACAAAATCCATCGGGTTCTTTTTTGCCTGATCGACTTGGACCCGTTCACCGGCTTGCAGGTCGTCTATGTTCTTACCTGACAACTGACCATAACCTTTAAAGTTTTCTACCGCATAAAACACGTCGCCATTACTGCCGACATAGGCAAAACCTTTAGCAATTAACGCTTCAATCATGCTGATAATATCGGCCATGTGTTGAGTGGCTCTTGGTTCCTGATCAGGCGGCAACACTGAAAGTGCCCGCTCATCCTCATGCATGGCATCTATAAAGCGCTCGGTTAAGTCAGCAAATTGCTCACCATTTTCATTGGCTCTTTGAATAATTTTATCGTCTATATCAGTAATATTTCTAACATAAGTCAGATCATACCCCGAATAACGAAAGTAGCGAGCGACCGTATCAAAAACCACCATCACCCGAGCATGGCCGATATGACAAAAATCATAAACTGTCATACCACAGACATACAGACCGACTTTCCCCTCCACACGGGGCTTAAAAGTTTCTTTGGTTCGTGTCAGGGTGTTATATATTTTCAACATTTGCAATGAAATTCCAAAATACCAAGGGCAAAACTGTTAAATTAAACAAGATTAACTCTTCTCTTTCAAGATAAAAACACATAGAATTTATAATTTACAGTTAAATAAAGTTCTTAAATAAGACTTTATTTAACCGTTAAATTCTTTAAAAATTCTTAAAACATTATTTTACAACGGAAAACCCTATGTCTGATAACCATCAAAAAGTAAAATTATCAACCACAGTCGGTGACATTATTATTCAGCTTAACTTAGAAAAAGCGCCTATTTCTGCTGAAAACTTTATAGCCTATGTTAAAGATGGTTTTTATGACAATACTATATTTCATCGTGTAATTCCTGGTTTTATGGCTCAGGGTGGCGGGTTTGATGTTGACTTCAATCAAAAAGAAACCCAAGCCGCCATTAAAAATGAAGCTGACAATGGATTAAGCAACAAACGTGGTAGTGTAGCGATGGCCAGAACCAATATTCCTGATTCGGCTACAGCACAATTCTTTATTAACTACAAAGACAATGGCTTTTTAGACCACACCAGCCCAACACCCAATGGCTGGGGATATGCCGTTTTTGGTGAAGTCATTGAAGGCATGGAAGCGGTCGATGCCATGACTGAAATTCCAACCGGTAACCATCAAGGTCACCAGGATGTACCGCAAACCAACATAGTCATTGAGAAAGCAGAACTAATTGATTAATTAACTTCAGCACTACGGAGCTGCTCAATCAGCTCCGTACTTTTACCAACCATTAAATTAAACTGAATCTCCCTTGAAACAAGAAATCCTGTTTATTTCTGATTTACATCTTTCTTTAGAAAAAAGAGAAATTACTCGACGCTTTTTAGATTTTCTTAAACATCGGGCAATCAAGGCCAAAACACTTTATATATTAGGTGATTTGTTTGATGCCTGGATTGGAGACGATGACTTCACCCCGCCAAACAATAAAATCAGAAAACAGCTAAGACAGCTTTCCGATTCGGGTACGCAAATTTTCTTACAGCAGGGCAACCGAGATTTTCTGATAGGTGAAAAATTTTGTCATGACACCGGCGTCACTCTTTTGGATGATTATGCGGTCATTGAGTTAAATGGTGTTCCAACACTGCTGACACATGGCGACTTACTGTGTACCGATGATTTGCCCTACCAGGCATTCAGAGTTAAGTCACATAGCGAAGAATGGAAAAACAATGTGTTATCCAAACCATTATTTATTCGGCTATTAGCAGCCCGCTGGTATCGCTTTCGCAGTCATTTTCACAAGCGCAAAAAAACGCAAGACATTATGGATGTTAATCAACAAACCGTTGAACAGGTCATGCTGCAATATCAATGCTTGCGCCTTATTCATGGTCATACACATAGACCTGATATTCATACCTTTACACTTAACAATCAATCTGCTCAGCGCTTTGTGCTACCCGACTGGAAGAAGGACAAAGCTGAAGTATTAAGTTGGGATAATCAGGGATACAGGTTTGAGGCCATTTAATCACCGCCTCCTTGATATATCCGGGTTAATCCCCGCTTCTTTCAAGTTAAGACTTAATTCGGGACACACCTTTGCCAATTCAATAATTTCGGCAACGGTTAAACTTAGCAGCGTTATATAGGTTTTGGCCCTTACCGTGGCCGAGCGCGACGAATTACCCAACAGAGCGCCTTTACCAATCAGACTGCCTTCTCGAAGTTCGGCGACATGAACTTTTTCCCTCTGTTCGTCCTCCTGATAGACATTGACTCGTCCATTCACCAGAATATACACCGACTCGCTAGGGTCATTTTCATTGAATACCGCATCACCAGGCAAATAATTGACGTACACTGCATTGTCAGCTAATTGCTCCAACACATAAGATGACAAACCCGAAAACAAGGGTACATTTCTAAGCCAGTCATCTCTTCGTTCTGGGGTTAAACTTGATTTAAGCTTGGGCAGGTTTTTTAATAAGTGCAGAATATTTTTTTCAATTCGCTTAAAAACTTTGGTTGCAACATGCCCTCTATCATGCTCTATGGAAATAGATTTTAACGCATGACGTAAAGCAACCTGCTGAAATATAACCGTTCCATACTGCTGATAAAACTCGGGATATGCCTGAGCAAAAACCTTTAACCGCACCTGACGTTGTCTTAAATGTTCCTGATAGATTTCCTTTAACTTAAGTGCTTTTTTTCCACCAAAAGATGTGTATTCCACATTTTTTAATACTTTTAAGGCCGCATTGGCCATAATAATACCGGCCAGGTCATGCTGAATTTTATGGGTGTATCTCATCGCTTGATAGGGCTTTAGTAGACGCTCAGTTACTCGATGCAGACTCAGCATATGAATCACCCATTTTTCCACTCGAAAGAGTAAATTTGCCTGATCAGAATGATGTTTGTATTTCAACAAAGTCTCAAGACTGCGTTCCTGGTCCCGCCGTAAGATATCCCTGAAATTAATATACGCATAATGTGATAACAGACCATTATCATGCAAATCCTCCAACTCGTCCCTCTCCGCTTTAATTGCCTGCAAATGTAGCTGATCCAGATATTCTTCTTCTGTTAATTTTAATGAGGTACCCTTTAACTTTTTATGCATTTCATCTTCAACTGACAATTCCAATTCATTATCAAGTAGCTGAAGATGACTGTATCTTCTTAATGTTTTATCGACCGAGGCTTTGACATATTGCATGTTTTGCTGCAATTCGGTCCATTCCGATTCGGTAAAACGATCCAGTTTCAATCGATGAATCAAACCTTTCATCGTGGTCGCGTTCACTATCAGACTGATTAGAACAGTACCCAGCGTTAACACCAGTAAAAGCTGTTTTTCCGGTAAAGAATCGGGAATTGACAAGGCTATTGCGACTGCCAGACCGCCTTTTAAACCTCCCCACCACATAATATGGCGTTCGTTCATACTTACTTTCGGCAAGGCAAAGCAATTTAAGATGGCCGGTAAAAAACCATAAACACTCACAGCTCTTGCCAACATAACTGCCAAGGTTGCCAATAAAACAACCTGCCAGTAGTCAAGCAACAGCACCAAATCGACAGTCAAACCGATCAACATAAACAATAAAGTATTGCTGATTAAGATCAAGACTTCCCAGCCATCATGAACAGAATTTGTAGTTTCCCGTGGTAACCTGGCCAAGCCAAAAACATTAAAACAAATCGCTGCCGTTAAAACCGACATAACCCCGGACACATGAAAAACATGATCTGCAAAAAGAAAACTAAAATATGCCATTGCCATGGTTAACACCACCACAACGCCTTGATTACCATAAAAAAGTACGACAATTAGCTGACTCATTAAGAAACCAACACTTGCTCCAATAAAAACACCGCCGAAAAACACCCATAAAAACTCAAGCAAGGCATAAGCTGAATCAGAAACCTCTACATGAGAAGTAATCGCAAAACCCAATAAAATATTAAACAGTACAATTGCCGTTGCATCATTGAATAACGACTCACCTTCAACCAATGCCATCAGTCGCCGCGAAACGCCCAACTCCTTAAATAATGCAACCACTGCTACCGGATCGGTGGCCGAGATTAATGCACCAAACACTAATGCAGTGACAAAGTGTACATCAAGTACCCCCCAAATCCCCAAGCCAACCAGCAAAGCGGAAATCAACATACCTGGGACAGCCATTAACAAAATTGGCATCAAGGATTTAAGTAAAGCACGGCCATCAAGTGATAATGCCGAGTCAAAAATCAATGCCGGTAAGAATACATACATGACCAGATCCGGGGTCAGGATAAAGTCCTTAAAGCCATAGATAAAAGGCAAGGATGGCGCGATAAAATTGATTGCCAATCCGGCAATAACCAGAATAACTGTGTACGGAATGGAAAAATGATGACACAAACTGGCCAACACCATTGCCATTGACAACAAAGCGAATGCTAACAACAAAATTTCAGATAAAATCATAATCTATCTTTTTTCTTTTAAAATCCAATAATAAGCATTTAAACATAAGATTAATTTTACGGTAAAATAACATTCCAATTGTTTTAAGAGTTGACTTTTAAAGCAAAATCATTCAATTTACGCACTTGGAGGAATTTTCTACATACTATAACCTTTGGTCATAGTTTAGTAATTATCGTCCGTTAACTTTTAAACTAATATTAGTCTGAAAAATAACAAACCGTACTCTGTCAAAATAACAGGATACTAGGAGAGGAACCATATGAAGAAGCCTGTAAAAAGCTGGCTGCTTGCTACTACAGTTGCGGCTGTGCTTGCTGCACCTGCCGTTGCAACTGCTAACAGCAAACTAGAAAAACTTACCAATAACCCGGCTAACTGGGCTACTTGGGGTGGCAACTACGCTGGTACACGTTACAGTGAACTAGACCAAATCAATACAAAAACTATTAAAAATCTGCAACCAGCCTGGTCTTTCTCTACAGGTGTTTTACGTGGCCATGAAGGTGGCCCACTGGTTGTTAATGACGTTCTGTATATTCACACACCGTTCCCAAATACAGTCTATGCAATTGATCAAAAATCGCGTGCTGTTATCTGGGAATTTACACCACAAATGGATGCGGATGTAACTATTCCAGTAATGTGTTGTGACACTGTTAACCGTGGTTTAGCCTACGGCGACGGTAAAATCTTCCTGCAACAATCTGATACTGTTTTAACTGCATTAGACGCTAAAACAGGTAAACGTATCTGGAGCGTACAAAACGGCGACCCTAAACTGGGTATGACTAATACAAATGCACCTACCGTTGTTAAAGATAAAGTTCTAACTGGTATTTCAGGTGGTGAATTCGGTGTACGTGGCTTCTTGGCAGCTTACGACATCAACACTGGCGAGCTGGCATGGAAAGGCTACAGCATGGGCCCAGATTCGGACACCCTGATCAACCCAAGAAAAACAACTACCTGGGAAAACGGTAAAGTAACAAAAGTTGGCTCTAACTCAAGCATCAGTACTTGGGAAGGCGACCAATGGAAAATCGGTGGCGGTACTACCTGGGGTTGGTATTCTTACGACCCTGACCTAAACCTTGTATATTACGGTTCAGGTAACCCTTCAACTTGGAACCCTGTACAACGTCCTGGTGACAACAAATGGTCTATGTCTTTATGGGCTCGTGACGCTGACACAGGTGAAGTGAAATGGGTTTACCAAATGACTCCACATGACGAGTGGGATTATGACGGTATCAACGAAACTGTTCTGGTAGACCAAAAAGTTAAAGGCAAAATGCATAAAACTATCGTGCATTTCGACCGTAACGGTTTTGGTTACACATTAGATCGTGAGACAGGTGAACTGTTAGTTGCTGAAAAATTCGACAAAGCTGTTAACTGGGCATCTCATGTTGATATGCGCTCTGGTCGCCCTCAAGTAGTTTCTCAATACTCTACTGAGCAAAACGGTGAAGACGTTAACTCTGAAGGCATCTGCCCTGCAGCGTTAGGTTCTAAAAACCAACAACCGGTTTCTTACTCTCCAAAAACCGGCTTGTTCTACATCTCTGGTAACCACGTATGTATGGACTACGAACCATTCGAAGTTTCATATACTGCAGGACAACCATACGTTGGTGCAACATTAAGCATGTACCCTGCCGGCGTTGATGCTAAAACAGGTCGCGCTGACCGTTCAACCAACCTGGGTCAGTTCACAGCGTATGATGCTAAAACCGGTGAAATTGTTTGGTCAAACAAAGAAACTTTCTCAGTTTGGTCTGGTTCTGTTGCGACTGCGGGTGGCTTAGTATTCTACGGTACACTTGAAGGTTACTTGAAAGCTGTTGACGCTAAGACAGGTAAAGAATTGTACAAATTCAAAACACCTTCAGGCATCATCGGTAACGTAAACACTTGGGAATATAACGGCACACAATACGTTGGCGTTCTTTCTGGTGTTGGCGGTTGGGCTGGTATCGGTATCGCTGCTGGTCTTGATGACGGTACAGATTCTTCAAACACTGAAGGTCTGGGTGCTGTTGGCGCATACAGAAGCTTAAGCTCTTACACCAAATTGGGCGGTACATTAACTGTATTCTCTCTAAACGGTAAGTAAGTCGAACTAACTATTTAGTTTTAGCTTAAAAGAAGCCCTAGTCGATTTAATCGACTAGGGCTTTTCTTTTTTATGCAGTACACTATTCCTCCTTAATGTTTGAACTCAAGGAGAACCTGATGAGAGCCATCTCTCGCATTAATGCACTTTTCATAAGCAGTTTACTATTCACTTTATCTTGTACAGTTCAGGCCGAAGGTAAATTCAAGGTCTGCGCCGACCCACTGAACCCTCCTTACTCTACTAAAAAACTGGATGGTTTCGAAAATAAAATCGCAGAATTATTTGCCAAAGAACTTGGTCAAACGGTCGAATATACCTGGTTTCCTCAACGCATTGGCTTTATTCGTAATACCTTACGCGTACAAAAAGAAAACAGTGACGAGTACAAATGTGATGTAGTCATGGGTGTTCCAACGGGTTTTGAGCTGGCAATTACTACAAAGCCTTATTATCACTCCACTTATGTTATGATCATTGCCAAAGGCCGTGGCCTGGACAATATTACCCACCCTTCACAGCTTCGTGATTTGCCCCTGGACAAACTTGATGCCTTGAAAATAGCCATGTTTGATAGAGGTCCGGGAACAGCTTGGCTGCAAAAAAATGGCTTGCTAGAACAAGGTATACCATACCAAACCATGACCGGTGACCATGAAAATAATGTCGCTATGCAGATTGAAAAAGACCTGAAGAAAGGCAAAATTGATGTGGTAATACTATGGGGACCCATGGCTGGTTATGTCATCTCACAAAGCCCAAAGAACAGTTATACAGTAATGCCTATGCAATCAACACCTGGGATGAAGTTTGATTTTTCAATGGCGATGGCAGTGCGTTTTGGAGATAAAGCCAGACAGGAAATGCTAAACAAATTAATTAGCACTAAAAGCAAAGAAATTCAACAAATCATCAGCGCGTACCAAATACCGTTATTGCCTATTCCCAAACAACCCCATAAGGATGATGACGATTAATCCAACAGATATGGAGAGACGCGATGTATCGCGTCTCTAGCATAGAATGCATATTATCGTCTACCGAACATATCCACCATGCGGGTTAATTTATTCACTCGGTCGGCAGTTAACTGCTGCCAATTAAAACGCCACTGCCAGTTACCTTCCACCGTACCCGGCACATTCATTCGCCCGTCTCCATCCAGAGCCAAAATATCCTGCATTGGCACTATAGCCAGATTTGCCACTGAAGCAAATGCAGCGTGCATCAAGCTACAAGGCATTTTAATATCAGTCACACCAAGATATTCAGATACTTGCTGCTGCTGTTGGTCGGATAAATTTTGGTACCAGCCCAAAGTGGTATCATTATCGTGCGTACCGGTATATACCACACTGTTTTCAACGTGCTGAAATGGCAGATACGGATTATCCGGGCCGCCATCAAAAGCAAACTGAAGAATTTTCATACCCGGTAATTTAAACCGATCCCTTAATTCCTCAACTTCTTGAGTAATAATACCCAAATCCTCTGCAACCAAGGCAATATCGCCAAATTTGGTATAGATTGCATTCAACAATTCCGCACCCGGAGCCGCCTGCCAGCTTCCGTTAATGGCAGTCTCCTCTGTGGCCAATATTTCCCAAGCCGCCTCCAAGCCCCTGAAATGATCGATTCGATTAATATCGAACAATTCCAGTTGTGTTTGCATTCTGTCCAGCCACCACTTAAAACCGGTCTCTCTAAGGTATCCCCAGTCATAATGAGGATTACCCCAGCGCTGGCCGGTCTCAGAAAAATAATCCGGCGGCACGCCGGCAACAACTGTCATATTTCCATTTTCGTCAAGTTTAAACACCTCCCTGTTAGCCCAAACGTCTGCACTATCATAGGAGACAAAAATTGGCATATCACCAAACAATAACACGCCTTTCTGGTGAGCATAAGCTTTTAACTCATGCCATTGCTGGAAAAAGATAAACTGTTCAAATTTAATAACTTCTATCGTTTCATGCAGCCGCCTAAAAGCTTCTTTTACAGCACTTGTATCCCTATCTTTAAAGTGCTGAGGCCAATTGACCCAGCTAAGCTCACTGAACTCTTCTTTAAGCGCCAGAAAAATAGAAAAATCATCAAGCCAGTTTTTTTTATCCTGACAAAATTGGTGAAAATCGGCTTTTTCCTGCTCATCGGCAATGATCTTGAAACGGGAAAAAGCCCGCATAATAGTACATCGATTTTGACAAGACTCTCCGCCGGGGCAAACTTGACAGTTATAGGTCGTATCCAGCCATCCCCTGTTTATCACCCAATCCAGATCAATTAATTCCGGATTACCGGCATGAGCAGATAAACACTGATAAGGAGACCCATCGCCATGCGTCATGCCTAGCGGCAGTGTTTGCCAAACGGAAATGCCTGCTTCATGTAAAAAATCGACGAATTTATAAGCACTTTGACCCAAGGTGCCGTTTGCATATGTGCCGGGCAAAGACGTAATATGCAATAAAACTCCCGCCCGACGTTTATTAAAAATATCTACCACATTGAATTTCCGTACTGGTTTATCCATTAAGAGTTTTCAACACCCGGTCTCATTGCTCCTCCCATCACTGGCGAACCAGAACCCTGGGTAAATGACATGGATAAATAGGCGGGTGGCTCTTCTCCCAGTTTTCTATACAAGTTGGTCAGATTCAAACGATATTGTCGTTCAAAATTGCTGACAGCTTCACCCGGGTTATAATCCCCAAACCACCAGAACCAGTCCGAGCCTTCACATATTGCCAACTGCATCTCTGCCTCTTTTACCTGCTCATCCGTTAAACGCCCGGTTGAGATTACCTTGTCAAAACACCATTTCACATCACCCAGCATATCCCAACCACGGTTTTTATCGGCATCACCAATCCATGTTGAAAATGTACCATAAACCCAACTTCCTGCAAGCAGCTTAGGCAGTGTCTTAACCTTTATTTTTTCTTTTAAACACTCAGAAAAAGTGGTTAACTCAATATCAGGATGAGATGACAAGCGCTGGTATAAGGCCGTTAAGAAATGGTAGCCATTATCAGGATAATATTCCCATGCATTTTCACCATCCATAATAATGGAAACCACGCTGTCTTCCGGCTCATTTTCTGCAATATGTTCCAGATGTGTAATCAAATCAGCAACTGCATCATCAGCATGCCATTTGGAATATTCAAAACCGATTAAATCAGACAAGCCATCATCACGAAAAAAACAGGTTAAATCGATCTTCTTAACTTTAAAAGGGTGATGCACACTGGTTAAATCCAAATCGGACTCCTGCAAACTATTATGCAGTACATTACCCCCGCTGGCCGCCCATTTAAAATTAAACTCTGACAATATTTCCAGCGTTTCCTGACTGACACTGCCTTCTGAAGGCCAGCAACCTTGCGGTTTAAAGCCAAAAAATCGCTTAAAGGTTTCGATTCCTTTTTGCAAGTGCCAACGTACGCGCTCTTCCCCGCCCGGATAAGCATCCAGCTCTGGTAAAGCCGCATCCGGCATAGCATCATGCGCACTGTTTAAATCCAGCATCAACGGCATGATGGGATGCGCATAAGGGGTCACTGACAGTTCAATCTGCCCTTTCTTTGCCAAAACCTTATACCGACAAATCACTGTTTCCAACAATTTATCGATAACCTCAATTACTTCCAAACGTTCATGAAAGGTATAGCCACAACCCTTGTCTATTAATCGCTTTACTCTGGAATCAGAAATAATAACCGTTTCGCCCATCCAGGCCAGGTGATACCAGACCAGAATATCATTAATAAACTGTGAATTGACATAAGTCATGGCGTCATGATGTTCCTCAAGCCACAAAGCCATATCCACCAGCCTCTTAAATGCCGGATAGCGTTCAATCTGCCTTTCCCGGTTGGCCCGCATGCAATCTTTAACCAGTTTTAGACGCTCATCCGGGTTCGCTGGAATACTGGGATCAGCTAATGCTGCCAACAATGGATCCCTGATAGCAACACCATCATGTAAAAAACCATTCACCTGCCCCGCATAATCTTCTATTTGCTCCAGTAAAATTGGCGCAAAATTGACCACCGCCTTGGCCTCAGGTACTGATTCCAGATGTGCGACCATATCAATATAGTCTTTAATTACATGCAAATACGTCCAAGGTAATTTATACTCCTTGGTTTGCAGATCTCTATACTCCGGCTGGTGCATGTGCCAGCACAATACTAATTTTAATTTCTTTTTATCTGACATGATGTCTACTATGTCCCAACATATCTGGTGTCACTAAAACAACGCCACCAGGACTAACAAAAAATCTTTTTTCATCTTCCGCCCTGTCTTCACCGATCACCATACCTTTGGGGATCTCACAACCTTTTTCAATAATTGCTTTTTTAATTCGACAGTCACGGCCAATATTCGCTTCAGGTAAAACAACTGAATCTTCGATGGTGGAATATGAATTGACTCTAACATTTGAAAACAACAATGAATGACTCACCTTAGCACCCGAAATTACACAACCACCAGACACCATCGAGTCTACGGCCTGCCCTCTACGGTCATCATCATCGAATACAAATTTGGCCGGCGGAGTTTGTTCCTGATAGGTCCAAATTGGCCAGGTTTTATCATACAAATTTAAATCCGGCTTGACGCCGATCAATTCCATATTCGCTGACCAGTAGGCATCCAGAGTACCCACATCGCGCCAATAGCTTTGTTCTCCACTTTGTAAATCCAGAAACGGGTATGCATTCACACGATATTTATCAATTACTGATGGAATAATATCACCACCAAAATCATGACTTGAACCTTTGGTGTCTGCATCTTTAATTAGCTGTTCGTACAAAAATGAGGTATTAAAGATATAAATACCCATTGAAGCCAGAGCTGTGTCCGTTCTACCCGGCATAACCGGAGGATTTTCCGGTTTTTCCACAAAAGCCTTAACTCGTCTGTTTTCATCGACATCCATAACGCCAAATGCGGTAGCTTCTTCCAAAGACACTTCAATACAACCAATAGTTAAATCGGCTTCATTGGCCGCATGATCAGCCAGCATGGCGCCATAATCCATTTTATAAATATGATCTCCGGCCAGAACCAAAACATACTCCGGATTTCGGGCACGAATAATATCAATATTTTGATAAACGGCGTCTGCTGTTCCTTCATACCAAGAGGTTTCAATTCTTTGTTGCGCCGGCATTAAATCGACGTACTCACCAAATTCGCCACGCAAAAAACCCCACCCCTGTTGTATATGCCGAATCAATGAATCAGCTTTATACTGGGTTAAAATACCAACCTTTCGAATCCCTGAGTTAATACAGTTCGACAGTGGAAAATCAATAATCCGGAATTTACCACCAAACGGAACTGCCGGTTTAGCCCGCCAGTCAGTCATATTCTTTAAACGGGACCCACGTCCACCTGCTAAAACTAAAGCAATCGTATTGCGAGTCAAATGACTTACAAATCGTGCATGATGCTGTGTACTGGTATCTGACATTTACATCCCCTTATGATATAAGCTATTACTACATTTGGTTAATTTGGTAACATTTATCTCAAACTCCATTCTACTACAATGAGGCCTTGTAAAGTGAAAAAGCAGTTAAAGAACAATCTTGATTCAGCAGATGCTGTCAAAATTGCCGAAGCGAAGCATCATGACCCTTTTTCTATTTTAGGGCGACATTGCATCGATGGTCACATTCAGGTAAGGGTCTATTCGCCTTACGCAGAGGCCATTGAGTTCAGTCATAATAACGTTGCCCTACAACGTATACCGGACAGTGACTTTTTTCAATACGAATGTCAAGAAAACGATTTACCGCATCATTATAAACTGAGCTGGACTGATAAGAACGGGCATCATCATGAAAACTACGACCCTTATGATTTTCCAACTCAACTCGCTGAATTTGATCAGCATTTATTTTCAGAAGGCAAACATTGGCATATTTACAACAAACTCGGCGCACATCTTCATCAAGTAGATAATATTGACGGCGTTTTATTTGCCGTGTGGGCACCCAATGCCGAAAGAGTCAGCGTTATAGGGGACTTTAACCGATGGGACGGTCGTTGTCATCCGATGAGAAATCTAGGCAGCAGTGGCATCTGGGAAATATTTATCCCGGAACTGGAGGCAGGTTGCTTATATAAATTTGAACTTCTGGCTAGAAACAGCAATGAAATCCTAGTTAAAACAGACCCTTACGGTCAACAATTTGAATTTCGCCCAGCCACATCCTCAATTGTTACCGATTATTCTCATTACCAATGGCAGGATGCCAAATGGATGGAGACCCGGCAGAATCATAATTGGCTTAACGCGCCCATGTCGATTTATGAGGTTCATTTAGGCTCCTGGCGCCGTGATGATCAGGGAAACTTCCTAAATTACCGGGAATTGGCTAAACAATTGGTGGCATATGTCGTCGATATGGGCTTTACCCATATTGAACTGTTACCCGTTACCGAACATCCTTTTGATGGTTCGTGGGGGTATCAAACCACCGGCTATTTTGCCCCCACTAGTCGTCATGGTAATGCCGATGATTTTCGCTATTTTATCGATTATTGTCATCTACACGATATTGGCGTGATTCTTGATTGGGTTCCTGCTCATTTTCCTAAAGACAGCTTTGCTCTAGCCCGCTTTGATGGTACGGCCTTATATGAACACGAAGATCCTCGAAAAGGGGAACATAGGGACTGGGGGACACTGATTTATAACTATGGTCGCAATGAAGTCAAAAACTTTTTGTTATCCAGCGCCATCTTCTGGCTGAATGAATTTCATATGGACGGCCTCAGGGTGGATGCTGTTGCCTCCATGTTATATCTTAATTACTCAAGAGATGATAACGACTGGATTCCCAATATGTATGGTAGCCATGAAAACCTGGAAGCCATCGACTTCTTTAAAGAACTTAATTCAGTCACTCATAACCAGCACCCTGGCACCTTTATTATTGCCGAAGAATCAACTGCCTGGCCACAAGTTACTCGCCCAACCTGGGCGGGTGGACTGGGGTTTTCCATGAAGTGGAATATGGGTTGGATGCATGACACCTTATCCTATATGAGCCATGACCCTGTCTACAGAAAACACCATCATGACCAGCTTACTTTTGGACTGATTTACGCATTTACAGAAAACTTTACCCTGCCTTTTTCTCATGATGAAGTCGTTCATGGTAAAGGCTCATTACTGAATAAAATGCCTGGTGATGAATGGCAACGCTTTGCCAACCTAAGGCTATTGTTTACCTTTATGTATACCTATCCGGGTAAAAAACTATTATTTATGGGCGGTGAATTTGGTCAGGGTACCGAATGGAATTTTAATCAGGCTTTGGACTGGTATATTCTAGAATACCCAAATCATCAAGGCATACAGAAACTGGTCAGAGACCTGAATCACCTTTACAAATCTGAGCCGGCTTTATTTCACCATGATTTTGATCAACAGGGATTTGAATGGATTGATTGCCACGATGTGGAACAATCAGTGATCAGTTTTAGACGCAAACATGAAAATAAAGAGCTGATTGTAGTTTTTAACTTCACACCATTACCGCGCCATAATTACCGCATTGGAGTGTCAAAAGGAGGTACATATAAAGAGGTTTTCAATTCTGATTCAAGTTTTTACGCCGGCAGCAATACCGGGAACGGCAATGCCTTTTCCGAACCTGTCCCCTGGATGAACCAAGCACATTCAATTAACCTTACCTTACCTCCACTTGGCGGTATTATTTTAAAACTTTAGCTTTTTGCATTAAATCTATACCCGATAAAAGCAATATGAAAAAAATACTTTTTGTCACCAGCGAAGCCCATCCACTAATTAAAACCGGCGGTTTGGCCGATGTATCCGGCAGTCTGCCAAAGGCATTACACGAACTAGGCCAGGATGTCAGACTAATACTCCCCAATTACAAAGATATTAAAACGACAGACTCTTCAAAACAAATCGCCAGTCTGCGTATCGATAATAAAACGGTCAACATCCTGGAAACTTGCCTGGATGATAGTGGAGTTTTAGTTTGGTTGGTCGATTACCCTGATTATTTTGGCCAGCCAGGAAATCCTTATGTTGATGACAATAAAGCCCCCTGGCCTAACAATGCTGAACGCTTCAGCTTGTTTTGCCGTACCGCCGTAGAAGTTGCCATGAACCGGGCTCAACTGGAATGGCATGCCGATATTGTGCATTGCAATGACTGGCAAAGTGGCTTGGTGCCTGCCTTTCTCAACCTGGAAAAAAGCCGCCCGGCAACAGTTTTCACCATCCATAATTTAGCCTACCAGGGTTTATTTCCCAGCTCATCAAGATTTGCATTAAACCTGCCGGGGCAACTATGGTCACCGGCCGGGCTGGAATTTTACGATTTATTATCCTTTATTAAAGGCGGTCTGGCCTATGCCGACCATATCACCACCGTTAGTCCGACCTACGCATTAGAAATTCAAACTCCAGCATTTGGTTATGGCCTGGAAGGCCTGTTAAACCACCGCCAGGATTCATTAAGCGGCATTATTAATGGTATCGATAGTGAACAATGGAACCCAAAGCACGATTCTTATATTGAACAAGCTTTTAGTGTTTCAACACTGAATAAGAAAAAAACCAACAAAATGGCATTACAAGCCAGAGTAACCTTACCGGTCGATGAAAACATTCCGGTTATTGGCGTGATCAGTCGTCTGGTAGAACAAAAAGGTATTGACCTTATCCTTGAATGTCTGCCTGAAATAGCTGAAATGCCGGTTCAGTTTATTGCTTTAGGCAGCGGTGACAAGGAATTTGAGCAGCATTTAAAAAACTTCGCTCACCTGTATCCGGAAAAAATTGCTATTCATATTGGTTATGATGAAAAATTAGCTCATCAAATTGAAGCGGGATCAGACATATTTTTAATGCCTTCGCGTTTTGAACCCTGCGGTTTAAACCAAATGTACAGTCAACACTATGGCACCCTGCCTATAGTTAGAAAAACAGGGGGGCTGGCCGACACAGTGGTCGACACTCTGCCGCATACCATTGCTGACAATACTGCAAGCGGCTTTGTATTCAACGCACCGGAAGCAAGCTCGGTATTGGAAGCCGTCAAACGGGCTTTAATGCTATATAACGCCCCAACCAACTGGAAAAAAGTCCAACGCAATGCGATGAAAAAAGATTTCACCTGGCATAACAGCGGCAAACAATATCTGGATCTATATAACAGTCTTGAATAACCCTACAGCGCCCGATGGAAACTGAGGAAATCGGAGAAAGAAAATGAAAATATTAACATTTATTTTAATCCTGTTAAGCCACAGTTCCCTGGCTTGGTCTGAAAATATTATTAGCGTTATTGATATTCAAAACCGACCCGCGTATGAACTGCCGCCTGTCATACAGCCTTTACTTCAACCGTCTGACCGAATCATGGTATCGGGCAACAAGCTGATTGTCAGAACCAGTGAAGAACGACTGGAAGAGTTATTAAAACTGATCGAAACATTGGATCAACCGCTGAAAAATCTGCTAATCAGCGTTATTCAAAGCAGACAAACCACGGCTCAAGAACTTAATGCCAGAGCCAATGCCCAAGTGAGGATTCCTTTACATTCTCCTGACCGACTGAATGCAAAAATTCATGGTCATTTTTATCAGACTCAAGGCCATAATAAGCAGGAAAGTACACAAACGCTGAGAACCCTTGAAGGTCATGCCGCGCACATTAAAACTGGCAAAATACACCCCATAGATAATGTCAGTATATATGATTCCGGTTTTGGCAGACCTGCTATCAGCAAAACTACTGACTTTATAGAAGCCAGTACAGGTGTAGCTGTAACACCCTATTTAAGCGGTCAATTTGTTACCCTGCATGTTTCACCCTGGTCTGATCAAATGCAACTGTCCGGAAATATTCAGACACAAAGTGCAAAAACAGTCATTAGAGCAAAATTAGGTGAATGGGTTGAAATAGGCGGCGCCAATGAAAACAATCAGCAAAGTGGCAAGGGGTTATTATCCTACCAACATCAAACCAATAAGAATCAGTTACATATTCTGGTAAAAGTCGATAAAATTAATTAATCGTTTCTATTATTGCCATGTCCTCTATGTCACACTTAAATATCGACCTTCGACAAATGATCTTAGCTATCGAAACAGCTGTTGATTTAGTCGGAATGAACGATACCAATCATGGCAAACGCGTAGGTTATATTGCCAGTCAGATTGCCCATCAACTAGGTATTAGAGATCAAGAAACTCATTACTCTTTTGAATTAGGTTTGTTACATGACTGCGGGGTCTCGACTGAACAAATGCATAATGACCTGGTCAATCATTTTGACTGGGAAGATTCACATATTCACTGTGAAATAGGCTATCATTTATTGAAGGGTTTCGCTCCACTAGAAAAATTTGCCATCCCTATACGTTATCATCATACACCTTGGCAACAATTGAAAAATCTTGATCTTAGCCCTCAAGACACCCGGATGAGTAACCTGATTTTTCTTTCTGATCGAATAGATATACTTTCTGCCTCACATTACGCAAAAGACATTCTATTAACAAAACAGGAAATTGTTAATTCAATTGAAAATTATAATGGTACTTTTTTCGATCCATCCCTGGTTCAGGCCTTTAAAGAAGTAGAAAAATCTGAGGCATTTTGGATTTCTCTGGAAGATCGAAATATCACCCGTTTTACTTGGGATATGGGACAGTTTGAAAGCAAGCAAGTATTGACCATATCGCAACTCAAACAATTGTCATTAATCCTGGCATATATTGTTGACCAAAAAAGCCCGTTTACTGCTCAACATTCGGCAAGAGTTGGGGTATTGGCACGTTATTTAGGGAGTATCTATGGTTTATCATCAGATATTTGCGACAAAATTGAGATTGCCGCTTTCTTACATGATATTGGCAAGTTGCGTACACCAGACAACATTCTTGAAAAACCGGGTCCATTGAGTGTAATTGAACGTTCAATTATGAATCAACACAGCTATGAAACCTACGAAATTTTAAGGCATATTAAAGGATTGGAGGAAATTGCCCTTTGGGCTGCATACCACCATGAAGGTCTCAACGGCACGGGATATCCTTTCCACCCTACACAAAAAGATCTCAGTATTGAAGCACGTATTATCGCTGTCGCGGATGTCTTTCAGGCATTGGTTCAGGATCGGCCATATCGACAGGGCATGTCATTGGATCAAGTACTTAAAATACTTGATGAATTTGTCGGAAAGGAAAAACTGGATCGCCGTATTGTGGATTTAACAAAACAACACAGCACCAAATGTTTCAAGCTGGCGAGAGGCATGGGAGCAGAAAATAAAGCCAGCGAGATTCCGATTTTTTCTGTCGAAGATCTAAAGCCGGCGTGTTGAAAGAATTTTCGACATTATTTAAAAAAATGGTATATCCCGACGGCCATACCGACAATTGCGACAACAGCCCAACCTATTCTATCCATATATTGACGTAAGCCCGTTTCCAGCTTCTCGCCTCCGGCAGCAATTAATACCGCAACCAAAAAGAAGCGTGCGCCGCGTCCGACCATAGATGCCAGGATAAAAGGAATAAAGATCATATTCAATGCCCCGGCTGCAATAGTAAACACCTTATAGGGGATTGGAGAAAAGCCGGCGACAAACACTGCCCAAAAGCCCCATTCTTCGAACCAGTTTTGAGCTTGAATGTATTTATCCCAATAATGCGTGGTTTCCAACCAGGGGGAGATACTGTCAAACATAAAGTAACCAATACCATAGCCTAACATACCGCCTAATACGGAAGCTATAGTGGTAAATAAAGCAAATCGTAGAGCCTTATCCGGTTGTGCCAAAGCCATCGGTGCCAACATCACATCCGGTGGAATAGGGAAAAAAGAAGACTCGGCAAAACTCAAGCAAAACAAATACACCGTGGCATGTTTATGCCTGGCCCAGTGCAGAGCCTTATCATATAATCTTTGAAACATAGTCCCTAAAACCTGAAAGAAAAGATTGATTCGCCCGATAAATCGGGGATTTTTATTTGTTTATATTAGGGGAGAATTCAGCGTTACCCTACCCATAAACTAACACGGCCTCTTAATAATAGCCCCTTCCTTATGCCTTGCCTGATAAAAAAGGCACGAAACTCACTGTTTCCAGTAATTCAACATCATAACCAGTTTGAGTCCGCGTTATTCTTTGTAAAGTCTGCTCTTCGGCTTTCTCACCAATCGGTATCACCATAACCCCACCCACAGCCATTTGCTGAAGTAACATTTCAGGTACTTCGGAAGGCGCAGCAGCGACTAAAATTGCATCATAAGGTGCATGATCCGGCCAACCCCAGCCACCGTCACTATGCAAGAAACTGATATTTTTCAGCTTTAAATCCCAAAGATTATCTTTGGCTTTTTTCAATAATGGTCTGATTCGTTCTACTGAATACACACGCTCAACCAGTTGGGCCAAAATAGCCGTCTGGTAGCCACATCCTGTTCCTACCTCCAATACTTTGCAGGGTTTTGCCTTCTGCAATAACAACTCCGTCATTTTGGCAACGATATAAGGCTGAGAAATAGTCTGGTTATAACCGATAGGCAAAGCAGTATCCTCATAAGCTCGACTGGCCAGAGCTTCGTCCATAAAAATATGTCGCGGGGTTTCCCGCATAACTTCAAGAACTTTATTATTCGTTATACCTTGTTCTGCCAAGCGCTTTGCCATACGCTCACGAGTGCGCCGTGAAGTCATGCCAATTCCTTGCAAGCGTTGATTATTCATGCTTATCTCCTAAGGTAACCAAGCGGTTAAATTATCTACCGCATCATAGCGGGTTAAATCCAACTGCAATGGTGTTACCGAAACATAACCCGAATTTATCGCAAAAAAATCCGTACCCGGTCCGGCATCCTGCTCAGCACCAGGCGGACCTACCCAATAAATTCTGTTACCACGCGGATCGGTTGCTTCAATCACCGGCTCTGCCTTATGCCGCTGACCTAATCGGGTTGCCTGATAACCTTTTAACATGTCTATAGCAATATCCGGCACATTGACATTTAAAATGGTATCTTCCGGTAATGGATTGTCCAACAACTGTTTTAACAAGGTTTTAGCCACATGCGCCGCAGTTTCAAAATGCTCAGGTCGATTGCTCGCCATTGAAATTGCGATTGCCGGTAAACCTAAAAAACGCCCCTCACTGGCTGCAGCAACCGTTCCCGAATAAAGTACATCATCACCTAGATTTGAACCGTGATTGATACCGGCAAAAACCATATCCGGTTCCTTATCCAACAAACCTGTTAACGCAAGATGAACACAATCGGTAGGCGTACCGTCCACTTTTATAAAACCATTATGAGCCTGTTGGGCACGTAACGGCATTTCCAGCGTTAATGAATTGCTGGCAGCACTGCGATTTTTATCCGGTGCAACAACTGAAATCTCAGCCTGTTCACTCAGTGCTTCGGCCAATACCGATAGACCATAGGCCAAATAGCCATCATCATTACTTAACAAAATATGCATTTTTTGTCGCCCTAAGGCCGGTTACACTATAAAATCTACAATCTTAGCAACAAATTCGCGCAAAAGCAGCTAACGTGGCAAAAAAAACACTCCCCCCTGAAGAAATTGACTTGTTTCGTGAGTCTATTGGCGCTGTTAACCGTATTATCAGTAACAAACATCCCTTAAATACTAAAAAACCCAAGCCTTTTCCTAACAAGCAATCAGTCGACTTTAATGAAAAGCTAATCGAAGATGCCGAATTCGAACACGAAAAACTGAGCCAGGAAGACAAATTAAGCTTTGCTGCGCCCGGCTTGCAGAAAAATGTGCTAAAAAAATTAAGGCAGGGTCACTTCGGGTTGGATGCGGAAATTGACCTTCACGGGTTAAACAGTCGCGAAGCCAAACAGCAATTGTTACGCTTTCTGCACTATTGTGTCGAAGATGGTTGTCGTTGCGTCCATATTATTCATGGCAAAGGCTACCGTTCTGCCGACAACCATCCGGTATTAAAAAATAACCTCAATATCTGGCTACAACAACATCAGGATGTCCAAGCATTCTGCTCCGCCTTACCCAAAGATGGAGGCACAGGGGCAGTATTGGTATTATTACGCCTGTCCGAGAAATACCGTGAACAGGATAATACCGAGTATTAAACGGTACCAGACAAAAGGCATCATACCGACCTTTTCCAGCAGTTTTAAGAACCAGCCGATAGTTAAATAAGCCACGATTGCAGAAATCGATGCGCCAATTAAGATCATATCCCATAACACCGGTTCCGGGGACTTGATTAAATCAACCACATGCAAGCCACCCGCCAAAGCAATAACCGGAATCGATAACAAAAATGAAAATCGTGCCGCTTGCTCTCTTCTTAACCCCGTTATTAACCCGGCTGTGATAGTAATACCCGAGCGGGAAGTACCGGGGATCAACGCAATAGCCTGAAATAAGCCCACAACAACCGCATCAAGCAAAGTAATGCTAGTCCGTTGCTCTTTGGCCAACTTTTCCACCAACCATAACAACAAAGCAAAAACAATTGTCGCCGACGCAATCACTAGCGGTGAACGTAAAACATCCTTGACCGCATCCGGCAGAGAAATCCCCACCAGACCCACTGGAATTGTCCCAAGTACCACATACCAGGCCAGACGCGAATCATCAGAACCGCCCTTACCGGTCACAGACGCCAACCAGGCTTTAATGATCAGCCAAATATCATGACGATAAAAACCCACTACAGCCGTCAACGTGCCGACATGCACTGCAACATCAAACGCCAGCCCCTGATCCTGCCAACCCAACACTACCGGCAATAAAATCAAATGTGCAGAACTGGAAATAGGTAAAAACTCGGTCAGCCCCTGTAAAAGAGCCAAAGCAATTGCCTGGATAATGTCCATTTTTTATACAAATCCTAAGTAGATAGTATCATCGGAAATATTTTTTTGCATTCTAACATTTAAGAACAATTTAAAGTTTATCAATTAAAAACTTCAACTCTATCCCATATACAAATCCAAACAACTCATAATTCAATTTTTGTAAACATAGGCGGTTGACATCCTAATCGCTCTTTTATTCTTTAAGTATCGACACAAAACTCTTAAGCTTATGATAATATCCGGCTAATGATTTATTTTTAGTCTGAAAATGTATGGTAAAAATGCTGCTTTTGACTTAAAAAAAATTTATTCGAAGTCATCAATAACTATAAAAAAACGGGGATATTTTATGGAGATTCTACTTGTTATTGTTTTAGCCATAGTCGCTTATCTTGTTATGCCCTATATTGGCAATAAAGACGTATTGGAAACAACTGACATTGAACCGGATCAGGATTATACACGGGAAGATCTAGAGGAAGCACGTTTAAGGGAAGAAAGATTAGCGCAAGAGCAATATGAATTAGAACAGCAAAGAGCTGAACGGATGGCACAAGAAGAACTGGCCAATCGTGAAGCAAGAGTGCGACAAGCAGAACAAGAATTACGCTACTTACAGGATGAATTAGAACAACGCGCCGGCAGATTGTCACGCAATGAATTGGATACCGATAACATTCAGCAGCAACTGACAATTCAACAGCAGGAAATTGCTCAAAAAGAAGCGGAAATAAGACAGGCACAAAATGAACTGGATTATCGTCTGTCACAAGTGGTCAGAGATGAAAGGCAAATCGAATCGTTACAATTGGAACTGGCATCAGAAAAAGAAAAAATTGCACAACAGGAACAAGAAACACGTTCCATGCAATACCAACTGGAAGAAGGTCTGGAACAGGATAACCGTGAAAAAGCCGCTATCAGACAAGCCCAGGAAGAATTGGAATATCGTCAAGCACAGTTAGCACGTGAAGAGCAGCAAATTCAATCAATTAGAGAAGAATTACAACAAGAGAAAGAAAGAATTGCACAACAAGAGCAAGAAGCGCGCTCAATACAATATCAGCTGCAAGAAAAAGAAGAAGAAATAGCCAGGCAGGAACGTCAACTACTCGCAGCCCAAGAGGAATTGGACGCCAGACTGGAAAGAGAGCGCTTAGAACAAGAACGTCTTGAGCAAGAGCGCCTGGAACAGGAAAGACTGGAGCAAGAACGTCTTGAGCAAGAGCGCCTGGAACAGGAAAGACTGGAGCAAGAACGTCTTGAGCAGGAACGTCTGGAACAGGAAAGGCTGGAACAAGAACGTCTTGAGCAGGAACGTCTGGA
>JBNLBS010000007.1:0-127047 GCA_050303415.1 Methylococcaceae bacterium | reverse complement strand
AACAGGAAAGACTGGAACAAGAACGTCTTGAGCAGGAACGTCTGGAACAGGAAAGACTGGAACAAGAACGTCTTGAGCAGGAACGTCTGGAACAGGAAAGACTGGAACAAGAACGTCTTGAGCAGGAACGTCTGGAACAGGAAAGACTGGAACAAGAACGTCTTGAGCGGGAAAAAAATCCACCAATAACAGACCAGCAAATAAAATTAATTCAATCTTCTTGGCAATCGATCATGCCGCTTAAAGATGAAATAGCCGAAATGTTTTATTTAAAATTATTCCTTGAAGACCCTGAAATAAAACCATTATTTAAAGAAGACATTAAAGTTCAAGGGGAAAAACTGATAAATTCCATTAACTTGGTTATTAATTCATTAAACAATCTGGAAAAAGTTGTTCCGACTATTCAGGAATTGGGTGTGCGCCATGTAGATTACGGTGTAAAACCAGAACACTATGATACCGTTGGCAACACACTATTATGGGCTTTGGGTAAAGGCTTGGCTGAGGAATTCACCGATGAAGTAAAAGACGCCTGGATTACTGCCTACGGGCTTATTGCTTCAACCATGAAAGAAGCAGCATATAAATAATTATTCCTTAAACCGACTCAATCCTGAATCACACAATTCAGGATTGAGTCATTCCTTTATTGTGCTGCAACCCAATATCTATCTTACTTTGAAACAATAAATGCCCATTGCTGCCAAGTCATTGAGCGACAAGTTCTCTTAAGACCGAGGTTGCGTAACTACCGGCTGGTAAGAAAAAATGCAACCGTAAACAGTGTTCATTAATAAACTGCCATTCCAGGTCTTCAACAAATACTCTTAAAGAACGTTGATCAACTTCTACACCGTTGGCAATAAGCCCATCCGACAAGCTTTTATTTTGCTGAAGAATAGCCTGTTCTATTGCCAATGCATCCATTGACTTGCCTGTTTCCCCTTTGCCCCATAGTATGCCGGTAGGATGAAGTTCACCTTGTTGAACCCGTTGGCTATTTTCTGTTTCCAAGAGCATTGTTTTAAAAAAACTGTGTGACTGGTTAAAGACTAAAGTATCGCCTGCAACGGCTTGATTCCAGTTACCCTGTCGTACCCGTTCGGCCAGTATCTGATTAAATAGATAAGACCTTGCAGCTGATAAGTAAATACTTTTTTGATTGCGATGGACTTTTTCACCATTAAACATGGCGTGTGCCTTGGTAACATTTTGTCCGTCGCGACCAAAACGCTGCTCACCAAAATAATTGGCCATGCCGTTGGCTTTTATTTGCGCCAATTGCTCCAGTAATTTTTCTTTATCACCCTGCCAGTTGCGAACAACAATTTTAAATTTATTTCCCGACAACACCCCACGTTTAAGTTTTTTAATGTGTCGTATTGCTTGTAGGGCTTTAATTTGTTCGGTTTCAAACTCTGACCAGTCCGGTTCCGCTTTTCCCGGCAACCACACACTGAACCATTGCGTGGTAACGGCATGCCGGTCTTTTAATCCGGCAAAACCGATATCTCGCTGACGTACCCCTGCAAAACGAGCCAATAATCTTGCCACATATTCTGTATTTTCACCGGTTTTTTCGATTTGCAAAAAAACATGCTCACCTTCACCGGAAGGTTGAAAAGGTAATATTTCGTAAACATTGAAGTCTTCCGGTAAACTTCGGATAGCACCGGTAGCAAAAGGGCCACCATAGACACAGGGCCATACAGGGAAAGGCATTGTGGATAAACCTTGTGTATTTAGCCTTATCTCAGCCATTTTTTCTATACAGGGTAAGCGCCAAGATCTTTATGATCTGAATGTTATTTTTCAATCAGCACCACTGCCTGTACGGCAATGCCTTCCTTGCGACCTTCAAAGCCCAGTTTTTCTGTGGTTGTAGCTTTAACATTAATGCAGTCGATGTCAACTTGCAGATCTTCAGCGATATTCTTGCACATGGCAATAATATGCGGAGCCATTTTCGGTGCCTGGGCAATAATAGTAATGTCGGCATTAACCAACTGGTAACCTTTATCCTGCACGATACCATAAACATGCCTTAGCAGCACTCGGCTATCCGCTCCTTTAAATTCTGGATCGGTATCGGGAAAATGTTTGCCTATATCACCCAGCGCTGCAGCACCTAATAATGCATCGGATAATGCATGTAACACCACATCTCCATCGGAGTGCGCTTCCAGGCCTTTTTCGTAATCTATTGTTACGCCACCCAGGATGACATCGCCATCATCACAAAAGCGGTGTACATCGTAACCTTGACCGACTCGTATCATTGTTGCTCCAAATAAAATTGCGCTAAAGCTAAATCTTCAGGCCGAGTGATTTTAATATTATCCGGCCGCCCTTCGACTATTTTTGGTTGCAACCCTTGTATTTCAAAGGCGCTGGCTTCGTCGGTAATCGCCGGATTGCCTTCCGTCTGCTCCAATACCCGCTTTAGATCACCATAGCGAAACATTTGCGGGGTTAAAGCACGCCAGACATGGCTTCTATCAATAGTTTTTTTAATAGTCCTACCATCGACATGCTTTAAAGTGTCATGCGACGATAAGGCTAAAATCCCCCCGACTTCATCATTTTTTAAACTGTCAATCAGGTGAAGAATATCCTCAACCGTCAAACAGGGGCGAGCCGCATCATGAACCAACACCCAGTCATTATCGTGGGCTTGTTCACGTATGGCACGCAAACCGGATAAGACGGAATCTGCTCGTTCTTTACCACCTTGGGCAGTTATTACCTGCTCATGCCGGGATATATCCAGGTTTGGCCAAAAGGGATCTTCTTTGGAAATGGCTACAGAGACAGCTGAAAAGACCTTAGCCGATAGCAATCGGGTTAAGGTGCACTGCAATACTGTTTGACCCGCCAATTCCAGGTATTGTTTAGGTCGGTCTGCCTGCATGCGCTTTCCAACGCCTGCAGCCGGCACTACCGCCCAAAATTTTGTTGGCTCAGTCATTTGATATTATTCAATTATTTGAAAGAAAGTTTCATCGTCCTTAATCATGCCCAAATCATGTCGCGCTCTTTCTTCTATGGCTTCCTGCCCTTTGCGTAAGTCCAGAACTTCGGCATAGAGAGAGTCATTGCGTTCTTTTTTCGCTTGCACCTGGTTTTGCAGCTGTTTAAGTTGCTGCTGGTACTCGCCTAACTGCACAAGATTACCATCTCCGTACCATAAGCGGTATTGCAGAGACAGTATTAAAACAATCAGAACCACAATAAGAACTTTAATAAGCCCACCCTCAAATGCTTGAATGCGCTTTTACCAGAAGGTAAAAGCGCAGGACAGTTTATCTCTGTTGCTATTTAGGTGCCGTTGTTTGGCTTCAGAACAATGAAAACACGCTCAATTTGCTAAACAAAAGCATATGAGCATGTTTAATGCAGTTGAGTAGCCAAACACTGGTGCGATAAATAGTTACAGCATTTTGAATGCGCTACGACCAGCATATACCGCATCCGCACCCAATTCTTCCTCAATTTTCATCAGACGGTTGTATTTGGCAACACGATCAGAACGGCTTAATGAACCAGTTTTGATCTGACCGGTCCCTGTCGCAACAACCAAATCAGCAATGGTCGTATCTTCAGTTTCACCCGAACGATGTGAAACAACCGCTGAATAACCTGCTGCATCCGCTGTGTTGATAGCTTCCAGCGTTTCAGTCAAAGTACCGATTTGGTTAACTTTAATCAGGATTGAGTTACCGATACCTTTTTCGATACCCTCTTTCAGGATTTTAGGGTTGGTTACAAATAAATCGTCGCCAACCAGTTGGATTTTACCGCCTAATTTGTCAGTGTGATTTTTCCAACCGTCCCAATCATTTTCATCCATACCGTCTTCGATAGAAATAATTGGATATTTTTCAACCCAATCTACAAAGAAGTCAGTCATTTCATTAGAATCGAATTTTCTACCTTCAGAGGCCAAGTCATACTTGCCGTCTTTAAAGTATTCGGAACTTGCCGCATCCATACCCAAGAAGATGTCTTCACCCGCTTTATAACCGGCATTAGCAATCGCTTCTAAAATAACTTCAATCGCTTCTTCATTAGAAGACAGGTTAGGTGCAAAACCACCTTCATCGCCTACCGTAGTTGCCAAACCTTTTGCTTTTAATACTTTAGCCAGGTTATGGAAAACTTCTGCACCGTAACGAATCGCCTCACGGAAGCTTGGCGCACCCACCGGCAGAATCATAAATTCTTGCAAATCTACACTGTTATCAGCATGAGAACCACCGTTGATGATATTCATCATCGGTACCGGCATAATAAATTTTCCGCTTTTGTTTAAGTAACGGTATAAAGGTACACCGCCTTCTTTAGCAGCAGCATGTGCAACCGCCATAGAAACACCTAAAATAGCATTGGCACCGATACGACCTTTATTTTCTGTACCGTCCAACTCGATCATTTTTTGATCGATAGCTGCTTGGTCAGTTGCGTCCATACCAACCACTGCATCGCGAATTTCAGTATTTACATATTCAACCGCTTTTAATACGCCTTTACCTAAATAACGAGACTTATCGCCATCACGTAACTCAATAGCTTCGCGCTCACCTGTTGAAGCACCAGAAGGCACCATTGCACTGCCAATTACGCCAGAGGCTAATACTACATCTGCTTCTACGGTTGGGTTACCACGTGAATCAAGAATTTCTCTAGCGCGAATATCTACTATTTCAGCCATTTTGTTTCCTATAAAGTTGTCTCTATCAAACTGTGTGCTTTAACAGCCTGATCGATGGTTATTAATGTTTCTAACAATTCTTTCATTCTATGTAATGGCCAAGAATTAGGACCATCACTCAATGCTTCTTCCGGTTTTGGATGCGTTTCCATAAACAACCCTGAAACACCTGCCGCAACCGCTGCTCTGGCCAATACCGGCACATGTTCACGCTGGCCGCCCGAACAACTACCTTGTCCACCTGGCAATTGTACGGAATGAGTCGCATCAAACACGACTGGACAACCGGTATTTCTCATTTCGGCTAATGAGCGCATATCCGAAACCAGATTATTATAGCCAAATGAAGCACCGCGTTCACAGACCATAATCTGCTCGTTTCCAGTTGCCTTAGCCTTATCGACCACATTACCCATATCCCAAGGCGCCATAAACTGCCCCTTTTTGATATTGACCGGTATACCTTGTTTAGCCACAGACTGGATAAAATTGGTTTGTCGGCATAAAAAAGCCGGGGTTTGCATTATGTCGACCACTGCAGCCACTTCGGCTAACGGGGTATCTTCATGCACATCGGTAATGACCGGCACGCCAATTTGTTTTTTAACTTCTGCCAGGATTCTTAAACCTTCTTCCAGACCCAACCCGCGAAAACTGTTTAATGAGGAGCGATTGGCTTTATCAAACGATGATTTGTAGATAAATGGAATGTTCAGTTCATCGGTAATTTCTTTCAATTTACCGGCAGTATCCAGAGCCATTTGCTCACTTTCAATAACACACGTACCCGCCATTAAAAATAACGGTTGATCCAGGCCAACTTCAAAACCACATAATTTCATTACTTTTTAGCTCCCGCTTTATGTTCCGCTGCCGCTTTTACAAAACCTGAAAATAACGGATGCCCTTTTCTTGGCGTAGAAGTAAATTCAGGATGGAACTGACAGGCCAGGAACCAGGGATGATCTGGAATCTCAATCACCTCAACCAGCCTACCGTCCAGCGATTTACCGGAAAATCTCAAGCCGCTTTGCTCAAGCTGCTCCAGATACTGATTGTTAAATTCATAACGATGGCGGTGACGTTCATTAATCACTTCTTTTTGATATTGTTCATAAGCCAGAGAGCCTTCCTGTAACCGGCATTGCTGACTGCCCAGACGCATGGTACCACCAAGATCCGAGTTCTTGTCACGCACCTCAAGCTGTCCGTCTTCATCCATCCATTCTGTAATTAAACCGATTACAGAATGCATTGGGTTGGGTAAGAACTCGGTACTGTGTGCGCCTTCCAGTTTAGCGACATTACGCGCATATTCGATTACAGCAACCTGCATTCCCAGACAAATACCCAGATAAGGAATCTTATTTTCTCGAGCATAACGCACCGTAGCTACCTTACCTTCAACCCCACGCTCACCAAAACCGCCAGGGACCAGGATGGCATCAAAATCTTCCAGTTTGGCAACCCCTTCATCTTCAATGATTTCAGAATCCATATAGACGATATTGACTTTGTTATGGGTGTGCAAACCAGCATGTATTAATGCCTCATTGAGTGACTTATAAGCATCTGAATGATCAACATATTTCCCGACAATGGCAATATTGACCTCATTTTTTGATTGTTGCAGTGCATCAACCACCATATTCCACTCAGATAAATCGGCTGGCGGCACGTCTAGACGTAATTTATCCACCACAATCTCATCCAGCCCCTGCTCGTGCAATAAGCTTGGAATACGATAAATAGAATCGGCATCCACCGCTGAAATAACCGCCTTTTCTGCCACATTGGTAAACAACGCAATTTTACGACGTTCACTGGCTGGTATTGCCTGTTCGGAGCGACAGATCAGGATATCCGGTTGAATACCTATAGATCTTAACTCTTTAACCGAATGCTGGGTTGGTTTGGTTTTAACTTCACCCGCCGAACGGATATAAGGTACCAGAGTCAAATGAATAAAGATTGCTCTATCACTACCCAGCTCAATATGTAATTGTCTGATTGCCTCCAAAAATGGCAGAGACTCAATATCGCCCACCGTACCACCGACTTCAATAATGGCGACGTCCATACCTTCTGCGCTTTTGTACACGCGGCGTTTAATTTCATCGGTTATATGCGGAATAACTTGAACAGTAGCGCCTAAATACTCACCTTTACGCTCTTTACGTAAAACACTTTCGTAAATCTGACCCGCAGTAAAGTTATTTTTTTTAGCCATGGTGGTTTTAATAAACCGCTCGTAATGGCCTAAATCCAGATCTGTTTCTGCACCGTCCTCGGTGACAAACACTTCACCATGCTGAAACGGACTCATTGTACCCGGGTCGACATTAATATAAGGATCAAGTTTGGTCATGGTCACTTTAAGACCACGCGCTTCAAGGATGGCTGCCAATGAGGATGCAGCTATGCCTTTGCCTAAAGATGAAACAACGCCGCCGGTAATGAAAATGTATTTCGTCATATAAAAGATAATGGCCTTTGGAAATGAAAGCTAAAAGACAAATTATGATAAAAATCTTACTATTTTAATCGACTATGACGGTTTAGTCATGGTCTTTAAGTTTTTTATTTTAATTTCTGCCATTTAAAGCGTACGCAGGCGCCTTTTTTTTGACTAAAGTAGCTGGAACTAATCCAATACTCACCCACCGCCAGCAACTCATTACCTATATAAATCAATGGAGTCAAATGCCGCTGCCAGGGTGGAATGCCGACTTCCTGAAACAGTTTTTTTAATTGGTGCCTTCCTTCTCTTCCCGGTAGTGCGATTGTTTCCCCGCCTTGCCTGAATTTTACCGTAATTTTTGCACAATTAAGGTCGGAAAATAAAACACCTGAATCAGCACACACCAACTTTAATTTACCCGCTCCCGGCAGACATAAAGCCTGCGCGACATCACACCAGTCAAATTGCTCATGTAAATTGACTTCTTCTTGTTTTTTTAGACAATAAAGCCTATCTCGATAGCGGCGTATTTCATGACCCTGACCTGATAATACAGGGGCCGAATCACGACTGGCCCCCACGACCTGATTTAGAATTTTATTGATAAAATCCTTAGGCGGCATTCTTAAACCTTGCTGTTTAAACCAATACCTTAAAATAAGTTTTTGTAAGAAGTCGCCATGTTTCTCAAGCTGACTAATAACTATAGTGTGATCTGATAAATCATAAGCTTCAGCAAATCCTGCCCTGGCTTTCGTATCAAGAAAATTTTGAGCATTTGCACAATGTTCAGCCGACCTTGAAACTGTTTTCTCAAGCGCAGGCCAGCGCTGCTTTAATGCCGGAATAATCTCATTACGTAAAAAGTTACGGTCAAAGGTATTTGCTTTATTGCTCGGATCGTCCACCCAAACCAATTGCTGCTGAACAGCATAATCCAACAAGCTTTGTTTATCGACTGATAACAAGGGTCTGACCAACTGTCCTCCGGCAAAGGACATCAACTGAGGCATACCCGACAAACCGGATAAACCAGCGCCCCTAAACAACTGCAAAAGCACGGTTTCCAATTGATCTTCCTGATGTTGAGCCAATAACAGCACATCAGCCTCCTCAATTAAGCGTTTAAACGCCTGGTAACGAGCATCTCTGGCAGCCTCTTCCGGACTTTGCCGGTTTTTAGCAGAAGCATCGACCTTAATTGCTAAAAAATTAACGGCTAACTGCTCTGCAACAGACCGGCAATGTGCAGCCCATTTTTCGGATTCAGACTGTAGGCCATGGTCAATATAAACGGCAGTTATTTTATTTTGACAAAATGAAATTTTCGAACATAGCTGTAACAATACATGCGAATCCAGCCCGCCACTAAAACCAATATAAAAATGAGCTGATTTTTTTACCGGAGCTAATGCTGACTCAATAATTTTTTCTGTAAGCTGCACAAATTAACTTAAAAATAAAAGGCCGGTTACAAACCGGCCCTTAAAAAAACAGGAATACTTTATATTGGCCGGTTATTTAACCGGCTCTTCAATAAACGCACCATAACTCATAATCCGTTGATACCTTTTTTCCAGCATTTCATCCATCGGCATTTGTTTTAAATCATCCAAATGTCTTAACAGGGTTTCGCGCAGGTTTAAAGCAACCCCCTGAAAGTCACGATGCCCGCCACCTAATGGCTCTCTAACCACCTCATCCAGCAAACCCTGCTCCCTTACCCGGTCAGAGGTGATTCCCATCGCCTCAGCCGCCAATTGGGCCTTATCCGCGCTTTTCCACAAGATAGACGCACATCCTTCAGGCGATATAACCGAATAAGTGCTAAATTCAAGCATGATCAATCGGTCACCGACACCAATCGCCAAAGCACCACCGGAACCACCTTCACCAATAATGGTACAGATAACCGGTGTTCTTAACTTGGCCATTTCAAACAGGTTTCTGGCAATTGCTTCACTTTGCCCGCGTTCTTCAGCACCAATACCGGGATAAGCCCCCGGAGTGTCAATCAAACATATAACAGGCAAACCGAAACGTTCAGCCAATTTCATCACCCGCAAGGCTTTTCGATAGCCTTCCGGTCTAGGCATACCAAAGTTACGGTAAATCTTTTCTTTGGTATCACGTCCTTTTTGATGACCGATAACCATAACAGGCTGTCCTTCCAGTCTAGCCATACCACAGACAATAGCCGGGTCATCCCCATAAGCTCGATCTCCGTGCAGCTCATGAAAATCGGTAAACATATGTTCAATATAGTCCAGCGTATAAGGCCGCCCTGGATGTCTTGACAACTGAGACAACTGCCAATCTGAAAGATCGGAAAAAATTGACTCAGTCAGGCTCTGGCTCTTATCTTCAAGCTGCTTGACTGCATCGGAAATATTAATATCATTGTCGAACTCTACATTACGAAGCTCTTCAATTTTCGCTTCCAATTCAGCGATAGGTTGTTCAAAATCGAGAAATTTCAGATCCATAATCTATTTTGTCTTTGCCGTTTAGATACTTTAGTGTTTATTTTATACACTTAATTGGTCTATTGTATCTAATTCCACAGCAGGTTTTAATTTTTCTGTGAAGTAATTTAAACTTTATTACAATCTGATCTTAATTCCACCCTAAAATTATGCTATCGGACATTCTCACTCCCACTATTGATAACCAAAAGACAAAAACATCATGAAAGTTACTTTTTTGTTTTTCTCCGCACTTAGTTTGTTCTTAACCGCCTGCTCATCTTCACATCCACATTGGGATTATGGCCAAAACGGCCCGGCACACTGGCAGGAATTTAGTAAAACCTGCTCAAGCGGACACCAGCAGTCACCGATCAGTATATCACCGGGAAAACATGTCCGCATGAACACCAAATACAAACTTCATCTTGATGAAGACATTCATACCACAGCGAAGATTATCGATAATGGCCACTCAATTAAAGTCACCCCAAAAGCCGGAGCAAAAATCGAATTAAACGATAAAAGCTTTTCCCTGCTGCAATTTCATTTTCATGGCAAAAGCGAACATATTATCAATGGCAAACGCTATCCTCTAGTTGCCCACTTAGTGCATCAAAACCCTGTTGACAAACAAATTGCAGTATTGGCGGTTTTTTTTGAACAAGGTAAAAATAACGCATTACTGGATAATATACTGGGAAATATCGGCAATACCATTCATATAGACCCACAGAATTTACTACCCGATAGTACAGCTCATTATTACCACTATACCGGTTCTTTAACCACCCCTCCCTGCACCGAAAATGTACAATGGTTTTTATTAAAACAACCCGCCACGGCCTCAATCGAACAAATTGAAGCCTTTAGGCATTATTATGTAGACAACGAACGCCCTATTCAGGAAATTTACGAACGACAAATTGAATTCAATTAGATTAGATCATGCTAGAAATCGAAATAGTCCCTGCATTAAATGACAATTACATATACCTGATTCATGACCCAGTTGCTAACGAAACGGCTGTTGTTGATCCGGCACAGGCTGAACCGGTTTTAGAGCTGTTAGCAAATAAAAGCTGGACATTAAACTACATCCTAAATACACATCATCACTGGGATCATGTTGATGGCAATCGTGAACTAAAAGACAAGACCGGTTGTACGGTTATTGGCTCTGTTTATGATAAGGCACGTATTCCTGCAATAGACAGATCTGTAGACGAAAACAGCAAGTTGTCCCTAGGCGACCATGCCATACAGGTGATTGAAACGCCGGGACATACCCTAGGTCATGTGGTGTATTATTTCGCCGAAGATAAGGCCTTATTTTGTGGAGACACCTTGTTTTCTTTAGGCTGCGGCCGCTTATTTGAGGGCAGTGCCGAACAGCTTTGGCAATCACTACAAAAACTGAAAAAACTGCCGCCGGATACCCGTATTTACTGTGCACATGAATATACCGAGGTAAATGCTTTATTTGCCCAAAAGGTTGAGCGCGATAATGCGGAGCTGTTGCATTTTAAAAATAAAGTACGTGATTTGCGTGCGCAAAATCTGCCCAGTTTGCCTTCATTATTAGCTGATGAGCTGGCATGCAATCCCTTTCTTCGCGAACATAGCCGTAGTATTCAGCAATATGTCTGTGGTGAAAATACCTCAGCTCTGGAAGTTTTCTCTGCCCTCAGGCGTCTGAAAGATAGTTTTTAGAGGGAAGATTTTCCGCTTAACAGACGCTTAAAATCATAATGATAAATAAAACCCGGCAAGGCAAAAACAATAAATAGACACAGAGTCGTTACATAAAACTCCCAGCCTTGTGCATAGTGAGTGCCAGTCAGTTTATATTCCACTGCATAGCTCAGTAAACCGGTTATAAAATAGAGGATCAACCATTCCAGCCAGCGCATCCAGGCATTCTTCGTCTTATTGAAAATCAATAGAAAACGATCACTAAGCCAAGGCATATTGGCTGCAAAAAATGCAGCCAATATCACTACCATATAAATATTGGACTGCGCCATTAACCCTTTGGTCTCATATGTGGAAACAGCAGTACATCACGGATTGACGGCGCATCGGTAAACAGCATTACCAACCTGTCGATGCCAATCCCCTCTCCAGCAGTTGGCGGCATACCGTGTTCCAGCGCGGTGATATAATCGGCATCAAAATGCATGGCTTCCGCATCGCCGGCATCCTTCTCTTCCACTTGCTTGCGAAAACGTTCAGCCTGATCTTCAGCATCATTCAACTCGGTAAACCCATTGGCAATTTCCCGACCACCAACAAAAAATTCAAATCGGTCGGTTACATGTGGATCTTTATCGTTACGCCTTGCCAAAGGCGAAACCTCTACCGGGTAAGCGGTAATAAACGTTGGATTCATCAGGCGATGTTCGACAGTTTTCTCAAATATTTCAATTTGAACCTTACCTAAACCATAGCTATCTTTAATTGGGATACCCAATTTTTCAGCCACACTAACCGCCGCATCTCGATTATCAATATCGCTGACTTTTAGTTCCGGGTTAAAATGCAGTATTGATTCAACCACCGTCATGCGCTCAAACGGTTTACCAAAGTCATATTGTTCGCCTTGGTAAGTAATGGTGCTTTGCCCCATCAGGTCTTTAGCAATCCCCCGCAACATAGCTTCAGTCAGGTCCATTAAATCACCGTATTCGGCATAAGCCTGATAAAATTCCAGCATGGTGAATTCAGGGTTATGCCGCGTGGATAAACCTTCATTTCGAAAGTTGCGGTTTATTTCAAACACCTTTTCAAAACCACCAACCACCAAACGTTTTAAGTACAATTCCGGTGCGATACGCAGATATAAGCCCATATCCAGCGCATTATGGTGAGTTTCAAACGGACGAGCCGTTGCACCCCCCGGAATAGTTTGCATCATCGGGGTTTCCACTTCTAAAAAATCGCGTTCAATCAAAAAATCTCTGATATAAGAGACTATTTTAGAGCGCAGTAGAAAAGTAGTGCGCGACTCTTCACTCATAATCAGATCAAGATATCGCTGACGGTATTTAATCTCTTGATCGGCAATACCATGAAATTTTTCCGGCAATGGACGCAGTGCTTTAGTCAATAAACGAATGTCATCCACACGAACACTTAATTCACCCACTTTGGTTTTAAATAATACACCCTCTGCGCCAACAATATCGCCTATATCCCATTTCTTAAATTGCTCGTTATAAAAACCTTCTGGTAGGGCATCTCGAGTCACATAAAGCTGAATCTTACCGGACATATCCTGGATATGACAAAAACTAGCTTTCCCCATTACCCGACGAGTCATCATTCGGCCGGCAAGCTTTACTCGAACAGGCTCCGCATCCAGATCTTCTTTTGATCTAGACTCATATTCCGCCAGCAGTTCGCCTGCAACAACATCACGACGAAAATCCGTTGGGAAAGCAATATTGTCTTGGCGCAAACTATCCAGTTTGCTACGACGCTGTTTTATCTGTTCCTGTTCATCCTGTTCGATTTCTGACATTTTTTTAACTCTAAACGATTAATATTTTATAAGCCGCTTTTTAAGCTAGCTTCTATAAACTGATCCAGGTCACCATCCAATACTGCTTGTGTATTGCCGGTCTCAACATTGGTACGCAAATCCTTGATACGCGATTGATCCAGTACATAGGAACGAATTTGACTGCCCCAGCCAATATCCGACTTCGTATCTTCCAATGCTTGCTGCTCCTCACTGCGCTTACTCATTTCAAGTTCGTATAACTTGGATTTTAACTGCTTCATCGCAGTATCTTTGTTTTTATGTTGGGAACGGTCATTCTGGCACTGCACGACTATACCTGTTGGGTTATGCGTAATTCTAACCGCTGACTCAGTCCGGTTAACGTGCTGACCACCTGCACCACTAGCACGATAAACATCAATCCGTAAATCGGCAGGATTAATATCGATCTCAAAATTATCATCAATTTCAGGCGCTACGAATACTGAAGCGAACGAGGTGTGCCGACGATTTCCCGAATCAAAAGGTGATTTTCTGACCAAACGATGTACGCCGGTTTCAGTACGTAACCATCCAAAGGCATACTCGCCTTCGAATTTAATCGTCGCACTTTTAATACCGGCAACCTCACCAGGTGACTCTTCAATCAATTCAGTTTTAAATCCTTTGCGCTCACCCCAGCGTAAATACATTCGTTCGATCATCGAAGCCCAGTCCTGCGCCTCAGTACCGCCTGATCCTGATTGAATATCCAAAAAAGCATTATTCGCATCCATCTCACCCGAAAACATACGCCGAAATTCCAGTGTGACAACTTTTGCTTCAAATGATTTAATATCTTCTACAACTGTATCGACTGTTTCAGAATCATCCTCCTCAACGGCCATCAGCAACAATTCTTCTGCATCACTCAAACCCTTTTCGAGTTCGATAATAGTATCAACGATGGCAGATAATTTAACCCTTTCTTGTCCTAGAGACTGAGCTTGCTCAGGATTATCCCAAACAGTTGGGTCTTCAAGCTCCCTAAGCACTTCGATCAAACGCTCTTGTTTGATTTCAAAATCAAGATAATCCTTTAATGAGGCTGTCCGCTCATTTAAATCAGCTATCGAATTCTTAATTGGGTTAATTTCTTGCATCATCTAAAATATAGCAATGAAAATTGAGTATGAATATTACACTATAAAATGTGCAATAAAAAAGGCCGACGTTAATTAAATAACGCCGACCTTTCCTGTTTAAGTAGAAAGCTTATAAAGTATCTACTGCATTCAGTTCGGCAAATGCTTGCTCCAAACGTTTTACCATACCGACTTCGCCCTCGCGTTGCCACACACGTGGGTCATAGTATTTTTTGTTTGGTGCATCTTCTCCGTCAGGATTACCGATTTGACCTTGCAGATAAGCTTCATTTTTCTTATAGAAGTTCATAATGCCTTCCCAAGTAGCCCATTGTGTATCAGTATCAATGTTCATTTTAATAACACCGTAACCAATAGACTCTTTAATTTCAGCTTCACTGGAACCAGAACCGCCGTGGAATACAAAGTTTAATGTATTAGCCGGTACTCCGTATTTTTCGCTAACAAAAGCTTGAGAGTCGCGTAAAATAGTTGGCGTTAATTTAACATTACCAGGCTTATAAACACCATGTACGTTTCCGAATGAAGCAGCAATTGTAAAGTTAGGGCTTACTTTACTTAATTCTTCATAAGCATAAGCAACTTCTTCCGGTTGAGTGTACAGCATGGAATGATCCATATCTGTATTATCTACGCCATCTTCTTCACCACCAGTACAGCCCAATTCAATTTCCAGAGTCATGCCCATTTTAGACATGCGTTCCAAATATTTAGCACAAGTGGCAATATTTTCTTCCAAACTCTCTTCAGAAAGATCGATCATATGAGAACTAAACAAAGGTTTACCGGTTTCAGCAAAGTGCTTTTCACCCGCATCTAATAAACCGTCAATCCAAGGTAATAATTTTTTAGCAGCATGATCAGTATGCAGAATAACTGGAACACCGTAATGCTCCGCAATGTTATGAACGTGTTTAGCACCAGAGATAGCGCCTAAAATTGCATTTTGTTGACCTTCAAGTTTTAAACCCTTTCCTGAAAAGAAAGCGGCACCACCATTTGAGAACTGAATTATTACAGCTGATTTAACTTTAGCAGCCGCTTCTAAAACAGCATTGATGGAATCAGTGTTAATAGTATTAACTGCAGGTAATGCAAAATTATTTGCTTTGCAGTATGCAAAGATTTTTTGTACGTCTTCACCAGTAACAACGCCTGGTTTAACAATATCTGAAAGTTTCTGTGACATAATTTAATCTATAGTTAAATTTTAATTGTTCCCAATTAGCTAATTGGGAACATAGAATAATGACTAACTGGTTTTATGCTTCAAGCTCAGCCAGACGTGCTGCTAATAATTCTTCTAATGACTCAAGGGCTTTTTCGAAACCTTGAATACCTTCTGCCAACTTCTCAGAAGCCATACGGTTTTCTGCATGCATCGCATCAAAAGTTGCTTTATCCATATTGATTTTCTCAATATCGGAATTAGCTGCAATAGCTGGATCCAACTTACGTGGTAAATCACCTTCTGTCGCTTGCAATTCAGATAACAACGCAGGCGCGATAGTTAATAAATCACAACCAGCCAGTTCAGTAATTTCACCAACATTTCTAAAGCTTGCACCCATTACTTCAGTTTTATAACCGAATTTTTTGTAATAGTTGTAAACGGAAGTTACTGAGATAACACCTGGATCTTCATTTGCTGGGTATGAATCACGACCGGTATCTTTCTTGTACCAATCTAAAATACGACCAACAAATGGCGAAATCAGAGTAATACCGTTTTCAGCACAAGCAATCGCCTGATGCAAGCCAAACAGCAATGTCAGGTTTGTTGCAATACCTTCTTTTTCCAACACTGCAGCCGCTTGAATACCTTCCCATGTTGCTGCAATCTTAATTAAAATACGCTCGCGTGATACACCCTGAGCTTCATATTGTGCAATCAAATCACGACCTTTAGCTATTGTAGCTTCAGTATCGTAAGATAAACGCGCGTCAACTTCAGTTGACACCCTGCCAGGAATAATTTCCAGAATTTTTAGGCCGAAAGATACAGCTAAACGATCAAACGCCAAAGATACAACTTCATTTGCAGATGCAGAAGCCCCCAAAGTTTCACGAGCACCATTTAAGGTATCATCGACGATACTTTGATATTCAGGCATCTGTGCAGCTGCTGTAATCAAAGAGGGGTTAGTCGTTGCATCACGTGGGGTGAACTGCTCAATTGCGCCAATATCACCTGTGTCAGCAACAACTACAGTCATTTCCTTTAGTTGTTCAAGTAGATTTTTTGCCATTATTAGTACCTTTTTTATATCAAAAATTCAGAAAAAACCTTAATTATTTAATAGTTAAATAAACAATCAAAGGAATTAAATTTGTTAACCTAATATTTAGCTTCTGCAATAAGGCATTTGCCAGCTAAAATGAGTTAATTTGGTATTCTAATTAGATTTAAGCATGTAAGTCAATTTTACTCTGGCTTACAGTGACTATTTACGATTACAACAGGAGAAATGAAGGTTCATTTCTCCTGTTGCTACTATGCTTAATAGTTATATCAGACAGCAGCCTCATCAGCTGCCCTAGCCTTTTCTTTTTGAACCAAATATTTCTCAACACCACTTACGGCTGGCTCATCTTTATGACTATCAATATATTTGGAAACGCTACTTTCAGTTACTACTTCAACAGGATGTAAGATTTCATCTTTTTCTCTGTCTCTCAAGTATTTTTCTACACCCGTTTTTGCTTCATTGGCTTTTTCAGCTATTTCCTGTTCGGCTACAAATTTTGCCACACCAGTCAGCTCAGGTTTGTTGCTATTTGCAATTAATTGTTTAGCAATATATCTGTCTACACCAGTTGCTATAGGTTTATCCTGGTTTAAAATTTCTTGTTGAGCAATATATCGACTAACGCTTGTAGCACTTTCATCTAAACCGGCTGCCACATCGGCTGTTTTCTGAGCTTCGGCTAAAGCCAATGCTTGTTCAAGCTCTGCCTTCTCTGCTTCAATTGCTCTTTTCTTAAACAGCATACGTTGCTCTTCCAAATATTTGGCGATAATTTTTTCTGCTTCAAGCTTGCTAGCCTGCAAAGCTTCTTGCTGAAGATATTTTTCTACCTTACTAACAGTTTTGGTATTTTTAATTTTATCTAATTCCTGATTAATCAAGTAACGCGTAACACTACTAGTTTCGGGTATTTTAGATTTCTCGACCATGTATTTGTCAACACCGGTCAAATCAACGTCTTTAACCTTTTTATTTACAAGGTATTTTGTAACACTACTTGCTTTTGGCTTAACTTCTTGTTGCGCTAAATAACGAGCAACACCACTGACAGACGCGTTATTTTTATTTAAGTACTCTTCCACCCTTGTCGTAGGAGGAGTATCATCAACAACCGGTTCAACCAATGATTCAGCTATTACAGTCTCTGGAACAGCAGATTCTTTTACATCAAGATTAATCTGACCAATTGTTTTTTGTTCAGCTTTGTTTCTATCAATTTGTTCCCATGCTTGCAATTCCTGCTTCCATCTCTCAAGATATTTTTCCCTTTCGGCTAATCTTGCTGCCTTTTTTTCTTCCTGTTTAGCCAACTTAGCCGCTTTTAGCTTTTCGAGCTCAGCAAGTTCAATGGCTCTTTGTTCTTCTTGTTGGCGTAAAATTTCATCTTGTGCTTCCAGATATTTAGAAACGCCCGTTTGAACCACAACTTCCAGCTCTTCTTCAACCTCAGTTTCTGGACTCAGACCTCTTAAATATCTGGTTACACTCGTCCCTTGTTTTTCTAGAGCTTCCTGCTCTTTTTGGGCTTTTAGAGCTTCCTGATCCTCTAAGTACTTTGCAATGATTGCTGCCGCCACTTCCTGTTTCTCAATTGCAGCTAAATACTTAGACACACCAGTTTCATTTTCATCCTCAGCTAAATTCTGTAGATTTTCCAGATAAGCTGTAACGCTCGATACCGCCGGTTTTTCACCAAGATATCGAGCAACGCCGGTTAAACCATCATCAACAGGTTTTACTACTACACTATCCTGATAAACAGATCCAGTGCTTTTCGGACTTGAAAAGAAACTTGTTACTAAGCTGATCAAGGAATTCTGCTCCATTTATCACCCCCGGCTACGTAGGTACTTTTCAACACCAGTTGCAGATTCTATTTCTTTGCTTTGCAAGTATTTTTCAACACCTGTAGCACCTGTCATATTGTGTTCACGAATATAACGATCAACACCAGTTAGACCTGATACATCGGTACTTGCTACATGGGCTCTATAAGTCGGTTTAGCTGAACCAGCATCTTTTTGTTTGTTGTAGAAAAAGAAACCGCCTGCTGCTAACAAGACCAAACCGATTAATGCTGTAGATGATGAATCCTCTTTCTTTTCTACTGCATTGCTAGGCGCTGCACTCACACTACTTGAAGACGCAGGTTTTGAACTTGAAGTTCTGGCTGCCGAAGAAGTTTTGGCGCTTGCCTGAGTCTTTTTAGCTGCTTGATTCGCATCTGCATCATGAAACAGAACTTTTGGTTGGAAATTCGTGGCAGGATAATCTGACTCAGCCATAGCAATAGAGCTAGTAAGCACTAACGATGTCAACAAGCCTTTTATAATATAATTCTTCACCTGTAAAACCTCTCTATACGTTGTTTTTAAAATCAACTCCCCGCCAGAATTCGGCGGGGATATGACACTTCAATCTTTAAATTAATTGTAGTTTTACTACGTAATTAAAACCTAAAGTGATTAAAGCACTGCTTTTACGTTTTTAACAACGTTATCAACAGTGAAGCCGAAGTGTTCCATGACAACGCCACCCGGTGCAGATTCACCGAAAGTGTCGATACCCACAACACCACCTTCAAGACCAACATATTTACGCCAGTAATCTGATACACCAGCTTCAACAGCCACACGCTTAACGCCCGGCGTTAAGATACTATCTTTATATGCTTGATCCTGACGATCAAAAACACTGGTTGATGGCATTGAAACAACACGTGCTTGTATACCAGAACCTGCCAATTCAGCTTGTGCTTTAATTGCCAGTTCAACTTCAGAACCGGTAGCAATAATTACCACATCCGGGTTACCTTGAGCATCAGATATTACATAGGCACCCTTACGCATACCTTCAATTTGAGATTGATCATGCTCCAAAGGATTCAAGCCTTGACGACTTAAAACCAAACTTGTCGGACCTTCCATACGTTCAACTGCAGCGACCCAAGACACTGCTGTTTCAACTGAATCCGCAGGACGCCAAACATCCATATTTGGAATAAATCTCATTGCTGAGGTATTTTCGATTGGTTGGTGAGTTGGACCATCTTCACCTTGACCGATTGAATCATGAGTCAATACAGCAATTGTACGAATCTTCATCAATGCAGCCATACGAAGTGCACTTTTCGCATAATCAGAGAACATATGGAACGTACCACCAAATGGTAGTAAACCACCATGCAGAGCCATACCATTCATAATTGCATACATGCCGAATTCACGTACACCGTATGATATGTAGTTACCCATTTCTTTACCGCTGACATGTTTAAAACTGTCACAACTGGTCAGATTCGAACCAGTCAAATCAGCAGAACCGCCAATAAATTCTGGTAATATAGGTGCCAAAGCAGCAATTGCTTTTTGTGAAGCTTGACGTGATGCCAGTTTTTCTGATTTAGCAATGGTATCAGCAATGAAAGCATCAGTTGCGTCCTTCCAGTTTGCCGGCAATTCGCCCGCCATACGACGCTTGAATTCCGCAGCTAATTCCGGATATTCTGCTTCATAGGCTGCAAATTTTTCATTCCACTCTGCTTCTGCTTTTGCACCTTTAGCTTTTGCATCCCAGCCAGCATAAATTTCATCTGGAATGATAAAAGCATCGTGATCCCAACCTAGTGCAGCTTTTGTTAGGTTAATCTCTTCCTGACCTAATGCAGCACCATGACATTCATGGGTACCCGCTTTATTTGGTGAGCCGAAACCGATTGTTGTTTTACAACAGATCAATGTTGGCTGATCAGTCATTGCTTTTGCAGCTTTGATTGCAGAATCAATCGCTTGTGGATCATGCCCATCGACAGATAAAACATGCCAGCCATAAGCTTCAAAACGTTTAGCCGTATCGTCGGTATACCAGCCTTCAATATGACCATCAATTGAAATACCGTTATCATCCCAGAAAGCAATCAGATTACCTAAACCCCATGTTCCTGCAAGAGAGCAAGCTTCATGAGAAATGCCTTCCATTAAACAACCATCGCCCATAAACACATATGTATGGTGGTCGACGATTTTATGCCCAGGACGGTTAAATTGATCCGCCAAAAGCTTTTCAGCCATAGCAAAACCAACACCATTAGTGATACCTTGACCTAATGGTCCGGTTGTTGTTTCAATGCCTGGAGCATAGCCATACTCAGGATGGCCAGCACATTTGGAATGTAATTGACGGAATGTTTTTAATTCATCCATTGGCAAGTCATAACCAGACAAATGCAACAATGAATAAATCAACATCGAGCCATGACCGTTTGACAATACGAAACGATCTCTATCTGCCCAATTAGCGTTAGTCGGGTTATGTTTTAAATGATCATTCCACAATACTTCTGCAATATCCGCCATACCCATTGGCGCCCCTGGATGCCCAGAGTTTGCTTTTTGCACTGCATCCATGCTTAATGCGCGTATGGCGTTCGCTAATTCTCTACGCGAAGACATATTCTTCTCCTAAAATTCGGTAATTTATTTTTGGTGATACCAGTTAGCCTGATTATTTAAATCATTCAACTACGGATATCTAACTAATGAAACGAGTAAGATCCCTTACTCGTTCCACTGTTTCCGACATCATTCCAAGTTGGCGTGTCTTTCCCGCATTTGTTCTTCGGGAATACCTTTTTCATGAATGATATGTGACACTGTTGATTCAAGAAAAATCAAGGTTGACAATTCAAACACTGTCCCCATCGGCATACCCTTTACGCTACCGTAAAGTTCACTTGAACCGATTTGGAAAACACCATCTGATAAATCACCAATTGTTGACTCTGCTTTTGATGAGATCAGTATAACGTCAGCACCAATTTTCTTTGCACTTTTAGTGAAGGCAATTAATTGTTCCGTTTCACCCGAACCGGAAATCACAATTAATAAATCACCCTGTTTGATGCTTGGTGTAACAATCTCACCAACCACACTGACATCATAACCGCTGTGCACCAATCTCATGGCAAAGAAGTTACCAACAAGTTTAGAACGCCCCGCACCCGAAACGAATATCCGTTCTGCCCTATCGAGCATATAGGTTAATCGCTCATCATAACTTGGATTCGTAGCGTCTAATATACTTGTAATCTTATCTAAAACTAGTTCGCGATGCATAATTTAGACCTTAATCTTATGCAGCATCAACCAACTGACGAATTTCACGCGCAGCTTCAGCAGGAGATGGAGCACCGTAGATAGCAGCACCAACAACAATAATGCTCGCACCGGCTCTTACTACGTCTTGAACTGTAGACTGGTTGATACCACCAGCGACAGATACACGAACGTCTAAACCTAAGCTTGCGATGTCGCTTAAATCAGTAAATGGTGTTTCGCCTGCAGCTTGTGCATCCAGACCAGTGTGAACACCTACGATTTGCGCACCTAATTGTGCAGTTTCTAATGCACAAGATCTTTTGTCTGCAACGTTGATTAAATCAATTTGTGCTTCAGCACCGTGTGCTTTAGCTGCTCTGATAACACCTGCGCATGTAGCCAGACCTGATACACCCAGCACAGTACAGATATCTGCACCTGCTGCGTAGAAAGGAGTTGCTTCGTATTCACCAGCATCCATAGTTTTTAAGTCAACCAAGATTAACTTGTCTGGGAATCTGCTTCTTAATTCTCTAACTAAGTTAATGCCGTTATGTTTGATACATGGAGTTCCGATTTCAAAAATATCGATATGTGGAGCTACTTGCTCTGCAAGAGCCACAGTTGCGTCGAAATCTAATGAATCTAATGCCATTTGGATTAATGGTTTTGCCATGTTATATCTCCTGATTAATTTATCGTTATAGTTTCTGTTATAAACTTATTCCGCGACGGCAACTCTAAAACAGAAAGGGTGTTAATGTCAATGCCCTTAACTGTCCTTAACACCTAGCAAAACTACTTACCAGGCCTATAAAGCCAACCTCGAATTTAGATTAAATTGCCGCCCTAAATTATTATTTGTATTTTAAAGGCGCCCCCTTTAAGCCTCTATTATCACTCACTTTTTAGTTCTTGGGAACCTAAAGCGCACCAAAGACACAAGAATATTCTTGTTTTTTTCTTTCAAACAATCATAGTCTATTGTTTTTAAAGAAAATATTAGAATTTTCTTTTATCATACTATTTTCAACTTTTATTTTTCTCGAGTCTATATTCTTTTAGTTACTGAGTTTATTTCAACTTTCCCTATCTTTCTCAATTCCAATCCTTATAAAATTACATTATTTAAAATTTAAATTTTTCCTATGCAACCACTTACCACAACCAAAGGCTTAATCATCGATATGGATGGTGTTCTATGGCACGGTACCAACCCCCAGCCCGGCCTAATCGAGTTCTTCAATTGTATTAACAGACTACATATACCATTTATACTGGCAACCAATAATGCCAGCAATACCCAAACGCAATATCAAAAAAAACTTTCCGACCTGGGTGTTGACATTACCGCCGACCAAATACTTACCTCTGGTATGGCTACTGCCTTCTTCCTTAGCAAACATTATACCCCCGACAATACGACAGTCTTTGTTATTGGTGAAGCTGGAGCCATTCAACCCTTAAAAGAATCTGGTTTCACCCTATTACCCGCTCAAACCAATGATGATTTTATCCCCGCCGACATTGTCGTCTGCGGTAAAGATGAAAGTTTAACCTGGGACAAACTGGCTACGGCAACATTACACCTACGTGCCGGAGCCAAGTTCTTTGGTACAAATGGCGACACTTCATTACCAACTGAACGCGGTATCATTCACGGTAACGGCGCCATTCTGGCTGCTTTACAAGCCGCAACGAATATTACACCGACTATAATTGGTAAACCCGAAGCCATTATTTATCAACAGGCCATGAACCTTTTAAATACCGATCCAGCTCACACTGTTGCCATTGGTGACCGTTTAGACACTGATATTTTGGGCGCTGTCCGAACCGGCATCAAAAGCATTTTGGTACTTTCCGGCGTCTCTACTGAAGAGGAGCTCAATAAGTCAGACTATCGCCCGACTTGGGTCATGTCTGATATTCGCGACATAACCCAAGCATTGCAAACACAATAACCATACAACAGCACTCGGAGCCAACCCATGAAAAAATTCATCGACTCAATTGATAGCATGTTAGATGACAGCTTACGCGGTTTTGCCAAAGCGCATGCTGACATCATTAAGCTCAACGAACAACCTCATTACGTTTGCCGGAAAACGCCGAATAAAAATAAAAAAGTTGCTTTAATTTCCGGTGGAGGCTCCGGTCATGAACCCTTGCATACCGGATTTGTCGGCACCGGTATGCTCGATGCCGCCTGCCCGGGACAAATATTTACCTCCCCAACCCCCGATCAAATGATGGCTGCCGCACAAGAAGTTGAAAATGGTGCCGGAGTACTGTTTATCGTCAAAAATTATGCCGGCGATGTTATGAACTTTGAAATTGCCGGTGAAATGCTTGATTGCACAAATCAAAGCGTATTAGTCTGTGACGATGTTTCTTTGCCCAAGGACCATAGTACCGGTCGACGCGGTGTTGCAGGCACATTAATTATTGAAAAAATGCTGGGCGCCGCCGCTGAAAACGGTACCGACTTAAACAACTGCAAAGCCTTAGGAGATAGAATTAATGCCGCCACGGCTTCAATGGGCGTGGCATTAACCAGCTGTACCGTTCCGGCAATTGGCAAACCCACTTTTGACCTGGCGGAGAATGAAATTGAAATGGGTGTGGGTATTCATGGCGAACGCGGCCACGATACCATTGCCTATACCAAAGCATCAGAAATAGTCGAACTGGTCGCCGGCAAGATAGACCAGGAACTTAAACCACAAAAAGGCCAGCAAGTCTTGCTGCATATCAACGGTTTTGGTGCTACACCTTTAATTGAGTTACATCTGGTTTATGAGCTGGCCGCCCAGTTTTGGGAAAAACGCGGTATCAACATCACACGTTCCCTGGTCGGCAATTACACCACCTCACTCGACATGGCCGGCTGCTCCATCACCCTAACCCTGCTGGATGACGAACTAACACAGTTATGGGACGCACCGGTAAACACCGCTAATTTACGCTGGGGCTGTTAAGATACAAAAAAACATGCACCAGGTATGCAGCTGGCATACCTGGAAGCGGTGTAAACTAACTTTCAGCCAAAACTTCAGCAATTGCACAAATCATTAACTGACTGCTTTTGGCGCCGGCGTCAATATGACCTCTACTGCGCTCTTCCAAAAAGGACGCTCGTCCTTTGGTTGCCAGCATGTCTCTTGTTGATTCCATACCAACAACGGCTTTATTGGCAACTTCCTGTAAAACATCCGGTAATGCTAGCGAATCTTCCGCCGCCTGTTGCAAATATTGCGCAACAGGCACCAGCACATCCAACATTGTTTTTTCACCCACATCCGCCTTACCGCGTTGCTTAACCGCCTCAACACCTTTTACAAACACCTCGGCAAATACCGGAAAACTCATCTCCCGGTCGCCCTGAGCCTTACTCATGGCAATAAACAATGTACCGAACAAAGAACCGGAAGCTCCCCCCATTGTCGTTAACAAGGTCATGCCGATTTTCTGCCAAGCGGCCGACCACTGCTGTGCAGATATTTCCTCACTTTGCCCAGACAAAGCCTCAAGTCCTCTCTGCAAATTAGCCACATGATCACCATCACCAATTTCCTGATCCAACAAGGTGACTTCTTCAGCATTTTTTTCTATCGTATCAACAACTGCCTGAATTAGAAGCGGTAGTATCTCCACTGTATTTTGCATAATGATTCTCTTAATTTATAATCTTATGAAGGTGTCTGTAATTTTTTTAACACTGCTTTACCAATAAAACCAGCAAAGTCTTCAACATTTTCATAGCCTTTTTCCTGCGCATACTCCACCACCTGCATGATTAATTTTTTGGTTTCAGCTATTTCCTGATGACTTCGACCACAGCCTTCACAATGCGTGCCCTCATAAGTACATTGACCTGAAATACATGGACTGAATTTCATACTTCCTCCCATCAATTAAGTTATCCGAACCGGATTACGTCTTTTTTACAAGCATACTACGCACTTTAAAGGATAGAATAATTAAAGCCAACACCAAAGTAATTGAATTAGCCCAAACCAAGGCGCTATCATTCTTATTCAGTCCATACACCAGCCAAAGCATCACCCCGGTAGTAAAAAGACTGTACATACCGAAAGATAAAGACTCGGTATCTTTAGTACGAATGGTTAAAATGGCCTGAGGTAAGAATGATGACGTAGTACAAAATGCTGCTATATAACCCAATAATTCCAAAGAAAATTGCATAGTCGCCTTAACTGTCTCTATATTTTTAAGTATCAAAATACTATTCTAACAACTCAGACTCGATTAATCATGATGCAAGCACATAATAACGATGCATTAGACACCGAAATACTTTGCCTGGGTCACGCCTCTTATGACCTGACTTTCTCGGTAAACACCCACCCACTGGAAGATGAGAAAGTCTTTGCTACGGGGTTTATTGGCTGCGGCGGAGGCCCGGCCGCTAATGCTGCAGTAACTGCAGCACGACTTGGTTGTAAAGCAGCATTTGCCGGTTATTTAGGGTTGGATTTATATGGCGACATGCACCTTCGTGAACTGCACGACAATAAAATAAACACCTCACTAGTCATTAGGGGCCAGTCCCCAACCCCCCTTTCAAGCATTATTGTCAAACCGGACGGCAAACGGGCGTTAATCAATTATAAAGGCAATACTTCCGCCCTAGCGGCTAATGCGCTGGATTTCAGCAATATTCATGCAAAAGCAATCCTACTTGATGGTCATGAACCCCATTTATCAACTGAATTGGTCAAAGTAGCTCAGCAAAAGCGCATGGCCACTATTCTTGATGCCGGATCTTTGCACTTAGGTACTCAACTATTGAAAGACCAGGTTGACTATTTGGTGTGCTCGGAAAAATTTGCAATACAATTTGCCAACGACATCAGTACAGCCTTATCTAAATTGGCAAAAACCGCTCCGGTAGTTGTTATCACATTGGGAGAAAAAGGCCTGATTTGGCAACGTGGCAACCAAACCGGCAGCTTGCCGGCCCATACCATCAAAGCTGTAGACTCCACCGGTGCCGGCGATGCTTTTCATGGCGCTTTTGCTTGTGCCATAGCAAAACAATTTAATTGGCTGGATACCTTGCGCTACGCCAGTGCTGCCGGAGCATTGTGCTGCACTAAAACAGGCGCCCGCCAGGGGTTACCGGATCAACATCATCATCAGGCATTATTACGTCGAGAAATTTTAGGTTAGCCTATTCCTTTATATTTCTAACATGATTTTGCTATAATCGCGGGCAATATTTCAGTTTCCGACCTTTAAAACTACGATTAAAGCACACAATTCTGGCCATAAAAAATCAACAACTAAGCCAGTAAAACTGAAAACCGATTTTTCTTTCCCATACATAATTTAATGAACAGCAATATAACTTATAGACCATGCGATTTAGTGATATACGGCGCCCTGGGGGATCTATCCAGACGCAAACTTCTTATTTCTTTATATAGACTGGAAAAAGCCGGGTTAATAGAAGCTGAAAGCCGAATTATTGGTATCGATTTACTGGAACAGGATAATAATGGCTATATAAAGACCGCTTTTAAAAGCCTTACGGAATTTTTAAACGAAGATATCGACGAAACTGTCTGGCAAAGAATGTCGGCACGATTGCACTATCTATCGATAGACCTGACCGACTATGCTCAATATCAAAAACTTAATACGCTTATCGATTCCGATCAAAGAGTGATGGTCAACTATTTTGCCGTCGCCCCGTTTTTATTTAAAAACATATGCCAAGGCTTGGCTAAAACCGGGATATTAAACGATGAAGCGCGCATGGTCATGGAGAAGCCATTAGGCCATAACCTCAAGTCTTCCCAAGAAATCAATGATGTAGTTGCCGAGGTTTTTAATGAGGAACAAGTTTTTAGAATTGATCACTATTTAGGTAAAGAAACCGTACTCAATCTGCTGGCTTTGCGCTTTGCCAACTCCATTTTTACCACCAATTGGGATCATAACACCATCGACCATATTCAGATTACCGTGGCCGAACAGGTCGGTATCGAAGGTCGCTGGCAATATTTCGACCAAACCGGTCAGTTAAGGGATATGCTGCAAAACCATCTATTGCAGATTTTAACCTTTGTCGCTATGGAGCCGCCGGTTAACCTGGAAGCAGACAGCATACACCAGGAAAAAATCAAAGTTTTAAAAGCCTTACGGCCAATCACCTCCAATGAGGTTAAAGAGAAAACAGTTCGCGGTCAATATACTGCCGGTACAATCAAAGGTGAAAACGTTCCCGGATACCTTGAAGAAGAAGGCGCCAATACCGAAAGCACCACCGAAAGTTACGTTGCAGTGCGCGTCGATATTGATAACTGGCGCTGGGCGGACGTACCGTTTTATTTGCGCACCGGAAAAAGCCTTGCTGACAAACGCACGGAAATTGTCGTATGTTTTAAACAGCAACCGCATAATATTTTTAAAGACAGCTTTCCCGAACTGCCACCCAACAAATTGATTATCCATCTTCAACCCAAAGAAGGCGTTGAATTTGAAATGCTCAATAAAATCCCCGGCATAGATGGGAATATTAAAGTCCAACAAACCAAACTGGACTTAAGCTTTCTCGAAGCCTTTAAAGACAGCCCGGTATTCGGCGGCTACGAACGATTAATACTGGAAGCAATGCGCGGCGATCCGACTTTGTTCCTGTGCCGGGAAGAAATCGAACAGGCATGGACCTGGGTTGATTCGATCCAGGATGCCTGGAGTACACTGACAGACGCACCGGAACCCTATCCAGCCGGAAGCTGGGGCCCTGAAGCCGCCGACAGACTCCTGCAACGCGACCATCGCCATTGGGAAAAAGAAAGTTACTAGAGAATCATCATGGTAAAAGAATTTTTATTTGAAGACAGAAACGCACTGTTCAGCACTTTGGCAACAGACTGCCGGAACCACTTAAACAATGCCATTTCCGACCACGGATCAACCAGCTTTTTAGTCTCCGGCGGCAGCACCCCGGCACCATTATATGAAGCACTATCCCAGTCCGATCTGGACTGGTTTAAGGTACATGTCGCACTGGTTGACGAACGCTGGGTCGATTTCAATCATGACGCCAGTAATGAAGCACTGGTTTACCGCACTCTATTAATAAATAAAGCCAGACATGCCTCATTTACCAGTATGAAAACCGGTGCAGCAACAGCAGAACAAGGCTGCACACAAGTTGAAAGCTGGTATCAACAATTACCCAAGCCATTTGCCGTTTCCATACTGGGTATGGGCGGTGATGGTCACACAGCCTCACTATTCCCTCATGCCGAAGGCTTAAATGAAGCATTAAACGAAAACAACCCGTTTTTAACCGCTGCTATTAGGGCTAACCAAAGCGAGGTTACCGGTACCAATGTTGAAAGAATAAGCCTGTCATTAACCGGTCTGCTCAACTCACAGCGGCTGATTATTTTATTAACCGGGGAAGAAAAACTGGCTGTTTTCCGCAATGCCTTGGCAGACCTGTCAGATGAAGCGGTTAAAGATATGCCTGTACGTGCCATTTTACGCCAGGATAAAGTACCGGTTGAATTATACTGGGCACCTTAACCATTAAAGCCCCATAAACCGGACAGGCCTGACGCTTGCACAACTTACCAGTTTGGAAAGGAGATCATAATGCACCCCGTACTAGAAAAAGTTACCCACGAAATTATTGAACGCAGCAAAGATACCCGTTCAAACTATCTAAGCCGCTTGGACGCGGCAATTGAAAAAGGCCCGCACCGCGCCAAACTGGCTTGCGGCAATCTGGCACACGGCTTTGCTGCTTGTGCGGCACAGGAAAAAGCCGATTTGACCGGCGATCAAAAAGCCAATATTGCCATTATCTCGTCATACAACGATATGTTGTCAGCGCACGAACCGTTTAAAGATGCGCCCGAATTAATCAAAGCCGCAGCCAAAGAAGCTGGTGGTGTCGCTCAATTCGCCTCAGGAGTTCCGGCCATGTGCGATGGCGTGACTCAAGGTCAGCCGGGCATGGAACTTTCACTATTCAGTCGCGACATCATCGCCATGGCTACCGCTGTCGGTCTTAGCCATAACATGTTTGACGGCGCACTTTATTTAGGTGTCTGCGATAAAATCGTTCCCGGCTTATTGATCGGCGCTCTACACTTCGGTCACCTGCCTGCGGTTTTTGTCCCGGCCGGCCCCATGCCAAGCGGTTTGGCTAATAAGGAAAAAGTCCGCATTCGTCAGTTGTACGCCGAAGGAAAAATCGGTCGTAAAGAACTCTTGGAATCCGAGTCTCAGTCCTACCACAGTCCAGGCACCTGCACATTTTACGGTACCGCCAACAGCAACCAAATGATGGTGGAAATTATGGGGCTGCACCTACCCGGCAGCTCCTTCATTAACCCTTATACACCATTACGTGACGAACTGACTAAAGCCGCCGCCAAACAGGTGTTAAAATTTACCGCGCTGGGCAATGATTTCCGGCCGATCGGTCATATGATTGATGAAAAAGCCATCGTCAATGCCATTGTCGGCCTACTGGCTACCGGCGGTTCAACCAATCATACCATCCACTTGATTGCCATTGCCCGCGCTGCCGGCATCATTATCAACTGGGACGATTTCGACCAATTGTCAAAAGCCGTACCGTTAATCACCCGCATTTATCCGAACGGCCAGGCCGATATCAACCACTTTCAGGCGGCAGGCGGTATGGGCGTGTTAATTGCCGAACTGTTAAAGCATGGTTTACTGCATAAAGATATTATCACCGTTGCAGATCAGCGCGGCCTGGATAACTATGCTCAGGAACCGAAACTGATCGACGGCGAATTAACTTGGGAACCCTGCCCGAAAGCCTCATTAGACCCGGAAGTGTTATCGACAGTCGATAACCCGTTTGCGACAGGCGGCGGCCTGCATGTTATGCATGGTAACCTGGGCCGCGGCGTATCCAAAATATCCGCCGTTGCCGAACAACATCAGGTCGTGCAGGCACCGGCAATGGTCTTTGATGATCAGGACGATGTGGTAGCGGCCTTTAAACGTGGAGAAATGGAAAAGGATGTCATTGTCGTACTACGGTTCCAAGGACCCAAATCCAACGGCATGCCGGAACTGCATAAACTGACACCACCTTTAGGCGTATTGCAGGACAAAGGTTTTAAAGTCGCACTGGTTACCGATGGCCGCATGTCCGGCGCCTCAGGTAAAGTGCCGTCCGCAATTCATATGTGCCCGGAATGCGAAGAAGGCGGTCCTTTAGCTAAAGTCCGCGATGGCGACATGATTTACCTAAACACCCAAACCGGCGAAGTCAATGTACTGGTCGATGAAGCTGAATTTAACGCCCGAGTCGCGGATAAAAATTCCGCTTCCGGTCATCACTATGGTATGGGCAGAGAAATGTTCGGCACATTCAGACAAGGCGCATCATCAGCAGAAACAGGAGCCAGCAACCTGTTTCCGGTGGATTAAAACAAGCGCAAACAACATCATACTAGAGCGGACTATAGTCCGCTCAATGGCTAATACATGAATTGAGTTGGGTGTGGCTGAATCACACCCGAACAATCAATTAACTTTTATAGACGGAAATCAATCATGACCGCATCAATTAAAGAAATCATGAGCTCCTCACCGGTTATTCCCGTGATGGTAATCAACCAACTGCAACATGCAGTGCCATTAGCAAACGCATTAGTCGAAGGCGGCTTAAAGGTATTGGAAATCACCCTGCGCACACCTATCGCACTGGAAGCCATTAAAGCCATTAAAGCCGAAGTACCGGGGGCCATCGTCGGAGCCGGAACCATTATCAATGTAGACACCATGAATCAGGCTATTGATGCCGGCTCGGAATTTTTGGTCAGTCCGGGCACTACAGACAGCTTGATTGATGCCGCGCTTAAAAGCGGCGTTCCATTATTACCAGGCATCATCAGCCCGAGCGAAGTCATGAAACTGCTGGATAAAGGCATCACCGAAATGAAATTCTTTCCGGCCGAAGCGGCTGGCGGCGTACCCATGGTCCAGTCCATCGGCGGCCCGTTACCGCAAGTCACCTTCTGCCCCACCGGCGGCGTCAACCCGAAAAATGCCTTGGAATACCTGGCATTAAAAAATGTCGCCTGTGTTGGCGGCTCATGGATGGCACCAGCCGATCTAGTCGATGCCGAAGACTGGGATGAAATCAAACGTAGAGCCATAGAAGCGGCTAATATAAACAAATAACGGCAGATACAATTAGAGACGCGAGCATCGCGTCTCTAGAGACTTCATTTGTTCATCATTGTTTTCAAATCCGCAAACGGATTAAAAGTCGCGCCCTCACTACTATCTCTCGTCAACGCCCCCGATTTCCCACCATACCGGATATGTTCTTCATAACGGGAGTGTTCGTTATCATGACAATATAAACATAACAACTCCCAATTACTGCCATCTTCAGGATTATCATTATGATCATGATTTCTATGGTGCACAGTCAATTCTGATAAATTACTGTGCGTAAATTCCCGTGCACAACGGCCGCAAACCCACGGATACATCTTTAACGCTTTTTCCCGGTAATTTTTTTCCCGCTCTTCTTTATATAATCGAGCCTGTGCCACAAGCTCATCTGCAGTTAATTGTTTTGCCATAGTTATACCACCTCCATAAAATTTAATCATATCTTGCACAGATACAATTGATAAATTTTTGTCATTATTTTTTTAAAAAGGCCAATATAATTTCAAAATCATGAACCTTGATTCTAACAAGCAGTAAATACCCCATCAACAACATAACCAGCACACCTTTAATAAAATAAAAGCCCAAACAAGTTGATAAAATTTATCTCCTCCTTCCTTAAAAAGCATAAATGTTGCCGAATCATCATCTCTAATGTATATTTCAAATAAACATTTGAAATATACATTAGAGTTTTATTTATGGTTGCCTCCCCTCCATTAAAAACACGTCAGCGACTACTGGTGACTGCCAGCCGAATTTTTGCGGAAAAAGGTTATCAGGATGCTACGATTGCAGAAATTTGTGATCAGGCAGAAACCAATATAGCTTCAGTCAATTATCATTTTGGTGATAAGAAAAATTTATACCTGGAATCATGGCGCTATGCTTTTCAACAGGACTTGCAGACCCACCCGTCTGATGGTGGGGTGAAAGCGGAAACGTCCCCACAAGAACGCTTAGGTGGCCGGATAAAGTCGCTTATCGCCCGGATTGCCGACCCAAATTCGTATTTTTTTGCCATTATTCATAAGGAAATGGCTCAACAAACCAGTTTACTGGCGAAAATCCTTGAACAGGAAATCAACCCGGAAAGGCGTATTATGAAAGCGCTGATCCGTGAACTTTTAGGCCCCAACGCAACTGAACAGCATATTCAGTTTTGTCATGCGAGTATTATTGGCCAATGCTTTCATTTACTAAACATCAAACACATTAAGCTGGATCCGAAAACCAAACAGGAGGTTTTGAATTTAGCCGATGCGGATGCCTATGCCGAACATGTGGTTACTTTCACCCTAGCAGGGATAGAGGCTTTACGCCAGCAAATATCAGAGCATTCTGATGATGCGTAACCCTTTCTTATTCTTTACTGCTGCCTTTAGCCTGACAGTCACTGCCTGCAGTGTTCCGGTTAAAGAGTTTGATCCGCCTGTAGCGCTGGCAGAAAAATTTTCGATCAGTGGTCAGACGGCGGCTAAGCCTAAATGGTGGTTAAGCTTTAATGATCCGGCACTAAACCAATTGATTGAACAGGCATTAAGCCACAATTTTAATCTAAAATCCGCGTTTAACCGCTTTCAACAAGCCCAGGCCATTGCCAAAAAATCCGGTGCCGGCCTCATTCCGACGCTGGACGGCAGTTTTAGCGCGAAACGCAATTACATTAAAGACGATTTCGGCCAACAAAGCCTTAATGACTTTGCCGTTGGCCTGGCGGCCAGTTACGAACTGGATTTATGGGGGCGAATTCGTGCCAATCTGCATGCAGCCGACCTGGATGTCAGCGCCGCTCAGGAAGATATTTTTACCGCCGCCATTTCCCTGTCGGCAGAAGTTGCCAGTACCTGGTACCGATTGATTGAACAACGCAATCAATTGCTTCTACTGAATAAGCAAATTGCCATTAACCAGGACAATGTCACCCTGATCACGACCCGTTTCAAAAGCGGACAAGCATCGGCAGCAGATGTCTTTCAGCAACAGCAGTTACTTCAATCCACCATTGGCGACCAATACACCATTAAAGCCAATATAAAAAGCCTGGAATATCAGCTGGCCGTATTATTAGGCCAGTCACCTAATACGGTTACCCTGCCCCAACAAACTGATTTCCCAGAACTGCCCAAAATGCCGGATACCGGTTTTACTACCGATTTAATTCAGCGCAGACCGGATATTCGTCAAGCATATTTAAGAGTACAGGCTGCCGACCAACGAATTGCCGCCGCCATTGCTGAAAGATTCCCCAAGATCAGCTTGTCGGCCAGTATAACTACCAGCAGCCCTGACCTGTATTCTCTGTTCAACAATTGGTTGGCCACGCTGGCAGGTAATCTGGTTATTCCGGTTATTGATGGCAGACGCCGCGTGGCCGAAGTGGAGCGTAATGAAGCAATTTTTTCTGAAAGCATGAACCAATATGCCTTAAGTATTCTTCAATCCATAAAAGAAGTGGAGGACGCCTTGATTCAGGAAAGTCAGCAAAAGAAATTACTTAACAGTTTAAGCCGGCAGATTTTTCTGTCCCGACGCGCCAATAACCAGATTCATAATCGTTATATTTTTGGCGCCATGGATTTTCAACGCCTTCTATCGGCCATGCTTAACCTGCAAAGCCTGGAACGTAATCGGGTTACCGCCCAACGCCAACTCATCGAATATCGCATTAACCTTTATCGAGCCCTGGCCGGCAGTTGGCCATTAAACGCAAAGACCCCGTCAATCAACACCACCGAAGTAAATCATGGCTGATAAACCTTTATTCAAATTTTCGTTGTATTTACCGGCAATTATGATTATCGCTGCAGCAACCGGCCTGTCTTATTACTGGCTTACCAATAAACCCGTTTCAGACCGCCAGCCACCTAAACAAGTTGCTCCGGTCGTTGAGTTTATGCAGGTAAAACCCACTGATCATCGAACGTCTGTCTTTGCCATGGGGAGCGTTATTGCCTCGCAAAGTGTAAATTTAACCTCCCGTATCAGCGGTATGATTATTGATGTCAGCCCAAATTTTATTGAAGGCGGCATCGTTAAACAGGGCGAACAAATTGTCCAGCTAGATCCCACCGATTTTCGTTTACAAGTACAACAGAAACAGAATGATCTGGCCCAGGCCGAATTTAATTTAAAACTGGAACAAGGCAAGCAAGCAATTGCCTTAAGAGAGTTTCAGTTATTAGGTAATAAGCTCGGTGCACAGGAAAAAGAGCTGGTATTACGCAAACCTCATTTAAAAGCCGCACAGGCCTCGCTAAAAGCGGCTCAAGCGGCATTGCAACAGGCCGAACTGGATTTAAGCCGCACCCGAACCGTTGCACCGTTTAATGCCATTATTACCGCCAGAAATGCCAATATCGGCTCCTGGATTTCCACTTTTTCTACCGGCACACCGCTGGTTAAACTGGTCGGTACCGATAATTTCTGGATTGATGTGTCGTTACCCATGGATAAACTTCGCTGGATTGATATTCCCGGTATCAATAGTGAAACCGGAGCACCGGCTGTCATTACCTATAGTGCCGGCTGGGGGGCAGACCGGTTCCGTAGAGGTGTGGTTAAACGGCTTAAAGCAGAAGTGGAAACCGAAGGTCGCATGGCTAAAATTATTGTCGAAGTTCCTGACCCTTTAAGTCAGACCGAAGCCAACAAGGGAGCCCCAACCTTAATGCTGGGTTCATTTGTCCATGTACAAATCCAGGGGCGTACTTTAAAAGACATTATCAAACTACCGGAGAGCACCCTGCATGACGGACGTTTCTTATGGCTGCTCAGCCAAAAAAATACATTGAAAATAATTGAAGTCAAGCCAACCTGGAAAGAACAAGACTATATCTTTTTACCTAAAGAGCAGTTTCCTGAACGAGCGCGTATTATAACCAGCGACCTAGCCACCCCGCTTAACGGCATGCTTTTGCGCGACCAACCCAATTCATAAAGCCGACCATGCTACCAAAAGATTTTAATATAAAAGACAAGTCTCCTATTAGCTGGATGGCACAGCATGGTGTTGCTGCCAATCTGTTTATGGCAATTGCCATTCTGGGTGGTTTTTTAATTATGGGACATATCCGTCAGGAAGTGTTTCCTGAATTTCAAATTGATGCCGTTAAAATCAGTGTCGTTTATCAGGGGGCCAGCCCTGAAGAAGTGGAAAATGGAATCCTTCTGGTAATTGAAGATGCGATTAGCGGTGTTGACGGGGTTGATGAAGTCAGATCAACCGCTACCGAGGGATTGGGGGTAGTCACAGTTGACGCGTTGACAGGCACTGATATCCAAACCTTATCACTAGACATCCAAAAAGAGGTTGATCGTTTGGAAACCTTACCGGAAGATGCCGAAGAACCGCAAATATCAATTCTGACTATGCGCCGGCGCGGTTTGACATTAGCTTTATATGGCGAAAGCGATATTAAAGTGCTGCACGAAATAGCCGAACAATTTCGCGATACGCTGTTGCAGGACGCCGATATCACGCAAATAGAGCTTGCCGGCATCAGACCACTGGAAATCAGTATTGAAGTACCCCAGGAAAACCTGCGCCGCTACAACTTAACGCTGGCTGAAATTGGTCAACGTATCAACAGCGCCAGTCTCGATCTGCCCAGTGGCAGCATCAAAACTCAAAACGGTGAAATTTTAATCCGTATGAAAGAGCGCCGCGACTTTGGCCGGCAATTCGGCAAACTGCCCATCATTACGACCGCTGACGGCAGCGAGGTGTTGTTAAGCCAGATCGCCACCATAAAGGATGGCTATGAGGACAATGATTATTATGTCCGCTATAAAAACAAACCCGCCGTTTTGCTTAATATCTTTAGCGTTGGCAAACAAACCCCGATACAAATATCCGAATCGGTTAAGAAACACCTGTCCGAACAGGCATCCAGCCTGCCTAATGGCATTAGGGCCGAAATTTTACAGGACAGTTCAGTCGACTATGCGCAAAGAATAAACTTGTTACTGCGTAACAGTGCGGTTGGCCTAACACTGGTATTTTTCAGCCTGACTTTATTCCTGGAATTACGTCTGGCTTTTTGGGTAATGATAGGTATCCCCATTGCTTTCCTTGGTTCATTTCTGTTTTTACCGTTACTGGGCGTTACCTTGAATATGATCTCCCTATTTGCCTATATTATCGCGCTGGGTATTGTGGTTGATGATGCTATCGTTATTGGTGAAAATATTTACCATTATCGGCAGGAAGGGTTTAAACCGATGGAAGCGGCCATTAGAGGTGCACGGGAAATGGCTACCCCTATTACATTTAGCATTTTGACCAATATTGCCACCTTCATGCCGTTCTTTTTTATGCCCGGCGTGATGGGAAAGATTTTCTTTATGATTCCCATCGTCGTCATTACGGTATTTTTAATCTCGCTGGCAGAAAGTCTGTTTGTCTTACCCAACCATTTGGGCCATTTAGGTAATCGCAGGCGCCATGGCCTCCTAGCCTGGTTATTCAATAAGCAACAAAATTTCAGCTTGGCTTTCAGGCACTGGATTCATAAACGCTATGGCGCTTTACTGGATCTGGTTTTAGAACACCATTATTTGACTATTATTGCCGCCTTCGCCTTACTGATTAGCACATTAGCATACGCGTCGAGCGGGCGCATGGGGTTGGCTATGTTTCCTAAAACCGAATCCGATTTCGCTAAAGCTACACTAACCCTGCCTTATGGCAGCAGTATCGAAAAAACTGAAGCGGCAGTACAAAAGCTGATTGCTTCGGCACAAAAAACCATTAATCAGATTGAACGTAGCGATGAATTGGTCAGAGGCATCTTTATCGAAACCGGAAAAAATGGCAGTCATAATGCTGTGATTCAAATATACCTAAGCGCTCCCGAAATTCGTAAAGACATCATGAATACCGAAGAATTTACCCAGCTCTGGCGGTCAAATACCGATGAAATCATCGGCATTGATTCTTTATTATTTGAATCTGATGCCGGCGGGCCGGGCGCCGGCTCAGCCATCACCATAGAACTCAACCATAGAGACCTGAAAGTACTGGAACAAGCCAGTAAGCAATTGGCAGAAAGCCTACGTGCTTATCCTCTGGTCAAAGATATTGACGACGGTTTCAGTCCTGGTAAGCAGCAGCTGGATTTTACAGTGCTGCCTGAAGGTAAAAGCCTGAATTTAAGCGCCGAAAATGTTGCCAGACAAGTCAGAAATGCCTTTTATGGAATGGAAGTTCTACGTCAACAGCGCGGTCGAAATGAAATTAAAATCATGGTCAGGTTACCGAAGAGCGAACGCATTTCTGAAGATAATATTGAATCCCTGCTATTAAGAACGGAAACAGGTGCTGAAATTCCATTGCAGGAAGCCGTACATATAAAACGCGGCCGAGCATACACCGAGATTAACCGACGCAATGGCAGGCGCAATGTTCAGGTCAATGCCGATGTTACTCCCAGAAGTAAAGCTGTCAATATTCTAAATCATGTAAAAGAATATGAGTTGCCAGAGCTAATGAAACAGTACCCGGGCCTGCAATATAGCTTTCAAGGTCGGCAAGCGGATATGTCAGAAAGCATTGGCAGCCTGAAAATCAGTTTTATTTTTGCCGTAATTGGAATTTACGCCATGCTGGCCATCCCTTTTCAGAGTTATTTTATGCCGTTAGTGGTGATTGTCAGCATCCCTTTCGGCATCATCGGTGCCATTTTCGGCCATTTAATTATGGGTTTCGACTTAAGCATTCTCAGTATGCTGGGTATTGTCGCGCTCTCGGGCATTGTGGTAAACGACTCTTTGGTATTAATCGATTATGCCAATCAGCTTCAGATTACCCATCCTGATAAGGATATTAAAAACATCATCAAGATGTCAGGCATACAACGCTTCAGACCCATTATGCTGACCACACTCACCACCTTTTGCGGCCTTGCCCCCATGATTGTCGAAACATCGCGTCAGGCGAAAATTTTAATCCCCATGGCCATCTCCATAGGCTTTGGCATTGTTTTCGCTACCTTGATTACTTTGATTCTTATTCCGGCTTTATACTTGGTACTGCATAAAATTCGTGCTCATTTTTTCAGTCGAAAAAAGCTAAAACAAAACCCCATGCCGCATTCCAACTAAAAAACCGGGTTATAAAAAATAGAGAACAAGCTTTTTTGTTTCTCCAGACCACCACGTTAAAAATGCTTACTTTCATCAAAAAGCAATAACTTTTATTATCCACTATTGCCATTAAAAACTTTGAAATTTATAATGAAAAGTTTTTCACGGGCAAATTGATGCCCTTTCCGGATAAACAGATAACATCAATGACAAGCTCTATCATGCCAACTTATGGTCGTTTACCTGTCACTTTTGAACGCGGCGAAGGTGCCTGGTTATGGGATGAAAACAATATTCGCTATCTGGACGCTCTGTCTGGTATTGCTGTCTGCAATCTGGGACATGCGCACCCTGCAGTACACCAGGCAATCTGCAAGCAGAGTGAAAAGCTTTTACATACGTCCAATTTATATGGCATAGCACTACAGGAACAGCTGGCAACACAACTGACCAGACTAAGCGGCATGTCCAATGTGTTCTTCAGCAACTCAGGTGCGGAGGCCAATGAAGCCGCGATAAAAATTGCCCGTCTGTACGGCAACAGCCGAAACATTGAAAACCCGACCGTTATCGTGATGCAAAAGAGTTTTCATGGCCGCACCATGGCAACCTTAAGCGCAACCGGTAATCCGAAAGTTCAGCAAGGCTTCAGTCCATTATTAGATGGTTTTATTCATGTACCGTTTAATGATATTGAAGCCATCAACACCTGTATAGCGCAGCATGATAATATAGTTGCTGTTATGGTTGAGCCGGTTCAAGGCGAAGGCGGGGTCAATATTCCTGCCCCCGATTACCTGAACCAAATTCGCACTATCTGTGATCAACATGAATTATTAATGATCACGGATGAAATCCAGACCGGCATAGGTCGTACCGGAAAATTTTTGGCATATCAGCATAATGGCATTACGCCTGATGTATGTACCTTAGCTAAAGCTTTAGGCAATGGTGTCCCGATTGGAGCCTGCATGGCACACGGTAAAGCGGCACATTTACTAACGGCCGGCAAGCACGGTTCTACCTTCGGCGGCAACCCGTTGGCCTGCAGTGCTGCTTTGGCGGTTTTAAACACACTGGTAAACACCTCTTTGATCGAACAAGCGGACAGTAAAGGTCAGCGTATTTGCCAAGGCTTGAGACGTAATTTGCAAAATAATCCAAATGTTATCGATATTCGTTACAAAGGTTTGATGATTGGTATTGAATTAACCAAACCCTGTACAGAACTGGTTCAGGCCGCTTTAGCCAAAAATTTACTTATTAACGTGACCGGTGAGACCACAATCCGCCTGTTACCGCCATTAGTAATTGACGATGAACAAATTTCACTACTGATAGACACCTTATCAGCTTTAATCAAGGAACATACAGCAGCGCTGTGACCTAATATATTATGAAACCAAGACACTTTATCAGCCTACATGATCTAACCAGCGGTGAGTTTCGCACTTTAATCGGTAGAGCTATAGAACTTAAAAACAATCGTGATCCTGATTTTCAACCTCTTAAAGGTCAGGTACTGGCCATGGTCTTTGAAAAATCATCGACCCGCACCCGCATTTCTTTTGAAACCGGCATGGCCCATTTCGGCGGCAGCGCTCTGTTTTTATCGCCCAAGGATACTCAACTAGGCCGTGGGGAACCCCTGGAAGACAGCGCCAGAGTAATCTCCAGCATGGTTGATGGCATTATGCTTAGAACCTATAAGCACGAAACGGTAACGACCTTTGCCAAATATTCTACAGTCCCGGTTATTAATGGTTTAACCGATTTACTGCACCCTTGCCAATTATTGGCCGACATGCAGACATATTTTGAACATAGAGGCGATATTGCCGGTAAAACTGTCGCCTGGGTTGGAGATGGCAATAATATGTGTCATTCTTATATCAATGCAGCATCCCTACTAGGTTTTAAATTAAACATTGCCAGCCCTGAAGGTTATCACCCAAATCCCGAGATTCTAGCCGCAGCCGGAGGCCAGGCACAGATTTATGATAATCCGGTGGCTGCCGCTAGCAACGCGGATTTGATTGTTACCGATGTCTGGGCCAGCATGGGGCAGGAGGAAGAGCAAAAACTGCGTGAAAAGGCATTTGCAAACTTTCAGGTTAACAGCACCGTCATGCAGGCGGCAAATTCGGATGCCTTATTTATGCACTGCCTGCCGGCCCATAGGGGTGAGGAAGTAAGTGCTGAGGTCCTTGAAGGCAAGCAAAGCGTGGTTTTTAATGAAGCGGAAAATCGATTACATGCACAAAAAGCATTACTTGAATTTCTCATGAGCACAAAATAGAGATAAAATCGCAACTCTATAATTATAGATAAAAGGATTCCCGTGAAAAAGTTACTAACTTCGCTAATCATATTTTTTGCTGTTGGCACGGCACAGGCAGAAAGAGCCTATGTGACCGATATGATTAAATTCACACTTAGAGCAGCTGAAAACCCCCGCAGTAAAATTATTAAAATGCTGCCTTCAGGCACAGCACTGACAACGATTTCAGAAAATAAGGAAACCGGATACACAAAAGTCCGCTTAAACGATGACATTGAAGGTTATATTTTAACTCGCCAGCTATTGCCTCACCCAACCAACAGCTGGTACAGAAATAAAGCCGAAAAACAACTGGAAACACTAAAAGCAGAGAACGAAAAATTTCAGGCCGAACTTAAAGCGTTAAAAGCTGATAAATCAGGCGCCATTGATAGTAATAACAAATTAATGCAAGAGCGCGATAGCTTAAGTAAAGAATTAACAGACCTAAAAAACACAGCTGCAAATGCGATTCAACTTAAACAACAACGTGACCAGTTACAGGAACACGTAGTCAGCGTTGAACGTGAACTGCAAAAAGTAAAACGTGACAATCAAACACTGGAAGACAGTTCCAATCAAGACTGGTTCCTACGCGGCGGAATGCTCGCATTGGTTGGCGTTTTCATGGGCTTTATTATCCCAAAAATCAGCTGGCGTCGTAGAACCAGCAACTGGGATACATTTTGAGCCTTAACACATCTTTAATTTGCCAGCCATGCACAGCTTACTGGCAAATTAAACCCTAATATTTATACAAACAGTACTCTAAGGAATCGCTTAACATGGCAAATTCTGGTGACAAGAACACTCGCACCTTCTCATCAAAGGTAGTTGACGGCATGGAGCGGGCACCCAGCCGCGCAATGTTGCACGCCGTTGGTTTTAAAAATGAAGATTTCAGCAAGCCACAAATCGGTATTGCCTCAACCTGGAGCATGGTGACGCCATGCAACATGCACATCAACAATCTTGCCGATCATGCCGCTAAAGGTGTTGATGATGCCAATGGTAAAGCGGTTATTTTCAACACCATTACCATTTCCGATGGTATTTCAATGGGTACCGAGGGCATGAAATACTCGCTGGTGTCCCGAGAAGTCATTGCCGATTCCATTGAGACAGTCACTGGCTGCCAGGGGTTTGATGGCGTTGTAGCTATTGGTGGATGTGACAAAAACATGCCCGGCTGTATGATTGCCTTGGCACGTTTAAACCGTCCCAGCGTCTTTGTTTACGGCGGAACAATTCTGCCGGGCTGCCATAAAGACAAGAAGCTAGATGTAGTCTCTGTTTTTGAAGCGGTTGGGGCTAGGGCCAATAATAAAATCGACGATGCCGAACTGGCGGAAATTGAAGCCAAAGCTATCCCCGGAGCCGGCTCATGCGGCGGCATGTATACCGCCAATACTATGGCTTCCGCTATTGAAGCTCTTGGCATGAGTTTGCCTAATAGCTCTGCCCAGGCTGCGGTATCTGAAGACAAGCGGTTGGATTGCGAAAGAGCGGGGGCTGCCGTTCTTGAATTATTAAAAAAAGATATCAAACCTAAGGATATTATGACCCGCGAGGCATTTGAAAATGCTATTACCGTCGTAATTGCCTTGGGCGGTTCCACCAATGCGGTTTTACATATTCTGGCTATGGCCAACGCAGCGGATGTCGATATTACGCTGAATGACTTCACCCGTATCGGCAAAAAAGTACCAATGGTTGCCGACCTTAAACCCAGTGGTCGTTACTCAATGGCGGAATTGATTGAAATCGGTGGTATACAACCCCTGATGAAAGAATTACTGGATAAAGGTTTACTGCATGGTGACTGTCTGACGGTCACCGGAAAAACCCTGGCAGAAAATCTGGCTGACGTTAAACCCTATCCGGTCGGTCAGGATATGATCCTGCCTTTAGACAAACCGATCAAAAAAGACAGTCACTTGGTTATTCTGCACGGTAATCTGGCAACCGAAGGTGCTGTTGCCAAAATTACCGGTAAAGAAGGCTTACGTTTTACCGGTAAAGCCAAAGTATTTGATGCCGAAGAACAAGCTCTGCAAAGCATTCTTAATGGTGACATCGTTAAAGGGGATGTAATTGTCATTCGTTACGAAGGCCCCAAAGGCGGTCCAGGAATGCGTGAAATGCTGTCCCCCACCTCCGCAGTCATGGGTAAAGGTCTGGGCAAAGAAGTCGCTTTGATTACGGACGGTCGCTTTTCCGGCGGTACTCATGGCTTTGTAGTTGGACACATCACCCCGGAAGCTCATGTTGGTGGTGCTTTAGCCATTGTTGAAAATGGTGATAAAATTACCATTGATGCGGAAAACAACCAATTAACGCTACATGTCAGCGATGAAGAAATTGCACGCCGTTTAGAAAGCTGGCAACAACCAGCCCCCCGGTACACGCGTGGTGTATTGGCTAAATATGCCAAATTGGTCAGCTCAGCATCAAAAGGTGCTGTCACCGATAACCTCGACTAAACCATGCATCCCGAGCGCTTTACCGGCGCTCGGTGCATATTCAACATGAATAATTCCAGCCAAAAAGATAAACCTGCCAACCACAGGGACTCGTTTGTCAACTGGTTTAGAGATTCATCACCATATATACATGCCCACCGCAACCGCACCTTTGTTATTTCGTTTGGTGGCGAAGCGGTTTTGGCTGAAGATTTCGACCATCATGTCCATGATTTTGCCTTACTGAACAGCCTAGGCATAAGGTTGGTTCTGGTACACGGTATCCGCCCCCAGGTTGATCTGCGCCTGGAAAAACACAATGCGCCCGCTCGTTTTAATCGACATTTACGCATCACTGATGACCTTGCATTACAGTGCGTCAAAGAAGCCGCCGGCCTGGTACGGGTTGAAATTGAAGCGTTGTTATCCATGGGCTTGGCTAACTCCCCCATGGCTGGTGCAAAAATTAAAGTGGCATCCGGCAACTTTGTTACCGCCAAACCATTAGGCGTTCTCAACGGTATAGATTATTGTCATACCGGTGAAGTCAGGCGGATTGACAGCCAGGCAATTCATCAGCAACTGGACCAAAATAATGTTGTTTTGCTTTCCCCAATAGGCTACTCCCCCAGTGGCGAAGTGTTTAATTTATCAGCAGAAAAAGTTGCCATGGAAGTAGCCATAGCGCTCAAGGCGGAAAAACTGATTTTACTCTGTGAGCAAAATTGTAAATCTCCTGATTCCGAGCAAACCATCGCCCAGATGACAACTCAGGAAGCCAAAAATTTTCTTGAACAATATCCAGACACCGAAACACAAATCCAACTGCCGCTTAATGCCGCTATACAAGCCTGCCAATCGGGGATAGACCGGGTACATTTGGTTAACAGGCATCATGACGGCGCACTGCTACAGGAATTGTTCAGTCGGGATGGTATTGGCACCTTAATCAGTTCCACTGAATTTGAGGAATTACGCCCGGCCACACTTAACGATATTGCAGGCATTCTTGAACTTATTAAACCGCTGGAACAAGAAGGAAAATTAGTCAAACGTTCTAGAGAAAAGATAGAGATGGAAATCAGTGATTATATTGTTATTGAACGTGACGGCCTTATTATTGGCTGCACCGCATTGCATCCGGTAACAAATGAATCAGCCGGTACAATTGCCTGTCTCGCTGTGCATCCCGACTACCGTGGTCAAGCAAGAGGTAATCGACTGATTGAGCAGTTATTTAAACAAGCCAGACAATTAAAGTTAAAACGATTATTTGTATTATCCACACAAACCATGCATTGGTTTATTGAGCAAGGGTTTAAGCCCTCTACACTGGAAGCCCTACCCGACCAGCTCAGGTCTCTTTACAACCAGGCAAGAAGTGCTAGAATTCTTTTCAAGGATATTGAATAAAGATGAATTATGGCTAAAACAAAATGCCCGTTTTCGATATTGCAAATTTCGGATTTGCATATACTTCCTAAAGCGGATGACAGTTTACTGGGCATTAAAACCGATAAATATTTCCATATGGTTCTGGAAAAAGCTTTTGCCGAAAGTCATTATGATCTGATTCTAATAACCGGCGACTTAGCCCAAACTCCCAACCCAACCAGCTATTTAAGAATTCAGCTGGCACTACGACAATACCAGACGCCCTGCATTAGCCTTCCGGGGAATCATGATAATTACCAGTTAATGCAGCAACTTTATGATGATGAGCAAATGAACTGTAAAAAACAGTTTTTCTTTAAAGACTGGCAGATAATTTGTTTAAACAGTCAAGTAATCGGCAAAGAACACGGCCTGCTGGAATCAGGAGAACTGGATTTTCTTGATCACTGCCTCAATCAGTATCCTGACCACCCAGCTCTGATTGCAGTGCATCATCAATGCATCCCAACTCAAAGCGCCTGGCTGGATACCATGATGATTAAAAACCATCATGATCTATTCAACACGCTAAAAAAACACCCTCAAGCTCAAGCTATTACTACTGGACATATCCATCAAACTATAGACTGTCACAAAGAATCGATTCGAATTTTTGGCACACCTTCAACCTGCTTTCAATTCAAACCGATGTCAGAGAGCTTTTCTTTAGACAGCAGCCCCCCCGGCTATAGGCATTTGAAGCTTCATGCCGATGGTCAGATCGAAACTGAAGTTAAACGGCTAAAGATTGTGCAAAAGGAACTCGAGTTCCATTCAGGCGGTTATTAGAAATAAGCCGATAATTATTAATTTCCTTCAGCCTCAGGCTTTAACCGTTTAGGTTTTCTTTTTAGACAACTGTTTCTTATCTTTAGCAAAATAACCTGCCGCGCTGACCGGCACCGCATCTGAAGCCAGAACCCAACCAAGTTCGGTCATGGCTCTGCGATAAACTTTACGTTTAAAGTAAACCACATGATTTAACGGCTCCCAGTAATCCACCCAACGCCAGCCATCAAATTCCGGTTTCTCGGCACAATCAAAACGTACATCCGACTCCTTACCTGTCATACGCAGGATATACCATATTTGTTTCTGGCCAATACATAAAGGATAAGAATGTTTACGAATATAACGTTCCGGCAACTTATACCTTAACCAATAACGAGTCCTGCCCAGTAATTGCACATGCTCAGCCCCAAGTCCGGTTTCCTCTCTTAATTCACGGTACATAGCCGCTTCGGGATCTTCATTTTCATCAATCCCACCTTGAGGGAATTGCCAGGAATTCATCCCGGCGCGCTTCGCCCAAAAAACCCGACCCTCGTCATTGCAAAGGATAATTCCGACATTATGTCGATACCCTTTAGAGTCAATCATTATTAAAACCTATGCAATATCTTCCTTATAGCGATCAATACCATCGAAAATCTTTATTTGAAAAAGATTAGTCTAAAATAACTTTCACCCTTAAACAGAATGCAACACGTTAAAAGCTATTTCACTTTCAGCCTAAATGGTAAAATTGATTCATAAGTCAGAAATTAAAATTAATGACCTTATTGTTCCATAAAAAAAGCGCTAATGCCTAGCACTTTTACTTTTAAATTTCTTAGATTGGGAATTACCGTGAGTTTAGCCATTTTTGACCTTGATAATACCTTAATAGCTGATGACAGCGACTACTTGTGGGGACAGTTTCTCGTTGACCAGGGTATTGTTGATAAAGATTACTACGAAAAGGCCAATGCCAAATTTTATGAGGATTATAAACAAGGCCATTTGGATATTGTCGAATTCCTCAACTTCTCCTTAAAACCCTTAGCCGATAATGAGCCAAAACAACTCTTTAAGTGGCGAGATCAATTTATCGAGGAAATCATCAGACCCATTCTGTTACAACCGGCCCAGGATTTGATTAATAAACATAGGGACAGGGGGGATACACTATTAGTCATTACCGCCACTAACCGTTTTGTTACAGAACCCATCGTTAATTTATATGGCATTAGTAACCTTCTTGCCACCACACCTGAATTTAAAAATGGTCGTTATACCGGACAATTTGTGGGCATTCCCTGTTTCCAGGAAGGAAAAGTAAAACTGTTGGAAGCATGGTTAAAAGATTCCACAGAAGTTATGACAGACAGCTGGTTTTACAGTGATTCCCATAACGATCTGCCGTTATTAAAACTGGTTGATAATGCTGTCGTCGTTAATCCAGATGATCAACTAAAAATCTATGCCGATAATGCAAAATGGCCAATGATCAGTTTACGTGAGGACGCCTGTCCGATGCATCATTTCCATAAATAGAACCTTCAACAAAATTCTTAAGCGATCATTGCCATCAATGGTCGTTTTTTTTTGCCCGAAATTAATGGTATCGAGACGATATTAGTTTGACAACAGACAAACTTTTTTATAGTATCGATTCGCTACAAATAATTTATTGCACATACCTTCTGCATTAATTTAGTAACAAAGCACCGAACAAAAAAAATCATGAGGTACATAAAAATGAGTGAAGAACAAACAAAAGATAATTTCTGGGTATATGTCGGCATTGCAGCATTCTTATCGATTGCTGTCCTATTAATGGTGAAAAAATCTGAAAACGATAAATTTGCCCCTATAAAAGAGCAATTGGAAGAAGAAACACGATTAATGAATATCAGAGTTCTAGATTAACAATTGAACTCAATTCTAATACAACAATCATTAGAGAGAAGACCATGAACCTTAAACATTTTTTCTTTATAGCAACGCTATGCCTGTATGCCAGCACCGCTTCAGCTACCGAATATATTTATCGGGATCTAATGGCTAATACACTGGCTTCACCACAATGCAAAACTAAAGACCAGTCGATAAAGGCAGCTTCAAGCGATGGCAGAGTAAAACGTTATGCTAAAAAATTCTGTCAGACACAAGGTTATGGTTGGCATTTGAACGAGATAAAAGACAAAGGCAAACCTGTTTGTAATTCATGTAGTGATAATGGCACATTCAAATGCAATTTAGAGGATGTGGTTGTTCAGTGCAAACGTATCAAACCCGGCTCAGTAGGTATGTTGCCAGGTAAAGGTTAAGCTAATAAGGGAGGGTAATATTCATACCCTCCCTGACCTTTTAACATAACGATAATTTATTGGGCTTTTAATCAGCAATAATATTTAACTGGTCTTTCTGCACTTTTAACATCATTTCGCCATTAAGCAAGCCGACCAATTCTTTACCCACCATTTCATAACGCCAACCATGTAATATAGAACAATCGTTATTGTCTTCAAGCAATAAGCCTTCAAGTTCTTTCCGGCTAGCTAAAATTGCCGGATTTAATGAGTTTTCTTCCGCTCTTATTCTGACCACGGCAGTCAAAATATCCAATACCGCCTCTTGTTGTTGAGACTTTTTAGCTGGCCGGCCATTCTCATACAATGGTGTTGGTGGACGCTCTCGAGCCTGCTCAATTAATTGACATAATTTACTGCCATAGCGTTTCACCGTCCGTTCACTCATATTTCGGATGGCGGCCAACTCTTTCAGTGTAACCGGCTGTAATTTGGCCAGTTCCAGCAGCATTTCATCTCGCAACAACCAGTTTCTGGGTCTATTTTCCTGCTGAGCAGTTTGTTCCCGCCAACTGGTCAGTGTTTGCACTATAGATAATTGCTTACCTGTCAGCTTGTTTTTTCCTTTGATGCGTAACCAGGCGTTTTCCGGTACAGCCTGATAAAGCTCTGAATTATAAAGCTGAGCAAAGTCATTTTCCAGCCAGTCAATACGGCCCAGTGAACTTAGTTTGTCACAAATGATTTTATATACCTGACACAAATAGATAACATCATCAGCTGCATATTGAATCTGATCTGTAGTTAAGGGCCTTACCGACCAGTCAGTACGTGTGTGTGCTTTATTTAAATTAATATTTAAAAAATTGGAAACCAGCATTGCATATCCGGGATTTTCCTGAAAACCCAATAAAGGAGCGGCAATTTGGGTATCAAAAACAGGCTGTGGTATCTTACCGGTAATTTGATAAAAAATTTCAAGATCCTGTCGGCACGAATGAAATACTTTCACAACCTCTGGCTTGTATATCTCATCGAACAGTTTGCTTAAATCCGGCAAAGCAATGGGGTCAACACAAGCCACCCAGTCCGGTGTTGCGATTTGCAGCAAGCAAAAAATGGGATAATAGGTCTTTTCTCGTAAGAATTCCGTATCCAGCGCAAGCCATGGTTGGCCGGCTATTTGTTGACATAAATTATCCAGTTTTTCTGGCGTATCGATATAATTAATTGTCGTCATAGTTTATTTTGTGCCATTTATATTAAGCGTTGTTCGGGATAAAAAGACAATTTCAAGCTCTCCAAATATAATTTTAAAAATCAGAACCTTCTCCAACTGCAGTCAACTGCTTATGATATTATTTATTCTTTTAATTTAAACACAGCTTGTCATGAGATATAGCATCATACCTGTCACCCCATACCAACAGAACTGTACCCTGTTAATTTGCGATAAAACCAGCAAAGCAGCCATTGTTGACCCGGGCGGCGATATTGATTTGATCTTAACAGAAATAAATAAAGAACAAGTACAGGTGGAATCTATTCTACTTACCCATGGTCATTTGGATCATGTTGGTGCCACTGCTGAGCTGATTAGCAGACTGGGCATACCTGTTCTCGGTCCGCAAATAGAAGACCATTTTCTTATTGAAAGTATCCCACTGCAATGTCAAACGTTCGGCTTTCCTGTCTGTGAAAGTTTTTCACCTACTCCATGGTTAAATGATGGCGATACCGTTACAGTCGGTGACAATACATTACACGTTATTCACTGCCCTGGACACACACCCGGGCATATCATTTTTTATCACCCCGATTCCAAGCTGGCTTTGGTTGGTGATGTTTTATTCAAAGGCTCCATTGGTCGCACTGATTTTCCGAAAGGTGACTTTAATACACTGGTTTCCTCAATCAAGAACAAATTATGGCCATTAGGGAAAGATATTCGATTTATTTCAGGACATGGCCCCATGTCAACATTTGGCGAGGAAATGCGCAATAACCCTTTCGTTAGCATTTAATCACTGATGTTTACAGCTTTTTCTGTCATCATGGACTTTTTGTGACGATTATTTCGAGTACGCCTAAAACCACCTTTATTACGATGATTTTGGTTTCTATTGTTGATACGTTTAAGATGAAGCTTTTGTTGATTAATTTCTACATTTTTTAAATGCTGAAAAATATCTTCCGGCATTCCCTCAGGAAGTTCCAACAAAGTAAAAACAAATCGAATATCAATCGGTCCGATCATTTTCATTTCTACACCGGCTTCTTCAACCAACACACGCTTTAGTAAATCCTCATCAAGCGAATGTTTACGTCCGACTTCAATCCGGTAGCGTAACATTTTATGCGGAATATCAAACCTGTCTTCCTGAACCGCAGGGAGTTTACGTTTTTCTTTTCTTTTTGTCTGAAGATTAATCGACGCCAAGGCAGCGGCACAATCGAGCATATCTATATTTAATTCCAATGCCATTTTTTTTACAAAATCGCGGAATTCTTCAAGCTGTTCAGTTGCCAAAGCCTGTTTCAATCGCTGTTTATACTCCAGTTCATTCATCCTGATTACATTAGACTTTTGATTGCTCTTATCCATGTGCTGTTAATTTATACTCAATTACAATCTATCCATAAAAATTTCTATATAGGCTTCATCATGTAAACGACGCAACCATAACTCAGTTTCTTCTTCAATTTTACGTTTACGAATAATTTCTCTAACCTGGTTTTTGCGATGCTCGGAACTATTATCTTTAACTTCTCTATCCAAAACCTGAATTATATGCCAGCCAAATTGAGTTTGTACCGGCTCACTTATCTCATTTAGCTCCAACTCATTCATCGCCGCTTCAAATGGCGCAACTAATGCACCTGGCTGTACCCAGCCCAAATCTCCCCCTTTTATAGCCGACCCCTTATCGTCAGAGTGTGAGCGAGCTAAAGTTTCAAAATGGTCTCCCTCCAACACCCTTGATTTTAAAGCCAGCAGGCGTTTTTTCGCTTCTTCATCATTAATTAATTCATTAGTCTTAATTAAAATATGTCTGGCTTTGGTTTTGGTTACCATATGTTTTTTCAAACCTTTAAGACCCAACAACTTAATAATATGAATACCACTGGGACTATGAATCGGCTCTGCTACATCACCTTGCCCCAACTTTCCGACTACATCACTAAATAAGGTTGGTACTTCTGCCATACTACGCCAACCTAAATCACCACCTTGCAAAGCTTGGGCACCCTCTGATTCAGCCATGGCCATTTGTTTAAAATCCTGACCTTCACGTAATTGTTGTATCAATCTTTCTGCCTTGGTTCTTGCCGCCTGAACTTCTGACGGAGCCGCTTCTCCCGGCAAGGACAATAATATATGTCCGATATTATATTGGACTACTTCATCGCCAATTTTTTCCTGCGTTTCAAGATAATGCTTTACTTCTCGATCAGTCACTTTTATTCGTGCACCAATTTCACGACCCCGCAACTGATTTATGATAATTTCATTACGCATATCCCGATAAAACTTTTCGTAACTCATTCCCTGTCTGGCCAACTCCGCTTTAAACTCATCAACAGACATATTATTACGATGAGCAATATCGGCAACCGAAAGGTTTAACATCTCATCGGTCACATTAATTCCCGCTCGTTCGGCCAGCTGACGTTGTAACGAATCCATGACCAGCTTTTCCACTATCTGTTTACGCAAAACAAAAGCCGGCGGCATTAACATATTGCTGGCTTTTATTTTTTCCACCACAGCATAAACTTCATTCTGCAACTCACTTTCTAAAATCACATCATCTTCAGCTATTGCAACAATCCGATCCAGTAGTTCAGCAGCCTGTACAGCAAAACTGTTTATCAACAAGAAAACACAGCATAATTTAACGAATATTTTTTTAATCATATTATCTAACCGGTTTTTGATAACCAACCACACCAAATTTACCTTCCAGAAATTGGTCAATTTTATCACCCAGACCAGTTAATCCTTTTAACTCTAATTGCAACATAAAACGGAAATCATAATTAGTATTACCAAACTCATCAACACCATCTGGAGACCGCTGTCCTAATATGCGAAAACGCCAGCAACAACTTTCTTTCTCCAGGCCAATAAATGATTCAAGTGATGAGTTATCCAGTAATGAATACATCCATCGCCCGACAAAATACCAATTGTCGTAAATCGGCCATTTTGCCGAAACATCAGTATTGATTAAAGCTCTTTGAGAAACAGGGCTAAAATCATTCCTAACCCCTTCCTTCCGGTAGCGGTATCTCACTGTAAATAACTTACCCGGCTGATCTCTATATCTAAGTTCAACCATCCCGCTGTTAGCATCCTGAAGATAAGGATCCCAAACCAAACGAGAAGAAAAATCGATATGTTCAGTCAGTTGCCCGCTAGCCTCACCGATAACATCCGAACGACTGTTAGTTAATGACGCCCCGGAAGTCACCACTTCTCTGTCACGAAAATAAAAGATTTCACCAATGCTTAATTTTAATCGCTCCATACCCGAATTAGTATCAACAAAGCGTGTTGTCAAAGCTGCAGTGACCTGATTGGCATCCTGTACCCGATCAAAACCGGTAAATCGGTTTTCCCTAAACAGACTGTTAAAATCCGACGTACCAAAAGTACCGGTATCAAACAGCGGAATATCTTTTTGATCTTCGTGCGGTATATACAGATAAAATAATCGCGGCTCTATCGTATGCCTAAATCCCACATCACCAAACTTAAAGTCCCGTTCAAAAAACAGGCCACTGTCAATCGAGGCAATAGGCAATGTGCGTGTAATTGAATTCGGCGTACCAAGCGCCTGTTTTGTCAGCCAATACTGAGTGTGTTGTAACGACAACCTCGGATTTATTATTGCACCTTCCGATTCAATTGGTAATGATATGGATGGCCTGACATTCAATCGCTGCCCTCTAACTTTTGAGTCATGCTGAAAATAAACAAATTGATTTTTCATTTCCAAATCAATCGGCAGTTCGTCAAAAGAATGGTGCAGTTTCAAATCCATTCGAGGTAAATGACGATATAATTTAGTAGTTAAACTCCTATCGGTATTCTGGTAGTTGTCTGCCATCGCAGTAAAATTCATCCATTGATTACCATAATTCAAATTTCCGTAACTTCTTAACCTGGTCGCGGTAGAGAAACCAATGGTACTACGCATATCATCCCGGTAATCCTTATCCGAAACATAATTCAGATCCAGATTGCTGGACCAACCGTTACCGAAAATGCTTCTGTTATCAAAATGCCCCTGATAACGCGGTTTATCACGCAAAGTATCCGTCGGCATAAACTCCAACGCCAACTTGCCTTTGGAACTTTCAGTCATGTATCGAAAATCACCCGCCAGCACGACACCACGTTTGGACATAAAACGGGGTACCAGTGTCGAGTCATAATTGGGGGCAATATTCCAATAATAAGGCACAGTGATATCAACACCATTTTCTTCTGTATTACCCCAAGTAGGCGGTAAAAAACCGGAGAGGCGACGATCATCAATTGGAAAGGAATAATATGGGGTATAGATTAAAGGTACGCCTTTAAATTCCAGCCAGGCATTTTTTGCCGAACCTTTACCGGTACTTTTATTCATTTTTAAGTCAGAGGCATGGATAACCCAGTCCTGATTACCGGGACGACAACTGGTATAGGCGACATCTTTATAACGCGAAAACACCTTGCTCTCGCGGTAAATGGTTTTTGCCCTACCACGTAAGGGAGTGGATGGCGAAATAAATAGAGCGTCACGCATACGCGCCTGATCTGTTGCTAGATTCAGTAATGCGGTGTTACTGAACATAGATAACTCATCTTCGTGATAATAGACATTTCCCTGAGCATCGAGTGTTTCTGAAACCGTATCATAGTTCGCCATGTCAGAAAACATCCGCTGATCAGCCCGGGTCATTTCTACATTGCCGATAAAGGTAGTGATTTCATTATCAAAAGCCTCGGTATAGTCAGCCACCACATCAATCGGCGCACCTTCCCTCAAATCCTTTCTGGGCACAAAATCATCCGGTGCGCCCAACCGGGTCAAACAGCTTTCCCAAGGATCATATTGCAACTCAGTATGCAGGTTTTTAAAAACCTCTTCCTGATTAAAACTAAACGCCGGCGATAATAACCGGGTTGTTCGGGTTTTCCCCTCCATGACCCTCGCCTGTCCTTTAGGATCAACGCCTGACAAACTACAATCCCAAGTATCTTCCTGTCCACCTGCCTGACATGTCCAACCCGAACGTCTGGCAACAGTACGGGGTGGCTGACTATAGACTGTCGGCAATTGTTTAGGATTAATTTCCGGCTCTTGTTGCACAGGCAGCTGAGTCACTTCAACAGGTACAGGTGCCTGTTCAATCAACACATTTTTTGTTTCATCCTCAACATCATCTTTGCTAGGCTGAGCGACACAGACCCATTCTTTTGATGTTGTCGTTTTTTCACAATTCCATGCCGAATCATCAGCATAAGCAACATTTGCCAGCAAAAATATAAGAGAAACAATAAAAAAGCCGCGAGACATATAGTGAAATGGAGTTATATTAGCTTGAATGTTAATAAATAGAATAAAATGCTGCACTCACATTTTACCTTAAATTTACATTGGCTATTGAAATAAAGTACTGTACCAGACATGATCACAGACGACTTAAGACAAAAAAACCTGCTTAACTGGTTAAAAGATGAACTCGAGATGGACATTAAATCATGCCAACCAGCCTCCAGTGATGCCAGCTTTAGACGATATTTCAGAGTTAAAACAGCAACTAAGCAATATATAGTCATGGATGCACCGCCAGAAAAAGAAAATATAAACGCATTCATAACTGTAGCAGAACTTTTCAGCCAAGCCGATGTAAACACTCCAAATATATATGCGCAAAACCTGGAACGAGGTTTTTTATTACTGGAAGACTTTGGTTCCACCAGCTTTCTTGATTTACTTGCTCAAGAAACAGCTGACAATTTATATCAAAGTGCTATGACAAGTTTATTTCAGCTACAAACTCGTCTGGAAGCAAACACTACACTACTACCGCAATATGATCGAGCCTTATTATTGACTGAGCTAAACATCTTCAATGAATGGTATCTGGAAAAGCGGCTAAACATTACCATGCCCGAACACATCCGATCTTCACTTCATCATTTTTTGATTCAGTCGGCATTGGAACAACCATACATTTGTGTACACAGAGACTATCATTCCCGCAACCTGATGGTTCTGGAGCAAAACTCACCGGGTGTCATTGATTTTCAGGATGCCGTAATCGGCCCAATTACTTACGACCTAGTCTCCTTGTTACGCGATTGCTATATCAGTTGGCCGACAGTACTGATAGAGCAATGGCTTCAACAATATTACCAGCGACTACTAAAAGCAGGACTGATTCAGGTTCGTTTCGAGCAATTTAAACGCTGGTTTGATTTAATGGGTATACAACGTCACTTAAAAGCAATTGGTATTTTTAGTCGCTTAAAATTAAGAGACAACAAACCCGATTATCTGCAGGATATTCCACGCACCATGAATTATGTGTTAAATATAAGCAGCAATTATCCGGAACTAAATGATTTTGTTCGTTTTTTAAAGCATCATATTCCAATTGAGGATACTGTCTCACCATGAAAGCAATGATTCTGGCTGCCGGTAGAGGGGAAAGAATGCGTCCATTGACTGACCATACTCCAAAACCCTTACTTAAAGCGGATGGAAAACCTCTAATTGAACACACCATCATTAATCTGGTCGAAGCCGGCTTTAGTGAAATCATCGTAAATCTGGCACACTTAGGTCAGCAGATTAAAGACTACCTTGGCAATGGCCATCAATTGGGAGCATGCATTGAATATTCTGATGAGGCAAATCAGCCGCTGGAAACAGCTGGTGGTATTGCCAATGCTTTGCCGTTAATCGGAGATCAGGTATTTTTAGTGGTTAACGGGGACATTGCGACTGACTTCCCTTTTGCTACACTTAAAAACAAATGCACTGAATTGGCTCATCTGGTATTGATACAAAATCCAAGCCACCACCAACAAGGAGACTTTGCATTGGCTGGCAATGGTTATTTAAATCAATCCGATCAAAATCGGCTAACTTTTAGCGGTATAGGAATTTACCACCCCGATTTATTCAAGCAATCACCGGGCCAAGAACAAAACAAACTAGGACCATTGTTAAGACTAGCCATCGATCAGCAAAAAGTCACTGGTGAACAATATAATGGCTTTTGGATGGATATAGGTACCCCCCAGCGCCTTCTGGAACTGGAAATTTACTACCAACAACGAGGAAAGCAACATGCCCGAACATATTTATAAAAAAATAGAATTAACCGGTTCATCAACCGTTGGCATTCAGGAGGCGATTGAAAATGCGGTAGCAAAAGCCAGTCAAAGCATACACGATATGCGCTGGTTCGAGGTTGTAGAAACCCGTGGTCATATTGAAGGTGAAAAAATTGCACATTGGCAAGTCACCATTAAAGTTGGCTTCACCCTGGATGATTAAACACAAACAAACTGGTGGGGGGCATTATACCGCCCCTCCTCCACTAACGCTTAAAAGCTATAAACTTGCGGTAGGGTGAATCAGCACGCCAAGTAAAAGCCTCAGTATAATAATGCATTAAAGCCAAATAGCCGATTAACCCTAAAGTAATCGCCTTACGAACTTCTATACCAAAAAACAGGCGTGTAATTTCGCCGACCAAGGCATCTCCATAGTTCTGCAATATTACCGTCAATACGAATGAAAGCAAAGGTAAGACCAAAAAAATAGGCAGATGGCAACTTTGCGCCCAACGATAAATAAAATTCCTGGGTTGGCTATGATGTTTATTGTAATCATGACTGACATAAAACACATAGGCGCTTACATCATGAACTATTCTTGGTATCAAAATAGCCAAGAAATAATATTGTTCAACGTATAAATAAAAGCTACTCAGTACCAACAAGGTATTGGACCACATAAAATACAGACCGATACTATTGTTAACATAACGATGACAATAGATTGTCATCAATACCAAGCAAACTGACAAACTGCCTGCTGTCTGCATAACCCATTCGGCTTGCTGGACATCCAAGCTATTTTTTAAAAAAATGCCAATATAAACAAAAATACCTGCGCCTACTGCCAGCCACATTAACAAATAAAAAGCCCAATTTGGTAACCGGTAAACTCCTCGACCAATTCCATATTGTTGTTTAAGCACATGATATACAGTCCAGGAAGCCGCCAAAACATATAAAACAAGATAAGGGATAAATAAACTGCCGACACCAAAGAATAAAATAATAGCCAGAGTCATAAATAATAATTTTAACTTATATAACTTTAAATATTCAGTATTACTGACCAAAACGATGCTGCTGGCAATAATATGTGGAGTGCCAAAAAGAACCTGAAATAAAAGGAAATGTTTTGGGCTGGATGGAAGGTGCTGCTGAATATAACCGGCAAATTGCCACTGGTCCAGTAGCATCAATGACAAACACAGTGGAATCATCAGATAAAAACTCAACAGTAGTTTAAACGAGATTTTAAAAGCCGGTTGCTCGTCCAACTGCTCCTGAATCGAAATAACATTCACAGACATAAGGCTATCCTTTTATTGTCATTATATTTAGAATAGATCAACTGAATTATAAAGCAGACTCAGATGACATTCCAATTACATCCCCAACTTAAACAGGACAGTATTTTCTGTGGTCGTTTTGAGCTTTGTCAATTACGCATGATAAATGACAGCCAATATCCTTGGTTTGTCCTGATTCCGGAAATCAATGAAATTAAAGAAATTTTTCAACTTGAGAAACAACAACAAATACAATTATTAGCGGAATCAAGCTTACTCGCTGTACACCTTAAATCCGTCTTCCAAGCCGATAAATTGAATATCGCCAGTATTGGCAACATTGTGCCACAATTACACCTGCACCATGTAGTACGTTATCAATATGATAAAGCATGGCCCGCCCCGGTCTGGGGGAAATATCCCGCAACCCGCTACCAGTCAGATGAAATCGAACAGCAATTAGAGCGGATTAAAAATGCCCTAGGGAACAATTTAAACGCTTCTGACTAGTACAAGATATTTTACATTCAACAGTGCGTTTAATTGATCAAAAAGGCAGTAAAAAACAAATCTTCCAGCCCCTCACTGCTGGAATACTTATCCAAAACAGCTTTCACTCTATTAAAAGACTCCTTTCTAGCCGCTTCTCGTTGCAGTGCTGTTTGCAGTTCCTCTTCACTCTTACCTGATAGGAACATAAGCAGCTCATGCCGCATAGCCGGCATATGTTCGTTAATTCTGTCGGTATTGGCTCGTCCTTTAATGAGCAGCTGTACCTTAACCAATAAATATTTTCTACGTTCAGCCAGATTAACAGTCAGTTTTGGGGCCATTTCAAGGTAATCGACCGAAGGCTTGGCATTTTCCTCTTCTTCCGCCATTACCATTAAGGGCAAAAACATAAAACTCAGTAACAAAACAAAAAACCGCATATCGGGTTCCTATATAATTGGATTATTAGAGACCTAGTATAGGGCAAATACATTAATTTATATAATGATAATCTAAACAATATGGCACAAAAGCAAGCAATCGGACCCGTCATGATTGATGTTGAAGGTATCAGCCTGAAAGCATCAGAGAAAATCAAAATCAATCACCCTAATACAGGCGCAGTCATTCTTTTCTCACGAAATTTTCAAAGTCCTGAACAGGTTTCTGAATTAATCCAAGATATTCGACAAGCGCGCAATGGCGATATCCTTATTGCCGTTGATCAGGAAGGGGGGCGTGTTCAACGGTTTCAACAAGGGTTTACCCGACTGCCTGCCGCCTCTTGTTACGCCAAGGATCCTGACCTGGCCAAACCTGCGGGCTGGCTTATGGCTGCAGAGCTATTGGCTGTCGGTGTAGATTTCAGCTTCGCTCCGGTACTTGATATCGATTGCGGTGTCAGTGAAATTATTGGTAACCGTTCATTCTCAAGCCACGCTAGTTTAGCTACTCAACTAGCCGGTCAATTCCGTAAAGGCATGAATATGGCAGGTATGGCAGCAACCGGCAAACACTTTCCTGGCCATGGTGCAGTTGCTTTGGATTCTCATCTTACCTTACCGGTCGATGAAAGGGACTTTAACAGTATAGAACAAAAAGACCTAATACCTTTCAAACAGCTCATTGCCGACGGTCTGGAGGGCATTATGCCCGCACATGTAGTGTATTCAAAAATAGACCCGAACCCAGCCGGATTTTCAACCTTTTGGTTACAAAAAATCTTACGTCAACAATTAAACTTTCATGGTACGATTTTCAGCGATGATTTAAGCATGGAAGGTGCTGCTTCAGTGGGGGATTTTCCTGAACGCGCCCGACAAGCTCAACAAGCCGGTTGCGATATGATACTGGTTTGTAATAATCCAGAGGCAGCCGAACAGGTTCTGGAAGCCTTGCCGGTAACCCAAGACCGACAGCGAGAAAAGAGATTAAACAACATGCGCGGTAAAAACAGCTTCACTCGTAAACAACTTTTTAAAACAGAAAAATGGCAACAAATCTCTCAACTAATTAGCCGGTTAAATCAAAACAATGCTTGAAGAAATCAAACAAGTCAGCCTTTCTGCAGAGTTACTACATTCCGAAGCCGAAGTTGAAGCAGCTCTGAAAAATATGGCTAAACAAATAAACCTGCAATTGGCAGATAGTAACCCTGTGCTGCTTTGCGTGATGAATGGCGGTATTATTACCACCGGTAAGTTAATGCCTTTATTAAACTTTCCATTAACGCTGGACACCATCAATGCCAGCCGGTATCAAAACCAAACATCAGGTGGTGAAATCAAGTGGCTGGTTAAGCCGGAAAGTTCACTGCAAGGACGAACCGTACTGATTGTTGACGATATTCTGGATGAAGGCATAACCCTTGAAGCCATTATCCAATACTGTAAACAACAAGGCGCTGAAAAAGTCTATAGCGCCGTTCTGGTGGACAAGATCATTAACAAGAATAAACCCATCAGTGCCGATTTTGTTGCTTTACAGGTTGCCGACCGATATATTTTTGGCTACGGTATGGACTACAAAGGTTATTTACGCAATGCCGCAGGTATCTTTGCCTGCCTGGAAGAGATTTAAGAATGACTGAATTAGCAATAATCGGCGGAACTGGCCTGACCCAGATGGATGATCTGGAAATCATTAAACAGGAGCATATAGACACTCCTTATGGAAAACCTTCGGCAGCATTTATCACCGGAAAAATTTTTCAGCAAGAAGTCGTTTTTTTAGCCAGACACGGGAATCCACATACCATTCCACCTCATAAAATAAATTACCGTGCAAATATCTGGGGATTAAAAAAATTGGGCATTGAATCCATAGTCGCAGTTGCTGCAGTAGGTGGCATAACCCCGGAAATGGCCCCTGCTCAAATTGCCATCCCCGATCAAATAATCGACTACAGCTATGGACGGGAGCATACTTTTTTTGCCGATGATTTGGAACAGGTTACACATATTGACTTCTCACAGCCATACCACCCATCATTAAGGGTACAGTTAATTTTAGCTGCCGATAACGCCGGGGTATCAGTTACCCCATCGGGTACTTATGGCTGTACCCAAGGTCCCAGACTGGAAACAATTGCTGAAATTCAACGTATGGAGAGAGACGGGTGCGACCTGGTTGGTATGACCGGCATGCCGGAAGCCGCTCTGGCAAAAGAACTGGGTATAAATTATGTCAACCTGTCCGTTGTTGCCAATTGGGCTGCCGGCAAATCTGAAGGTGAAATCACCATGTCTGAGATTGAGCATAATGTTCACCAAGGAATGATGAGGGCCAGTAAGATTCTTAAAGCCTTTATTACATTAAACAACTAGCCCTGGATATTTATGAGGAAGAAAAGTGCTTCTATTCTTACTCTATTTTCACCTTTAATATTGATACAAGTTCCGGAAAGTAATTTAGCTTATTTATGATGGCTGCTATATCAAAAGAATCCAGATCATTTTTTAAATCATTGACATAATCACTGACGATTGAAATCGGATTCTGTTGATTCGCTGTTTCAATCGCCTGGGTAAAATCTTTAATTTCTGCAATATTGTTATTTTTTATCACAGAAGCCCAACTACTATTTAATTTCTCCAGCTCAGGGTATAACAATTCTGCATTTTTCACTTCTCGTTCAGATAAGACCACAGTCTTATCTGATTTAGGCTTAACAGTAACTTCCTCATAGGGAAGAAATTTACTTAACGCTGTTACTAAATCCGCTTTTAATATTGGTTTTTTAAGATAACCGTTAAAATTATCAGTCTTAATTCGCTCAAAATCATCATTCATTACTGAAGCCGTTAAAGCAATGATCGGAACATTCGTAAATGCTTTAATTTCTCGAGCGGCCTGATAACCATCCATTACAGGCATGCGGATGTCCATTAGAATCAGACCAAAATCATTCTTTTTTGCCAGCTCAACGGCTTGTAAACCATTTTCAGCCACCACCACTTGAAGCTGCGTATCACTAAAGTTTGCAATCAGCAAATTTCGGTTATCTTCCACATCATCCACAATTAAAATTTTACTGGCAAGAAACACGATCTCAGTAGTTGGAGGAGATTGAGGCTCTTCTTGATCCAAAATGAGTGAGGCAATATCAACATCGGTTAATTTTATAGTAAAGGTAGATCCGTGCCCTAGTTGGCTAGTTAGACTGAGTTCCCCTCCCATCATTTCAACCAGCCGCTTACTGATAGACAAACCCAACCCGGTACCACCATATTTTCTTACGCTCTGGCCTTCTGACTGTTCAAAATCCTGAAAAATACGATGTTGTTGGTCTATCGAAATTCCAATACCGCTATCTTCAACATCAATTAACAAATCCAGCTTACTATGAATTTCATCTTCATTACTGGTTCTTGCCTTCAAACGAATATACCCTTGATCGGTAAACTTAACCGCATTACCAATCAAATTAAGCAGTACCTGTCTTAAACGAGTCGCATCAAGCTGCATACTTTCAGGAATAACTGGATCAATATCCATGATGAAATCAATATTTTTTTCTTGCATTTTCATCATAAAAATATTTCCCAATTCGGAAAATATAGCATGCGGATTACATGGCGTTTTTTCTATACTTAATTTGCCGGCTTCAATTTTAGATAAATCCAGAATATCGTTTATTAGAGCCAATAAGTTATTTCCTGCCAATTGAATTGTTTTTACAAACGATTTTAATTTTGGCTCAGTCACCTGCTCGTTTAACAATTCGGTAAAACCAATAATGGCATTCATTGGTGTCCGTATTTCATGACTCATATTGGCTAAAAATTCAGATTTGGCTCGAGTGGCAGCCTCTGCATTATCTCTTGCATCCTTTAAATCAGCTTCCATTTGCAGCCTTTCGGTCATATCAACTGCAATCATTAACAGCGCATGTTCCTTGTTATAAAATATCGGAAGAATTGATAGCATCATCGATCTTATTTGATCCTGATGATTTTTAAACGGCAAAATTTTTTGTTCTATTTTTCCATGCTGTAAAATTTCGTTTTTGATCGTTATTGATTCACTGGGGTCAGTAAAAAAATCAAACAGATTAATGTTCGCCAAATCTTGTTGTTTAATTTTATAGTCGTCAATTGCTTTAGGATTGGCTGAAAGAATTTTGCCATCAAATTTCGTCACAAAGATCTGTAACGGAATGTTGTCTATTAATGCTTGTGTTTGTGCTTCTATTTCTTTTCTAAGTTTTACTTCCTTCGCTAATTTTAAATTCCAATAAACAATAATAAAAATTATCAGAATAAAAATTGCCGCCAATTTAAAGATAAATTCATAATCAATTTTTTCGGCAAACTTATTTTTCCCCCAGTTAGAAAAAATCTGTTGCTTCTGAGCTTGACTGATATGATTTAAGGCACGGTTAAACAAAGGAACTAAAGGTTCAAACTCTTTACGCATTCCAAAAGACAATTGCGTGGTAAATTCTGTTTTACCGACTATACGAACATTATTAATACCTAAGGCAGAAATATGATAACTGGCCTGTGCCAATGTCGCTAACAACACATCTACCTTACCCGTTGAGACTGAGGTTAAACCTTCTTTTATATTTTTGACCTGGTAGAAGTTAATATTCGGATATTTTCTTAAAATAGCTGGCACATAACCATATTGTTCAATGACCGCTATTTTTTTATGCTTAATTTTGTTTATATTCTCGACATAGTTTTCATTATTTTTCATCACAATGACAACAGGACTTGAAAGATAAGGCTGAGTAAATGTTAATTCCGATTTAAGATTCGAATCCACGGTTTCAGACAACACATCAACCTCTCCCTGTTTAACTTTGGCAATGGATTCTGACCAGGAATTAACGGGAATAAACTCAATTTTAATATTCAGTTTTTGCTCAATCAGTTTCAAGTGTTCGGCAACAATACCTATATAATTACCCTGTCGGTCAAATGCCTCATAAGGAAGCCAGTTCGGATCACCGGTAAACCTAACGACTTTATGTTGATCCAGCCATCGCCTTTCTTTAGGAGTGATTTCCAACCTGGGTATCTGTTTTACTAAAGCCGATCCAAACCATTTGGTATAGATATCTTGTTTCTTGAGCTCGGGAATAGCATTTAACGCCTTATTTAAAATATCAGCCAAAATTGCGTTTTGCTTGGGAACCGCCATGTAGACTTTTCTTGTTTCAGCGGGTGGCAGCACTTTAAAGGGTTTAATATTGGCGATACTATTTTTTTTTAACAAATAACTGATGACCGAATGTGAGTCCAATAGAATATCCGCTCGATACTCCAGTACACTTTGAATTGCTTCCATCAGGCTGTTCACTTCCATTATTTTTAACAACGGAAATTTTTTTCTTACTGTCTCTAGGTGTAGAAAACCTTTAGGAATGACAATTATTTTACCGTTTAAATCAGAAAGCGTTTTTACCTGCAGATCATCACGTATGAAAAAATAGTCCAGCATCAACTGATAAGGTTGTGTGAATTTCAAATATTGACTGCGTGCCTGTGAAAAATAAATAACCGGTAATAAATCTATTTCTTGTTGCTTCGCTTTTTGCAGCAATTTATCCCAATCATTGACAACAGGTTCAAACCGAATATCAATTATCTGTTCTATCAAGTTAAGGTAATCACGCGTTACACCATCATGTCTACCTTGTTGATTAACGAAATCATAAGGTGCCCAGTCCGTCTCCGCGCCGTAATAAATAGTCGGGTGGGCTTTAAGCCAGTCCTTTTCCTCCTGGCTTAGCTGTAGACTATATTCATTCAGTTGAGAGGGAGGAGTGGGAATTCTTAACCATTTATCATAGATCAGTCTTTTTTCTTTGCTGGTTATGAGGTTTAAGCCTTTTTGTATAATCGAAGCCAGTTCCGGTAAATCTTTCCGGGTTACAATATGAATCGGGTTTTTTCCGACTATTTTTCGAGTCGATTTAAACGGGACGATGGTATTTATACCCTCCTTCTCCAGGGTATAAATGAGTGATCCATAAGTGTCATAAAGCATATCAGCCTTATTTTCCAATACAGCATCGATCGCTTCACCAAAGGTATCAACCGTAATGATCTGAATTTCAGGAAAATATTTCTTAATAAGCTGGATATGTGCATATCCTTTAGGAAGGGCAACTCGTTTTCCGTTTAAATCTTTCAGTGTCTTGACATTAAGATCATCACGAACAAAAAAATAATCCAATACTTCAAAATAAGGTTTTGAAAAATTTAAAAACTGACTTCGTTCTTCAGTAAAATAGACTGCACCCAAAAGATCAATTTCTTTATTCCGTATCTTTCTCAAACTCTCGTTCCAGGTATCGATACTCACCTTAAAATTCAGCCCTGTTTTTTTGGCCAGCAGATTCAAATATTCGCTGGCTATCCCGCTATAACGGCCCTTTTCATCGACAAAGTTGAATGGTGTCCAATCCGGGCTTCCGCCCACCAAAACTTGAGGGTGGGCTTGCATCCAGGCTTTTTCCTGAGCGGTCAGCTTTATAATGGAAGATTCTGTATGTATTACCTGATGATCTTTCTCATTATCTTGAATCAGGTTAACTTGTTGGGACTCAGTGAATGAACTGGCTTCAAACGAAAGAAAATAAAGAAAAAAAAGAAAAATCCGAATAATAAAAATAATAGTCCGAGAAATTTTGCCGGCCATTAAAGTTAAATGAGTACGCCGGAATTCACTTAATTGCAGCAATCGATAAAAACTCATCTACATGCTCTATAAAAATATCAACCAGCTCTGGATCAAACTGTGTTCCCCGACGTTCTTTTATGTAGTTGATAACTTCCTCCGTTGTCCATGCTTTTTTATAACATCTGGAATGAGTCAAAGCATCAAACACATCGGCTAAGGCTACGATACGTCCGTATATATGAATTGCTTCGCCTTTAAGCCCTCTGGGATAACCGCTACCATCCCATTTTTCATGGTGCTCATGGGCAATAATAGCTGCTGACTTGACCAGTTTGCGCTCAGAATAGCGTAAGAGGTTATAAGCATTAGTGGTGTGAGATTTCATTATTTCAAATTCTTCTTCCGTATAACGCCCGGGTTTATGAAGAATCTCGTGAGGAATGGTCATTTTGCCTATATCATGCATAGGCGAAGCATGGAACAAGACATCTGCGTCATGAACAGACAAACTTGAATGATAATTAGCCAATAAAAAAGATATTTCTGCTACTCTGCGAATATGTTTACCCGTTTCGTCAGAAGTGGATTCCATTAATTCTGTTAATAAATAAATTATCTCTTTTTGATTATTTTCCAGCTCTGTCAATAGGCGTTGATGCTCAAAAACAATCTTTGTCTCTAATGCAATATTGTGTTCCTGGAGCAACCTTTTGGCATGATAAAGGTGCAGGTGGTTTCTAACTCTTGCAATCAATTCTTCAGCATGAAAAGGTTTGCTAATATAGTCTACAGCCCCTAATGCAAAACCCTGATTAATCGAATCGACATCAACTTTGGCAGTTAAGAAAATGATCGGAATATCACAAGCCTCCGGTATCGACTTTATTCTGCTACAGACAGTAAACCCATCAATGCCCGGCATCATAATGTCCAATAGAATTAAATCAAATTTTTTGGGTGTCTCCTTAATTAGAGCAATGGCTTCTTCTCCATTTAAAGCAAATGAAAAATTATAACTTTCTTCCTTGAGAAAATTCATCGCAACCTGGATATTCTCAACTACATCATCGACTATCAGAATAAAAGTTTCTTTGTTAATGCCGCTCATTTTATATAATGCCTCAATTAATGGAAACTTCCTTCGGTTATGATACCAAGAGCATTGCTATTGCCTCTTATAATAGAACAAGTATACAACGAGTAAACCCGGAATTAAGCACACTTTTACAAATTTCCGCAGTACGGCCTACCGATTATTTACATGTTAATTTAAGCCGTTTATCAAAATTGTTTCACTTGATAACCGCGCATTTTTAATTGTGCCAATAAACCTTCTTTTGCAACCAAATGTAATGCCCCTACTAAAATAAATTCAGTCTCAGGCGTGGCGATTAATGCTTCTATTTTAGGCAACCAGGCTAGGTTTCTTTGCACCAATAAGTCATCATAAAGCATTGGAAATTCTTCCCGCATCGGTGTCACTGCTATTTGTTCCAGTTTATCCAACCGCCCTTTTCGCCAGGCCGCTTTAAGCAAAGTTAAATTTTGCGGTAAGGTTTTCATTTCCTGAATGGTATTTAAGATTAATTCGTCTGCATGCTCTTTACCCATATTAGCGATAACATCCAGCTGAGTTTCTACACTTTCCAACTCTCCCTGCTTTTTGCCATCCTTTATTGCTTTCTGATTAAAAAAGCTATCCACCCCCTTCTCGCTCATTTTATTTCGCTTTAATTCATCCATCATCAGCATAATCATTACCATTGGAGGTTTATAGCGATTTAAAACCGAAAATTCAATTTTTCTGGATATACAGTATTCTTTTAAAGTTCGATAAGTTAATGGATTCAAATCATCTTTTAATGACATGCCTTTCGGGTAAATAAGCCGCTGTATCAGCAGGGTTTGAGTTTGAATTTTGTTCATTGCAGTCAAATCAGTTTCCAAAACCAGCATGTCTGCCCGCTTATAGGCTTGCTCAAATTCAGCGGGCAATGGATAATCCTCTGGACTAAGCATATGTACTGTACCACCGATATAAAGTGTTAAATCACCTTTACTCAACTGCCACAAAGATGTCTCTGCACTAGCTGCTGTAGACAACAGTAAGAAAAACAAAATTCGCATACTTACTCCTCAACTATTATGAACACAAGCATTCAAACAATTTCACTAAGTCACTTGTCATTAGCTTTTATTCCGGTAATTTTTGTTTTAGGCATTTTAATAAAATGGAAGCTTGAAACAGGTCATGCTATCTATGCTTTGCTCCGAATGCTAGGGCAATTATTACTGATTGGTTTCTTTTTAAACACTATTTTTCTATCCGAGTCTGCCAATATTGTCTTACTGACACTGTCTGTCATGCTGTCTTTTTCTGCCTGGATTGCACTGGGAAGCTTAAAACACAAACGTAAACGACTCTATTTTAAAACACTGTTAGCCATTCTTCTGGGTGGTGGCTCAACCTTGCTGGTTATGACTCAAGCCGTGATTGCCGTGTCCACATGGTATGAAGCTAAAATATTAATTCCACTTGCCGGTATGATTTTCGCCAACGCGATGACCAGCATCAGCCTCGCTGCTGAAAGGCTGGAATCAGAACTCATTCACCACAAGGACTATCAGACAGCACGCAATATTTCTTTTAATGCCGCCTTGTTGCCAATCACAAATTCATTATTGGCTGTAGGTCTAGTATCTTTGCCCGGCATGATGACCGGGCAAATTTTATCAGGTGTATCGCCGTTTATTGCTGCCCGTTACCAGATCATGGTCATGGCGATGCTGTTTGCATCAACAGGATTATCAACAGCTCTGTTTTTAATTTTTTGCAAACAGCAATTTAAACCCGGGCATGAATAGAGCTAATTATTTAATTTTACCTTATGAATTCAATAATTAAGTAAATACCCGTACTTACAACCCACATTTATGTCCGTTCAAAAAGCCTTCAATCATTTAAAGTAACTGAATTGCCGAAGAACTGAAAATTTTTGATTAATGGCTGCAACCTTCACCATGAATATGACCGTGTTCTAATTCGTCATTACTGGCTTCTCTGATATTTGTCACTTCCACATCAAAAGTCAATGCTTCACCGGCCAGAGGATGGTTACCATCAATAGTAATATCATCCCCATCAATATCAATAATTGTTACTACGCCAGGGCCTGAACTTACATCGGCGTGAAATTGCATACCGACTTCCAGCTGATCCACACCTTCAAACATGCTACGAGGAATTACCTGCACCATCTCATCATGACGTTCACCATAGGCATTTTCAGCTTCAACACGAACGGTAAATTTATCACCCACTGATTTCCCTGATAAAGAGCTTTCCAACCCGGGAATAATATTACCTTTACCATGCAGATATTCTAGAGGCTCACTATTAACAGAACTATCCAGCTCCTGCCCCTTGTCATCAGTCAAAGTATAATGAATAGATACTGCCATATTGTCAGCAACTTGCATATTAAAACCTTATTGATTTATAAAAAAGCATTATGATAATGCTTTCTAGCTTTTTTTTCTGAGAAATAACCGTTTAAACGAGAAAAAAACAATCAGTTAGCTGCAGCTAATCCAGTTCTGTTACTTATTGTTGCTCTTTTTCTATGTTTAAGACCTGGTTGAGAGAACCTATCATTTCATTGACCTGCATGGGTTTGGTTAAATATTGCATAAAGCCGGCCTTTAGACCTTGTGCTATATTTTCTTCCGTTGTTGCAGCAGTTAATGCGATCGCTGGAATATTTTTTGTTTCATCAATTTCCCGTAGCTTGTAGAGTGCTTCCACACCACTCATTCCAGGTAAACTTATATCTAGAATGATTACATCCGGCTGATTTTTCTTTGCCAACTCAATCCCTTGTTCTGCTGTTCGTGCACCAATTAGCTCTATGCCTTTAAATCTGGATAAAACCATTTCCAGCAGTCGATAACTGGCTGGATTATCTTCAATGTAGAGAACTTGTCCTGTTATTTCGGTCAAAGGCTTTTCATTGGTAATTAATCGATCTGTCTCTGTTGTTAATGAAACTCCCGGCGCTGTCAGCGGCAACTCAACCCAAAACACCGAACCGCAATTTAGATTTGGTTCATAACCGATATGACCATTCATTTTGCTAATTAAGTCTTTACAAATAATCAGACCAATGCCTGTTCCACCTATCTCCGAGTTTTCAGCCCCCAGCCGATTAAAGGGTTTAAATAATTCATGTCGTCTATCCTGTGGTATACCTCTGCCGGTATCTGCAATCGAAATTTTCAACAAATTCCTATCCGGCTGGGGCGAACAACTTACATCTATACGTCCATTTTTTTGATTATATTTTATTGCATTTGATAATAAATTAATCAATACCTGTTGAGTTCGTTTATAGTCTGCATAGATTATAGAATCTTTATTAATTTCAGTCGGAAAGTTTATTTGAATATTATTTTCATTTGCCAAAGGTTGAATAAGAACTTTGCTATCTTTAAAAAGTTTCTGTAGTTTTATGCTTTCAAAGCTAAGATCTACCAACCCAGTTTCAATTTTAGTAAAATCCAACACATCATCGACTAATGCTAAAAGGTGCTTACTAGCCTTCATTATTTGATGCAGGAATTCCTTTTGCTCAGGGTTAAACGACATGTCGAAATCTGATTCTAATAGCTGTCCGAATCCCAAAATAGCATTTAACGGGGTTCTAAGTTCATGACTCATGGAGGACAGAAACTTGGATTTTGCCTGACTCGCCTGTTCAGCAGACTCTTTTGCAACAACCAATTCGCGTTCCGCCAGCTGACGAGCTTTTTTTTCTCTTAAAGTCAAAATTCCATGCGCTAAATTGTTTACCAACCGTTGTAAATCAATAATGCCATGAGTACTGAAGTCTCGCTCTCTGGTAGAGTAGATTACCACCACCCCAAAAGTTTTATCGCCATTCAATAATGGAAATGCCGCGACTGATTTATAACCTTTTTTTAAGGCTTGTGCTCGCCAAGGCTCAAAAGTTGGATCCGATTTAATATCATCTACAACCTTCACTTTTCCCTGTCGGATACAACGCCCTGCCGGACCATTGCCATAAACATCATCGTTCCAGCTTATTTTTTTCTTCTGCAGGTAACCTTGTTCAAAACCATGAAATGCCATAGGCAAAATAGTTTTTTCTTCATCATCTTGAGCGTAGCCGACCCACACAAAATGCTGTCGATCTGTTTCTACAATAATTTTGCAAATTTCATTCAGCAGCTGTTGCTCATTAACCGAATGCACGATTGCCTCATTACATTCATTTAATGTCGCCAAATCCAATTGAGCTTTTTTGATTCTTCTTTCATTTTGCTTGCGATTTGAAATGTCACGAATCAAAGCGACATAGTTGCTTTTTCCGATGATCAGCATACGTGAAAAATTTAACTCTACTGGAAAAACCGTACAATCTTTCTTTCTTGCCTCAAACTCAACCAACCCTGTTGGTATTGGCATCTTATTACATAAACTGGAATTAAAAAGACCTTGCCTATCCAGTAATTCCTTGCTTTTCGGGATTAACTGATTTAAGGGGAACCCAATGACTTCACTGGCCTGATAACCAAACATTTCCTCTGCTTTATGATTAAATGTTTGAATAATTCCATGCCCATCAATGGTGATAATTCCTTCAGCTGAATTATCAATAATTGCCTGAACACTTGTCTTCGCCAGTTTTAACTCGTTAACCTGCTGATTAATATTTTTTTGCTTGCTTTCCAGCTGATCCACCATCTGATTGAAAGAAGATGCCAAACTGGCAATCTCATCCTGACCTTCTACTTGAACATGGTTAAAAGACCCATCTTTTCCAATCAACTGCATTGATTTATCCAATCGTCGGATTGGAGAGCTGACAACTTTGGCTATTGATCGTGCCATTAGTAACACAAAAACAATAAGTGCCAACAAGCTCATGGCAACCATTTTTTTTAACTGATACAACCGTGCCAGAACTTCATCTTGATCTACCTTGATAATCATGTCCCAATTAAAACTGGGAACACCGGCATAAATACCCAAAACATGCTTACCACGATAATCGATAAATCCTATAGTTCTAATCTCCCCTTCTACCCCTTTTTTAATTACTGTCTCTTCCTCTAGCGATATTTTCTGACGAAATGCAGCATCTAACTGATGTTTCAATGGTGCGATAACTAGTCGATTTTTACTTTCACGCTGAACAACAATAACTTCGCCCGTTTGTCCTAAATCCACAGTATTCAGAACAAAGTTATAAATATCATAAGTACGAAATTTAAAAACTATTACAGCAACTTGTTTATCAGCCCTAAAAATTGGAAGCGCCAGAAAAAATACATTTCGCAAGGAAGGTTGATAATAGCTGATATCTGATAAAACCGGACCGGTCGAGTTGAGTGTTTTAGAAAAAACATGCGCTAATTCCGACTGTTTAAACCGATCGGTAAATAGATTGGTATTTAAATCTTCCTCTTCAGCAACGGAATAAACCACATCGCCAGCCTGTGAAATTAACAAAATATCATAAAATTGATAGGCATCACGGTAACTGGAAAAAGTTGGTCCATATTCTTGACTAACCTTCTGATAAGACGTCGAATTAAAACCATATTTTGAATAAACTGAGGTTAATGACTGAGTTGCTCTCACAACCTCGGGTAAAGCGGAATAGGAAACAATCTCTTTTTTAAGTTGATGAACAAAACCTTCCAAATCATCAACTTTATCTTCAGCAAAATGCGCTAACCTATAGTCAGCTTCGTGTAATAACACCCCCTTAAGTTGCTCTATGAAAAAAAAACTGCTGACCAATAAAGGGAAAAAAACAACAGCAAAAACTGCAAAAACTATTTTACTGGAAATGCGCTTAAATATGAGCATAAATAATCCATTTTGTTATTCCCATTGAATTCACGATAATGAGATATTATTTAATTAAGCGTAAACAATGAGCAAACCTCACTCTACTATGTATTTATTAAATTACTAAATTAATATATTAGTAATTTAATAAATACAATTTAACTATCAGTTAGTAGATTAACAATAATGTTAAAACACTTACAACCTTTTTTTAAATGTGTTTTTTATTATGAAAAGCATGCTTTTTTACTAGCTATAAACTTCTTTTAAAAAAGTATTATTAATGAATATAAACGTACTATATTATGAATAAATGTATCTGGTCATTAAACAGTCCCATAGAAGAACATTATCACGACACAGAATGGGGCATCCCGGTTCATGATGATCAAAAATTATTTGAATTTTTAATTCTTGAAGGTGCTCAGGCGGGCTTAAGCTGGTCTACCATATTAAATAAAAGGTTTTGTTATTTGACCGTATTTGATTATTTTTGTGCTGAAAAAATAGCCCGATACGATGAAAAAAAAGTCACTGAACTGTTAAATAATCCCGGTATTATCAGAAACAGACTTAAAGTGAATGCCGCAATTGGCAATGCACGGGCATTTTTAAAAATCCAAGAAGAAATAGGCAGCTTCAATCAATATATATGGCAATTTGTTAACCACCGCCCCATAGATAACTTCTGGCAACATGCCGAAGACATCCCAGCCACAACAACAACATCAATTTTAATGAGTCAGGCGCTAAAAAAAAGAGGCTTTAAATTTGTCGGTCCCACCATCTGCTATGCCTTTATGCAGGCTGTTGGCATGGTGAATGATCATACTGTTGATTGTTTCAGGCATCAACAAATCATCAAGCAATATCGTTAGGCATAAAAAAAGGCCTAATGATAAATCATTAGGCCTTTTTTAGCTGGTTGAAAATTTAGGCTTCTAAAACAACAGCAGCTTTTATCTTTTTCATCGCATTATTTTCCAACTGTCTGATTCTTTCTGCTGAAACATTATAACGCTCCGCCAATTCATGCAACGTTGCTTTTTTATCGCTCAACCAACGGCTCGATAGAATATCCAGGCTACGTTCATCCAGATTTGCCATAGCATCAGCCAATTGTTCCTGCTCATGACCCTGCCAATCAGCATTCTCTAACAACATTGCAGGATCTGAATTGTGGGTTTCAAGATAGCTGACGGGGGCTGAAAAACCTTCATCATTCGAATCATCAACCGGCAGGTCGAAAGACATATCTTTACCGTCCAGACGTTTCTCCATTTCATAAACAGTTTTAACATCCACCCCTAAATCTTCAGCCATGGCATCCGCTTCATCCTTGGTCAACCAGTTCAAGCCTTTTTTTGACTTACGCAAATTAAAAAACAATTTACGCTGAGATTTAGTTGTTGCCACCTTCACGATACGCCAGTTTTTAATGACATATTCATGAATTTCGGCTTTTATCCAGTGCACAGCAAATGACACCAAACGTACGCCAATATCGGGATCAAAACGTTTTACCGCCTTCATCAAACCGACATTACCTTCCTGGATGATATCCGGTAATGACAAGCCATAGCCTTGATAACCACGTGCAACATGAGCAACAAAACGTAAATTAGACATGACCAGCTCTCGCGCCGCTTCCAGATCGCCATAGTCTCTATAGCGTAAAGCCAGTTCACGTTCCTGCTCTAATGTTAATTTGGGCATTTGACCGACAATATTCATATAGGAGTCAAATGTTCCTACTGATAAATCTGTTGGTAAATTTAATGCCAATGCGTTACTCATAATAACCCTCTTTAAAGTTTTTTAATATTCTAGCACTCCGGCTATATGAGTGCTAATTTAATTATTAGTTCCCAACTTTATTCCGGTTTAAGTTGCTGCAATTGATAAATTAAAACGCCCCAAGCACCCAGAATGCCTAACATTGAGGAAATAATCAACAATAATAGGGTTTCCGGTATAGTTAAAAATAATATATTAAAGTCGCCATCGTAAAGTGCTGAAAGCCTTTCTACCGGCTGTTTTAATACAAACATCATTGCTGAAACCAACACCCAGGCCAGCACACCTGAGATAAAACCGTACCAAAAACCTATATACAAAAAGGGTCTTTGAATAAAACGGTTGGTTGCTCCGACCAATTTCGCAATTACAACCTCATCTCGGCGATTCTGCAGTTCAAGGCGTATGGTATTCCCGCTTATAAAAAGCACGGCCATTGCTAATATAGCACTCAGTAGCATTGCGCCTCTTTTAGCCAGCTCCATAATTGATTGTAAGCGCTTGACCCACTGCATATCGAACTGAGCAAAGTCTACTTCACGATGCTGTTGTAAACTGGATAACAAACTATCCAGTTCCGCATCATCATCCAGTGTATTCATGGGCAACACTTGAATAACCGTAGGCAAAGGGTTTTGATCCAATGCATTCAATGCCTGACCAAATCCACTATAACGCTGGAATTCTTCCAATGCCTGTTGTTTGCTGATTAAAGTAACATCCTTAACCTTGGTATTATGTTGAATAGTCGCTGCCAGCTGTATGCCTTGAGCATCGGTCACATGTTCTTTTAAAAACAGTGAAATCTGATTGCTGGCCTCAATATTACCGGTTAGTTGCTGCATATTATTGACTAAAAGGTAAAAACCACTCGCCAGGGTAATCGCAATTGCCAACACCAATACCGTCATTAACGAGGTAAATGGTGACCGAACCAGCCGACCCAAACTGGAAAAAAAAGCATGGGCATGACTGATTAAATAAGCGTTTCCTTTATCCCAAAAACCAGCTGAAACTCGAGTATGCCTGCTATCCTTATTCATTTGTCTTTGTCCGGTTTGCTGCATTGCCTAACTCTCAATCAATTGCCCATGATCTAGCTTTAACACTCTTCGTCCCATGGTCGAAACCAGATCAATATCATGCGTTGCAATTAAAATCGTTACCCCAACCTGTTGGAACTGCTCGAATAAATGCATAATTTCTGCTGAAAGTTCAGGATCAAGATTACCGGTCGGCTCATCCGCTAAAATCATTGGCGGCTTATTGACTACTGCACGAGCGATCCCCACCCTTTGCTGCTCACCTCCCGATAGCGCTTGCGGATATTTTTTTTCTTTTCCTCTAAGACCAACTTTATCCAGCGCAGCCCTGACCCGGCGACCGATTTCCGAGTGTCCGTAACCAGCAATGACCAAAGGCAAGGCAACATTATCAAATACTGTTCTATCCTGTAACAATTTAAAATCCTGAAAAATAAGCCCCAATTTTCGCCTCAAATACGGGATTTGCCGATCGGATATTCTGTTCAAATTCTGCCCATCCAAAATCACATTACCACGACTGCTGCGTTCAATTAATGCAATAAGTTTAAGCAATGTACTTTTCCCTGCCCCTGAATGACCGGTTAAAAAAGCCATTTCGCCATGAGCCAAATGAAAATCAACACCAAGCAAAGCATCTCCTGCATCTGGATATCGTTTGCTGACTTGATCAAATTTCAACATAGCCTACTCGTCTGTTACAAACAACGCATCAACAAAGCTTTCGGCATCAAAATCCTGTAGATCATCAATACCTTCCCCTATACCAATAAAACGAATAGGTAACCCCATTTGCTTGGCCAAAGCAAAAATAACACCACCCTTTGCAGTTCCATCGAGTTTAGTTAATGCCAACCCCGTCAACTCAACCGTTTCATTAAATTGTTTAGCCTGAGACAGGGCATTTTGTCCTGTGCCGGCATCCAACACCAGTAATACTTCATGCGGAGCAGTTTCATCGAGTTTAGCCATTATTCGCTTTACTTTCTTCAACTCGTCCATCAAATTCGACTTAGTATGCAAACGCCCGGCTGTGTCTGCAATTAACACATCAACACCTTTAGCCTGTGCCGACTGCACACCATCAAAAATAACCGATGCCGAATCTGCTCCGGTATGCTGGGCCACAACATGAATGTTATTGCGTTCACCCCAGGTTTGAAGCTGTTCAACAGCGGCGGCTCTAAAGGTATCGCCAGCCGCCAACATCACGCTATGCCCTTGGGATTGCAATCGTTTGGCCAGTTTACCAATTGACGTTGTTTTACCCGCACCGTTAATCCCGACTACCAAAATAACAAATGGACCATCCATTTCCGGAATCTTCAACGGCTTACTACAGGGTTGCAACATTGCCAATAACTCTTGCTTTAACACTGTTTTTAAAGCTTCCCCATCGTTTAGCTCATGACGCTGCACACTCTCGGTTAATCGCTTAATAATTTCTGCTGTAGCATCAACACCGATATCGGCCATTAATAAATTTGTTTCAATTTCCTCCAGTAATTCATCATTTATCTGATTCTGCCCCAGAGCAAGTGTAGACAGTACCCCCCCCATGCCTGAGCGGGTACGGTGTAATTGAGATTTTAATCGTAAATATAGCGATTCAGGCTCTGGCTCTATATAACCCGGTTCAACAGCCCGCTCGGCTTCAATAACAATGCTGAGTTCATCCCCTGCAACCCCATACCGACTGTAGAAGCCAATAGCGATTAAAGAAAGCATCAACAACCCGGAAATCCCACTATGGGCAATAGTTAAACCAATATTGACACCATATTTGACGTTAAAAATCGCGACAATAATCACTGCAAATAACAGCAGGCTCATAAACAAACCGGCCCGCCTTACCGGCTTTGGCTGACTGCTGGAAGTTGCGACAAGCATCAAGCCCGATAAACTGAAAAAGGTCAGCACACTAAAGATACGATGCAGCCAATGCGCTGCAACCTGCCCTTGATAGGATAACAAGCCGGTGTATCCTGTATACAAGCCATGAAACCAATTGATCGCTGCTTGATAATCTGCATTTGGCCACCATTGACCATTACACTGAGGAAAGCCATTACAGGCAAGCACGGCAAAGTTACTACTCACCCAAAAGCCGGATACCAACTGAATGAAAAAAACTAAACTTGCAAAACCACCCATTCCCGTTAACAAACAGCTGGGGGTTTTACTTTGCAGCCCAGGAGTGGTTCGTAAATATAAACCATATAGTAAACCCAGCACCATTACAGCCAATAAAGCCTGAGCACTTACCACAATAGGCATGGCATGGGTTGAAATAACCCATCCGGTCAGACTTAACTGTAAAGCCAGAGCGACTGCAGTTGCAACAGACATTGATACTGCAGCCAAACGGTACGGTTTTTGCCACCAGGCAAATACATTCATCAATAAAAGCAAAAAGGTCAAACCCGCTAATAAATAACGATAGCTTAATTCTTTTCCTATTTTTGTCAGACTAAATGGATGTTGTCCAAATGACTTTTTAGCTTCAGCTGTAAATTCTTCAGCATCAATAACGGCAAATTGTCCATAGCAAGCTGGCCAATCCGGACAAGCTAAATTAGCTCCCGTCATTCGTACATAGGAACTGAGGCAAATTGCCGCCAATGCCAAAACCACACCAAGGAATGTTATTTTTCTAAACATTTCGACTACTATCCAATCTGTGAAATTTTTAAAAGGTTTTTAAGATCGCTTTTTACTTTATAAGGATCAAAATCCGGTTCATACTGCATCATCAGGTTACCCATCGGATCCATTAATAACAGCCAGCCCTCCGGTAATTCTCCTGCTCTAATCTGTGACAGTTTAGCCCGCATACTGGTGCTGGGGATTAATTTTAATAATCTGGCATCATCGTGCCACCATTGCTGCATTTGTTCCGGGTTTACCTGTTGCATCATGATTACCGCTCTTCTTAAGCGGGTTAAATCCTTACTCATCATTAAACGCAGTTGCCGGCTTTTAAAGATCGCTTCCTGACAGACTTTGTTACATTCTTTATCAACCATCACATGCAACAACACCCAGTGCCCGGGCAGTTGACCTAAATTATCTTGCGAAAACTGATCAAAGCCTTGCAGCTCTTCACGTTCAGTAGTAATAACCGGGGCTATTAATTGGCCATGATTGGTTCGACCACTTAAAATATCGGGGTTTTTTAGTAAAAACCAGGCAATTAAAAACGGCACAATGCTCATCGCAAAAATTATTATAATCAGCTGTTGATTTCTTTTGTGTTGATTAATCATGCTTATCTTTTTTACAACTTATCCAAATTAATAAAACGGTTAATGTTATCGCCAAACCAAACCATTGCATGGCATAGGCTATATGCTTTTCTACCGGCATGATTTGTCTGGCTTGCCAATCCCGGGTATAGCCGTTTGCTTCACCGGGATCAAGCTCTAATTGAAATGGCAATAATGCATACCCCAGCTTTTCAGCTAATTTAGCCGGCACTGCAAACTGTACAACTGACGGCCAGTTTTCACTCGGTATATCCGCCCCCTCGAGCTTAATACCAACACTAGGAAATGCATTTATTCTGCCTGAAACTGTTGTATGTCGAGAATCAAAATCTATTTTTGGCAAATTCGAGCGTTCATTATTTAACGGTAACCAGCCTCTATTAACCAAGATACCCCTATCGCTGCCGCTTAAAATAAACGGTGTTAACACTAAAAAACCTGCTTTCCCCTGATAAATTTGATTATCCAGCAAAAACTGATGCTTTATATCATAATGCCCTGTTGCGTTTGCTTTTCTATAACGCTGCAAAGTCAAATCAGTATCCATTTGTGCGTTAACTATAATTCTTTTACCATCTAGCCGTTGCGCTTCCATCTGTAAAAACAGTCTTTTTTCTTCGGCCCTATCTAACTGCCAAAACCCCAGTGATAATAACAAAGTCAACAGACAAAGATATAGAACTATGGGCCAAAAAGCCAGCCTGATCGATATTTTGCCAATTTTTACGTTTTTTCTCATTTCGATAATGATTTTATACTGAGTTTATTTACTAATTACTATTGGAAAATTCCGCCAAATATCCGAGAATATAAAATTGCCTTTATCTTCTATTAAACAATATGATCTTAAAAATCGTCGTTTTAATCAGTTTTTTACTGATTCTTATCAGCCTGGGTTCTGCTTTATTCCATTTGGTAAAACATAAAGATGAATCAGAAAAGACTGCAAAAGCCCTGACTTATAGAATCTCTCTTTCCCTAATCCTGTTTATTTTAGTATTTATTGCTTTCGCAACCGGTTTGGTAAAGCCAAGTGGCTTAAGCACTGTGATACATAAACAAACATTGCAAAAGACAAATAACTGATTAGTTTTTGGCTGACAAAAAAAAAGCGCTACCATCGGTAGCGCTTTTTTTAATACTGCTTGTTTATATCAGAACAAATATACAAAAATAAACAAACCTAACCATACCACGTCAACAAAATGCCAATACCAAGCAGCTGCCTCAAAGGCAAAATGGTTTTCCGGTTTAAAATGCCCTTTCCAGCTTCTAAATAATACTACAGACAAAATAATGGCACCGATACATACATGAAGACCGTGAAAACCGGTTAGCATAAAGAAAGTAGACCCATAAATACCTGAACCCAAAGTCAAGCCCATTTCTGTATAAGCTTCATGATACTCAATAGCTTGAAAAGCAACAAAAAGAAAACCTAAAGCTACTGTTGCAATCAAACCTTTGATCAACTGATCACGATTTTTAGCTAACAATCCATGATGTGCCCAGGTAACGGTTACACCACTGGACAGAAGAATCAATGTATTGATAAATGGCAGACCGAAAGCACCCATTTCTTCAAAATCACCACCCACTTTAGATGGACCATTGGTTGGCCACATAGCTTCAAAAGCCGGCCATAGCATTTCATGTGTTGCTCGGCCTGGACCATCACCAAAACCGCCTAACCAAGGCACGGATAAATTTCGGGTATACCAAAGGGAACCAAAAAATACGGCAAAGAACATTACTTCAGAAAAAATAAACCACATCATCCCCATACGGTAGGAGATTCCAACACCGTGGTTATACATTCCCGTTTCACTTTCAGTGGCTTGCAAGGTGAACCATCCGGCCAGCATGACGATGAAAATTGCCAAACCCAGCAACATCATTGTTGAACCAATCGTTGACCCGTTTAAATAATTTGCAAATCCAGCCAGCATAATAAACAAACCGGCGGTACCAATCACTGGCCAAGTTGCTTTATGCGGAATGTAATAAGCGTCATTTGTAGACATAACCTTCCCCTATTATTTTTTCACTGAAGTTTCAGTATTATCAAAAAAAGTATATGCGAGTGTGATTGTTTTATATCTCTCAGGCAATGCAGGGTCGACTACAAAACGCACCGGCATTGTTTTCCCCTCGTGCGCTTTAAAAACCTGCTCTGAAAAACAAAAGCACTCTGTTTTCTTTAAATATTCTGCCGCCAGCCCTGGAGTGATACTGGGTATTGCCTGAGCAACCATATCGTGGTCTGTAAGGTTTTCCGCATAAAAGTTAACGGTATAATACTTCCCCGGATGAATCTTCAACTTTTTGCTTTCAACCTTAAAAATCATGGGTGCTTGCTCATTAAGTGAAGTTATAAATTCGATAGTTACCTGTCGATTTTTATCCACTTCATACTTAACATCCTGTGCAGCCGATGATCCAACCTTGCCATTAATACCGGTAATATCACAAAAGACATCATAAATGGGTACTAAGGCATAGCCAAAGCCAAACATACCAACGACAATAAAAAGCAAATTACGAACTAACTTAATATTCTTTTGCCTGATATTGTCTGTCATTGAGACATTGCCCTCATCACTGCAAACACATATATAGTTACTGCAATTGCAACAAGTACCAATGCTGTCAAAATATTTTTTGTTTTAGTTGTCATATATTTATAGATACTTTGCCCTTTCGGGCAAAGCACCTTACTAACCTACTATCTTATAAGCCTGATATATACACGCTTAAGACGGATAATGTTCAGATGGAACTTCTTCTGGTGGTGTTGAAAAAGTATGATATGGCACAGGAGAAGGTAATCTCCATTCCAAGCCATGCTTACTCGCATCTTCCCAAACTTCATCTGTTACTTTTTCACCCGTACCGCCCTTAATGGTATTAATTACAATGTACAGGAACAATAACTGACTGATACCGAACATAAAACCACCGATACTGGAAATCATATTCCAATCTGCAAACTGCACAGCATAATCAGGTATTCTTCGTGGCATTCCCGCTAACCCCAAAAAGTGTTGTGGGAAAAACAGGATATTCACTGAGATGACTGACAACCAGAAATGCAGACGCCCAATTCTTTCATCATACATATGACCAGTCCATTTTGGTAACCAGAAATAGCCCGCTGCCATCAAAATAAAAACTGAAGCTGGAACCAGTGTGTAATGAAAATGTGCAACAATGAAATAAGTATCGTGATACTGAAAATCAGAGGGCGCAACCGCCATCATCAAACCGGTAAAACCCCCCATAGTAAACAGGACAACGAAAGCAATTGAAAACAACATAGGCGTTTCAAAGGTCATCGCACCTTTCCACATCGTAGCAGTCCAGTTAAAGACTTTAACGCCGGTAGGAATAGCAATCAGCATGGTGGCATACATAAAATAAAGCTCACCGGATATAGGCATACCTACTGTAAACATATGGTGAGCCCATACGATAAACGACAGGAATGCAATGGCTGCAGTAGCATAAACCATTGAGCTGTAACCAAATAATGGCTTACGGGCAAAAACCGGAATGATAGTTGATGCGACACCAAAAGTCGGCAGAATCATTACATATACTTCAGGATGTCCGAAGAACCAGAAAATATGTTGATATAAAACAGGATCACCACCACCAGCAGCGTCAAAGAAGCTGGTATCAAAGAAGCGATCTGTTAACAGCATGGTTACCGCACCGGCAAAAACCGGCATAATTGCAATCAATAAAAATGCGGTAATCAACCATGTCCATACAAACAATGGCATTTTCATTAATGTCATCGCTGGCGCACGCATATTAAAAATGGTGGCAATAATATTGATCGCCCCCATAATTGATGAAATACCCAATAAATGAACTGAGAAGATAGCAAAAGGTAAAGCGTTGCCTGTTTGCAATACTAATGGCGGATACAAAGTCCAACCGGAAGCAGGCGCCCCACCTTCCATGAACAAAGTGCTGGCTAATAACAGAACACCGGCAACCAGCATCCAGAAGCTCATATTGTTCATTCTTGGCAATGCCATATCTGGTGCACCAATCATCATTGGAATCATCCAGTTAGCCAAACCGACAAAAGCCGGCATGACCGCACCAAATACCATTACTAAGGCATGCATCGTGGTCATTGAGTTAAAGAACTGTGGCTCTACAAATTGCATACCCGGTTCAAACAATTCCGCACGAATAACCATCGCCATTGCCCCGCCAACAAAAAACATGGCAAGTGCAAATAATAAATATAAAGTACCAATATCTTTATGGTTAGTGGTGATCACCCACCTTAACAGACCTTTATCCGGCCCATGATCATGATGATCATCATGTTCAGCTACTACCGCAGACATATTTTTTACCTCTTTAAATATTTAAATCAAAGATTAAATCCAGAAGAAAGCCCACGGCTTAATCTTCATCATCCTCATCATCTTCCGCTGCTGGCAACGCCGATTGCAGAGACTGAATTGTTGAAGGTTGGACTAGATCACCAACTGTATTACCCAAATCATTACGTGTATAAGTAACAACAGCAGCAAAATCCACAGCACTTAACATGGTTCCGAAGGCTGGCATCATGCCTTTACCATTCATCATAATGTCAATTTGTGCGTTTATGTCACCTGTAACAATTGAACTTCCTTTGATTGCCGGGAAAGTACCTTGTAGGCCTGAACCATCCGCCATATGACAAGAGGCACAGTTATTCGCATAAATACCACGACCTTTTTCAACCAGATCGGCTTGAGACCAGGTTTTATCCGCTGCATTTGCTTCAGCTGCCGCCTGTGCTTTTTGATCTGCAACCCACTTGTCATAATCAGCCTGTTCCTTAGCAATAACAACAATAGGCATAAAACCATGATCTTTACCGCACAATTCAGTACACTGACCACGATAAGTTCCTGGTTTGTCTACATAAGTCCAGGCTTCATTAATAAAACCAGGAATGGTATCTTTTTTCCAGCCTAAATCAGGTACCCACCAGGAGTGAATCACATCAGCCGCAGTAAATAGAAAACGTATTTTCTTTTTCGTTGGAATTACTAACGGCTTATCTACGTTAAGCAGATAGTTTGGTACTGAACGTGGGTCAATATTCGAACCTACTTGACGAGCTTGATTACTGGCTTCATCCAGACTACTAAAAAAATGAATATCATTATCCAGATACTCATATTCCCATTTCCACTGCCAACCGGTGACTTTAATTGACATGTCAGATTCCTGAACATCATCAAGTTCCATCATGGTTTTTGTTGCAGGAACAGCCATACCAATCAGAATCAGCGTAGGTATGATAGTCCAAAGGATTTCAACTTTAGTGCTCTCATGAAATTGCGCAGCTTCATGCCCTCTGGATTTACGATGATAGTAAATCGAATAAAACATGGTGCCAAATACACCAATGCCAATGAATACACAGATCCACAGAATAAGCATATGAAGATCATATATGTCATTACTGACCTGTGTCACCCCTTGCATTAAGTTAAGGGCATATTCCGCTTGCGCTGTTCCCAGACCAAAGGCCATTAGGGTCAGACATGCGAATAATTGCTTTACTTTCTTCACGGAGCAGCCTCCTCGTTAGTAGTTATAAACTCTTGAATGCACGATATTATTTTGTTAGATGAAACTTGGCTATAAACCAACAAGTCCTTTTCACGCTCAATAATTATCACAAATAAACCACGAAATTCTAACTCATAATGCTTATCTATGCTAGAAAAGCTTTTCCACGTGCAACTAAAAAAGGCCTGTAAAACCAACGTTTCACAAACCTTTCTTATAAATTAATCAATTGGGTAGACTGATACAATTTTATTTTTATTATTATTCATTTTTGAAACACCAATTACCTTTAGAGCATTATGGTTTAGTGACCTGGAAAAATCAATTGTTTTGCCAACAATTCAAAATCAACATGTTCAATATGAGGCAAAACACCCAATAGTGGACAATCCAACTTGGCTTTCATTGTTTCAATCACCTCATCCTGCATTAAGTTTTGCTCCTGCACGCACATGGCAATCCATCCGGCACAAGCTAATTTGGATCGACTAATTGCCTGATAAGTCAATCTGGCATGATTTATACAACCTAAACGCACGGCCACCACCATAATTACCGGCAAACCCAATTGCACAGCCAAATCTGCAATATCCAGTTGATCAGTCAGCGGCACCAGCCAGCCACCCGCACCCTCAACAATTATCACTTCTGACTGCGCCTTAAGCTCTTCAAAAGCAATTTTAATTCGATTAAGATCAATTACCCTATCCGCAGCCAAATGTGGTGAGACCGGCTTGGCAAAAGCATAAGGATTCACTTTCTCATAGGCCAGCGGCACATTGGCATGACGCTGAATTAATAAAGCATCCTCATTTTCCAATCTTCCCCTATTTAACTCACAGCCCGATGCTACCGGCTTCATTCCTGCAACAGTCTTACCCTGACCGATAAAATAACGCATTAAAGCAATACTGACCCAGGTCTTGCCGACATTGGTATCAGTACCCGTTACAAAATATCCCTGGCTCATCATTTAAGCCTCCGCCGAGACCAGTAACACTTCAAATGTTGCCGGAATAAAAGCTTCATTCCATTGGTTTTCATATGCCAATATCATTTGCTGCAACTGAGTTTTGGTGGTGAGTGTTTTCTTACGACCATCGGCTACATTATGAGCCCCCATCCCCTTAAGTTCCTTCATCAAATCCATTACCGTGTCGTAGTGTGAGAGATATGTTTTATGCTCTATACGTACATTTTTAAAATTAGCCGTATGCAAAAATAGCTTTATTTCTTCGGCCGAGTAGAATTCATTAACATGATGAAAGCTATCAACCTCAGCCCAGGCCGATTTTAATTCCTGCAAGGTACCGGGGGCAAAGGTTGAAAACATCAAGTTACCGCCCGGCTTTAACAATTTTTTGATATCCGTAAAGACCTTGGTTAAATTTTGGCACCACTGTAACGCCAGACTTGAAAACACCCGATCAACAGACCCTTTCGATAATGGTATATGTTCGGCATCGGCACATAGATACATTACATTGTCCGAAGTGATTTTACTGCGCATGGTTTGTAACATCGGCAAAGCAATATCCAAGGCGATAATTTGCTTATCACCGGGCGTTGAAACCAATTCTCCAGACAAAAAACCGGTACCACAGCCCAGATCCAATGCCCTACCCGAAAAATTGATAAGCCCAAGCTGCTTGATTAATGCCCGCCCCACCGAACGCTGCAACTCGGCAACGCCATCATAGGTTATAGAGGCAATGGAAAAAGACTGTTTGACTTTAGTCTTATCTAGTTTAAAAGCCGTATTCATAAGGTATTATTCATAAAGCGAGAAATACTCGTCAGGACTTGTTGAGGGTGTGATAAAAAAGGCACATGCGCCGAATTTTTAATAACAACCACCTGTACGTTGGAATTGATTTGCTGCATGGCTTTACCTACAGCTACCGGCACCAAGGCATCATTATCAGCCAAAATTGCCATGATTGGTTTTTGACTCTTTGTAACAACTTGACGCAAATCCGCCTGTTGTAATATATCCAACCCAGCCAGCATTGTTTTAGTCTCGGGTAAATCGTATTGCTGAACAGTCGCTTTTAACATTTTAGACACCTGCCTGAATTCATTTGAGCCCTGCCCCATTAAAGATAGAAACCGCATAAACCCGACTCCGGCATCCTTTTTTATTTGACTGACAAACGCTGAAAAATCGTTTACCGGCATCCCCGGCCAATTTTTTTGAGCAACAAAACATGGATTTCCTGCCAATAGAATCAAACCATCGACTTGTTCTGGAAAACGCCGGGAAAAATCCAGAACCACCTCGCACCCCAAGGACCAGCCCAGCCAACAGGCCGATTCAGGAATAACCTGTGCCAACTGCGTACTGATCTGTGCCAAGGTAAATTCATCAATAGGTTTACTACGACCATGCCCGGGCAAATCGACACAGGTCACTTGATAATGCAGCGCCAACTGTTCAGCAAAATCACGCCACACGCCCGAATGCATCGACCAGCCATGAACCAGCACGAGAGGCTTGCCCTGCCCAAACGTTTCACAATAAAGCCGGCTCATTTTTTAATTGCTTCCAACGCATCCAGTAATTGATCGACATGCTGCTCTTGGTGGGCAGCAGAAAAGGTAATGCGTAATCGTGCACTACCTTGTGGAACGGTAGGGGGACGAATGGCGCTGATTAACAGCCCGGCTTCCAATAAGGCTTCACTCACAGACATTGCCCTGTGACTATCACCCAACAAAACAGGCTGAATGGCTGATTGGGAGGGCATCAGGTTCAAACCCAATTGTTCCGCACCTTGCCGAAAACGGGTCACTAAATGCATTAACTTTTCCCTACGCCAGCTTTCAGTCTGGATCAATCTCAAGCTGACACGAGTCGCCTCTGCCACAGCAGCCGGCATAGCGGTGGTGTAAATATAACTTCTTGACTTTTGAATTAAGCTTTCAATCAGCCCATCCGATCCGGCAATAAAGGCACCAAAAGTACCAAAGCCTTTACCCAAAGTACCAACTAAAACCGGTACCTGTTGCTGATTTAAAGAAAAATACTCCAACAGCCCTCGGCCCTGCCTCCCCACAACACCTAAACCATGGGCGTCATCCACCATTAACCAGGCATTATGTTTATTTGCCAGTCCAGATAACCGATCCAACGGAGCATAATCGCCATCCATACTGAACACACCATCCGTTACGATTAATTTATTACCACGGGCCATCTGAATTTTGCTCTCTAAATCTGTTAAATCCACATGAGCATAGCGCTTAAAACGCGCACCGGATAATAATCCGCCATCCAATAAAGAGGCATGATTCAATCTATCTTCAAAAACACTGTCGCCACGTCCGAGCAGAGCTGAAATCACCCCGATATTGGCCATATAACCGGTTGAAAACAACAAAGCTCGCTCCCGCCCGGTAAATTCGGCCAATTCTTCCTCCAAAGCATGATGGGCAGCACTGTGCCCGCAAATCAAATGAGCCGAACCAGTACCTACACCATAATGATCCACGGCGTTTTTAAAAGCAGAGACCACCTCTGGATGATTCGCCAGCCCCAGATAATCATTACTACAAAAATTAGTTACCGATCGTCCATCAATCATCAACTCAACGCCTTGCGCTGACTCTGTAATACGTCTTGAACGATAAAGACCCTGCTGCTTTAACTCAACAAGGTCTGCAGATAATTGATTAAAGCAAGACGACATTATGCGTAACTGGAGCCACCCGAGTAGACGCCCAAGCGTTCAAATAATTGCAGGTCATGATTGGTCATGGGATTATCTGTTGTTAACAATTTATCACCATAAAAAATAGAATTAGCACCGGCAAAAAAGCACCATGCCTGCATTTCATCAGACATCTCCGTACGCCCCGCCGACAGACGAACGCGAGATTTTGGCATCATAATTCTTGCAACGGCAACAGTACGGATAAATTCAAGCGGATCCAATGTTTCAGTACCGTTCAGAGGCGTCCCCTCCACCTGTACCAGCATATTAATCGGTACACTTTCCGGATGCTTGGGAAGATTTGCCAGTTCCAATAGTAACTTGGCTCTGTCCTCATCACTCTCACCCATACCCACAATACCGCCACAACAGACATTAATACCGGCATTACGTACCCGCTCCAAAGTATCCAATCGATCCTGATAGGTTCGGGTGGTAATAACTTCAGAGTAATAATCTTCGGAGGTATCAAGGTTATGATTATAGTAATCCAAACCGCCTTCTTTTAACCGCGCTGTCTGTTCATCCGTTAACATACCCAGGGTCACGCAAGTCTCCATACCCAAATTTTTTACCCCTTGAACCATTTCGACCACACGTTCAATATCTCTATCTTTTGGGCTACGCCAGGCTGCGCCCATACAGAAGCGCGAAGCACCTTGATCCTTTGCCTGTTGTGCCGACTTTAACACCTCATCGACCGGCAACAAGGCCTCAGGTGCCAAATCGGAATCATAACGCGCACTTTGCGGACAGTAACCGCAATCTTCCGAACATGAGCCGGTTTTAATACTGAGCAGGCTGCTGACCTGAATTTCATTCGGATCAAAATTTGCCCTGTGCACCGTTTGTGCCTTAAAAATAAGGTCATTAAAGGGTAACTTGAATAATGCTTTTACTTCCTCCAATTGCCAATCATGGCGAATTGAAGTATTTTCAACACTGACAGACATTCTTTTAAACTCCGATTTAACTTCAGCTAACGAGTTAAATCCCGTCAACCTGTTTTTATTAAAATGGTAAACAACTGGCTTGATATTATACAGCAATACATCATTCCGCCCACCTGCATCTTTTGCTACAACACAGGTAAAGGCGATATGGATATTTGTCAAAATTGCCTGGCTCAGCTGGTAAAAAATGACCACTGCTGCTATCGTTGCGGCGAAATTCTAACCCCCAATATACGCACCCCGGCACTTTGCGGTCACTGTTTAAAACAGCCGCCGGCTTTTGATGAAACCAGCGCCCCCTATATCTACCAAGGCTTCATTCAACATTTGATCAGCGGGCTGAAATTTAACAGCCAATTTATCAACGCCCGCCTCCTTGGCCAATTACTGGCCGAACACATCAAAACTTATAACGAAAAGCCGGACCTGATTATCCCAGTTCCATTGCATAAATCACGCTATAAAGAACGTGGATTTAACCAGGCCATAGAAATTGCACGCACAGTGTCAAAACAATTATCTATTCCACTGGAATTAAACTTATGCGACCGGATAAGAGATACCGGACAGCAATCCCGGCTGCCTGCCAAAGCTCGACGTAAGAATTTAAAAAATGCTTTCAAAGCTAATCGACCGCTAAAGCAGCAATATATTGCGATTATTGACGATGTTATGACTACCGGCACCACCACTCAAGAACTGGCAAGCTGCCTTAAAAAAGCCGGTGCAGCAAGAATTGATATTTGGGTTTGCGCCCGAGCGTAAAAATACTAGCGCTTATTTATATTTTGCTCCAGGATAAAAAGTATTTTATCTATCGCACCTTGATTCTGACGCAAAAAAGAAAGACCTCTCTGCTTGAGTTCGGTCCTTAAATCCGGTTTTTGATACAACCGGGTAACCGACCTGACAATATCATCCAGATCCTGACATTGAATAGCCGCATCCATTACCAATACGATACGAGCAATTTCCTTAAAATTAAACATATAAGGTCCAAACATTACCGGTACACCCAGCGCTGCAGGCTCCAGTATATTATGCCCGCCAGTCGGTACCATACTGCCGCCAACAAAAGTAATATCCGCTGCTGCATACAGCAACTTTAATTCACCCATGGTATCGGCCAGATAAACATCCGTAGCCTGTTGGCAGGTTTGTTTGCTTGAACGTTTCACAACAGATAGTCCCGCTGTTTGACAAAGTTTTTCAACTTCGATAAAACGCTCGGGATGCCTAGGCACTATCAATAACAATAGTTCGGGCATTCGGTTTTTTAAGCGCCGATAAGCATCAAAAAAATATTCCTCTTCATCCTTATGCGTACTGGCTATCAACCAAACAAACCGCCCCGGGAATAAATTCTGCCTTTCCAGTCTGCCCTGCTCAACCAACTGCATAGGAATTTGCAGATCAAACTTCATATTCCCCGTAGCCAATGTTTTTTCTTTACTCATACCAATACTGACAAATCTATCTGCATCATCCTGGGTTTGAGCCGCCACCATAGTTACATTTTTCAAGGCTGGTTTGACTAATAAAGGTATCTTCTTATAACCATTAGTCGAACGGTCAGACAGCCTTGCATTGATGACATATAAAGGGATATTTCCCCGACCGCAATAATGGAACAGATTTGGCCAGATCTCTGTTTCCATGATCACCGCCAGTTTAGGCTTAAAGTGCTGGTAAAACCGGCTAACAGCCCATGGAATGTCATATGGCAAGTAGACATGTTGAACTGTATCATTCAACACCGCTTTAATTCTGGCTGAACCGGTTGGTGTCGTAGTTGTAATCAGTATTGACTGCTGGGGATACAATTTTTGCACCCGTTTTACCAGGGGCAGCAAAGCTTCTGCCTCACCTACAGAGACGGCATGAAACCAAATTACATTCTGTTCTGCAGACTGCCTATACAGAGCAAAGCGCTCACGCCACCTTTTATTATATTCAGGAGCCTTAATACCGCGCCAGAGAAGACGCAAACAGATAAATGGAATTAATAAATAGAACAGGAGTGAATAAAAAATACGCATACAACATCTCTCGTGAGCAATTTATTTCATCCCGGTTTCGGCAATATTTGGGTAAGCCTTAGAGGCTTAATAAAGGTAGCTTGTTAGCTGATATTCAATCAGGTCAAGCTAAAGTGCAACCCATCGTAACGAAAAGCATTGCTATGCCTTTCATTACGAAGGTTTTTTTAAATATTATTCAGCAGTCACAGAAATATTCATTGTTACAACCACATCAGAGTGCAAATGAATATCCACATCATATTCACCTACCTGGCGGATAACACCCTCAGGTAAACGCACTTCCTGTTTTTCTACAGCAGCACCTGCCGCAGTGATTGCCTCAGCAATGTTTTGCGTACCGACAGAACCAAACAACTTACCTTCATCACCCGCCGCATGAGGAATAACAATTTGTAAAGCTTTTAACGCTTCCGCTCTTTTTTGAGCTGCTGCCAGCTTTTCAGCTGCTGCTTTTTCCAATTCCGCACGACGTGCTTCAAACTCAGCTACTTTAGCTTTAGTTGCAGGAACTGCTTTACCTTGCGGCACAAGATAGTTTCTGCCATAACCATTTTTAATAGTGACCTTATCACCTAGATTACCCAGGTTTGCTACTCTTTCAAGAAGAATGACTTCCATCTTTCTATACCTCGTTTGTCGGACTCAACCGAACCAATATATGCCCTTAGGCACTCGTTTTATTCGAAATTCTATTACGCAAGTTCAACCACGTATCAAGCAACCCAACTAGAGCGACCGGTAACATGACATGGGGTATCATAAATAATGCAAGATACAGAAACGGAACTAAAAACCGTGCCGCTTTCATTCTTGCAAACACTGCATGTACCACCGATATTCCGATAAATGTATATAAAACAAACAATAAAATCGAAATATTCCAGGCTATTTCCGATAAGGTTCCAGTCGTCAACCAGGCAAAAACCACAACAGCCAAACTGATTATGGCTAAACGAGGCTTGGTACCTAACGCTAAAAACTCCTGCCTAAAACCACCAGGATTATAAAGTACCGACTGCCACCAGCGCCCAAGAAATAAACCAAACAACAGCCCGTAAACAGCGCCGGCCGAAACCACTCCCGTCATATAATGGGAAAACCTGCCCAGTGATTGCTGCATTTCCTCTATAGCAACGTCAGGTGTAGCCTGTACCATAGGTTCAACCATCTTTAATAACATGGCATCCCAAATAGCCGCTGGCGAATCGGTATACAAATAGAATATAACAACACCAACTGCCCCTAACAACACCGCCATTTCAATAGCCAGAGATAGATACCGCCCTTCTCTTAACACAATTGAAATTAACCAGATCGGCATCCAGAGTACTGCACCATAAATCAGGCCAAACTGATAACTACCTAGGACAAACCACCCTAATACGGCAGCTGCCAAGCTGGAACATAGTAATACATACAAGCCTTCATAAGCGCCTCGTCTTAAAGAGACCAGCGCTACCGCGGCAGAACTTACAATACTAACGGGCGGCAATATCAATGACAGCATGGCCAGGGTAGATGCCACCATCATGGCCGCCCCCCTTCCACGCATAATGTATTCCGCTAAAAAACGCATAACCGCCCGTTTTTTTAATTACTTATGTGCGTCGCAATAAGGCAAAAAAGCAATAAAACGAGCACGTTTAATTGCCGTTGCCAATTGGCGTTGATACTTGGCGCTGGTTCCAGTTATACGACTAGGAACAATTTTGCCAGTTTCAGTTATATATTCGCCCAACAAATCAAGATCTTTATAATCGATTTCCGGTGCATTTTCTGCACTAAAACGACAGAATTTTTTACGTCTCATATTACGTGCCATATTAATCCTCTAAAATTCTTTATTTAAAAAATGGTTTATTCTGCAGAAAAATTTTCACTATCAACATCAACATCAGCGTCAGCGTCAAGATCCAAACTTTCATCTTCAGTTACTTCCGACGTTTTTTGCTCAGCAACTTTATTTTCTTCAACCAGAGACTTAGCAATAATAGAAGGCTCAGAAACGGCCTCTTTTTTTGCCAAAGTCATGCTGCGCAGGATCGCATCGTTAAAGCGAAAACCACTTTCCAACTCATCAAGAGTAGCTTGATCGCATTCAATGTTCATTAACACATAATGTGCTTTATGAACCTTATTAATTGGATAAGCCAGATGTCTACGTCCCCAGTCTTCCAATCTGTGAATCTTACCTGCAGCAGATTCGATTGAAGACTTGTAACGTTCGACCATAGCATTAACCTGAGAACTTTGGTCCGGGTGTACTAAAAAGACAATTTCATAATGTCGCATATTTTCTCCTTTCGGTGAAGCCTCCCACCCTCTGTCTTTAAGGATAGTGAAGCAAGGATGAGCGGAATGCTCATGAACCCGGCATTATAAAATTTTTAGGGCTTTGATGTAAAGCCCAGAATGTTTTGCAAACCTAAACAGCATAATCAAGAATAGTGACTCCAATCCAGACAAAGCCCGTAGTAGCAATAATAAAACTTAATGCCGCATAGACTTTCCAAATCATCTTATCCCAAAAATCAGGATCAAACGCGGCGATAATAAAAATTGTCGGATTGGTTATGCCGCCAATAACCACCAACCAGCAGGCCTCCACCGGCAACGGTATCTTAATGGCATAAAACGCCAGGCAGAACAAAGCCATCAAAACAAAATCGATATGCGCCCTGATCATGGCATTATAGTCTGTCAAGAAACCATCAACACCAGGTATTGGAAACCATTTGGCAAAAGTCATCAACCAGGCTGCTATCAGTACTGCGGCGATCATAATGACCGCACCTATCAATAAAATTTCCATAAACTTTCCCTATTAGCAATACTGCTATTTTTTATAATCATAAGTTTCAAAGCTGAGCTATCTTTTCGATAACCCAGCCCAATAAAATCAACAGCAAACCATTACATAAAATTGCCGCCTGGTTTTGTTGACTCTTCTGTCTCAGATAATGGCTTTTCAGTCGCTGCCACACTAGCGTCATTTGTAGAGGATTCTTGTGCCGTTTCTGCTATTACCACTGATTCAGTTTTTTCTTCCACCTGTACCGGCTGGTCAACCGGCTTAACTTCTTCAGCCACTGTATCGCTTTGTGCTGGCTCTGGGACTACATCCTCAACCGTAGCTTCAGCTTGTTGCTCTGTTGATTCAGCTTCCGAGTCCACTTCTTCTTCCGGCTCCGGCTCAGGTTGTGGCTTTAATGATTCCATAAAATCAGAGAACCACAGGTAATATTTAACATTCTGCAAATCCGGATCATTCAGAATATCCTCTTCACCGGGTAAAACACCATGATCTCTGGAGTCTTCCAATGCCTCCCGACAGCGATCCTCATCCCTGCGTAAACCATATATACAGGCCAGATTATAGGATGCTGTTCCAGCTTGAATTGAATTGGCCTTATTAAATTGTTCTTTAGCCCGTTCGTATAGCGGATCATTCGCACTGGCACTTTTGATACGCGCCAAATCCATAAAAGCAACGCCACAGTCGATTGCCGCAGCAAGATAATTTGGGGCTATTGTGCTACAAAAGTTAAATTTTTCTATCGCATCCTGAAATAATTTGACCGCCTCTTCACCGGTCTTAGTTTGCGCATGATTTAAGAGTGCAAACCCCCAATTATATAAAGCTTCTGCCAGTAACAAATCTTTTTCAACCGCCTGAGCAAAGTCTTCGTATGCTCTGTTAAATAATTGATCGGCCTTATTGCCTTCACTTTTTCGAGCTGCTCGCGTTTGCTTTATTGCTGATTTCAGCTTGGATTTTTTTGAAAATGAATCCAGTAATGACATTTATTTGCCCCTTAATTTTAGTTATAGATCAATCTATTGATAGAATAGTCGATTAAATCTGCGACAATACCATCAATTATATTAAGAGTACACACTTAATGAATACAACCGAAACCAACATTAGCAAAGAAAAAGTAAATCTGGAAACATCTCAAATCGCCTGGAAAGAGCTGTTACGTTTTTTTGCTAATGGCTCAGTTGTATTTGTTTCCGACGACCTGGATTTGGTTGAAGTTGCCTATCAATTTTCACTCGACAATAAAAACCAGGTTGAGCAATGGATGCAATCCAATCGGCTACATCTAGTCACTGATCAACAGGCTAAAGACTGGCTGGACGCCGATGCAATGCTTTGGGCCGTGGTGGTTAAACCCTGGATTTTGGTTCAAACTTGTTAACCTGCCTGACATGAACGACAAGCAATTAAGCCAAAGTATGGTTTATCTGGCCTGGATTTTGTTTCTGGCTTTGCTGACGATGGCTTTTAATAAATTTCTAGACCGGCAAAACAACCCCAATCAAGAAATTGCCCACCGGTATAATGCCGATAATTCTGCTGAAGTCCGACTGATCCAGAACCGGCAAGGTCATTATCTGGCCAATGGCTATATAAATGATGAACCAGTAACTTTTTTGCTGGATACCGGCGCAACTTTAATCAGCATTCCTGCGCATATAGCCCGGCGCCTAAAACTTGCCTCCGGCCCTGCCATCCCATCAACCACAGCCAATGGCACAATAACGGTGTACCAAACTCGCCTCAAGTCTGTACGCATTGGCGCCATTGAATTAAAACATATTCGAGCCAGCATTAATCCGGCAATGAAGCATGACGAAGTTTTACTGGGCATGAGCTTTATGAAGCACTTGGAAATGATTCAACGCGATAAACAGTTAATACTCAGGTATTAATTGTTTTCATCGCACTATTGAATATCTATTATGTTACCTTTAAAAAACGATACGCTATTATTTTACACTTGAACACAGTAGGAAATATTAATGCCTATAGAAAAGAAATTGGCTAACAAACGAATTTTGATAGTAGATGATGTGGCCTCCATGCGCAATATAACCAAATCAATCCTGCGTGAATTTGGTTTCTTAAACCTTGATGATGCGCAAGATGGTGAAGAAGCATTAAATAAATTAAAGTCGTCTAATTATGACTTGGTTATCTGCGACTGGAATATGCCTAAAATGACAGGCATAGAATTATTTATTAAGATGCAGAAAGACGACAAACTTAAAGATATTTTTTTCCTATTAGTAACAGCATCGTCTGAAACTACAAAGGTAAAGGAAGCGATGCAGTTTGGTATCACCGACTATATTATCAAACCCTATAAAGCTGACACCCTGTTAAAAAAAATCACCACCAAATTTTCACTACAAACAATTCAGCCTTGATTAGCCGCCTGTTGCATTCATATAACGCATAATAACAGGACGTTCATTAAGGTCGAATTCGTGTTTCTCCGGTTTTATCTGCATGGCATCAACAATAGTTTGTTTAAGTATTTGCATATCGCCGGGATGAGAACGAAGAACCTGTTTTAAATCAACCGAATGCTCATTACCCAAACACAACAACAAACGGCCTTCCACGGTTAACCGGACACGATTACACGTACTGCAAAAATTATGACTATGCGGGGAAATAAAACCCACCCTGGTTTGGCTGCCGGCGACGTAAAAATAATCTGACGGACCACCGGTCTTATCAGGACTGGGAAGCAATATAAACTGTGCGGACAGATCTTGTTTGATTTGATCGCTGGGATAAAACGCTTCGGCACGGTTATGCTGATCAACCACACCTAACGGCATTTCTTCAATAAAACTGATATCGACGGCCTGATCTACCGCATATTGCACAAGCTGATTAACCTCCTGATGGTTCCTGCCTTTTAAAACAACCGCATTGATTTTTATCCTTTCAAATCCAGCCTGTTTGGCCGCTTGCAAACCGTTTAATACTTTATGTAGATCGCCCGTTCGGGTTATTGCCTTAAATTTTTCTGCATTCAAAGTATCCAGGCTGATATTAATCCGTTTCACGCCAGCTTTTTTTATGGCTGCAGACATTGTTTCCAGCTGAGAGCCGTTAGTCGTTATAACCAACTCATTTAAGTTTTCAATTTGCCCTATCCGTTCCAACAATTCGATCGCCCCATTGCGGACTAACGGCTCTCCCCCTGTAATACGTATTTTCTTTACCCCTAAATCTACAAATGCAGAGGCGATGGTATAAATTTCTTCCAGAGTTAAAATCTGCTCTCTGGGCAGAAAAATCATTTCTTCCGCCATGCAGTACAGACAACGAAAATCGCAACGATCGGTAATTGAAATTCTCAAATAATCAACGGTTCTGCCAAAACGGTCTGTTAATTGAGTAGGCATGGGTGACTGATTCATAAATGAGTTATAAGTGAATATGTTGATGATTTTATCACAAAATCTCGCATGTAAAGCCGGGGACGGATAGAATATACAGTTTTGGACCAGGCTTGTTTGGGTTAATTCATTATGAAATTCAGTATGCAATGTTTGTGGCTTATGTTATTGATCCCGCTGACCAGTCAAGCAGCAGAAAAAACTACCATCCGACTTGGCGTGCTGGTTTTTGGTACCGTCAATTGGGAAATAGCGGCGCTGCAAAATGCTCAGTTGGATGCTTCCGCTGATTTTAAATTGCAGATACAGCCGCTGGCAAATCCCCAAGCCGGTAAAATTGCCTTGCAATCCGGTGCGGTCGATATGATTGTGTCTGACTGGATATGGGTGTCGCGTCTACGGGCCCAGGGTAATGACTTTACCTTTTATCCCTACTCCAATACTGCCGGTGCATTGGTCTTGGCTAAAAACAGCCAGATCAAGAGTCTAAAAGATCTCGCGGGCAAAAAACTTGGTATTGCCGGTGGTGAATTGGATAAAAATTGGTTGTTATTACAGGCTCTAATCAAATTTAAAGATAATATTTCTTTAAACGACGAAGTAGAAAAGGTTTTTGCCGCTCCTCCATTGTTAAATCAACAACTTAAACAAAACCGAATAGATGCCGTTATGAACTATTGGCATTTTGCGGCACGCTTGGAGGCTCAAGGTCATCACACTCTCATTAACGGTCAACAGATATTGGAAGACTTAGGCATTACCCAACAAGTACCTACCTTAGGCTATGTTTTTAAACAAAGCTGGGGCGAACAACACAAAACTGCTGTCAATCAGTTTTTAGCGGCCAGCAGAGAAGCCAAGGATTTACTTTGTTCTAACAAAGAAGCCTGGCAAAACATATTGCCATTAACTAAAACCAAAGATATTGCCAGCCAAAACAACCTGCGCCAACACTATTGTCTAGGGCGAATTATGCATTGGGACATTGAGGAAGAACAAGCGGCTGGTAAAATCTATCACCTGTTACGTGATTTGAGTCATAACCGATTAACAGGTGCCGCCGAAAATATTCAACCCGGTACTTTCTGGTCAATTAAATAATCAATGTTAATTCAGAGCAAATTACTGCCTTGGCTGTCTCTGCTGTTTTTTTTGGCCATATGGCAAAGCCTTGCCTTTTTTTTAAAAAGCCCGGTATTACCATTACCCGTCACTGTTGCTCAGATTTTTTGGCAGGAACTGATCAGCGGTCAATTACCGTACCATTTAGGCGTTACGTTGTTGCGTTTAGTCGTGAGTTTTTCGATAGCCATGCTGATTGGCTGTGCCATAGGCATCGTATTAGGCCGCAGTGACAGACTGAATGCGTTTTTCGATAATTGGCTGGTTATCTTTCTTAATATACCCGCGTTGGTCACAATTATTTTGTGTTATGTCTGGTTTGGCCTGATTGAATCAGCTGCCATTTTAGCCGTGGTCATTAATAAGATTCCCAATGTCATTGTTACCATTAGGGAAGGCACCCGTAGTCTGGATAAGGACTTACTGGAAATGGCACATTGTTATCGCTTCAGCAAACGTAAAACCTTTGGCCATGTTATCTGGCCGCAATTACACCCTTTTGTCATGGCGGCAACCCGTTCCGGCCTGGCGTTGATCTGGAAAATTATATTGGTCGTCGAATTACTGGGCCGCAGTAATGGCATGGGTTATCAATTACATGTTTTTTTTCAATTATTCGATGTTGCCAGCATATTGGCTTACACCATTGCCTTTGTCAGCATTATTCAACTGATTGAACTGCTCATCCTAAAACCGCTGGACAAGAAATCTCAACGGTGGCGCCGATGACTGATATCAACATTCATATTGAAAGCAAGCACTACCAGCAGAAAAGTCATTCGCAAAACAAACAAACCATTGCCAATTTCAACCTGTCATTAGTGTCCGGCGAATTTACCTGTTTAGTCGGGCCATCCGGCTGCGGAAAAACTACGTTGTTAAATATTCTTGCGGACCTGGATAATGATTTCCAGGGGGAAATAATGCTGGGCAAACAGCATAAAAATCCCAACATCGGCTATGTATTTCAAAACCCCCGGTTACTACCTTGGCGTACCGTTAGAGAAAACATCGAGCTGGCATTAAACCACAAGCTCGCCGATGAACAGATTGATTTTCTGTTAAAAAACATGCAGCTTTCACATATTAAAGACATGTACCCGGAACACCTCTCTCTTGGAATGAGTAGAAGAGTATCCATTATTCGCGCTTTTGCCGTGAACCCGGATATATTGTTAATGGACGAGCCTTTTGTCTCTTTAGATGCGCCTACCGCCAGACAGATCAGAAATTTATTGATTAAACTATGGCAACAACGCCCACATACTGTATTATTTGTCACCCATGATTTACGCGAAGCGATTGCATTGGCAGACCGGCTGATTTTTCTTTCTGCCTCGCCGATGCAAATAATCAGCGATATTAAAGTCCCCATAGCTCGTGAACTGCGTAACGATGAAAGCGTTATTGAAAGCTTTAGACAGAAGTTGGCTCACCAGCATCCGGAAATAAATCAACTTTTATAATGTGTTGAACTAAGAAATTTCACTTAAAAATAGTTGCGAATTAATTCAAAATATCTGATACTTCGGGTTATCAAGCTTTTTTGTATGAGGTAACAAACAAGGCTTGCTGCACTTTAACTGGAGGTTAACAAAACATGAAGAAAACAATAATTTTAGGATTAACAGTTGCAAGTATTGCATTAAGCCCTCTAACTGTTTCTGCTAATAGTGACGATAGTGAATACCCAGCGGCAAACTTTCAACCCAAAGTTATTTACTTGGATAAATCTGCTGCCAGCGCTGTAAAATCTTCCGGCGCAAGAGCCACTAGAAAAAAAGCAGAATTTGATCCTAGATATCCGGCGGCAAATTTTGAACCCAAAATTATTTTTCCACCACAATAATTCTTAACCGGGTTTAAATAGACAATAAAAAAGGGTAGGCTTAATAACCTACCCTTTTTTATACCTATCTTACAGAGACTTATATAAAATTAAACAACGTTAATCCCTGCACTTTAGCATAAGCTTGTTGTGCCGCCTGAAAAGAAGCCTGCTGCATATTAAAGCGACTGATTGCCTCAGTAAAATCCAGATCTTTAACTTCAGACAAGGTGGTTTTCAGATCCAAAACAAATTTCTCATTCAAAAGCACCTGATCATCAAACGCATTCAGTTTGGCGCCGATACCCGCTTTAACCTGAACCAAATGCTCTAATGCAGTCCCTAAATCATCGAGTGCATTCTGTGTAACCTGCTCATAATCTCTGTTTAACACGCCGGACACCAAGCCGACATTATCAAAAAATGAAGCGCCCTGGTTCAGGTCATCTTTAATTTGTACCGAGCTGGAGCCTCCTGGCACAACGCCTTCGAAAACTAAAGGATCCTCAGTAGAATTTAATTGAATTTTACCATCAATAGCTGAACCGGTTATCTGAGCCTGAATATCGCTTACCAGATTAGCAAAATTTACAGCATATGACGGATCGTTATAATTTGCCGTTAAATTGATGGTCGCAAAAGAACCGTCATCGGCGACAATATCAAAAGTGGCCGGCGAGGTAGAATAATCAAATGGAAAGGGGTGTTGTTTTGAAGCGGTAACCGAGGCATTTACATCGACACCCAGAGCGCTATCATTCGTGCCGCTTACAAAACCAAAATCAGCCATAAAATCGCCGCTTCCGCCATTGGCGATACTAATACTGGACTGGGCGCCTTCAGTTAAAGACACAAATTCAATCTGATTACCGTTTAACTGAGCCCGCATGGTGATAGGTGCGGCAGAATTGATTTGAGTGTTGATTTCATCCACAACACTTTGAAGAGAATCAAAATTAGTATTTAAGGTTATATTTTCAGTAATTGTTGCAGGCGGTGCAGCAGGGTTATCACTGGTTAATGAAAAGGAAGTTGCACCTTTGCCGGCGGCAGAGTAATCCATGCCATATTTAACAAAACGGTCACCGGTTAAGGTAGCATTGGGCTGTTTAAAGGAACTAGATAAAGCTCCGGCCAATGCCTGCAAGGTCGCAAACAGACTTCGCTTACCTATTTCCGTACCATTAACGGTTGCCTCCGCCTCTTGACTGACCGAATCAATATTAGAAAAAACATTAAACCCGATATCACCATCGGGTATCTTTCTATCCGTTGCAATTTGTAGCTTACGCTGATCAAAACCACCGCTATAATCATACTCATGCGTCACTGAATTATAGGTATAGGCCGGATTATCCGATAAGTCCCCGGAAAAAATATATTCCCCATTCGAGTCTCGGGTATTCGCCAAACCGACCAACTCCTGCAATAATTCATCGACTTCAAACTTAATGGCTAACCGATCACTGGTAGACATCGGAGCATTTAACGCCTGTAGCGTTAAATCCTGAGTACGCATGATAATATCTTCAGCGCCTTGTATAGCCGTTTCTTCCGCCTCCAACCTTGGTTTAGCCATATTGATATTTCTATCATATTGTTCAGTTTTGGTGATACTGACCTGCAAGTCAGCCATTCTGACCGATCCAATCGGATCATCAGACGGCCTGATCACTTTCAGCCCCGTTGATAATTCCTCCTGAATACGGGTTAATTTACTATGCTGGTCGGTCATAGCTATAACCCCTAACTGTTGCGACCAGTTTGTTGAAATACGCATAGTTACCTCCGAACAGCACCGATTAAGGCATCAAAAATTGTACTTGAAATGGAAATGGCCTGCGCTGCCGCTTGATAAGATTGCTGAAATTTTATTAAATTTGCCGCCTCTTCATCTAAATTTACGCCGGTCAAACTTTCTTTTTCACCCTTGGTATGATTGAATAACACTTCCTGCGCCTTGGTGGCAACCTTAGCCGCATGCGTCAAGGTACCTACATCGGAAATTATCTCTGAAGATATGTCGGCATAAGACGAAGTACCATTACTCAAAGTACTTTGGTTAACCAAATTAGCCAGCAAAATGGCATTCCTGTTATCTCCCGGCATGGGACCATTTATAATTACCGGGTTACCGCCACCATCTAAAACATCCTGCCCGGTAACCGGGTCAACCTCGACATTCGTCGCAGCCGCTATTTTTCGGGCATCTACCAGCGTGGTATCAATTTTATTTGCCGCGTCAAAACTTGGCCGAACCAGAAAACTATCGCCAGCCGCCGCTGAAAACCCCACATCCGTAGTAATATTAATTGCAATACCCGGCAAGTAATCAGGTGGACTGGTTGTCGGTGCAAGCGTTGCAGAAGCCGGGACAGTTGCTGGAACAACAGCAGTTGCCGTCAGGGCAATACTGGATTTATCGGCATTGCGAATCAATGAATAATTAGCGCCGTCAAACTCCAGCGTGTAATCACTGAAATCTAGCCGACCGGCCGCACCAATATCCACATCAGGATCTGAATAGGTTACTGTAACCTGGGCTGTTCCAGTATTCAACCGGCTATACAATACCGGCACCTCAACCGTACCAAAATCAAAATAACGCTCACCGGCAGCACCATCCAGATCATATCCGTTTTGATGAATCTGGTTGAAATCCATCGCCAACCCTGCTGCGATCAATCCCAGCTTTTTTTGAGCAGGATCCAGAACCTCATCTCTAAACCGTAACAGTCCCGCCATTTCTCCACCCGTGATAACGCTGGTAACAACCTGTTTCGAGTTCGGGCTATCCAGAGTGATTTCCAAACGGTTCGGATCAAATTCAGAGGCTTGTGTACCAAATGTATAACCCACAGCATTTAAAACAATTGCCTGCCCTTGACCTAGAAAAACAGATACAGACCCATCAGCCTGCTGTAAAATATTGATATCGACTTTTTCAGATAACTCCAATAATAACTGATCCCGCTCATCCATCAAATCATTAGGCTGCTGTTCACCTGAAGACTTACCCAATGCCGAAACAATCTTTACATTTAGATCGGCAATAGCCGTAGCGGCCGAGTTAAGGTCGCCCAGCATCACTTTTAAATCGGTATTTAACTGATCACGTTTGGTGTCAAGGCGCTCACCCATGGTATGTAAACGCTGCACCAAAATTTCGCTTTCTGTCAGCATAACCTGTCTGGCCGGCGTTGATGATGGATCGTTTGCCACGCCACTTACAGAATTAAAAAAACTGCTAAGCGCCGGGGCCACACCAGTATCCGGATCGGCCAATAAATCATCGATCTGGGAAGCCATAAAACTGTATTGTTTCACTTCCCCCAAAACAGAAGCACTGTCTCTTAGCTGCTCGTTCAAAAACTCTGAATGGCTTCGGGTAATATTTTCGACATCCACCCCTTGCCCCACGTAACCGCCACCCGTGTACTCCGGTAAACGGGTCCCCAGTTCAACACGCTGACGGCTATAGCCTTCCTTGTTGACGTTAGCAATATTATGACTGGTTGTCTCCAATGCTACTTGTGAAGAGATTAGCCCTGATATACTACTGCCTAATAAACTCATAACATTACCTTTTGAATATAATCTTTCTCAATCCAATCACTGCAACAGCTTATTTCATAGCGACAACCGACTCTTCGGCTATCATTTTGTTACTGTTATAAATTGCCATCACCTTTTCTGCATATCTAGGGTCAGTGGCATAACCGGCTTTTTGTAATTCCTGTATATATTTATCTGGGTTTCCCACTTGTTTTATTGCATCACTATAACGGGGGTTCTGTTTTATAAATGAGACATAGTCAGAAAAACTGTCCTGATAGCTTTCATACGACCTGAAACCTGAGACTGTTTTTTTGGCGACGCCACTTTCAAATTCCAGAGTTGGTACAACCGCTTTATTTCCATGCCATGATTTATCCGCTTTAATATTGAATAAATTATGACTACTGCTGCCTTCTTTAGTCCTAATAACCGATTTACCCCAACCGGTTTCCAGTGCTGCTTGCGCCATAAGCATCCGACTATCAACCCCTAGTTCTTCTGCAGCCTTATCTGCATAGGGCTTAAGCTGTTTAATAAACTGATCTATAGTCTTTATCGGCAAATTTTTGCCGCTCTTGATTTTTTTATTAGCCTTTTTAGTTTCAACGAACTTCGTATCTTGGTTTAATTGTTCAACCTTTTTATTTTTACCCATATTTACCGGCTTTTTAAAATAATCTTTTAGCGCCAACTTATCCGCCACTGGCTGCGCAGGACTGAGTTGTTTTACTATCATATCGGCAAGACCTATGCCAGATTCAGCTGAAAGGTGAACAGCCAATTGCTGATCATACATTTCCTGGTAAAACTCACTTTGATCGCTATCAAAAATACCATCGGACAATTTAGCATCGCGCATATTTTTCAGCATCATTTTCAAAAAAATAGACTCAAATTGCTTGGCAACATGTTTTAACGCTTCCGGTGACTCCTTTCTGGCTTCGTTTTTTAACTTGGCCAAGCCACTAAAGTCGGTATAAACATCGGCTTGTTTTACATTAAGCATAAGCCCTCCATTTTTTCATCAATGCGCCAGATAACTAAATAACCACTAACTCAGCACGCAAGGCACCGGCTGATTTTAGCGCTTCCAGAATAGCCACCAGGTCACTCGGAGCCGCTCCCACATTGTTCACAGCACGGACTATCTCATCCAGCGAAACCCCCGGGTTAAATACAAACATTCGGCTATTCCCTTCCTGTATTTGCACATCAGACTGAGGCGTAACCACTGTTTGTCCGCCCGAAAGTGCTGCAGGCTGACTAACTTGCTGATCTTCACTGATGGTTACCGTTAAACTACCATGTGAAACCGCTGCCGGCTGCACTCTAACCTTACTGTTAATAACCACTGTTCCGGTGCGTGAATTAATAATAATTCGTGCGGGTGCATCATCGGGCATAACCTCCATATTTTCCAGCATAGAGGCAAAGGCTACTCGTTGTGATGGGTCAAGTGGGGAACTGACTTTAACGGAAGTAGCATCCAATGCTTTTGCGGTACCGGGGCCCAGTATGCGATTAATCGCCTCAACCATACGGTTTGCCGTAGTAAAATCAGAACGATGTAGATTAAAAACTAGGCTTTTGCCATCCAAAAAAGGTGTAGGAACCGCACGCTCTACCGTCGCACCATTCGCAATACGTCCAACACTGGGGTTGTTTACGGTGATTTTTGATCCATCCCGACCACCCGCAGTTAAACCGCCAACCACCAGGTTACCTTGAGCAACAGCATAAACCTGACCATCCGCCCCTTTTAAAGGCGTCATTAACAAAGAGCCGCCACGTAAACTTTTCGCATCACCGATTGAAGACACGGTAACGTCAATTGTTTGACCCGGCTTGGCAAAGGCCGGCAATTCGGCATGTATAGACACCGCTGCAATATTTTTGGCTTTGGGGTCTACGCCGGGCGGCAATTTTAACCCTAATTGAGCCAACATCGCGCTTAAACTTTGGCCGGTAAACTTGGTTTTATCCCCGGTTTTATTTAAACCGACCACCAAGCCGTAACCAATCAACTGATTTGACCGAACGCCTGCGATAGAAGCCAAATCTTTAATCCGTTCCCCGTTCGCCTGATTGATCCCGACAACAAGCAAAAGAAGATAAGGTGCTATTTTTTTTATTAGAAAATTCATTAGCTTAACCTTTTAGAATGGAAACCAAGGGCTCATAAAAATACGTGCAAACCAGCCCACTTTACTGGCATCCGCTACTGCGCCTGTTCCAGTATACATAATGGTTGCATCGGCCACCTGAGTGGATAAGACGGTATTCGCCGTTGTGATATCCCGTTGCCTGACGATACCGGATAAACGGATATATTCATCCCCCTGGTTAAGCGTGACTCGCTTTTCCCCCCGGATTTTTAAATTGCCATTGGGTAATACCTGTACCACAGAAACAGTAATATCCCCGGTCAAGCTATTGCTCTGTCTGGCTTGCCCTTCACCTTCATAATCAATCGCTGTTTCCAAACTGGTTTCTAAATCTTTACCCATAAAAGTCGAAGCAGCCACCCCCCATAATGTGGGCGCGGAAACAGAAACCGAATTATCTTTAGAAGAATCTAGCTCGGACCTTTTTAAGGCTTGAGTTTGTTCAGACAATTTTACCGTTAAAATATCACCAACCCGTCGTGCAGTCTGATCTTCAAACAGGCGCATATCATAACCCGCCTGATAAATAGAGCCTGTCGCCTGCACCGGGGGCAGCATTGCTGATGCCGGCACGGGGGCAAATGCAGGGTCTCTCCTGGGTAAAGCGCTACAGCCCTGCAGTAACAATACTGCTAAAACCATAAAACTAATTATTAGACGTGTCATATTAACCTCCAGCTTTATAATTGCTGGGTGACGTAAGACAGCATTTGATCGGTGGTTGAAATGGCTTTTGAGTTCATTTCATACGCCCGCTGGGTTTCAATCATGCTCACCAGCTCTTCAACCACATTCACATTTGATGTTTCCAGCGATCCCTGCTGAAGAATACCAAATTCATTCTCTCCAGCCGTACCGATAATAGGAGCACCACTGGCAGCTGATTCTTTAAACAGGTTTTCACCAACCGGATCCAGGCCTTGCGGATTAATAAAACTGGCTAACTGAATTTGCCCTATTTGAGTCGGCGTTGGATTACCCGGCTGAACCACTGAAACCGTACCGTCCCGTCCGATGGTAAAACTTAGAGTATCAGTTGGAATATTGAGTGCCGGTTCCAGTTCAAGTCCGCCTGACGTCACAATCTGTCCGTCTGAATTGATTTTAAATGAACCGTCACGGGTATAATTGATATCCCCATTAGGCGTTAATATCTGAAAATAACCACGACCACTAATCGCTACATCCAATTGATTTTCTGTTTGTTGGATATTACCTTGAGTATGCTGCTTTTCTGTCGCTACGGTTCTAACGCCAGTACCCAGCTGAAGTCCCGTGGGTAATTGTGTATTTTGCGTAGATTGGGAACCAACCTGCCGGATATTTTGATACACGAGGTCTTCAAAAACAGCTTTGGATTTTTTAAAGCCCGTGGTGTTGACGTTTGCCAGGTTATTGGCGATTACCGCCATTCTTGTTTGTTGAGCGTCTAAGCCCGTCTTTGCTACCCATAATGCTCTTTCTGTCATGATAACCTCCTAAAATGACAATTTTCTGCCTTATAGAATAACAAAGCATAATCTATGCCATTCTCATCAGGCTTGCACTGACACCGGCATTATCATCAGCATTTTTCATTACTTTTGTTTGTAACTCAAAGTTTCTGGCCAGCTCAATCATATCGACCATTGCGCTAATGGCATTGACATTACTGCCTTCCAAAGCACCTTGAATCACACTCACATTTGCATCTGCTGCAAGAGCGCCGCCCTGCTTTAAATGCATCAAGCCATCTTTATTTTTTTCCAACTCTTCCAGACCGGGATTGACTAATTTGATCCGGTCCACCACAACCAGTTCAGTTGCATTAGAACCCAATGGCACAATACTGATTGTGCCATCGTTACCAATATCAACTTTACTTGCGGGTGGGATGGTAATAGGACCGCCATTCCCCAAAACTTTTAAGCCTGCGCTATTTAACAATGCTCCTTGTGGGGTAAGATTCAAATCACCCGCTCTGGTATAAGCCTCCTTGCCATCCGGGCTCTGGACCGCAAACCAGCCTTCACCCTTAATTGCCAGGTCCAGTTCGCCACCGGTCGTCTGCAAACCACCGGCAGACAAATCAGTCCCTGGGCGTTCGGTCATGGCATAAACCCGACTTGGAAAGCCCGGGCCAAAAACCGGCATTGCGCGCGCCTGTTCCAAATCGGCCTTAAACCCGATAGTCTGGGTATTCGCCAAATTATTGGCGTTTGAAGTTTGAGCCAGCAAAGTCTGCTTGGCTCCATTCATGGCGATATAAAGGCTACGGTCCATAACAGCTCTCCAATATACGAATGATATTATTAACGAATATTCAAAATAGACTGAATAATCTGATTCTCAGTTGAAATGGTTTCCGAATTTGCCTGATAAGTCTGCTGGGCAATAATCAAATTAACCAATTGAGACGCTAAATCTACATTTGAGGATTCCAATGAACCCGATTGGATAATACCGAAATTATTACCACCTGCTTCACCAGGGATTGGCTCACCCGAGGCAGAACTTTGCGCCCAAGTGGTATCGCCTAACTTGGTCATCCCTTGTGGATTTGGAAACCGTGTTAAAGCCACTTTACCCAATGCTTCAGAGGCGCCATTGGAAAAACGTGCGAAAACAATACCATCTCCATCAATATCAATACTGGTTAATTCACCCGTAGGTAAACCATTTTGAGCCAAATCCTCCACACTAAAGTTACTGGAATATTGTGTTGAATTGGCATAATCCATTTGTACAGTTAAGTCAGCTGCACTAGGAATGGTATAGGTGTTTAAGGATACCAAGCCCGAAGTGGCTGGTGTCAACTGACCTAAATTGTCAAATACTAAGGTTTGTCCAACATGATCAGCCGTTAATCCAGCCAAAGCACCTGTACCGCCAGCTACCAGAGTTGAAGGTGCCACAGCAGTACCAGAAGGAACACCAACAGGATTACCGTCAATATAATTAAAAACAGCCCATTCACGACCGCTGGCCACTGGATCACCGGCAATAAAATAAGTCGTTTGCGTATGAGAAACCCCTAAAGAATCATAACTGGTTACTGAAGTTTGGGCTGTATAGGTTGTCGAATCTGTCGGATCAAAACCAATAAATGCAGCGGTATCGACATTACCGGCCGCAATTGCCGGCGCATTTGCAGGATTGGAACCGGCAGGCAAAGCTGCACCAGCAGCTGGATTTGAAGCTCCGGCAGCTAGTGAAGGTTGAGAAGCATCCAAATTAACTTTCATTGTTACTTCTGTCGTAGCAACCGGCTCGCCTTGCTGACCTTCTAAAGAAATCTCTGTCATTACCCCGGTGCTGAAACCACCCCCCACGTTGGGAGCATAAACCAATAACGGATTACCCTGATTATTAACCACGACACTGTCTTTATTCAGCTTAAACTCACCGGAACGGGTATAAATTTTTGAATTGGTATTACCTATTTCTTCCCCCAGTACAAAAAAACCCTCTCCACTGATCGCCAAATCCAGGTTATTGGAGGTAATATCCAAATTTCCCTGATTAAATTGCTGCGCAACGGTTGCGACCCTGACACCACTACCGGGTGTAATTGAACTGACACCACCGAAACTGGCGGCATAAACATCGGCAAATTCCGAACGTGAGCGTTTAAAACCAGTTGTATTTGCGTTGGCAATATTATTACCCGTTACTGATAAATTATTGGTTGCAGCGGCCAGGCCGCTTAATGCTGTTGTAAATGCCATTTTTGTTCTCCGGAATTAAAGAATTTTCTTAACCTGATTAAATTTAATGGAATCCAGCCCGGCCAAATTCAGACTGATACCCCCTGATTTTTCGAAGGCAACACTTTCAACTTTTGATTCTATCTGTGTTGCTATCGCGGTATTTTTACCTTCGACAATACCTTCAACTTTAATTTTATAAACACCGGGATCGGCATAAGTGCCATCGTTTAATGTGCCATCCCAAACAAATGGAACCGTACCGCCTGCTTGCCCTCCCAAATCAAAAGCTCTGACTGTTTCTCCCGTTTGCGGATCTATAATTTTAAGATTCACACTGGGGGAGCTGGAATCCAACTCAAAAGAACCTTTAATTTCCCCCCCGGCAGCCAAAAGACCTTCAGATGATGGCGCAGAAACATATCGACCCACCAATGCACCTGCCTGTAAAGCCTGACTGGAACTAATTGATTCCGAGAAGTCAGAAAAGGATTTCTGCAAATCCTGAATACCGGAAACAGTACTGAATTGCGCCATTTGCGCCAAAAAATCACCATTTTCCATTGGTTTGGTAGGGTCTTGATGCGTTAACTGTGTCGTCATTAACTTTAGAAAGGCATCTTGGCCTAATTCTTTTTTCTTTGGTCCTGTCGGTGTTGTATCAACCGTTGCCAAGCCCAACTCTCTGTATCTGTCTAGCGAATCAATAGCCATTGTTTATCCCCTATTGCCCCATTCTTAATGTTTGAATAATCAAATCTTTTGCCGTATTCAGTACTTCAACATTGTTCTGATAAGAACGAGAAGCTGACATCATATTGGCCATTTCTTCCACCGTATTGACATTAGGTTTATAGATATAGCCTGCCTTGTCAGCCATAGGATGATTGGGTGCATACTCCATCACCGGCGGAGCATCACTTTCCACCACGCCCAAAACATTCACCCGACTGGCAGCATTTTGTTTATCCTGAATATTCTTCAGTTCTGCAGCAAAAACCGGTTGCCTGGATTTATAGGTTTCATCAATACTGCTACTGACACTATTGGCATTGGAAATATTACTGGCAACCAGATTCAGTCTTAACGACTGAGCATTCATACCACTACCCGAAATATCAAATATTTGTAATGAACTCATAACCTATTCTCCTCTGATTGCCGTCATCAAACCGGAAATCCGACCATTGATAAAACGCAAACTTGCCTGATATTGCACGGCATTTTCTGCATATTTTGCGTGTTCGATATGCGACTCGACAGTGTTACCATCCAACGAGGCCTGATGTGGATTTCGATACATTAATTGAGCACCCAATAAATTATCACCAGGTACGATATGACCGGTCTGTGTTCTATCCATCGACACAGACTTAGGCATGGACTGTTTTAAAACTGATTGGAAATCAAGATCTCTAGCCTTATAGCCAGGAGTATCCGCATTTGCTAAATTGGATGCCAAAACCTGACTTCGTTTTTCTCGTAATGCCAAAGCCTGAGGTAATACCCCCAAAGCTTTATCAAAATTAATCGCCATAACATGCACCTTTTTTTCTTTGTAACAAGAAAAAAGCACGACACATGCCATAACATAAATTATCTTAATAAAACATAAGGTTATAGGAATAGACTGTTTTTAATACGTGAAATATTCAGAAAAAATATTGAAGCGGCAAAAAATAGCCGCTTAATGATAAGAAAGGTTTATTGCCGTGGGCAATAAGCCTAATAGACTTGTCGAGATTGTAATTAAATAAGAAACAAACAGTATCACTGTCAATTTTTTGGCATCAAATTAACTGTTTTTTTTAAAGTAACGCGCTCGGCTACCGCGAACCGCTTTAAATTCAGTCATTCCCATCGGCACAGACTCTGTACTGCTTAAAAACAGATAGCCTCCAGGCTCGAGTGAATTAACCATTCGGGCCAAAATATCCCGCTTAACCTCATCGGAAAAGTAAATGAGTACATTTCGACAAAAAATAATATCGAAACGCCCCAATACAGAAAAAGGCTTAAGTAGATTAAACTGCTGAAATCGAACTCTATTCATAATTTCAGGTTTAAGCTTATAACCATCATTTACCTTTAAAAAATACTGCTCTCTTATTTTAGGATCCAACCCTCTGGATAATGCCATTTCTGAATAAACGGCCATTTTGGCATCCTTGAGCACTTTTTCCGAAATATCCGTACCAATCACTTGAACGTTTCGCCCCATGCCCACTTTTTTACAGGCTTCATCAGCACACATACTAATGGTGTAGGGTTCTTGTCCTGACGAACAGGCTGCCGACCACACCCGGACCATGGTTTTTTTTTCTCTTAATATCTCCGGCAAAACTTTATCTTTAAGTTCAGCAAACTGAACATCATCTCTGAACCAAAAAGTTTCATTCGTCGTCATCGCATCAATCACTTCCGCTTTAATTTTAGTGGACGTGACACTAACAGATTGAAGCAATGCAATCAGTTCTGCAAAGGTACGAAGTTCAAATTTATTTAACACAGAACAAAGCCTGTTTTTAACCAAATACTGCTTATTGTCGCTTAAAACAATACCACAGGACTGGCTTAAAAACTGTTGAACCACTTTATATTCCTGAGCACTCATATCTACATTAGCTGATACCCTGCTCATTGTTGGATTCGAAATTTTAGAGTTCATCAGCTTCCCATAAACTCAACTTAGCCCGTCCTGTTCCAGTTTCCATGTAAACAATCTTTAAAAACTTTGTTTGCATCACTTGATTAGCACTTTTAGGATCTTGCCTGCTGCGCATGAAAATCTCTTAATCGTCGTTGAATAGTCTTAGCAAGCTCATCCGGTTCAAACTTGGCCAAAAATTCATTAGCTCCGACTTTTTCAACCATTGTGGTATTAAAAACTCCACTTAATGAAGTATGTAACACCAAATAAACATCTTTCATGTTTGCATCATTTTTAATTTTGGTTGCCAAAGTATACCCATCCATTCTGGGCATCTCCACATCTGAAATTATCATGGCATAATATGATGCTACATCAACCCCATCGGAAAGCAGTTGATTCAGATGTTCCCAGGCTTCAACACCATCTTTTAAAGTGGTACATTCTATATCCATCTGACCACAAACTCTTTTTACCTGATTACGGGCAACAGACGAATCATCAACGATTAAAATATGATCACCTCGATCAGCTAGATCTCTATCAATTACATCTTCCGAAACCTCTTCCTGGGAACCAATCACCTCTTTCATCACTTTTTCAACATCAATCACTTCTATAAGTTCATTTTCTACTTCAGTAACCGCTGTCAAATAACCTTCTTTCCCTCCGCCAGAAGGAGGCGCTTTAACCGATGACCAGCCAATATTGATTATTCTATCCACAGAAGCAACCAAAAAACCCTGAATCGCCCTGTTATACTCTGTAACAATAACATAGCAACCATCATCCCTGGGCAAAGACGGTAAGCCAATGGCCATAGACAAGTCTAGAACGGGAATAGTTTTACCGCGTAAATGGGCCACTCCACAGATAACTGAATGTGATTTTGGAATTTGCGTTAAGCTTGGGCATTGAATAACTTCTTGAACTTTAAATACATTAATACCAAAACGCTGACGTCCAGCAAGCCGAAACAGTAATAACTCAAAACGGTTATGTCCTGCTAATTGTGTTCGCTGATCCACGCCATCTAAAATTCCCGCCATTTTACTCCCCTAGAATCTAAATTCGGCTAAATAATAGCTTTAACCCATTACAACTTTGTTGCTGACCGGTTCATTATTTCAACATTCATCTGTTTTTAACATTGTTAAAAGGCTTAACTTAAGAAAGCTTTGAATAAGTTGATTTTGTTCATAGCCCGATAGGTTCTCCATGTTTAAAAATCAAACGCTTACGGTTTATCCAGAGATTGTCGAAGGACTTAACCAGGTCTTTCTTAAATTCATTTTCTACCAGTACTGCGAATTATAGCGACTTTCCAACAAATTACTTTATTAATTTATTTGGCATTAATTGTGCTTATATCTTTAACAAAGTCATTATTCCGACACCAACTATGAAAACAAAATATTTTTTCTTAATAACTTTGCAATTGTTCTGTTTGACCGATGGTAGAGCCGAACAAGCATTTCAGTCTCATGAAAGCATTTACAACGCAGCCAAAAGCTACATTACTGATAACATGAATACAACATCGGAATACAGTATAAACATTTCCCCTATGGACAAGCGCTTGAAGCTGCCTTTATGCGAACAACCATTACAAAGTTTCAGTAAAAATGTATTGCTCAAAAACGGTCGCGTTTCAATTGGTGTACGATGTTCATCAGGTAAAAGCTGGTCTTTGTTTATTTCTGCTACAATTAAGATCTATAAAGATGTGTATGTATTGGCAAAACCCCTGGCAAAAGGACAAAAGGTCACGCCAGCCCATTTGACTTTAGCAAAAGTACAACAATCAAAACTCAGGCGGGGTTATTTAACAGATTTTTTTCAAATTAAGAATAAACTGGCTAAAAAAAATTTATCGATTGGTACAATAATCGATCCAACAAATTTTGCTGAACCTAAAGTAATTCATAGAGGTGAAAAAGTCATTATTTCTGCAAGTTCACCTTATTTTGATATTAGAATGCCTGGACAAGCAATGATGGATGGTATCAAAGGCCAAATCATCAATGTTAAAAACTTAAAATCAAATCGTATGATTCAAGCAACGGCCATAAAGCCAGGGCTGGTTTCAGTTATTTTTTAAAAAAATTAAAGTTCAGCATTTTAGTGCCGCTATAAGCTTTAGAGAAAAGTATTAAGGAACCTAATTATGGCTATCGAATCCATTACAGGCAGACAGCTTAATCCGTCATCGGACAAAGCATCGTTAAAAACTAACACTGCCGGCAAACAAGCTGGTGCTGCTGTTAATTCTGAACAGAGTGAAGATCGCTCAAAAATCACCTCGGTTGTTCAAGAAATTAAAAAAGCACTTGAGTCAACAACATCTGAGCCAATTTTTGACAAAGAGCGTGTTGCAGCCCTTAAAGAATCAATTTCCAATGGTACTTATGAAATTGATGCAGAAAAAATTGCTAAAAAAATGCTTCAGTTTGAACAATAAATAACGCTCCTATGATTGATAAAAGCTTTCCAATTGTCGAACAACTAATTCAGAACGGTTTACATTTGACACAAACCTTTCATCAATTATTATCTCTGGAAGCTGAATACCTTAAAGACACAAAAGATATTGATGTGTTCAATGAGCTCATCGCTCAAAAAAACGAACTCATTCCTCAGCTTGATCAGTTTAGTGAACAGCTTGGAAAATTACTAAAAAGTGAAAAACTAAGTGTCAACCGCAAAGGTATTCAGCAATATTTTAGTAAAGCAAAATCAATCGGAATAAGCATAGACGAGACTGAAAATTCCTGGGCGGCATTAGCAAAACTGTCAGAGCAATGTCAGCAACTGAATGAACAAAACGGAGCCAGCATTGCTTTACTTGCACAACATGCGCAGCGCACGTTGAATATACTCAAAGGCAAACCACAATTCGCAAACACATACGGTCCCGACGGCACATCAAGCTACGACAGTTCATCAAAACCTATTGCATCCGTTTAGCCCTCAAAATAACAGTCGGTCATGCTGAAACTATTGAACACTGATTTCTTTAAAAAGAAGAGCTCCTCCAAAGAACCACCAACGGTACCCCAACAAAAACCAATAAACCAAAAAACGAAAGTCAGAGTCATTCTTGAAGATATCATTTCAGATAAAAACATCAATCACTTTCAATTTAAAATTGATGATCTCGATTATACAACCCGTATCTTAGAGATTGGAACAAATCCCGATTACATTTTACTCGATACCCCTGAGCCTGAAATTGCCCCTGAGCTTATCATTAAAGAAGATGATATTGAGTTATTATCGACTTATGACCAAGTCCAAATTTCATTCAAACTTGAACATATTGGGCTAACAGCCCACCAAGGCAGAACTCTAATCCGTTGTGAACTTCCAGAAAATATTTGTTACCCCAGCAGACGATCTTCTTTCAGAATTCAAACCGACAACAGTCAACCAATAATTTTTCAATCTACTTCACCCGCTACGCAGATCCCCATAACCGGACATATAGTTGACCTATCTCATGGCGGCTTAAGCGTCGCTCTACCCTCCTTATTAGCTAACAAAATTCAACTAGGAGACACACTAAAAGATTGCCAGTTGCATTTACTCGATGACAGTAATTTGATTTTAGATTTAACCGTCCGATCAAAAAAAACATCAAAGCAATCTGACGGATTACTGGAAGTCGGAGGACAATTTTTATTTACCAACCCACAAGACAAACACAAACTTCAACGCTATATTACCTCGTTAGAAAGACAATCAATTCGAAACAGACAACTTTAAGCTTCACTTTATGCTAGAATTACCCAGCCAGCCCCGATAGCTCAGCTGGATAGAGCGGCCCCCTCCTAAGGGGCAGGCCGGGGGTTCGAATCCTCCTCGGGGCACCATCAAACATAAAATGTCAAAAATCTTTAATCCTTCAAGATAAAAGTCAAATTAAAACAAAAGATTCTTGAGCTGTGTTCAATTTACGTTATAAGATGATATTTTTCACGTTTTGAAGAATAACAACTATGCTTGGTTCAATTGCTGCAATTGTTATTGCAATTTTATTTTTTAAAAGTTCCCAGGCAGCTGGTAAAGACCCTCTAGTCTGGGGGGTTATCGGTCTGGTGACTTACTTTATTCCTGCCGTTATGTGGACTTATATTGTCACACCAGATTTGCGCGACAGCGTTGAACACAATCAGAGCTCTTTGCTCGCTTTTATCGTACGGTATGCTTATATTATTGTTGGCAGTGCCTGTGCTTTGTTCGTGCGTTACAAAAGTTTTGAAAATAAGGCTGAGTGATAAGCTCAGCCTTGTATTTTATCTAATTCGATACATCAATAAAGCCATGTAATCCGCGCTTGGATTTAACAGCCAGCCAGGACTTCAGTTGCTTAAGTTCTTCCGTTTCTTCCAACTCATCCAGGCTTTGCTTGTTTTTTAACAAACGAAACGCGGAAGATAATGCCTTATAACGGTCGCCGGTAATCCCTGCGCGCCTTAAGCCTACGGTATTTAATCGATAATGTCGGGCCGGACGCCCTCCGACCAACATAAACGGTATCACATCCATATTCAATCCGGTTGTTCCCTGAACGATAGCGAAAGAACCAACCCGGCAAAACTGATGAGCCACAACCCCCCCGCCCATAAAGACATTATTGCCAATTTCAACAAACCCACCGATTGCTACATTATTAGCAAAGATAGTCTTGTCGCCAATCACACAATCATGCGCTACATGGCTATTATTCATGAAGAAACAGCCGGAACCGATTCGTGTTTCACCGTTTTCTTCCGAAGCCCGGTGGGAAGTAAAACCTTCCCTGAAAACATTATTATCACCAATTTTCAACCATGACACGGTCTCGGCCTTAAAACTGACATCTTGAGGCAAATCGCCCAACACTGCATGCGGATGCAAAACATTCCCTTCCCCCATTACCACATAGGGCATCACCACTGCATGAGCGCCTATCTCACAGTTATCGCCCAGCTGCACATTATTTTCAATCACAGCAAAAGGTCCCACGGTAATATTTTCGCCTAACTCTGCCCCCTCTGCGATATATGCCGTTGGGTGAATATTATGTGCCATTATTTCTATCCTCTTGGATGATAAGTTGAATGTAAATCTTTTAATCGTTCACGTGCTATATGGGTGTAGATCTGCGTAGTTGAAAGATCCGAGTGCCCCAATAATAGCTGCACCACGCGCAAATCAGCGCCATGATTTAATAAATGCGTGGCAAATGCATGCCTTAAGGTATGTGGAGACAAATGCTTATTGATACCGGCTTTTTTTGCACAACGTTTAATAATATGCCAAAAAGCCTGCCGCGTCATGCCATCCGCACGATTAGTAACAAAAAGATAATCCGATTGACGCTCTGACAGAATATCTTTTCGGGCATGAGCCATATAATCCTCCAGCCAGCTCATTGCTTCATCCCCTATAGGGACTAGGCGCTCCTTATTGCCTTTGCCTATAATTCTAACTACACCCCGCCTAAAACTGACTTGCTCAAATCTAAGCTTTACCAATTCAGAAACCCGCAAACCTGTTGCATATAACATTTCCAGCATGGTTCGGTCACGATGTCCAAGTGGGTTAGTAATTTCCGGGGCATCCAATAATAACTCTACATCCTTTTCTGTTAACGAGGCCGGTAATGAACGCCCCAAATGCGGAGACTCAATCAGACTGGTTGGATCCTGAGTGATTCTATTTTCCCGAATCAAATATCCATAAAAACGACGTAAGCTGGATAAAATTCTGGCTGTTGAACGATTACCAATGCCTTGCTTATATCGACTGGCTAAAAATTGCGAAATATCGGCGCCATCTGCATCCTTTAATGTTTTTTGTTTTAACCATCTGGCAAAAATTGTTAAATCACTGCCATACGCGGACAGGGTATTTTCGCTTAAGCCATGTTCAGCCCATAAGGCATCCAGAAACAATTCTATTTCATCTTTGGAGTTCATCTCTTAGTCGCTTCATAAGCAATTAACTGTTGCTTAATCTCCATCATATAGCCCGTTGTTTGCCCTGCATAACCACCCAAACCGGAAACAGATACAACTCGATGACAAGGTATGATAATAGGATACGGATTATCACGACAGGCACCAGCTACCGGCCTGGAAGCAGAACCTGTTTTTTCTGCCAACGCTTTATAATTTAAAGTTTGTCCTAAAGGAATCTTAATTAATTCGCTCCAGATTTTTTGCCTGTATGCAGAACCTTGCTTTAATAACTTAATTTCAATCTTTTGCATTGCGTCTTGCCAATACTGATCCATTTGTTGTTGCAGCATATTTTGTTGATAAGGCAAATGCGACTGCTTTTTATCCGACCAGGTCAATCCACACAATATATCTGCACAAACTTTAGCATTCATTACACCAATCGGTGTATGTATTTGTATTGTTTTTTGCCCGGCAACGCATGCGCTTACCCATTGAATGATAAACATGTGTACCTACCCCAGCCTCACGTGAATAAAACTAATAAATGACAGTTTAAATCAGTTAGCAATGCTGTACATAACAAAACCGCTAAAACAATAAGCGTAATAATTTTAATTTATTCGCAGACATAAAAAAAGGCAGCCTAAGCTGCCTTTTTTCTGAGTAGGGCAAAGATCGATTAAAGTTTTTCTTTAATACGTGCTGCTCTACCAGTTAATTCACGTAAGTAATACAACTTGGCACGACGAACATCACCACGACGTTTAACCGTGATATCGCCAATCATTGGACTGTGAGTCTGAAAAACACGCTCAACACCTTCACCGTAAGAAATTTTTCTAACAGTAAAAGCAGAATTTAAGCCACGGTTACGTTTTGCAATGACTACACCTTCAAAAGCCTGCAGTCTTTCACGTTCGCCTTCTTTTACCTTAACTTGAACAACTACTGTATCACCTGGACCAAATTCAGGAATATCTTTTTTAAGTTGTTCCGCTTCCAATACATCAATAATATTACTCATTACCACACCCTAATTTATCATCAACTTCAATTTTAAATTCACTAAGCAAAGCTTCCTGCTCCGCATTTAAATACATTTTCTCAAGCAATTCCGGCCGTCTTTGCCAAGTTCGCCCCAATGCTTGTTTTAAGCGCCAACGTCTTATTTGTGCATGATCCCCGGTCAACAATACCTGCGGCACATCGCCTGCCGGCATTTTTTCCGGCCTGGTATAATGCGGACAATCCAATAAGCCCCGACTATATGAGTCTTCTTGAGCCGATTGTTCATCCCCCAAAACCCCTGGCAGCAAACGGGTAATTGCATCAATTACAATTAATGCCCCCAGCTCTCCGCCACTGATAACATAGTCACCCAACGACCATTCATCATCACATACATTGTCAACAAAACGCTCATCGACTCCTTCATAACGCCCAGCCACCAATATCAGCTGTGATAAGCTGGATGCCTGCGTTAATAATGCCTGAGTGATTGGCTTACCTTGCGGACTTAAATAAACTACTTTTGAATTTTCAATTGCGGCTAGTTTGGCATCTGATACAGCATCAAATAAAGGTTGATATTTCATCACCATCCCCGGTCCACCACCGTAGGGACGATCATCAACTGTACGATGCCTGTCGCTGGCATAATCCCGTGGATTCCAAAGTCTTAGATCCACGATATCACGCTTTATTGCCCGACCCGTTACACCATAACCAGCGGCATCTTTAACCATTTCAGGAAACAGCGTGATAACATCAAAACGCATTGACTTAAAACTCTGGATCCCAGTCAACGAGTATCTCGCCAACATCAAGATCTATTTTAAGCACTGTATGTCCTTGTAAAAAAGGAATTAATCGTTCTCTGTCACCGGCAACAACCAGTACATCATTTGCACCTGTTTCCAGCAAGTAGTCCACTTTCCCTAACTGTACACCCCGTTCGGTAACTACTGTTAAACCAATCAGGTCTTTCCAGTAATATTCACCCTGCTCGGCTTTAGGCAGTTGATCACCTTTTACGGTAATCATCCAGCCATTTAAACTGGCGGCCTGATCCCGGTCATCAATCCCTTGTATTTGTGCAACTATCGCTTTGCCTTGGCGTTTACCGTTAACAAGTTCAACCTGCCTAACTTCATCGCCTTTCTTTAAATTCCAAGGAGAATATTTTAAGATATTCTCACGCGGCTCAGTATGGGAATAAACCTTTACCCAGCCTTTGACACCAAAAACGCCAGTAATCTCACCAACAACAATATCTTGTTGATCTGACAAAATGACTTAAGCGGCCGCTTTTGCTGCTTCTTTAATTAATTTAGCAACGCGCTCAGACGGTTGTGCACCGTTTGATTGCCAGTATTCAACACGCTCAGCATCTAAACGTAATCTTTCTTCATTGCCACGCGCTAACGGGTTAAAAAAACCAAGACGCTCTATATAACGTCCGTCACGACTGTTTCTGCTATCTGTTACAACAACGTGATAAAAAGGACGATTTTTAGCGCCGCCTCTAGCTAGACGAATGGTTACCATCTAAATTCCTCAAAAACATTAATCAAAAATTCAATCAGACTATTTTACGCGATTTTTTAAATATGTGAAGAAAAAATAACAAATAAGCTCTTTTTTCCTGAAAATTCGCTAATCTGCTCATAAAAAATTACATTCTCATGCCACGCATATTACCTTGCATGCCGCGCATCATATTGGCCATATTACCCTTTTTAAAGCGCTTCATCATTTTTTGCATCATTTTAAATTGCTTTAAAATACGGTTAATATCCTGCAATTCCTGACCGCAACCGGCTGCAATTCTTTTTTTACGACCACCTTTAATCAAATCAGGGTGTAAACGCTCCTGCATGGTCATGGAATTAATCACCCCAATTTGCCGCGCCAGCTCTTTATCGTTAACTTTATCCTTCATTTCTGCCGGCATCGTATTCATTCCTGGCAACTTGTCGAGCATGCTACCGACACCACCCATACTTTGCATTTGCATCAATTGCTCTCTAAAATCCTCCAAGGTAAAACCTTTACCTTTTTGCATTTTCTTAGCAAGCTTTTCAGCCTTTTTCCTATCGACTTTCTGCTCAATCTCTTCGATTAAACCTAAAACGTCACCCATCCCCAAAATACGGGAAGCAACTCGATCCGGATGAAAAGGCTCCAAGGCATCGGCTTTCTCGCCCACACCAATAAATTTAATCGGCTTGCCGGTAATATGACGGATAGACAGCGCCGCACCACCTCTGGCGTCACCATCGGCCTTAGTTAAGACTACACCTGTTAACGGTAAGGCATCATGAAAAGCCTTAGCTGTATTTGCCGCATCCTGCCCCGTCATACTATCAACGACAAACAGCGTCTCGACCGGGTTGATGGCAGCGTGCAGATCTTTAATTTCCGACATCATGTCATCATCAATATGCAGACGACCTGCGGTATCAACAATAACAACATCTAAAAACTGTTTCTTGGCGGCATCAATGGCATTATTGGCAATATCCACCGGTTTTTGAGAAATATCACTCTCAAAAAACACCAACTCCAAATCGTCTGCCAATGTCTGCAACTGTTTAATCGCTGCCGGACGATAAACGTCCGCACTGACCACACCAACTTTCTTTTTGCGGTTCAGCTTTAACCAGCGCCCCAATTTGGCCACGGTAGTTGTTTTACCAGCACCCTGCAAACCAGCCATCAGAATAATTGCTGGCGGTTCAGCCCTAAGGTCTAGTTCTTCATTGGCCTCCCCCATAACTTTAACCAGTTCAGCCTGAACCAGTTTAATCATCGCCTGACCCGGTGAAAGACTGTTTTGTACTTCTTTACCTAGGGCGCCTTCTTTGACATTTTCAATAAACTCTGTGACAACAGGCAAAGCAACGTCAGCTTCCAATAAAGCCATACGGACTTCACGCAAGGCATCTTTGATATTGCTTTCTGACAGCCTGCCCTGCCCTTTTAAATTCTTGAGTGTACCGCTCAAGCGGTCGGTTAAATTATCAAACATATCGCTATCTTTATTTTAATTACGCCAGACAAGGCTTTTGGTGGATGCAAAGCAGGAAAACACTCGGTTTACTCAACTTTTATATTCATCAGCCATTTAACCCTATAACTATTTAGCCGGTTATATTAACATATCATCCAACAAGTGCTTTTGATAATTGTATAATGTTCGCATTTCAAAATTTAATTTTTATAATTGCCGCAATCAAACTCACCCAAAAAAGTGAAACACTGTGAGGGTAATTTTGAAACGTGATGGTTTTTTCTTAGCAGCAAATTTTCTACCGCCCAGACTATGAACCCAATAATCAGTTTCATTGCAATCAGCTGCTATCTTTTATGCAGCCTGCTACTCATTCTAGATTTAATCAAAGAAAAATCCAATTACCGCTCCACTTACTTTGGCTGGCTTGGCCTGTGCTTACACTTTGCTTACCTTACCCGCACAGCCCTACAAACCCAACAACTGGATTTTAGTTTTTTTAACATCGGCTCAAGCATTACTTTTATCATTGCCTTACTGTTATTACTCACCAGCCTAACCAAACCGGTTGAAAAACTGGGGATTGGTATTTTTCCCATAACGGCATTAATGCTTGGATTGTCCGTGTTTTTTCCTGGTAAAGAGCACACTTTGCATAACTATAGCTGGCAAATGGGTACTCATATATTGAGCTCTATTATTGCTTTCAGCCTGTTAAATATTGCGGCCTTACAGGCAATTTTATTGGCCATTCAGGACCAGCAATTAAAAAGCCACCATCCAAAGAAACTAATTAACAGCTTACCGCCATTACAAACGATGGAGTCTTTATTGTTTCAAATGATCGGCACAGGCATCCTATTCTTATCTATATCTCTGATCAGCGGCTTTATATTCATAGAAGACTTATTCGCACAGCACCTGGTACACAAGACAGTATTATCCATTTTGGCATGGATAATTTTTTCTGGTTTATTATTCGGACGCATCCGATATGGATGGCGAGGACAAACAGCAATAAAATGGACCCTGACCGGCTTTACTTTGCTGTTATTAGCTTACTTTGGCAGCAAGCTGGTTTTAGAATTAATTCTAAAGCAATAAAACTTATGCTGAATAAGCCTTAACTGCTTTTTTACCTTGGCCTAAATTTTGTAATATTAGCGCCAATTCTTCTTTTTTATCGACACCCAAAGCCATAACTTCTTTATCCAATTCAATAATGGTTTGAATACCCACTGAAATGGCTGCGGCATTATCAACCAACTTTGCCTGATCTGACAGGAATTTATCCAAGAAGTTTCGGCGTTCATTTTCAGTCGCAATAACATCTTCCCACAAACCTGATTTTGCCTGCTCCAACATTTTCTGCGTTAACTCAATCAGGTTTTCTATCTTAATCTCATCGTTCATTGACAAAACCCTGTCACATCAATGAAAGTCCTAAGAAGCATTAACCACCTCATCGGAAATCACATCCCAACTGGCTTTAATATCCACCATTAAACTTGAAACCTCATCAAGCAATGACTCGTCTTTTTTCGAGTTCGCTATCATTAACTGACGAATCATATAATCGTAAAGATGATCCAAGTTTTGAGCAATTTCACCACCTAGCTCCAAATTCAGGCATGAACGCAAACTGGCAAGAATATTAATAGCTTTGGTAATATTAATCCCTTTTTCTGCAACCTCATCCCGAATAATATTACCTTTTGCCTGTGCAATTTTATCCAGCACACCTTCCATCAACATTTGCACCAGCCGATGAGGTGAAGCATCCATCACCCCGCCGTGGACACCAACCGATTGATATTGTTTCATTGCTGCATTTGCATTCATATTAACACCTTAAAGCTGACTTAATTCTTCGCGATCACATACTCAGCACCGCTGTCCTGATTATTGTATCGACCAGTTAAAGTAATACTTTAACTATTAATCAGCTCCAAAAATTATTTATTTTTATTAACTACACCAGGCAGATTAGCCAATTGCTGTGAAAGATAATTACTTGTCGATGCCAGCTGACCAAGTAATGTATCCATTGCGGTAAATTGTGCCCGATAACGTTTCTCAATTGACTCCAATCGTTTACTTAATTGCTCTCTATCATCAGCAACATCTGAAATACCTTCTTTCAAGCTTTTAGTTCTCGCCTCAATTACTCCATCTGAAGCCAAATAACTTTCCAGGGTTTTATCAAGCCTGGAAACAAGCGCATTATCACCCGCAAACAATTCAGAGACCGCTGCAAAGTCATCTGCCATCACCTTATCTAACTGTGTAGAATCGACATTAAGATGACCATTTTCATCTGTCGTTACTCCCATTTCAGCTAGAGTTCCAAAGGTAAGACCCTCTACAGAATCTGTCAGAATATTTCTTATTGTCGCTTCAAAACCTCGTAATGTTGGGTCGCCTTGCAAGGCTCCGGCAATTTTAGTTTCCGGGTCATACTTGGATAATTCTTTTAAAGCATTGGCCAATTTATTGTAAGCGGCAGCAAAACTTTTCACCTTAGCAGTGACTGCACCTGTATTTTGTTCAACGGTTAAAGTTTCGATAGTGCCTACCGCTTCTTTTTTCAAATTAATAGTTACACCAGTAATTACGTCATCAATATTGTTTGTGCCCCTAGTAACCAATTGATTATCCAAATTGAAAGTAGCATCCTGTGCCGCTTCTGCAATTGTAAGATTAGCTGAATCCAAGCGTGTTAAATCAAAACCATCACCTGCATTATCATCTGTTGCTGTTACATTGATCGTGTTACTTGCACCAATAGTATCGGAATCCAGTACTAGTTGAGGCCCCGCACCAACATTAATAATCGATGCTGTAATTCCTGGATTATCACTAGCCGCATTGATGGCATCTCGAATTCCTTCCAAGGTATTATTGTTCCCATCAATAGTCACTTGAAAAGAAGATGTGCCTAGAGAAATATCCAGTGTACCGGTACCAATCACTTCGGTATCGGAATCAGTAAAACTATTGGATCGTACTTTTTCGGCTTGCGCCAACGTCAATACTTCTATGCTATAACTGCCTGATACAGCTGTATTATCTGCTGTTGCAGTAAATAAGGATGAATCACTGGAACTCGCTGAACGAGGTTGAAAAGATTCCACGTCCTTCAAATGCGTTAATGAAGATTGAAACTCACTAAGCACGGACTTGAGCTGACCAATTGCAGACAGATCGGCCTGGTAATTTGCTTCGCGTTTATTTAAGCGCAAAGAAGGTGCCTGACCCTCAGCCCTTACCAATTGCGTTACCAGGCTATCAATATCCAGTCCTGACCCTATACCCGATGATGTCAGCGCCATAAACTCACTCCAAAAATTACCTAGTTAGATTAACAAAAAAGCATAATTAAGCAATATCACTAAACAGCTTCACGGCTTTTGCTTCAATTTCACTAGTTCCAGACGGCAAATAATCGATTAACCGATGCGCAAGCTCCAAAGCTTCCTCAGAGGGAATCTGCTTAATTACCTCATCACTACTAGCATCTCTAATAGTAACAACTTCACGGCCACTAAGTTCATCAACAGTAAACAACAAATTACGCTGAACATTCTGTACATGATCATTAATCTGCTCAACTGCAGAAGTCAAAGCTTCATGGTCAACTTCCTTTTCCTCTTCGACTTGCTCTGTTCGCTTTGCCTCAATTACTTTAGCCACATTTTCTTCAACTTTTTCGTCTTCAGTTTTCGCCTTCTTTAAAGCAGAAAGCCCCGAAGACTTTAAGTCCACAGGGTTTGTATTTAGGTTTTGATTGATTTCCATAACCAACTCCTATCTAAACATCTAGAAAATGAGCCTAGCATTATACTAGGCTCATTACTTGTAAGGCTAATTATCCAAGTAAACTCAATACACTTTGAGGAACCTGATTAGCTTGCGCCAACATTGCTGTACCAGCTTGTTGCAGAATCTGTGCACGAGTCAGATTTGCAGTTTCAGCTGCAAAGTCCGCATCCAGAATTCGGCTACGTGCTGCACTGAGGTTTTCAGAAGTGGTTTGCAAACTGGTTATTGTTGCATCAAACCTGTTTTGCACAGCACCTAAATCTGCTCTAAAGCTATTGACTTGCGATAAAGCTGCATCAATGATGGCGATTGCATTTTGAGCACCATCAGCCGTACTAATATCAACCGTACTCAATTTCTCTGCGGTCGAACCTGTAAGATCACCCGCGGTTGCTGCATCAAAGATACTGCCTGCAGCCTGTCCAACACTAGATGTAGCCGTATAGGTTCCAGATGAATGCAATGTCAACGTACCGGCAACTATTGCATCGTTATCCCCACTAGCATCCACTGTTGCTGTATTTCCGTCCAGCCCCGTAAGAGTCATAGTATCAGCTGTATTGCTCGTGGTAAAATCATTGATGACAACATCTTTACCATCCGCCTGCGTCAATGTCAAACTAGTACCATCTGTTCCCAGCTCAGCTGTAATTCCTGTTGTACCCGCCTGTTTATTAATTTCCGATACCAAGGAGCTAAGTTCCCCACCCGCACCGACTTGGGCAGAAATTGTTTTAAATGCACCGGCTCCCGCGCTTCCGGCAGCCATGGTAAATAAATCAAAAGAGACTGTACCTGACGAAATACCGCTCAGTGTCACTTCATTTGTTGCATCTGCTGTTACGCCTGTCTCAGCCTCACGCGCAGTAATGGCTGCCGCTACATCAAACGCCGAATCGCTAGCTGCAACAGAAATGTCAGTTACCTGCCCCAATTGCCCATTAATTGTAATATCTTGAGTGGTAATAGTGTTTAACGCAACGGTTTGAACTTCACCACTTGAAATAGTTGTTACACCCGAACTAACATTAATTGAGCCAGTTCCCTGTCCCGAAGCTGTATTGACTGCGCTCAACTGGTTATCTTGCAATGTACTAGTTGAAGAACCGGCAATCGAAACATTAATCACCTGATTGGCATTGGCGCCAACCTGAAACTTCTGGGAGGTAAACGTTCCATCCAATAATTTTAGACCGTTAAACTCAGTTGTACTGGATACCCGATCGATTTCCTGTTTAAGCTGATTAACTTCCGATTGTAAAGAGGCCCTATCCGAAGCTGAATTGG
>JBNLBS010000006.1:149873-199410 GCA_050303415.1 Methylococcaceae bacterium | reverse complement strand
TAATATCGACATTCCCACCTTCCATGGTGGTCATAGGCAAGGCAGCTTTTTGCTCCCGGCAAAAGCTGCATTCAGCATGTCCTTGTGCTTCGCAGATATTTGCGCCTCGGCAATTGCGCCTGCATCGCCTAAAGCGCCTACTGTCGGTGCCCTATTACATGCCATCCATAAATTGTGCTGTAATCATGCGGTTTTTAAAGTCTGAAAATTAAACGAGAATTGCGATAAAATTTGTCAGCGGGTCAAGTCCTTGATAAGTTGTAAATCAAGCATCTGAATTTTAAAAAATTTCAATGAAATTACAGCGTTTATTGTGAGATATTCGTGTCAGGATTAGTGGCCTGCCAGCACTGCTCAGTGGGTTAAAATAAATGGAAAATAAAATCCAGGAGGTAATAAATGTTTATCAGTGTGCTTGATCTTTTTAAAATCGGCATCGGACCGTCAAGCTCTCATACCATGGGACCCATGGTTGCATCCGGCGATTTCTGTCAGCGCATAAAGGCATTTATATCCAATCATACCGCTTCGTCAGAACTGCATGTACGTTGTACCTTAAAAGGATCATTAGCCTTTACCGGAAAGGGGCATGCCACAGATAAGGCTGTTGTCTTGGGCCTGCACGGCTATTTACCGGTAGATCTGGTCAACCTGTCGGCCTCAGAGCTGGTCAAACAGCTTTGGCCGGAACAACAGATAACGCTTAATGAAACACAAACGGTTCGCTTTTCTCCAAGCCAGGATATCATCTTCGATTATGGCCAACCCTTACCGGAACACCCCAATGGCATGATCTTTGAACTGTTCGACCAAAGCGGACAAGTGGTATTAAAAGAAACCTATTTTTCCATTGGCGGCGGATTTATCAATACCTTGGCAGAAATCAGCCAACTGGAAGCACCGCTAAAAATGCAGTCATCCACACCCTATCCCTATGGATTCGATTCGGCAGAAAGAATGCTGCAAATGGCGGAAGACAGTGGATTATCCATAGCCGCAATGAAACGCATCAATGAATGCATTGATCGATCCGAACAAGAATTGAATCAAGGTTTGGATGCAATCTGGCAGGCGATGCAAAATTGCGTGGAAAAAGGTCTGGCTGTAGAAGGCGTGTTACCGGGTGGCTTAAACGTAAAACGACGGGCAAAACAACTGTTTCAACAACTGCAGCAAGAACCCCAGCAAACCAACCTGAACGACTGGCTATGCGCTTACGCCATGGCGGTGAATGAGGAAAATGCCGCCGGGCATATGGTGGTTACCGCTCCGACCAATGGAGCTGCAGGGGTGATACCTGCGGTTATTTATTACCTGGTTAAACATGAGCAAGGCAGCGTGGAACAGGTCAGGGACTTCCTGCTTACCGCCAGCGCTATAGGCGGTATCATCAAACATCGAAGCTCCATATCCGGTGCCGAAGTCGGCTGCCAGGGCGAAGTCGGCTCAGCCGCAGCCATGGCCGCAGCAGGTTTATGCGCCGCACGCGGCGGTAGCGCCAAACAGGTCGAACACGCAGCAGAAATGGCACTGGAACATCACTTAGGCATGACCTGTGATCCGGTGGCCGGGTTAGTCCAGGTGCCTTGCATAGAACGTAACGGCTTCGGTGCCATTAAAGCCTACACCGCCTGCTCACTGGCTATTCGAGGCAGCGGTGAACATTTTATGCCATTAGACAACTGCATTGCCGCGATGAAACAAACCGGCATGGAAATGTCGGACAAATACAAAGAAACCTCATTGGGTGGTTTGGCGGTGAGTATTATTGAGTGTTAATAAAATAAAGAAAATCAAAGGATAAAAGTGTGACTCGGCCTATTAATTAGTTAGCTGTGCTTAATGTATAAAATGAAAGCGTTGATTAAAATCTCTATATTATTGGTCGCCACTGTCATTACTATGGCAAAGGCAGAGTTGAAATACCCGTATTTTGCCTCTGAAGAGAGAGTCACTCTAATAAAGAGTCAGTATACAAATATAAAAATAGGCGACAGTGATAATGTTGTTTTGGATCTTCTTCCTGATCCAGATGAAATACGAGATCTATTTGAACCGATAATGTCTAAACCGAAACTCATTGGAAAAACCTATTGGTACATAATTCAAAGAAAATCTGAGTCAGGATCAGTTAATGATAAAGAAGAAAAACTTGTTCGAGTATCATTTGATCGACAGGGTAAAGTTATAGCAGTAGACCATTGGGGGTTCTAGCGCCTTAATTAAATGTTATGTGTGTAGGTTTTAGGAAACAGTGAACACGGAGTTTTAATTATGCGTAAAAAATTAGAATTTGATGGTTCGGCGTCAATGCTTGGGTGTTTGCACCAAATTGGATTCGGTATGTATCTCTAGTTGAGAAAGCTCCCAGAAATTGATGATCCGGAGCAAATTTAATATCTCGATAAAAACTCTTGATGACGTTGTCTTTGATAAAGATGGTTTAACGATTGAGTTGCTGCAGACAAAGTTTCATGTGCTTGATTTATATTTTTCTTTGTTCAGGTTAACATTCAAGAGGCATAGGTGGTCAAAAAAATAATGAAGAAACAAGGTTGGAGATTAGAAATAAATGTTTAGGTTTTTCTACCACCTCATTTGGCTTATCATTCAATCAATCCATCAATATCAAGCTGAGCAAATGTTATGATCAAACCATCAGATTTAAGGCTACGGGATATTGGTTTTCGTAAATTCAGCCCATCCCAACATCTACAAAATTATGTTCAGTGCTATTGGGCTATCGACACAAAAATTAAACTGAGTTATCCAGCTGTTTTCAGGCTTAGTCCGGATGGTGGAGTGGGAGTGGTTATTAATTCTGGAAGTCCCTTCTATCGTTCCAGTCGCGAGGAATCCTTTTGTTGTGACGACAAGAGTGTTGTCATAGGGGTTACGGCAAATTCGGCGTTAATGCGTTTTTCTGATGAAGTTCAAGCTATCGGAATTCGTTTTTACCCTGGTAAATCCTATCCATTTATTCAAGTACCAGCATATGAGCTTACCGATCATATTGTCCCTTCATGCGAAATCGGTTTACAAGCTTTTGATACAAAACCGGAATTATTTTCAAAATCCGTGAATCAAGAAAAGCAAATTGAAATACTAGAGAGCCTGCTTACATCTCGACTAATCAAATTTAGTCAAAAAGACAAGAATGTTCTTCAATCTGTCGCATTAATTAAGAAACATAATGGGTTGATAAAGATTGATGATGTTTCAAAACAATTAGGAATGAGTCGCCGACATTTTGAGCGCAGATTTAGATATTATGTCGGTCTATCTCCTAAGGAGTTTTGCAGAATCATTCGAATTCAGACGGTAAAAAGCCACATGAAACTCAGTAGCCCTCAATCTTTGACATCCTTAGCATATGATGCTGGTTTTTATGACCAGGCACATTTCATTAAGGAGTTCAGAGAAATTATGGGTTTGACTCCAGGGCAGTATCTTTCGGAAAAATCAGAAGGTGTGTCGCATTTTTACAATTCATAATGCCTCCATCTTGTTAGATTGTGGTTGATCTTAATCACAATCCATATTGGAGGAAATGAGAATGAACCGAAGAATCAATATCAAAAGCCTGGAGCCTGCAGCTTACAAGGCAATGTTAAGCCTGGAAGAATATTTAGGAAAATCCAGTTTGGATTCATCAATTAAGGAGCTAATTAAAACAAGGGCTTCTCAGATTAACGGATGCGCATTCTGCATTCAAATGCATACCGAACAGGCCAGGAAAAAAGGTGAAAGCGAGCAGCGGCTATACGCTCTCGTCGCATGGAGAGAGTCACCGCTTTTTTCTGAAAAGGAAAGGGCTGTCCTGGCTTTAACAGAAGAAGTGACCCGAATTTCTCAATATGGTGTGTCGGAAACAACCAATAAGAATGCGATAAACCACCTTGGGGAAAATGGTTTTGCACAAGCAATCATGCAAATTGCAACGATAAACGTTTGGAACAGAATTGCAATTGCAACACGTATGAAGCATAACTGATAACCCATAATAGGTGTATGACATGACGATTCTATCAGTAGTATTTCATTCCGGCGCCGGACACACTCAAAAAATGGCGGAAGCTGTGCATGCGGAGGCAATGTCTGTTGGTGGTGTCGAGGCTCATCTCCTGAACATCGAGAGCACAGACATTGTAGGTGGACGGTGGATGAATGGCCAGATTTTGAATATCCTTGATCAGAGTAACGCAATTATTTTCGGCTCCCCAACATATATGGGATGTGTATCCGGGCAAATGAAGTCCTTCCTGGACGCTACTGCCGAACGTTACCGTTCGCGTAGTTGGTCAGATAAGGTCGCCTCTGGGGTCACAGTTTCAGCTGGATTATCTGGCGATAAGCTTAATTCCTTGCTTACATTAGCACTGTTCGCAATGCACACGGGATGGTTTGGATTGGGCAGGAGCAGACCCCGTTTAATGACCATGGGATAAATCGCTTGGGTTTTTACTTAGATGCAGCCGGCCAGGCAATGCACGAATCTTCCGATGTCGCTCCTAATGAGCAGGATAAAGAAACAGGTAATATTCTTGGTGCACGGGTAGCATATTTTGCCAAGAAATTAACGAAGTAGAGACCTAGCAAGAAATCACAAAGCATATCATCTTTATGACCATTCCATCTCAATAGGCAAAAAGGTCCCGTATCCGAAAAAAAAGGATTTTAAAAAATACGTTTCGTTAGTTATTGCTGCCGTTACTTTTTCCTGAGTGCATCAGGTCGTGCCTGCATAGGAACATCTAGTGAGCATCGATCGGTCGATATAGAACAATATAAATCGTTGAAAATATTCGACAGCGAAGTCGCCAGTCGAAGCTTGGTTCCCCTTTATGTACTGGAAATTTAGCGGTTACCCTGATGATTGACCTCTAAAGGGTCAGGCTCACTGGAGGTCAAAGCCTCCTTTTAATTTCATTCTTGTTCTTCGGTTTAGCCATATAAGCTTTGGCTCGATCACTTTCTCGCATAAATTAAGTACATGGTTTTTGGATGAAATTCAATTACGCAGGCATGATGATGATTTTGGGTGTAGAATTTTATTTGATTGTCTCCTTAGTTGATGCAACGACATCGTACTTCTATTGAAGCATGGATAGTGGTTTTTCCGCTAAGCCCGAAAATCTAAGGAGGCGGTCATAAACAAGTATTAAGCAACAGCAGTGGATCGATGTTCGCTGCACTCAAATTGCCCTTTGAGTTGGGCGTTAGGAAAATACATGTCGTATCAAGTAAATTGGGAGTTAAATGGCGTCTATGTCAGATTTGATGGGGTCTTTGACGGCAGATCAAACAATGCTGCAAATGAAGAAATCTACAGTGACCCAAGGGTAGATAATATTGATTTCCAGATTTGGGATTTAACAGAAATTGATGGCATAGATATCGATGAAGACGATATTGAATATGCTGCAGGCATGGACTGTAGCGCGGCTTCCAGTCATGTAAGAAATATCAAATTAGCTTTAATTACCAATGAGAAGGATGAGTTTTCAACGCAAGCTTGCTTGCACTATATAGAAGCTGTAACGGCGTGTGAGATTTCTTGGGATATTAAATTATTCCATGATTTAGAAAGTGCGCGAAATTGGGTTATTTCCAAAAAGGCAATTTAAGGGGTCAATGGAAATCAAGGGCTCGATCTACTTTACAAGGGTTTCTCTTTGTTCAGGCTCATATTCATGGGGTGTAGTTGTAGATATAATAGCTAATAATTTTGTCGGGTTACGTTTGCACTAAACCGACCTACATTTTCCGGTAAGCAAATGCGTAGAGTTCGGGCGGTGTAAAAAGGCGGGCTTAAACGTTAGTAAAAAGTAGGCCTTCTTTTGAGAATGTTTTCAGTCGAGCAATTCTTAAATTAGTCAAAAATAGCCGCTTCTTTATTTATCCCGGCATCTAAAGCGCGCAAGGCTGATGTGTTGCTGATATCAACAAAACGCGCACCGGTTAAATCGGCACCTTTAAAACTGGTATCGTTCAGTTTGCCGGCAGAAAAATCTGCGTTGTTTAAATTGGCCCCGGAAAAGTTCGCTTTGCCAAGTTCAGCGGCATATAACACGGCATTTTGTAGGTTCGCATCGGATAGGTCGGCGAATTTTAACATTGCGCGGCTCAGGTTGGCATTGCTCAGGTTGGCGTTGGATAAGTTTGCACCTTTTAAGCTGACACGCATTAAACCCATCGGCTGATTTTTCATATCCGCACCCCAATCGGCGTTGCTCAAGTCGGCATTGCTCAGGTTGGCGCCATCGAGAATAGCAATTATCCGGCTGCCTTTAAGGTTGGCATGGCTAAGATCTGCTCCGATCATAGTGACCCCGAAGATACTGGCGTTGGCAAGATTGGCGCCGGATAAATTAATGCCTCTCATTACCGTTAGGTCCAAATTTAAACCGGATAAATTACTGTTGCTGAGGTTGGCATCCCTCAAATCCGAGCCCCATAAATTGGCATAGCGAAGGTCCAGACCGGATAAATCGAGGCCGCGAAGGTCTTTTTTACGTAGTGGCGCAGGATTTTGCTTATCGGCTTTATCCAGTAGTTTAATGACTTCTTCTCTGTTTAAATCAGCAGCCGTTGCAGACAGACTAAACAATAATGTAAATAACCCTAGGCAGTAAAAAAAATTTTTGGTCTGGGTTTTCATGATTGTATGACTCCGGGTTAAGATGCTTATTTTTTTAATAATGATTCTATATTATTTCCGACGTTGATATCCGGTAAATGTTCCCAAGCCGGTTAATCATAATGGTTAGAGATATCAGTTTAAATCTGGCGTTAACATAATCAAAGGATAAGCTAAGACTATTATTTATACCAATTAACTGTAGGGTTTATAAAGATGGGCATGGATTCAGTTGAAATAGTGCAATGCTGGGAGCGGTCGTTGAATATCGCTGTACCCGATGAGCTGGTGGTTAAGGTGACCACGCCTGCCGAATCGGTTGAGCTGTTATCAACGTTGGTTAAAGTCAATGGTAAAACCGGTCGTTGTTTAAATCAGGCAGCCTATAATCGGGTTAGGACTGTTTTGATCAATGAATTTAATATCCCGCGCAGCCAAGTAAAAATCAACAGTAAACTGGCCGTTTTTTTCCTAAAAAAGGTCAACGAAGGTCCTGGGTAAAGTTTAAACAGGCGCTGGGCGTTAATGATTTAACCACTGTGACAGGCTTTCCACTGTCTGCTGTGGGGAGTACCAAAATTTCGGATATCGTGACGGAACTGGTGGCATGCAGGGCCTGTCGTTTAATTGATCCTGATTATGGCTGGGCGCTAAGCCAATTAAGAGAAGTGGTGCGAGCTTCAGTTTTGTATGTAGTCGGTGTTAAGGATTTTTCGGATAATGATCATTATATTGAAGATATTGGCATCGATTAAACGGCCTTAAATCCGACAGATAGTTTACTTGTCATTTATATTGATTTAAGTAGACCGGGATGGTGGTGTTAATACGGCGTATCAGGCAGGCCCGGAATTGTTCGTGTATTCCAGGCCTGCGTTTAAACACTGAACCGGTAACTTAGACTATCAAGTATTTCCTTATATCATTGACATTTGGGGTGGTTAGGTTTTGCATTGCAATCCGGTCCGCTGCTTCCTCCGCTGCTATCGCCGCCTTTAGGCAAAACGGTAACTGTCGTTGCATCACTTCCCTCCAGGCCATCATTATCAACTACAGTTAGTTGAATGTTATATGTGCCTTCCTTAAAGTTTACACTGGCCGTTTCGCCCGAAGCTATCTGCTGTCCACCCTGGTACCAGAGCCATGAAACGATTGAGCCATCGCTATCGGATGATAAACTGCCATCAAGCACAACAGCAATATTTTTTCCCTTGTCTAAAGTCGCTTCGTAAGTCCCGCCTGCATCAGCAACAGGAGCGATGTAGCTTGCAGTAACGCTGACAACATGGCTGGCGGTATTGGTTGCGCCTTGGTTATCAGTCACAGTTAAGCTGACGGTATAGTTACCGGCGGCAGGGAAAGAATACTCAGGATTTTGAAGGGTAGAGTTGAAATTATTGCCAAAATCCCAGTTCCATTCGGATATTGAGCCGTCATCAGTGGAGTTATCGGTAAATTGGCAAGTTAAACCGGTACATATTTCGGTAAAACTAGCGACCGGGTCTTCATTAACCGGCGGTGGTGTTGGCGGCGTACCCGTCAGAGGGCCATGTGAGACTTCCAGAAGAAAATCACCAACGCCGTCATAAGAAACAACTTTAATGTAATAATCGCCTGCCGCCGAAGGATCTAATGGCAAGTAATGAATGGTTTCCTGACGGCTGACCCCGCAGGCTTCACCCGCTGCAGGACAGGTACTTGAAGTGATATCACCGGATCCGCCAATCACATTATTAGATGAATCATCCTGTAGATAAACATCCAAATCAGGGATCACCCAAATCCAGCCACCCATTAAATTACATAAGTCTGGATTGGCATAAAGACACATTAATTGAGCTTCAATAGTAACGGTAGCGGCTAACGGAATGCCGGCTTCAATATCGGCCTGGGTAATGGTAAAAGGACCAAAAGTTTGTGATCCACCGTTAGTAGCAATCGTACCGTTTTCACGGTAATAGACAGGTAATGCCGTTGGATTGGAATCACCGCCGTCAGCCAAAGCGACAGCACGAGCAACATCCAGTAATCCCGCACCATATTCATTATCCGGTTTGATCAGGCTGTCATCCAGCTCGAGTTGACCACGATCCTGGGCTGATTCGGTCAACAAAGCACGAATATCATCGGCCGGAATTGCCGCAGTCATTAACGTCGGTTTTTTTTCTAGCATCAATGCTATTGACCCGGAGGTAAAGGGTGTTGCCATCGAGGTGCCGCTATAGCTGACATAGCCATTGGTAGTACCCGCTCGGGCAGAAAGGATGCGCAAACCGGGCGCAGAAATATCTGGTTTGATACGTCCATCAAGGGTCGGGCCGCGGCTGGAAAAAGCAACTAGATAGACCCCTTTGCCATTTTCCGACCAGTTTGCAACCGCACCAGCCGTAATTGCCTTTTCTGCAGCACCAGGGGAACCGACCGATGAAGGGGCCGGGCCGGAATTGCCAGCTGCAACGACAACTATTTTCGGACTTTCTGGAGTAATATTGCAAGTTGCGCTGTAATTCGGGTCAGAAATGCAATTAACTGCCAGACTCATACTGTCCTGTCCATCGGAGGCGGATGAGGTGCCAAGGCTCATTGAAATAATGTCAACCGCAGTCTGATTGGCACAATATTCAAGACCGTCAATGATTTGTGCGGAGGTGCCGCTGCCTGAACCACTTAGTACTTTGGCTGCATAAATTGAAGCGGCAGGTGCAACACCCGCAATATTTGCATAAGCGCCTGTGCCGCCGCCTCCCATTGCTATTGCAGCAACATGGGTACCATGGCCATGATCATCATAGGCAATAGTGGCGCCATTGATCGAGTCATGGAAGGCAATTGTTCTGCCGGAAAATTGTTCATGATTCTTATCGATCCCGGTATCAACGATACAAATTCCGATATTTGTACCATCAACACTATAGTCCGTTCTTGCGGTAATGGCGCCGAAATCAGTGGTTGCACCGGAGAGCTGGGTGGTAACAACTGCATCCTCTTCAACCCTGAAAACCCCAGGACTACGGGAAAGTGCGTTAGCCTGTCCCACAGTCATGGCGGCCTTAAAACCATGGATAAGCCTAAATTCCTGTAGTAATGTAAACGGGCCAATTGCTTTCATGGCTTCTGCAGCTCGGCTTTGGCCGCTTCCCGGTCCGGCAAAAGTAACAATTACGTCGATTACATCACTTGCCGCCATTGACGCCATACGACTTTGTAATCCATCGGATATGCCATTTTGATCTTGATCGGATAACTTACTGACAGGCTTAACTTTAGTGCGGTTAACAGCGGTATCAGCTAATTCATTTTTAAGAGGCAGGGCTGATAACGTAGGGATAAAACTAAGAAATCCGACTCCTATAGACAAGAGTAGAATCATTAGTTGTTTTTTCATGATTACACCTCCATTGTCAACGGTTTGGGATAAGAATTTAAGAGAAAGTCTTAAACATAATCACTATAGAAAACACAGTTTCCGTGAAACATCCTAACAGACAAAATAATATGCTTCGCTCCACTCTAACTGTTATTAACCGATACAACAATCAGTAATTAAACTTATCTTATTGATTAAAAAATAATTTTAAGACATAAATATAAGCAGTAGTGGGTAAATATATAATGGTACAATTCATGTAAAAATCTTGTTTCTTCTCAATACTTGTTTACCGATGCCACAATTTTCAAAATCCCCTTTTTTTTCAGTTTTACTGCACAATAAGGTTGTTATCAGTTTATTTATTTTTTTTATGAGTACAGCGTCGGTGTCGGCTTTTGATTGGAGCGCAACCAATGTTCAGGCACTTTATGGCGATAACTTTGAGTTGGCCGAACAGCAGCGTCAGACGATGACGGTAGAACATATTCATGGTTGGAAATACGGCAGCAACTTTTTCTTTGTTGATCTGTACAACAACCAAGGAACGGAAGTTTATGCCGAGGTTTATTCTTATCTAAGTTTAAATAAAATTACCGGTCGGGATTTGTCCTTTGGTCCGGTTAAAGACATTTCCTTGGTAGCGGGAATTAATATCAGCAATCGGCCGGAAGCGGATTCATTTAAGGCATATCTGGCCGGGGTTCAATTGGATTTGGCTAATAAATATTTTGATTATTTAAGTCTGGATATCAAAGCCTATAAAAATGATGATGTCAGTGGGCTCTATGGTATGGAATTTAGCCCGGTCTGGAGTCTGCCGTTTAATATTGGTCCGGCAAAATTTAAATTTAGAGGCTTTGTTGATTTTAGGACCAGTAACACCAATGCCAATAAAAATTTCAGTATGTTGGCACAACCTCAATTGCTATACGATGTGGGCGATTTGTTTAACTGGCGTAGCGATACGCTTTATGTCGGTACGGAATATTCCTACTGGTTTGCTAAATATGGTATTGAAGGCCTGAATGAGTCGGCATTTCAGGCTATGGTGATTGGCTTTTTTTAATTCACCTTGTTAAAAAGGGCGGCTATAAACAGCAGCCCTTACTCATAACGGTAGTGTAATTTATAAATAACCATCCTCAAGTACCGGTAATACCCAGTAATGCACCCCTACTCCGGCAAATTCCTGTTTTAATCTGCCGAGTAATGCGGATAGATTTTCCTCGGCGACATACATTTGAAAACGGATTTTCTTTTGCCGGCCGCTTACCTGTTCTGCCACGGACAAACCCTCATTGATATGATGATGGGAATTTACGGCATAACTGGTAAACCCCTGTTCCGACTCAAAGGTCAACAGGCAATCCACCACCGCTTCTTCCAGGCTGGGAGGTACATTCAGGGTGAGTATATTTTCTTTAGTCATGACTTAACCTGCTCTGTTGCTGCCTCACCGTATAGTTTATAGATGATAGGCAGAAGGATTAGCGTTAAAAAGGTCGATGAGACCAGACCACCAATAACAACAATGGCCAAGGGGCGTTGAATTTCCGAACCGGGGCCGCTGGCAAACAGCATGGGAATCAGACCAAAGGCTGTCAGGCTGGCAGTCATTAGTACCGGACGCAAGCGCCGTAAAGAACCTTCGACAATGACTTTGCCCATATCCATACCGGTGACGCGTAACTGATTAAAATAGCTGACCAGCACCACGCTGTTAGGTACGGAGATACCCAGTAAGGCAATAAAGCCGACGGAAGCGGGGACCGACAAATACTCCCCGGACATCCACAACGCCAGTACGCCACCGACCATGGCCAGAGGAATATTGGAAATGACCAATGTTGCCTGACGCACGGAACGGAAGGTGGAAAATAACAGCAAAAAGATCAGCCCCAGAGAAATAGGTACCACTAGGCTTAATCGAGCGGCAGCCCGTTGCTGGTTTTCAAATTGACCGCCAAATTCAACATAATAGCCGGTTGGAAAATCAATTTGGTCGGCTACGGCCTGTCTGGCTTCATCAACAAAACCGACCAGATCCCTGCCCTGAACATTGCTGCGCACGACAATAAAACGTTGCCCGCGTTCTCTGTCCACAGAGACGACGCCCTCAACCCGCTTGATGTTTGCCACGGTGGTAATCGGTACATGATCGCCATTGGGGAGGCTGATTTGCAGGTTTTCAAAGCTGGCCAGATCTCCGATGCCGCGCAGAATTAACGGTGTACGTTTTATACCTTCCTGCACAATGCCCAGTTTTAGGCCTTCAATTTGCGCTCTTAACAGGGTTTCAATATCATCGCTGTTCAAGCCCAAACGACCGGCTGCCAGACGATTAACGGTTAATTGCAGAAACTGCATGCCTTCTTTTTGGCTGGCAAAGACATCGGTTGCGCCGTCTATGCTTTTTAAAACACTGGCAACCTGCCCGGCTTTTTCATTAAGAACAGACAGTTCACGACCGAAAATTTTAACCGCGACATCACCCCGGGTGCCGGTTAACATTTCCGATACCCGCATCTCGATCGGTTGGGTAAAACCAAAGGCGATGCCCGGCGTTTGCGCCATCAATTTACGGATTTCCTCAATCAGTTCATCCTTGCTTTCCATGCGCCACTGGTCTTTGGGTTTCAGTACCAGAAACGAATCGGTATCGTTCAAACTCATGGGGTCCAGCCCCAGTTCATCGGTTCCGACTCTGGAGACCACCTTGGTAATTTCCGGAATATTTTTCAGCAGATTCTTTTGTACCTGACCATCCAATGCCACCGAATCTTTAAGGGTAATCGATGGTAGTTTTTCCAGTTGGACAATAATATCGCCTTCATCCAATGTCGGCATAAAGGTACTGCCTATCTGGGTAAATAATAAAATGGTTACCAGTAAAAGTACGCCAGCCGCGGTAAAAACCTTTTTGCTGTTATCAATACACCATAATAACAGTGGGTGATAAAAGCTTTGCAACTTACGCGGCAGCCAAGGCTCTTCATCGGCTACCTCTTTAAGGAAATAAGAGGCGATCACCGGGATAACGGTGAGTGATAATAGCAGGGAGCCGGCCAATGCAAAGACAATGGTCAGTGCCACCGGGGAAAATAGCTTTCCTTCCAAACCCTGTAAGGTTAACAGCGGTAAAAATACGATAATAATAATCAGCGTGCCTGAAACCACCGGTGCCGCCACTTCACTGGTAGCACGGTAAATCAAGTGCAGGCGGGGCAGCCGTTGTGCCTTTTCTTTATTGGCAAACAGGGTGATACAGTTTTCCACAATAACCACCGAGGCATCCACCAGCATACCGATGGCGATAGCGAGCCCGCCCAAACTCATCAGGTTGGCCGACATGCCCATATATTCCATCATTAAAAAGGTGAATAATGCAGAAAATGGCAATGACATGGCGACAGTAATGGCGGCGCGTAAATTGCCTAAAAATAAAACCAGCAGAATCACGACTAAAACAATGGCCGCCACCAGTGCTTCCGTCACCGTATTAATGGCTTTATCGACTAAATCGCCACGGTTATAGAACACATTCAGTTTCACACCGGGAGGAAAACCGGCTTTAATTTCCTTCAGTTTTTGCTGTAAAGCCGCAATAGTTTGCCGGGCATTGGCTCCACGTAAGCTAAGCACCAAACCGGTTGCCGCTTCACCCTGACCATTTTTGCTGACTGCACCATAGCGGGTTAAGGCACCTATTTTTATATCCGCCACATCGGCCACGGTAATTGGAATACCGTTTTTGGTTTCAATTACAGTTGAGCGAATATCGTCCAGGTTATTTATGCGTCCTTCTACCCGTACAATGAGTGCTTCTTCACCTTCATTAAGGCGACCGGCACCATCATTGCTGTTATTGCTTTGTAAAGCATGAACCAACTCGTCGATACTGATATTGCGAGCTGCCAGACGGGCGTTATCCGGGATGATTTCATAACTTCTGACCAGTCCGCCAAGCGAGTTAACATCGGCTACGCCGGGTACAGTTCTGAGTGCCGGACGGATCACCCAGTCCAGCAGACTGCGTCGCTCCATTAACGATAAATCGCTACCTTCAATGGAAAACATAAACATTTCACCTAATGGCGTGGTCATCGGGGCAATACCGCCGTCAATGCCTTTGGGCAAGTCTCCCCAAAGGGTATTCAAGCGCTCGGCAACCTGTTGTCTGGCCCAATAAATATCGGTGCCTTCCTCAAAATCGACAGTAATGTCGGTTAAGGCATATTTGGCCAGGGACCTCAACATAGTCTGGTGTGGAATACCTAATAACTCAACTTCAATCGGTGCGGTAATTCGCGCTTCCACTTCTTCCGGTGTCATGCCGGGAGCTTTAACAATAACTTTTACCTGAGTGGGGGAAACCTCAGGGAAAGCATCAATGGGAATATTCTTAAATGCAAGATAACCGCTGCCGCATAGCAGTAACACCAGCAACAGCATTAAAATCCGCTGGGTCAGGGCAAAACGAATCAAGGCTCTCATTATTCTTCACTCCCCAGCCCCATCCAGTGTGCTTTTAATGCAACAGCGCCGGAAACGGCAATTTCCTCATCAGCTTTAATCTGTCCACTGATAATGGATACCCGGCCTTCTTTACCAATCACATTAACAGGTATAACCTGAAAGCCGGATTGAGTACGTTTAAAAATATACGAAGCGCCTTCTTTTTGCGCAACAGCGGAATTCGGCACTTTATAAACCGCCTGCTCACTGTGTTGGATTACTTTGATATTAACGCTTTGACCGGCACGCGCTGCAGTTTGTTTACCATCAATAATCGCCCGAGCCAAAACGGTTTGATTAACCGGGTTAACACTTTGGCCCAGTAAACTGATTTTTGCAGTCACTGAGGTGTTTTCAATTTGGACCAGGTCTCCGACTTTTATATGGGCTAAACGTTGCTGAGGAATATTGACTTCCAGCCATAATTGATCCAGATTAGCAATACGATATAACGGCGCCAGCATATCGACCCGTTCACCAGCCACCACCATACGTTCCAAGACCACTCCATTAATGGGCGCAGTGACATTTAAGCTACTGCTAAGCTTTCTAGTCTGGGTCAATTGCTCAATACTGTCTGTAGACATACCGGCAATTTCCAACAACTGGTTGGCTTCATTGGCAGCTGCGACGAGTGTGCGATAACGACTGCTGGTTTCCTGCCAGCGACGGGAGGAAATAACCCCTTCCTGGTGTAATTTTTTATCGCGTTGATAGCCGGACCAGGCTAAATTTTGTTCGGATTTGGCTTTCAAATACTGCCTTTGCAGAGCCAGTAAATCCGGGCTGTTAATCTGTGCCAGGATGTCACCCTTGGTTACTTCATCACCAACGGCAACATTCAGTTTGCTGATTAAACCGGCCTGGGCCGCACTTAAAATATATTCCTGAGCGGGTGGAATAACAACATGTGCCGGTGCGTAAAGCAGAGGAATATATTCAATTGCTTCGGGGTGGCCTAATTGTACACCCAGGCTATTAAGCTGTTCAGGCGATATTTCAATCTGGTTATCATCTGCATTAACAACGCCGATAACCAAAAACAGCATAAGAAATAAATGTTTAATCGAATTCATGGCAGCATCCCCACGGCTTGGTTATACAGGGCTTTATCGCGTTGAAAAATAACCGAATGTTCCTTGGCATGTAAAATAGCCTGCTGGGTTCTGGACTGAATCTTTAATAAATCCATTAAATTTATTTCACCGACGGAAAAACTTAGCTGGGTCATTTTAAGCAACTGCTCGGCAACCACTTTGGCTTCATTGGCCGTTGCTAAAGCCACTTTATTAACTTCAAGATTATGCCTGGCTTCGTGATGTGCCAAATCCAGATTACGAATAATTTGCAGGCGCTCAGAGATCAATTTGTTCAATTCAACGTTAACTGCAGCAACCTGAGGAGCTAAATGTTTGGAACCGCCAAAAGGAATGGATATACCAATATTAAAGCTTTCGGTATTATTACTGCGCTCATCATTATTGCCTCGGTCACTGTTGACCCCCAGTGACAAAACATTTTGTCCTGAACCAACCGATTTAAGAGCATCAAGTTCTGCCTGTTTACGCTGAATCTGGCTGTTGATAGCCTGTAACAATGGATGGCTTTGTTCAATTTCAGCCATATCCGCCAACTCTTCCTGATATTGTGCCGGCATCTTGTTCAATTGCGTAATATTGTTATACCACTTTCGGGCATGCATTAATTCCGCTTCAGCTTCGATCAAAGCAGAACGTTTGGTAAATAGTTCACTTTGGGCAAGTAATAAATCGGTTTTCGGTAAATCACCCAATTCAACCCGGCGCTGGATTTTGGTAATTAGTTTTTGATAAATATCAACCTCGCCGGCCGCCTGTTGGTAACGCACGTCTTCCAGGGCCATCCGCCATAATGCTTGCCGGACCAGACCGGCAATACGCAATTTATTAGCCGCAGTCTGCTTGGCTGCGTTTAATTGGGCATTGTGTGCCAGCCTTTCTTCAGCATCTTGTTGACCCCAATTCCATAAAGGCATTTCCACACTACTATTGACTATATGCAAGGTACCGCTGGTCACCTGTTCATAAGACAGCCCCGCCTGTAGGGCGCCGGCAGACCAGCTTTCACTACGTAGCATGATTGCTGTTGCCTCTTCTTCCAGCGCTGCCAGCCAGCCTGAATCGGGATGTTTGTTCTGAGTTAACTCAATAACATCCGTTAAGGTTAAGGAAGGATCTGGTTGAATTTGATCAACATGATCAACAATTCTGCTGGTATCCGCAAAACTTTGTGAACTAATAGCTAGCAGTATTAGTACACAACATCGGATAGAGCTAAGGTTATACATGGTACAACTCCGCTAATAGGTAGCATTCAGCTACTGAATATTTTAGTAAAAAGAAATAATATGACCGCCAATAAAGGCAAAATTAAAGCAGAACTAGAGCAGGGGGCGCACGGGGGCTAAGGGAACGTAAAAATACTATGGGGATAAATTGACGTGTTTGTGGGGAGAAATTTATTTCATAACACAACAATTCGGGCTGCGGCACAATGAACTTTTGTTCAAATACAGCATCATTATTATCATCAAGAAATAGCGTCGTAAGCTTCAGCCCGGTATCAATACCGACCAAAAGCCCGTGTTCATGAGTTTGATAATTTGTCGCTTCAATGCTAGCCCGGTTGTGGTCTGGGGCATATAGCTCCAAACCGGGGACATGTAAACCAAGATCCTGAGACACGGCTTTTGTATGCGCGTGCACCAGCGGCGCTACCAATTGCAGTATCACCAGATAGACGATTATGGATTTACGGAGTGCTATAAACATCTTATAAATGCTATGCTATAAAGCTAAAATTCGCAACAGATTATACACTTAATTAAAAAACATTCATCCTATGAACAAAACTATCGGCCTGTTGGCAACATTTGTAATCGGTATTTCATTAAGCTTGGGCGGTATCTCAGATGCTGAAGCCAAGCGTTTTGGGGGAGCAAGATCATTCGGCAGTAAATCCACCTATAGCTCACCCTATAGGCGCTCCAGTTCATCTACAACACGTACCGCCAGTCAACAACAGGCCTATACACAAAACCAGGCAGCCAGACAAAGCATGGCAAAACGCGGCGGTTTAATGGGTATGCTGGGTGGTCTGGCTTTGGGCGGATTGTTAGGTGCCATGTTCTTTGGCGGCGCATTTGAAGGCCTGAATTTTATGGATATGATTATCTTTGGCGGAATTGCCTTCCTGCTGTACAAAATGTTTGCAGCCAAAGCCGGTCAAGTGCAACAACCGGCCTATCAGCGCAGTCAATCATCCTACAGCCCGATGCAAGACGATACGCAGCAAAACAGGTCAGCCGGTTTTGATACCGATATGCTGTTCAAAAAAGACAAGTCTGGCTTTAACGCTGAAGCCAGGCAGGCACAGGAGCAGGATGCAGATTTTTCCGATCCGGTTGAAATACCAGCCGGTTTTGATCAACCCGCCTTCTTATCCGGCGCCAAAATAGCCTTTAAAAACTTACAGGATGCCTGGGATAAAAAAGACCTGGCAGAAATCAGAGGGCTGACTACCGATAAAGTTTTCGCCGAAATTCAGGAGCAAATGAAAGCAATGAGTGGCGAAAACCATACCCAAGTGCTTAAGCTGGATGCTGAACTGCTGGAAGTCAGAGAAATTGGTAATGAACTGGAAGCGGTCGTTCTTTTCGACAGTATTATGCGTGAAGAAGCCGATGCTCAAGCGGAACAGGTCCGGGAAGTCTGGCATTTCATCAAACCCAAAAACAGCGTACAGCCCAAATGGTATCTGGATGGGATTCAACAGCTGGAGCAGTATTAACCACTGCTATCTATGCTCCCATACAGGTGCATAGATGATTAGGGACAATGCATAATGTAGATTGGTATTGATGAGTACAGTATTTTTTCCCGGGCAGATGCCCTAACCGGCAAGAACTTTCATTGTTATATTAATTTTGTCATTGGCATCGTGCAGAATGCTTAATGAATCTTCCGGCGAGAGGGTGACTTTATGTAATTTACTGGCTGCCGGAATTGACGTGATGATGGGCAGATCAAGTTTTTCCGATCTGCCTATTTTGCTGTGCAGTTTGGATAAAATTACAATATCGGAATAGGTCAATGTGTCTTGGTTAGAATGATGCCAGTCTTCAGATGCCAGTGGCACTTGAACAAATTCTTCAGAAAATCCCCAGTGGCTTAATAAGGAAGCACCAACTGCGCCCCTTACGACCGGGATGGCTTCCTTGATTTCTTCTCCGGTATAATATTTTGCCGGTAATTTTGAGACAAAATGCAGAAAAGGCACGATACCAATATCACAGACCAGCCCTGCCAATAAGGCTTCTTCAGGATTTCTTTGTTTGCTGAATAAGGCTAATTCATAACACAAACAGGACAAATGAAGACTGTTTTTCCATAGCTGATTTAAATATTTGTTTAGTTGTACCGTTGTACCGCTAAATACATTTTTTATGCTTAAACTGATAACTAGACTGCGTGTGGCGTTCAAACCGATTCGTTTGACCGCTTCCAAAAGGGTATTTGCAGGATTTGCCGCGTGATACAAAGGACAATTGGCAACTTCAATCAGTTTTGCTGAAATGACCGGGTCAAGTTGTATTATTTCAACTGCTTCGGCAATACCTATGTCTTTTTGCATGGCCTGGCGTAGCCGCATGGCTATAACAGGTAAGGAAGGAACCTCAATGTCATCTTCAATAAAATGATGGGCAAAGTTCTGTAATAAGCCATTGTGAGCCAGTTGTTCAGGAATCACCAGTTCATGAATTGACTGTCTTTTGCAATTCATAGACATGATTTTATGCGATACGCGCAGGATACTGATATCCGATTTCGCAGTTGCGGTGGTTGTATTCTTGATCCCACTGGTAAGCGGAAATTTTGCTTTAACGCCGGAAGCCTCAACCTCTATAATTTTGCCGTCTGCATCGGATAATGAAACAGTACCTTTTAAAAGATAAATAGAAGAATCAATAGCCTCATTAATGCTAAAGAGTATTTCTCCAGCTGCATAGACTTCTGATTGGTTGTTTAACGCAAACGTTTGTAGTTTTTCTTCACTCAGGTTACGAATTGGAATCAATTGTTTTAGCTTGGCAAGTGTGACTTGTTCACTTTGAAGATTACAAGACTGTTTTTTTCTTGTGATTAAAGATTGTAATAAAGCCATAAAGAAGCCTGAAATATTTGCTGACTGATTATCCGATACCTAAATTTTTTCAGAGCTGTTTGCGCTAAATCGTTTCTGAAGAAAATGGCAAAAGGCAACATACGTTAATTTTTTGTGACGAAGTTCGCAAAAAATTAACAATGATTTAAGTATAGCATATAAAATTCAAGCGTTTATTCAATTAAGTTAAAGAAGGTTCAGAGTATTGACACCGTTCACTTCATCTACGGGGGTTACAGATTCAAAGGAATCAAGGGTGTATTATTGCCGGGGATTAAATTAGCTTGGAACGAGCCTGAACTTCAACCGGTTAATATGAAAGACAAGATGTTGATTCCGTTCGCGGTATACCTATTTCACCATGAACAGAATCAACTTATTCAGTGTTTTCTTCAATATCAGGCCAAACTTTTACTCGCTACCTCATACACATCTTTAGACACATTTTCAGTTTCCATGATGCGTTTGAGCTCTGCCTTCATTAAGTTTTGTCGGTTATCATCAAAGCGATGCCATTGAGTAAGGGCGCCGACCATTCTGGAGGCAACCTGCGGGTTCAGGGTGTTGAGGGCAATAATTTGATCGGTTAGGAATTGATAGCCCCGCCCGTTGGCAGCATGGAAATGCAGGGGGTTGGCCTGGCTAAAAGCACCGATTAATGAGCGTACCCGATTTGGATTTTTTAGATCGAAAGCGGGGTGGTTTAATAATGACTGTACAACGTCAAAAGCGTCATCCTGAGTGCTGGTGGCCTGTAAGGTAAACCATTTATCAACCACCAGGGCTTCCTGTTGCCATTGTTGATAAAAGCTTTGCAGGCATGCTGCTTTTTCCGGGTGCCGACTGTTGACAATGACACCTAGTGCGGCAATTTGGTCGGTCATGTTTTTGGCTTGTTGGAACTGTTCAGTCGCCCATTGTTGAATCTCTGCCTGTTCCAGTTTGCTCAGATAGCTTAAACAAATGTTTTTAATGCGTCTGCGACCGATGGCGGCGGCATCGAAACAGCCGGATTCATCCTGATGATATTTGCTATACAGGGATTTAAACAGATCCTGCAATTGCTCAGCCAACTGGCTTTTGATAAATTCACGCACCTGATGAATGGCGTCTACATCAACCACGGCCATCTGTTCGGCCAGATAAATGGCCGATGGCAGCTCCAACAATAGAGAAAAGTAGGACAAGTCTTCCCAGTCCTGCTCCAGCACGGTTTTAAATGCCTGTACAATAACCGGGTTGATGGTTAACGGGCGCTGAGCCTGAAAATCCTCGATCAGAGCCAAAATAAGCTGGCTGGCTAATTGTTGACCGGCTTCCCAGCGATTAAAGGTATCGCTGTCATGGCTCAATAAAAATGCCAGTTCTTCCGGTGTACGCGGAATTTCCAGTTTTATCGGGGCAGAAAAACCACGCAATAGTGAAACGACAGGTTCTTGGGGCAATTGCTCAAAAACAAAGGTTTGCTCCGTTTCGGTCAGTTGTAAAATGGTTTCATCAAGGGTTAGGTCACTGCCTTGCAGTTTTATTGGGGCAACCGAGCCATCGGTATTTATCAGTCCTATTTTTAACGGGATCAGAAAGGCCGGTTTTTCCGGTTGCCCGGGTGTTGCCGGACAGCTTTGCTGCAGGGTCAGGCTTAATGTTTGTTGCTCGGCATCGTAATGTTGGCGGGCTTTAACCACCGGTGTACCGGCCTGGGCATACCAGTGCCTGAATTGGGACAGGTCGATATCATTCGCCGCTTCCATGGCGTTGACGAAATCATCACAGGTCACTGCCTGGCCGTCATGACGCTGGAAATACAGGTCGCTGCCCTTTCTAAAGCCTTCCGCACCTACCAGGGTATGGATCATTCGCACCACTTCCGCGCCCTTCTCATACACGGTCAGGGTATAGAAGTTATTGATTTCTATATATGAATCTGGACGGATAGGATGTGACAATGGTCCTGCATCTTCGGCAAACTGACGGCTGCGCAGCATATTGACATCTTCAATGCGTTTTACCGCTTTTGAGGTGCGGTCACCGGTAAATTCCTGATCCCTGAATACGGTAAAGCCCTCTTTAAGGCTGAGCTGAAACCAATCCCGACAGGTCACCCGGTTGCCGGTCCAGTTATGAAAGTATTCATGGCCGATAACGCCTTCAATATGTTCATAATCGCTGTCAGTCGCGGTATCGGGGCGTGCCAGGACAAATTTGGTGTTAAAAATATTCAACCCCTTGTTTTCCATCGCGCCCATATTGAAATGTCCAACGGCGACAATCATATATAAATCCAGATCATATTCTCGGCCATATACCTGCTCATCCCAGTGCATGGAGTTTTTCAGTGATTGCATGGCATGATCGCATTTGTCCAGGTCATGCGGCTCTACAAATATTTGCAGTGCAATATCCCGGCCTGACATAGTCCGATAACTGTCTTCAATACATTTCAGTTGACCGGCTACCAAAGCGAATAAATAGCACGGTTTGTTGAATGGGTCTTCCCAGGTCACCCAATGACGGTTGTTTTGCAAGTCACCTTGTGCCACCTTGTTTCCGTTGCACAACAGTACCGGATAGCGATCTTTGTCACCTACCAGAGTGGTGGTAAAGCGAGTCATAACATCGGGACGATCGAGAAAATAGGTGATTTTTCTGAAACCTTCGGCTTCACACTGGGTACACAACATGCCGTTGGACAGGTATAAACCTTCCAAAGCTGTATTGGCTTTGGGATTAATCAGGTTTTCTATCGCCAGGATAAAGGTTTGTTGCTGTGGAGCCTGATTGATAACCAGGGTTTCAGCTGTTTGCCGGTAATCTGAATGGGTTAAGGCATTGCCATCCAATGCAATACTGATCAATTCCAGGTTTTCGCCCTGCAATTCCAGTGATTGACTGTCCGACTCGCTGGCAGGATTGCGACTCATCGTCAGGCGCGAGACGACACGGGTTTTTTCTTCATCTAAAATAAAATTTAAATCGACACTGTGAATTAAATATTCAGGTACTGTGTAGTCTTTTAAATAAATAGTTTGTGGATTTGCGTCGCGCATAGTGTCTTTTAGTTAATAGGTAAGAACGTTAATCGTAAATATTTCAGCCTATCCGGTGAGCCAAATAGTAACTGTTATTTTTTTGCAGCATGAATAGTTAACAACAGCCAGGCGGTTATGAATGCTACGCCTCCAAAAGGAGTAATCATACCCAGCCATTTGCAATTTAATAGGCTTAATAAATAAAGGCTGCCGGAAAATAATAAAATACCGACAAACATTAACCAGCCTGCCCATAACAACAATTTTGATTCAGCAAACTGTTGTCGCAGGATTGCAATGCCGCCTAACCCCAAAGCATGCCACATTTGATAAGTAACAGCGGTCTTATATACGGCCAGCATGTCGACAGACAGTATATGCTTTAAACCGTGTGCACCAAAGGCGCCCATGCCGACAGCAATCATTGCAGACAGTGCGCTTAAAAACAAAAACACCGATTTCATTTTATTTTTCCATTAGCCGAGGCATGAGCTGTACCAGATTACAGGGTTTGGTTCGATAGTCCAGTTGGTCTTTAATCAGTTCATCCCAGGCTGTACGACAGGCGCCGGACGAACCCGGAAGGCAGAACATATAAGTGCCGTTTGCTACGCCGGCAATCGCTCTAGACTGTATGGTGGAGGTTTTAATATCTCGATAGGATAACATGCGAAAAGTCTCGCCAAACCCATCCAGGGTTTTATCCAATAATGGTGCAACTGCCTCAGGTGTGCCGTCACGGCCGGTAACACCTGTACCGCCGGTCGAAATAACCACATTGATCTGTTCGTCGGCAATCCACTGCGATACTTTTGCGCGAATTTGGTAAATATCATCAGGCACTATGGTTTTTTCGACAACGGCGTGCCCAGCCTGTTCGGCTCTTTCGACCAGTGCTTTACCGGAAGTGTCATCAGCTTCGGTACGGGTATCGGAAACAACCATTACCGCGATATTTAAAGGGACAAATATTTTTTCAGGATGCACAATTTTTAAGCTTGTTTATAGTTTGAATAGGGCATGGCTAATTAGAGCATAATTTATGCAGAGTGCGTTGTGCGCTCTGCATAGCGGGTTACTTCAACACCAGAAAAAATGCCTCTCTGCCGCGTTGAATATTAATCAATAGTGCGGATTTCGGGTTTACCACGCGTTTCAGTTCATTCAGATTATGAACACGATAGCGATTGGCTGAGACAATAATATCACCCGGTTGCAGACCTGCTTGCCAGGCAATTGATGACTGAGTAATTTTACTGATTAAAATGCCTTCAATTTGATTTTTGCTGGTTTTCATTAACACCGTGCCTTGAAGTCCCCGGTGTAATTTGGCGCCTTCCAGTTGAGCAAGCACGGGTTTGCCGATAACGGCTGTAAATTGCAGGGCTTCATCGTTACGTACCAGATCAATGATTACTTCATCACCGATCTGCATCAAGCCAATGATATTACGGATGTTATGGCTGTTTTTAACCTGTTTGTTATTGACTTTAACGATAATATCGCCAGGCTGCAAGCCGGCTTCTTCGGCAGGTGAGCCTGCTTCAATGCGACTAATGATGGCACCGGATTTACTTTTTAAACCAAAAGCATTAACCAGTTCATGAGTTAAATCCTGGGTGGTAACACCTAACAAACCCCGGCGCACCTCACCATGTTCGATCAGTGAGTCTTTAAGCGTCATCGCCATATTGGCCGGGATAGCAAAACCGATCCCCACATTACCACCGCTGGGCGCCAAAATAGCGGTATTCATGCCGATAAATTCACCACGTAGATTAATCAATGCACCGCCGGAATTACCAGGGTTAATCGAGGCGTCAGTTTGAATGAAATCTTCATAACCTTCAATACCCAAACCCGAGCGTCCCAAAGCACTGATAATGCCGGAAGTAACCGTCTGACCCAAGCCAAACGGGTTACCAATGGCAATAACGAAATCCCCTACTTTTAAATTCGTTGAGTCAGCAATCGGTAATGCGGTCAGGTTTTGGGCAGGAATTTGAATCACCGCAACATCGGCCGCCGGGTCTGTGCCAATCAGTTTGGCGTCAAGTTGACGGCCATCCGACAAGGTCACCATAATTTTATCGGCCTTATCGATAACATGATTATTGGTTAACACATAGCCCTGTTCACTATCGATAATAACGCCGGAGCCTAAACTATTTTTTTTCTGCCGTTGTGGCTGGTTGGGTATTTGAAAAAAATGCCTGAAGAACGGGTCCTGCATTAGCGGGTTTACCTGGCCGCTCATCAGCTTGGTAGTGGAAATATTTACCACTGCCGGCATACTGCGTTCAAGAATGGGCGCTAATGATGGAAGTGACTGACCGTCAATGCTGGTTGGCAGGCCGGCATAGCTGTTATTGATAGAGCCGAATAGTAGACAGGCGAAAATTATGGTAAATACTTGTTTGGTTTTTTGTATGTTCATCAACTCGTCAAATTAGTGATTAATCAGTCCTCATAGACAATATAAGCTCAAAAACGTTTAATTCAAGTCGATTTTTAGTCATGAATCGATTTAAAAATTATATAAAGATTTATAATAGACTATATTAAGTAACAAGTTTTTATATTAAGTAAATATGCCTATAAACATTAATTCTACAGAAGGACAGGCTGTACGCAAGCTGGTGCCGCTATCCACCTTACCTAATGTGCATTTTGAAATTTTGTGTGCAGAAGTGGACGTTAAGGTGTTACCCAAGGGTGACGTTTTGTTCAGACGTGGGGAAAAGGACGATGATTTAGTGTATTTGCTTGCCGGTAAGGTTTCCTTACAAAGCGAAGATTTACAAATTGAGGTTATTGAAGCAGGCAGTGATTCGGCATTATTCGCTCTGGCTCATCAAATTCCAAGAAAAATTGATGCCGTTGCATTGGAAACGGTTCGTTTTTTAAAAGTGCCTCACGATATGATATATCACCCGGACAGTCTGGGATATAAAGATGATAGCAATGATTTGGATGAAATGAGTGTAGGGATAGACTCTGATGACTGGATGACAGCATTATTACAATCCCCTGTTTTTCTGCAGTTGCCGCCTGCAAACCTGCAAAAAATGCTGGAGAGCATGGAAGAAGTGCGGATTAAAAAAGGAGACGTGATTGTTAATCAGGGCGATCAGGGTTGTTATTATCATTTGATCAAATCCGGCCGCTGTTTATTGACCCGTAAAGCCAAGTCAGATGGCAGGGAAATAAAGCTGGCACAATTAAAAGTCAGCGATAGTTTTGGTGAAGATGCCTTAATTTCCGGCCAGCCCGCAAATGAGACGGTAACTGCGCTAGATGATATGGAATTAATGCGGCTGGATAAGAAAAATTTCGAGCAGTTAATTAAGCAACCTTCAATTTGCTATATAGATTATAAACAGTTGAAGGATGAAGTGGCTAAAGGAGCTGTTTTAATGGATGTGCGTCACCCGGAAGAATTTCATCGCCGGCATCTGGAAAAAAGCATTAATGTGCCATTGTATTCAGTTCGGTTGCAATTGAAAAACATGCAGCGTACGCAAAAGATTATTGTTGTCTGTGGAAATGGCAGGCTGGCTTCTGCAGCTGCATTTTTAATGCTGAAGAATAATTTTACCTCTTATGTTCTGGAGGGCGGTTTGGAACAAGTTCCGGCCGAACAGCAAAATACCCAGGCTATTTACCAGATTGACGATGGGGTGGAAATAAATAATCTGCTTGTCCAGCCGGAAACAGAGGTTACTACTGACCAGACAGAACCAGCTGAGCAGAGTGAGCAGAGCTATAATTATGTAGAGTGGGAAGAAGTAAATATTCATGAACAGCGAATAAATGCTTTAACTGCCAGAAATGAAGAGATAGAGCAGGAAAAGCTAAGACTGAAGGAGTTGTGTCTACAACTGGAAAGGAAAAAAAATAAGGCTGAGAACCAGCTTCAGCTTCTGGACGTACAAACGGAAAAGATAAATAATCAGATCAAAAGGCTTAGAGTAGCGGCAACAATAAAAAGCACATGAGACTTTTTGTTTGTCAGCTACTAATGTGCCAGCATAACCGCAGTAAAAAACTGCGGCCAAGCAGGGCACATAAACAGATAATTCAGTGAATTATTTGATTTTAGCTTCTTTATACATTACGTGCTTGCGAACAACAGGATCAAATTTTTTGATCTCCATTTTTTCTGGCATAGTACGTTTGTTTTTTGTGGTGGTATAAAAGTGGCCAGTGCCTTCACTGGAAACTAATTTGATTTTATCGCGCATTTTTGGTCTCCTTTATACTTTTTCGCCGCGTTTACGCAAATCAACCAAAACAGCGTCAATGCCTCTTTTATTGATGATGCGAATGGCTTTGGTTGATACTCTTAAGCGAACCCAACGGTTTTCGCTTTCCACCCAAAATCTGTGATGATGCAGATTTGGATTGAAACGTCTTCTGGTTTTGTTGTGCGCATGAGATACGTTATTACCTGTAACAGGACGTTTACCCGTTACTTGACATACTTTGGACATGATAAACCTCTAAATATGTGCCTTAATTCTTAAGTTAGCCGTCCTTTATACCAAATTTTCTTTTTTAGGTAAATAACAATCTTTAAAATAAATTTGATAGAATCCTACAGTTTATAAAAAATATTTGTCAAAATACTGCTTGTGGTTTCCATTGCAATTACCACAGAAACAAGTCTCAATTTAATAACGAGGAACTGAATGTCTATTAAGCTCGGCATGGTTATGGATTCCATAGACCAGATAAAGATCAAAAAAGATACCAGCTTTGCCATGTTACTGGAGGCACAAGCCAGAAACTGGGAATTGCATTATATGGGCTTAAACGATTTGTTTATGCGCAACGGCAGACCTTTTGCCCGTACGCGGATTATTAGCGTGCAGCGTGATGAGCAAAAGTGGTATGAGATCAGCTCCGAACAGGATATCGCTTTGGATGACCTGGATGTTATTATTATGCGCAAAGATCCGCCTTTCGATCAGGAATATATCTATGCGACCTATTTATTGGAACGGGCGGAAGATCTTGGCGTTTACGTGGTTAATAAACCGCAATCACTGCGTGATGCCAATGAAAAGCTGTTTACCGCATGGTTTCCTCAGTGTTGTGCTGAAACGCTGGTTACCCGAGATCCGGCTAGGATTAAAAGCTTTTTGCAGGAACAAGAGCAGATTATTTTAAAGCCGCTGGACGGTATGGGCGGCACATCAATTTTTCATTTGCGATTAGGCGATCCAAATTTAAACGTAATTTTGGAAACCATGACGGAGTACAATAGTCGATATATTATGGCGCAGACATATTTACCGGAAATTAAAGATGGCGATAAACGTATTTTATTGGTTAATGGTGAGCCGGTACCTTATGCTTTGGCGCGTATTCCGGCGCAAGGTGAAACCCGTGGTAATTTGGCAGCTGGAGGTACGGCCAGAGGGCAAAAGCTGTCTGAGCGGGATTTATGGATAGCGCAGCAGGTAGGCCCTATATTGAAGGAAAAAGGATTGATGTTTGTAGGACTAGATGTAATTGGCGACTATTTGACAGAAATTAATGTCACCAGTCCGACTTGTGTACAGGAGTTGGATCGAGAATTTGACCTGAATATCAGTGCCCTGCTAATGGACCATATCGAAAGTATTCTCCAATAATATGTCACGCCAAGAAAAATTTATTGGAACATCTTCTGTATCGGATACCGATGCATTGCTGGCTGCACTGTTTCTGGCGGCTGTTTTTCATATGCTTATTGTACTGGGGGTTAATTTTACAGCGCCAAAACCGGAAAAAATTAATCGTTCTATCGATATCACCCTGGCTAATTCACCGGTTAAAAAAGCCCCGAAGAAAGCTAAAATGTTGGCCCAGGATAATCAAATAGGCGCCGGTAACAAACAGGTGAAGCCAGAACCACCAAAGAAAAAAATTCCGAAACAAGGTAAAGGCAAAAAGAAACTTACTAAAAAAGCAAAGACACCGAAAAAAACGCATGCACCACGCAAAATCGTTTCGACCACGGCGGTTGCCAAACGTAAGTCTCAATCTGCTAAAAAAGATTCAAAAAAAACCGCTACTCAGAAAAAGCCGCAGTTATCGGCTGAAGCATTACAAAAACAGATTGCTGAGTTAGGGGCGGAAATCAGACGCAGGCAACAAAGTTCTGATGTCCATAAAATTAAATTCGTCAATTCAGTCAGTACGCATAAATATGTTGCTGCTCAATATATGAATGACTGGCAGCGGAAAGTGGAACGAACAGGTAATATGAATTACCCGGAAGTGGCTAAAAAACGCAATTTTTTTGGTAAGTTAACCATGGATGTCGGGATTAAAGCCGACGGCAGTATTTATAGTATTCGTATTAGTCGTTCATCGGGTAATAAAGCTTTGGATGATGCCGCCAAGCGAATAGTCAGAATGAGTGCTCCGTTCCCGCCTTTACCAAAAGCGTTGTTAAAAGAGCTGGATGTGTTGGTGATTACCCGGGTATGGAAATTTACAGATGAATCCATGCGCAGCCGATAATGATAGGATAATCTTGCGGAATTAATAGGAAAACAGCTACGATAGCAAGCATAATGAATGATGTGACTTACTTAAATAATCAGCTTCTGATTGCCATGCCTAATTTGGCCGATCCCAGCTTTTCTCATACGGTGACATATCTATGTCAACATAATGATGAAGGAGCTTTGGGGATTGTGATTAATCGCCTGGCGCAGATAAAACTGGGGGAAATTTTTCAACAATTGAATATTGAACCCAGTACTGAAGAAATTGCCCTGATGCCGGTTTTTTCAGGCGGCCCGGTTCAGCAGGATCGTGGCTTTGTCATTCATTTGACTGATGGTCAATGGGAATCCAGTATAGAAACATCCAGTACACTATCATTGACGGCATCACGCGATATTTTAGAAGCGATTGCCCGGGGCCAAGGCCCTGAGCAGTTTTTAATTGCTTTGGGATATGCGGGCTGGGGTAAGGGACAACTGGAGCAGGAGATCACTCAAAACGCCTGGTTGAATGTACCTTTTGGTTCGGCAATTTTATTTGACACCCCTATTAACCAACGCTGGGATGCGGCCGCCAGCCAAATAGGTATTGATATTAATCAACTAACCATGCCGGCCGGACATGGCTAAACCGGACCCGTTAGCGGCAAAAATCAAATCAGAAACCTATCTGGGTTTTGATTTCGGTAATAAGAAGATAGGTGTTGCTGTTGGACAAACAACCACTGGAACGGCCAGCCCTTTGCAAACTATTCGTTCCATTCAACAAAAACCGGACTGGGACAAGATTGGACAATTGATTGAGGAGTGGCAACCGGTTGGGCTGATTGTGGGTGTCTCCAGACAACATGACGGTAGTGATAACCTCATTACCCCCAGAATGTTAAAATTTTGTCGTCAACTGGAAGGTCGTTATCATTTACCGGTGTATCAACAGGATGAGTCATTTTCTACATTTGAAGCTAAGCAAATGTTATTTGACGAGGTAAAGGTCAGCGCCGGTAAACTTTGGGAAGTACAGGACCAGCTGGCAGCCCAGCTTATTTTACAATCTTGGCTAAATAACAATAAGTAATGCAATGACTATAAAAAATATACAGATTCCAGAGCTGCTGGATCAGTTAGAAAGCAGGTTAAAAACGATTCTGGTAGAGAGAAAATTAAATAATCCGTTAATGATCGGTATTCGTACCGGTGGGGTTTGGATTGCAGAAAAAATGCACCAGCGCCTCAATATTGAAGAGCCGTTGGGTTTACTGGATATTTCATTTTATCGCGATGACTTTTCGCAAATCGGCGTTAACCCCAATGTAAAACCCAGCGAATTACCTGCCCATATTGAAGGCAGGGATATCATTTTGATCGATGATGTATTTTATACCGGTCGTACTATACGTGCTGCACTGAATGAAATCTTTGATTACGGTCGTCCCAATCAAGTGGTCTTGGCGGTATTAATTGAACGTGACGGCAGACAAATCCCATTAAAACCGGATTGTGCCGGGTGTGCAATCACTCTGGAACCCGGCCAGCGTATTAAGTTAACCGGTCCGGAACCATTGGGTATTCATATTCAATCTTTTAACGAGGCCGCATAGTTTTATGACTGAATCCTTACAAGTAAATTCAGACGGAAAGCTTAAGCATTTTTTAACAATCGACGGTTTAGAACAAAATATACTGACCGAAATTCTGGATACAGCAGAATCGTTTGTCAGTATGTCCGAGCATGCGGTCAAAAAAGTTCCTGCTTTACGCGGCAAAACCATCGTTAACCTGTTTTTTGAAAACAGTACCCGAACTCGTACTACTTTTGAACTGGCCGCCAAACGTCTGTCAGCCGATGTGTTGAATATGAATATAGCCACCTCGGCCACTTCCAAAGGGGAAAGCCTGCTCGATACTATCCGCAATCTGGAGGCCATGCATGTGGATATGTTTGTGGTCAGACATGCTTTAAGCGGTGCGGCGCACTTTATTGCCCAACACACCGCACCTCATATCAGCGTTATTAATGCAGGGGACGGTCAACATGCGCATCCGACACAGGCAATGTTGGATATGTTTACCATACGCCAGCATAAGGAAGATTTCAGTCGGATAAAAGTCGCTATTATTGGCGATATACTGCATTCCCGGGTTGCCCGCTCACAAATTCAGGCTTTGAACACCCTGGGAGCAAATGAAGTGAGAGTCATTGCACCGAAAACCCTGTTACCGGCACACGTGGAATCACTGGGGGTCAGTGTTTCGCATCATTTGGCCGAAGGTCTGCAGGATATTGATGTCATTATCATGTTACGGTTACAAAAAGAGCGTATGAATTCCGCTTTATTACCCAGCGAGAATGAATATTTTAAATGTTTTGGCCTGACCGAAGATAAGGTAAAACTGGCTAAGCCTGATGCCATTGTTATGCATCCCGGCCCTATTAATCGAGGGGTGGAAATTGCCTCCAGTGTGGCGGACGGACCTCAATCGGTCATCCTGCAACAGGTCAGCAATGGCATCGCCATCAGAATGGCAATTATGTCCTTGGCCATGCAAACTAAGGGAGCGGTTTGATGAGCAGAATATTGATTGAAAATGGACGCATTATCGACCCGGCAAATAAAATTGACCGTATCGGTTCGGTGTATATTGTCGATGGTAAGATTGTTTCAGTTGAAGATGCTCCTTCAGGCTTTAATGCAGATATCACCATTAATGCCGAACAACAAATTGTCTGCCCGGGGTTTATCGACTTGAGTACCCGCTTGCGCCAACCCGGACATAGTCGCAAAGCCACCTTTGCAAGTGAAATAAAGGCTGCCGCACATGCCGGCGTTACCAGCATGTGTATACAACCGGATACCAATCCGGTCATAGATACTTCGGCGGTGGCTGAATTGGTTAAAGAGCTGGCAGAAAAGAATCGTTATCAGCAAATCTATCCCATTGCCGCGTTAACACAAAAGCTGGAAGGGCAGGAGCTCAGTTCCATGCTGACGCTGAAACAGGCAGGTTGTATTGCTGTCAGTAACGCCAATCAGCCGGTTAATAACCTGTTGATTTTACGCCGTGCAATGGAATATGCCGCCAGTCATGATTTATTGTTTATCTACAGACCCAATGACTATTGGTTAAGTAATAAAGGTTGTGCGCATGAAGGTGCGGTGGCCACTCATTATGGTTTGCCGGGGATACCGGAGGCGGCGGAAACTGTAGCGTTGGCACAATGTCTGGAATTGGCTGAGCTGACAGGTTGCCGCGTACATTTTGGTCAGTTGAGCAGCAAACGCTCGGTTAAAAAACTTAAGCAGGCGCGTAAATCCGGTCTGCATGTCAGTGCCGATGTGGCCATACATCAACTACATTTAACCGAAGATGATATGATCCCGTTTGACAGTAATTATCATGTCTTGCCACCATTACGCAGTCAGCAGGATAAGTTGGCATTAAGACAAGGTCTGACTGATGGCACAATTTCTGCGATCTGTTCAGATCATCAACCGCATGACCTTGATGCAAAATTAGGTGCATTTCCGGAAACGGAACCCGGTATCGCGGCTTTGGAGACGATATTGCCTTTAATGCTTAAATTAGTAGACGATCAGCAGTTAAGTCTGTCTCAAGGGATTGCGACATTGAGTCAAAACCCGGCCCAAATACTGGGGCTGGATGCCGGTACATTATCAATCGGAGCCGCAGCAGATATCTGTATTTTTAATCCAAAGCTGACATGGTCCGTTAATCAGGACAACTGGAAAAGCCAGGGGCATAATACACCTTATTGGCAACAAAATTTAACGGGACGAGTGACCCACACTCTGCAATCCGGCAGAATTATTTTTAGTTTATAACTTAAAGAGTAATATCATGAACAAGAAAACAGCTTTTGCCCTATTGGCACTGTCAACTGTATTGACAGCCTGTAAAAATGACTACACACCGGCAGCCGAAGCCAGTGGCGAAGATATTTTTAAAGCTGCCTGTGCTGATTGTCATAAGGCCGACCAAAGTAAACCGAAGATTTACTTCGGCCTTGCCGCAGAGAATGCGAATCTGGCGGCTGTCAGCGATAAAATTAAAAATGGTTCTTTAACTATGCCAAAATTTCCAAATATTACCGGTGATAAACTGACAGCAATTAGTCAGTTTGTTTTAGACCATAACGCAAAAAAATAGGACCTGGTATTGATTGGTAATCGGTCCGTCCGGTTGCCAGTTAATGGTCGTCGCCCTCTTTTTCATCATCGTCATTATCCATCTCAGAGATTTCCTTTAAGCGGGCGATGGCTTTAAAATTGATAGTACCCTCAGGGTAATTGCCTTCTTTATCCATTTCTCCGGCTTGCTCTCCGGTCAGCAGCTCCAGTGTCTGGTTAACGCTGGAAACAGCGTAAATGGCAAATAAGCCTTTTTCAACCGCATCAACAACTTCCTGTTTTAACATCAGATTACGTTTGTTTGATGCCGGAATAATGGTCGCTTGCTGGCCGGTTAATCCTCTGGCCTGACATAGCCGGAAAAAGCCTTCTATTTTTTCATTAACTCCGCCCACCGCCTGAACTTCGCCGTATTGGTTGATAGAGCCGGTGACCGCAATATTTTGTTTGATCGGGGTGCGGGTTAACGCGGAAATAAGACAGCATAATTCAGCTAATGAAGCACTGTCACCATCAATATGACCATAGGATTGTTCAATTGCCAAACTGGCTGAAATGGCCAGTGGAAACTGCTGGGCATAACAATGTCCCAGATAGCCGGTTAAAATTAATACGCCTTTGGAATGAATGGACTGGCCTAATTCCGCCTCGCGTTCAATATCGACAATACCACGAGAACCGGGATAAACCGTGGTGGTAATTCGAGCCGGTGCACCAAAACAACTGCCACCGACTTCCAATACCGTTAAGCCGTTGGTTTTGCCGATTGCCAGTCCATCGGTGTCAATTAGAATTGTGCCGTCCAGCATTTCTTCCAAAATAGTTTCTGATAACCGGCCATTGCGTTTTTCCCGTGCGGCTAATGCCTGCTGGATATATTTTTTATCAATGCAGTTATGATTGTCCTGTCTGCTTAGAAAATTGGCCTCGCCAATAATTTCCAGGCAATCGTTAATATGGGCTGACAGTTGTTTCTGGTTTTCAGACAGGCGACAGCTGAATTCAATTAAATGTTCAATGGCGCATTGAGTTAATGGCAAGGCACCGGAATCCTCAGCCTGACGATACATTAAACCGGCAAATTGATTAATTGTCTGATTATTGAGCGTAATATGGTCATCAAAATCGGCCAATATGCGGAACATTTCATTAAATTCGCTATCCAGTTCTTCCAGCAAATAATAAATATCACGCGAACCCAGTAAAATTACTTTTACATTTAATGGAATCACATCCGGCTTTAAGGTCATGGTATTAATGCCGAATTCGGATAAGGGGGTTTCAATTTCCACTCGACCGGATTTTAATGCCCGTTTCAACCCTTCCCAAACAAACGGATTGGTCAGGATCTTTTCCGCATCCAGTATTAAATAACCGCCATTGGCTTTATGCAAAGAGCCTGGGCAAATACGGCGATAATTGGTGATTAAGGTTCCTTGATCACTGATATATTCGATACGACCGAAAAGATTTTGGTAAGTAGGGTGCGGTTCGTAAATAACAGGCGCACCACTTTCAAGTTCGTGATCGACCAGAATATTTGGGCTGAACTGTTCTGCTAAGATTTGGCGCTTAACTGAGTTTTCGCGTGATTCCAATGCGGAATTCGGCATCAGATAATCGGTAATCGTAGTATTTAGATTCTTTTTAATTTCAGCTAAAAAAGTAATAACATCATCAGAATTGAGGTATTTTGTCTGGAGTTTGTTAAATAAAGGGTCTATAGCCTGACTGATGGTTTTATTATCCAGTTGTTTGATTTGCTCAACCAAAGACCGGCGCCACTTTGGCAATTCGATCAATGTGTCGGCCAGATAGGCTTCAAGTTGTTCAACATGTTTATGAAAAGCCTCGCGTTCAGCCGGAGACAATAACGCAAACTGGTCTTCATCCAGCGATTTATTGTCACGAATAGGTAGAAAAGTAATCGATTCATTTTCCCGAAAAACGGCAATATCAAATTCCTGGGCTTTTTTGTCAACCAGATCAATAGCATTGTTATAGCGCTGATTAAAATGCCGTTCTAAAGCACTTTTCTTTTGTTGATAGGAAGGACTTTCAAAGGCAGCCGGAAAAGTAGCCAGTAAATTGTCGATTAACTGATCGATATCCTTAATCAGGAGCTGCCCTTGCCCGGCGGATAATTCAATGGCAACAGGCTCTCTGGGATTATCAAAGTTTTCGGTATAAGCATATGATGCCGGTGCCGCTTGACTGCCTGCCAGCTCATGTAAATGACTGGTAATCATGGTTAAACGACCGGTGCCCGGCTCGCCCATAACATAAATGTTATAGCCGGGATTTTGCATGGCTACACCAAACTTTAATGCGGATTGCGCCCGTTCCTGACCTAAAATTAAATCAGGTAAGTGATTGAAATCCTGAACATTAAAATCATTCAGATCAATCTTTAATGCCAGTTCGGCAGGGGAAAGTTTTAAATTATTGTCCATGAAAAGAAATTGGCGATTTATATAGAATGGAATTCTAGCATTTATCAACTCGGAGATTTATTTTAAGCGTAGAGAATTAATCTTGCTCGCCTTTCTTTGTCTGGCAGGAAAAAAGGTGGGTTCGACTTTAAATCACTCCAACCACTTTATATTCACCGCTGGTTTTTAGTATAACTTTAACGGGTTTTTGGGTTTTATTTTCCCAATACCACCCGTGTATGCCATTGAAAGGTACTTTTAATGTTCCAGTGGATTGGTTGTGAGTGTTTTCCTGATAGCTTTTAAAGTAACCGGTGTGATCACCGTCTGGCTCACCGTGGAAGTCGAAATATAGCAGTGCACCATCGGTGTTCCAGGTATAGTTGATGGCTTTATCTTTGTTGAGATGAAATTTATATTCCAGACCGCTTTTTGCCGGTATAGTAATAACGACAACATCCTGCCACTTTGCTTCGGAACCGTTAGTGGTGGGTGAACTGTTATCCAGGCAGGTTAAAACATTGGCTTCAGCCACTGAAGCACTGCTTTGCGCTAACACAGTTAAACCCAGTTTGGTTCCGATGCCGGTTGGGTCTATATTATATTCGGCCGGGAGTATGGCAAAAATCAGCATGGCCAGTGCTAATACGATTGCGGCAAGGAAGCTTAATAGCAGGGATTTTATCGAAGGTTCGGGGATGTTACTCATTTTATTATGCGATGAAGTAGCCGGTGATTTGATAGCCGAATAAAGTCATACCTGCTGACATTAACAAGGTATTGGTACCCGCTGAAAAGGTAAGATAACTGCGATATCTGCGCCAAAAACCCAATAAAGTCAGGATAAAAAGCAGGGCAACACATTGACCGACTTCTACACCAATATTAAAAGCCAAAAGATTGTTGAACAGGCTTTCTTGGGGCAAGGCAAAATCCTGCAGTTTTGTGGCCAGTCCAAAGCCATGAAATAAACCAAAAATAAATACGGCTTTTTTAGTGTTTGGTTGTCTGCCTAACAGTTGTTTAAAACCACCCAGATTATCAAAACCTTTGTAAAATACGGAAATGCCGATAATCGCATCGATTAAATAGGCATTGAGTTGGATCTGATTGAGTACGCCAAACAATAAAGTTAGACTATGGCCTAAGGTGAACAGGCTGACATATATCAATATGTCTTTACTGCGGAAAAGAAAAAAGATTACACCCAGTAAAAACAGCAGGTGATCATAGCCGGTCAGCATATGTTTTGCACCTATATAGAGGAAAGGCGCTATGGCTACATCGTGATTGGTGGTTAAAAAGTACTCTGTATGACTATCAACGCCGTGAGCAAAGCAACGGTTAGTATAGATGACAAGCAACAGGGCAACAATTGAAAAGCTGTAGTAGTGGGGCCGTTTTTGAATCCAGATCATGGGCATATAATAGACTTTCAAGAAGGTTATGACTAATAAAAATTATTACCAGCTGTTCGCTTGACGTGGCCCAAAGATAATAAAGAGTGTTGGATATTTTTTTCTAAGGCAAACGTTCTCAATTAAAATTGCGCATACTTGTAGACTAATTCAGATGAAAAAAATAAGGAATATATCAACGGAGGATGTTTTACTGTTAACGAAAAGATTTTGATGGATAGTGCTCTTTATGCATGAGTGTTAATGCACTGCAAGTCAATTGGCCTTAGAAGCTGTTGTTTAACATCCTGTTTTTTAGTTCGGTCCACATGCTTAATCGGCTTACTCCACCAACTCGTTTACCACTGCCTTTTGCTTTTGCCAGCCATAAGCCGGAACCGTTAAAGCTATAGACAGGCAGTAAGTCTTTACGATTAGTAGCTGATTTTATTTGCGGAATTAAATTATCCAGAACAATGGGAACAGACCTAGGTGTAGAAAAATAAGTCAAAACCATATGTGCTTGATTAAGATTTAAAGCTTTTACATAGGTAATGCGCATTTTTTTTTCAGATACGCCCAGTTCCAATAAGGTAAAGTATTTAGCGATAGAATAGTCTTCACAATCCCCTGCCCCCTTGGCTAAAAATTCTACCGGCGTTGCCCAATAGTCATTCACACCCCATAAATAAATATCATCAACAAAGTCTATACGTTGATTAAAGAAATTATTGACCAGTCTTAATTTTTCCTGTTCCGGCTGATCCTTGGCAGTACGTACTAATTTTTGCCATAAAACGATTCTATCAGCCGCTTCGGCACCATATTTTGTTTTAATTTTTGACAGTAAAACATCACTTATTTCCAGCGTGGCTGAAACACTGAATGCCACTGCGAAGGCAAACAGAAATGACAACAGTAAGGCATACTTTTGTGCGCAACAAAGGTTAAACCTTTGTGCGCTTTTTAGTATATGCCGAATAAAAGCCAATATTATGAATTTAGCGTTCACATTGATTACTGACTTGTACCTGAAATACCGATAGTTTCTATACAGTTAAGATCATTTTCATTGTCAACATTCTCCGCCAGAATACTGATATCCAAAAGCTCACCGATACTAATCATCGATTCGATAAATGATTTTTTTCTATCATCAGTGTAAACATCTTTACTGATATCCCGAGTCAGCCTGATAAAGTCGGGATTTAAATCCTGTGCTACTTTAGGTGACATAGAGTCGGTATCAAATCTTTTAATCATAACTTTGGCGCCGAGTTGATGTGCGAAAGAAATAAATTCTTTAAATACCGGCACTTCTTTGGCAACAGCATAGGCAGAAATACTGAAAACCAGCTGTTGAGCAATGGCCTGGTTGTGTCGTAACAAATCGGTCAGCCAGGCACGATAGGTGCTGCTTTTAATGGTTCTGGTGGATAAATTTATAGCCACTGAATGTTGAATATTTTCATTGTTGATATAGTCGATAACTCGAGAAGTGACGCCTATATCCAAATCAATAATTTTTGAAAATTTTTCTGCAATCGAAACAAAGGTGCCGATTGAAATAGTATCGCCATTTTTATCAAGCGCCTGGGTAAAGGCTTCTTCCATTATCGTTTTTTGGGTTTTACAGTCTTTAACTTCGCCAATGAAAGAAACACTGTAGTCTTGATTATCGACAATATTAAAAACCAGTTCTTTCCATTCAGAAATATCTTTGGCCTGGTCTACGTTAGTTCTGATGAAGTAACTGTTGGCACCAATTAGCTGCGCTTGTTCATAAGCTTCATTGGCAGCTAATATGATTCCGTCAATAGTGCCAAACGGATCAAATGGGGCAACACCGATATGTGCAATATCGGTGCGTTGATATTTTTCACCGAGTTCGGTAAAAGCAATGCTTAATTGTTTGGCTATGGACTCGGTTTGTTCATGTGTTGCATGTTTTAAGAGCATGGCAAATTCGGAGCCAAAAAATCGGTAAGTTGATATTTTAATATCTTCAGTTGGTGCTGAAATATTGTTCAAGACATTGGCAACATCTTTTAAAAATTGATCAATAGCAGTGTTGTCCAGTTCTTTAACCAGATTGGCCAAGCTATCAATTTTGATAATAAAAATATAGGCTTTAATATCTGAATTGGATATGAATATTTTTTTCAGATCTGTATCGAAACTGCTTTTTTTGTTCAAACCGGTTAGATCGTCTTTTTTAATTTTTCTACCGATTACATCCAGTTTTAAATTGAGTTTGGTAATGACCATTTCAATTTTCTTGGACATTGTGTTCATTGACTTGGTGACATTTCTCACTTCTGTTGTCCACGGCAGATTGTCTATCGTGATAAATTCACCTGCAGCAATGGTTAAAGCCATTTTATCTATTTGTTTTAGAGAGGATAAAGTGAAGTGCAGGACAATTAATAGTAGAGAAATAGATAAAGCAAATGCACCTAATGAATAATAAAAGCTACTGGTCACTTGTTGGTATAACTTGCGGTAAGCATAACCAGGGTTAATGGTAACGTAGACAGTACCGCTAATGTTCCAGCCAGAACTTATTTCGCTTTCAGCGATGGCTGTTTTCATCGGGATATATTTAATCAGCCAGTCGGGAATACCTTCGTATTCTTTTTTATTTGTTAAGGTTATTAACGGCTTATTGTCGACATTAACCAGCTTTATTTCCTGATAATAGCCCATATCAAAAATGGCATTCATCATGGTTTCTATGACAGGGTCAGTTTCATTGACCATATAAGGGCTTAAAGACAGTCCTAGTGAGGTGGCTGTATCCTGAGCATGTACTTCTGATTCACCTTCTAAATAACTTCTAATATTATCGACACTTATTATAAAGTTAACGCTAAATATCATTAAAAATAAGGTTGAAATTAGAATTAACAGCTGCTTGGATAATGTCATTATTCTGTATCCTGTTATATCAGTAGAATTATGAAGACCTATGCTCTTGTCATGTGAATGAATTCATGTAGTCAATAAAACAGTCACGTTAAGCTTAATATTATTTTTTTAGATTAGTGTCGCTGACGAGGGGGAGTTAACAAGCGTTTATCTTAATCTTAAGAGGTAACAGATTAGAAAAGCTTGGTTTGAAGGTGAGAAAACGAATCATAAAAAAGCATTACCCATTAAGGTAATGCTTTTTTAATGCATCAGTATTTTTACTGACTTATATCTCGTTTTCCGCCTCTTCCAGAGTTTTGATTTCTTCTGGTAGTTTTACCCCGGCATAGCGGTTTAAAAAGCCTTTACTGGCCAATATACGGTATTGCGAAAATAAAACGTCGTATTTTGCATTGGTATAGGCACTTTTTGCCACATACATTTCGTTAGCCGTATCAAGTAAATCAAGCAGGGTACGTTGACCAATATTAAATTGTTTTTGATAGGCAATATTGGTTTTGATGATGGCATCTCTATGGCCCTCAAAAAAAGCCATTTGACTTTTTATTGTTTGATAGGCGACCCATGATAAACGCATACTTTCAACAACTTGTCTGTATGTATTATCTCTGATGTTTTTAGCTTGATTGATTAACTGAGCTGTTTCTTTGCGTCGTGCGTAATCTTTACCGCCTTTAAAAATATTGTATCGAAGACGTAACATTGCATAAGCATCTTCATTTTTACCTTTAATACCATCCAGGTCATTATTATGTGATGCACCTGCTTCAAAATCAATGCGCGGCATATAGGCGGCCCGGGCAGTTTTATGTTGCGCTAACGCAGAGTCTACGTCAGAGTTTGCTGATTTTAAGATAGGGTGGTTTTGTACAGCTTGTTCAACGGCCTCATCAATGTTTTCCGGTAAAGCGTCTTCCGGTGCAGAAATTTCCTCAAGTTCTTTTGGCAGTGTACCGACAACTCTTAAAAAAGCGGTTTTTGCATCTTTAAGGTTGCCGACTTCGGATAAGACATTTTTTTCTGCCAATGACAAACGACCAGCTGACTGGTCGGCATCCGCTTTTCTACCGATACCTCGTTCGCTACGTAATGCAATCTGGTCATTTGTTCGTTGATGAACCAAAAGGTTTTCTTTAGCCAAGTCAAGCAGTTCTTGACGGCGAAGAACATTGATATAGGCTTCAACTGCGCTCAATGCGGTAATTTCAGATCGACCAAAAACAGTATAAGCCCTGGCATTGGTTCTGGCTTTATGGCGCTCTACCTCACTGGGGGTAGCCAGGCCGTCAAAAATCATTTGTCTTAATTGAATCGATGTTTCTTCTCGGCCATAGGAGACTGAGTTATCGCAACCGCCACCTGTGGGATCACACTTGCGGCTTCGAGTGGTTGGGTTGGATGATTGTTCCCAGCCAATGCCGGCAGCAATATCAATAGTAGGGAAATACTCTGACTTAGCTTGGTCGATTTCATTCTCAACAGCCCGACGTTCAGACCTTGCTGACTGGACTTCTGGGTTATTATCGATGGTTTCCTGCAGCACCTCTTGTAATGTTTGTGCCGAGACCAAAGGCGTGAATGCGATACAAGCAGCTATAGAGCTTACGCTGAGTGCTGTTTTAATTTTCATACTTCCCTCTAAATAATTAAGCTAAATAATTTTTTGAATGGCTCCAAAAATTAATTCTTGATGCAATATGGATTAATAAGTAATCCCACCTAATTGATTTAATTAACTTTTGAAATGATTCTTTTAACTTATAAAGTTAGCTTACTTAACTCGATTGGTCAACTCAATTCTTTAATAAATAAGGCTAAATGTAACCGGTCAGTGACATTTAGTTTTCTAAAAATAGACGTCAGATGGGCTTTGACAGTTCTTTCAGAGATATGCAGCTTTGAAGCGATGGTTTTATTATTCTCTCCGGCCTGAATCATTTTTGCGACATCCATCTCACGATTGGAAAGAGTCTTTAACAGTTCTGCAGATTTAATTTTTTCATTATCAGTAGTTGGTTCGATAACCGGTGATTTCATTTGTACCAATGTACCGATAACTTTGGGAATAAGATGGCGTTGAATCCAGATATCACCCCTTAAAATGCATTCTATGGCTGTCAGTAATAATTGAGTCGGTACATTAAGGTCACAGTATCCGGCGGCACCATGTACCAAAGCATTGATTTGTTTTTGTTCCGGCCAGTTTTCGCCAACAACAAGAAAACGGGTTCCTTTGTTATTAAAAAGGGCCAGAAGTTCGCCATTGTCATCAATTATTTGTGTATCAATAATAATCACATCCTGATCAAGAACTTCAGAGTCGACAAGAAAACGGTCAACCTGATGAATGGATGACAATTGGGATGTCCATGAGCTGATCAGTTTATTGTTATCAGAATATATTGATATATGACTCACATTAAAATCTCACAAATAAAGTTACTTGCTTGCAATTAACGCTCTCTTAACGCTCTATTTTTAGCTTTTAGGATTGGTTTTAAGAGATAGTCTAAAACCGATTTTTTTCCAGTTAAAATATCAACCTCTGCGGTCATGCCGGAGATAATTCTAAGTTTTTCACCATTTTTTTCCAAGAAGTTCTTATTAGTGCTTAAGCGAATTATATAGTAGCTTTCACCATCTTCTTCATTGGTAATAGTATCGGCACTGATATGTTGCAGTTCAGCTTCAAGGCCGCCATAGATAGAGAAATCGTATGCTGTTAATTTAACCATTGCTTTTTGGCCGGGTCTAAGAAAAGCAATATCGGCGGGCCTGACCTGGGCTTCAACTAAGAGAACATCCTCCAAAGGAACAATTTCCACCAGATCCATGCCCGGTTGTACAACACCGCCAATAGTGGTTACTTTAAGCTGTTTTATTGTGCCTTTAACCGGTGATAAAACTTTTGTTCGTGTCACTCTGTCTTCCAGTGCGAGGACAGTTTCGGAGGTTCTGGCCAATTCTGCTTTAGCCAGGTTAAGTTCTTCAAGTGCTTCGGTATGAAAACGTATTTCCAGCTCAGAGAGTTTATTTTTTGCTTCATCCAGTGATGATTCCAGCCTTGGAATGGACAGGCGTGCCGCTGTCAGCTCTCCCCTTAAGTCATTGGCATTGCGTTTTAAACGAAGCAGTTCAACTTGAGATAGTGCGCCTTCAGCAACCAAAGGTTCGGACATTTTTAATTCTTGTTGCAAAAGTGAGTAACTTCTTGATATTTTTCTGGCTTTTGATTTTAATTCAATCAGGTCCTGTTCTTTTTGTCGAATCTGTTCCTCAAGAATTTTTTTGTTGGCGTTTAAATTATTTTGTCTTGAAGTTAATAATTGGCGGGCATTTTTCGCAATATTAGGCGCCATTTTAATAACTTCTACGGGCATTTTCATTTCCTTTTGATTTACTTCTGCCGTTAATCGGGCGGTAGTGGCTAAAAGTTCATAATATTTTAATTTGGTTTCATTGTATGAAGAGGCAAACCGTACCGCATCGAGCTGTAACAGAACCTGGCCTTTTTCAACCAGCTGACCTTCCTTTACCAGGATATCTGAAAGAATCCCGCCTTCTAAGTTTTGTACTACCTGAATATGGCTGGACGGTATGGTTTTACCCATGCCTCGGGTGACTTCGTCCAAAGTGGCAAAATTAGCCCAAATAAGTGCTATAACAAAAAATAAAAAAGTAAGCCATAACATAATATGGCTATGTATTGAGGCGCCATAGAGATTGGCGGCATTAACATCGCTTAAAAACGCCTGATCTTCATCGTTTATTTTTGAGTTGGATATTATTTCAAACCCCTTTTTTGGTAAAAAATCAGTTAATAATTTTTTTAACATACTTTAACCAGATACCTTGATTTGACCTTGTTTTAATGCTTCGAGAACAATGTCTTTAGCACCGTCCGCCACAATTTTTGCACCATCCATAACTATAAGTCTGTCAACTAATGTTAGCAAAGATGCCTTATGGGTGACTAAAATCAGCGTTTCAGTTGTTAAGTGCTTGGCAAAACGTTGTTTAAAGATTTCTTCAGTGCTGTTGTCCATGGAGTTGCTGGGTTCATCCAGAATATAGATTGGCGGTGATAATAACAGTGCCCTGGCCACAGCGACACTTTGTCGCTGTCCTCCTGAGAGGGATGAACCACCCTCGCCGACCGGCATATCAAAACCGGCAGGATGTTTATTAACAAAGTTGGTGACTCCCACAATTTCTGCCGCTCTGAGAATAGCTTCGTCACTGGCAAAGCGCGAGCCCATGGTAATATTATCTTTAACACTGCCAAACATTAGCGATATGTCCTGCGGCACATAACCGACTTGGCGGCGTAAGTCGGATGGATCTATTTGTCTGATATCGGTGCCGTCAATGAGAATTGAACCTTCCTGGGCTTCATAGAGGCCGAGCATTAGTTTTTCAATAGTGCTTTTTCCGGAACCGATTCGGCCAATAAACCCAACGCGTTCACCAGCAGCAATTTTAAAAGATATTTTTTCTAGTGCATTGACAGGCTGCCCAGGGTAGCTAAAAGAAATGTTTTTAAATTCAATGGCGCCTTTAAATGAAGGGCGATGCAGAAAATTCTTTCCTGGTTCCCGTTCAACAGGTAAAGACATCATCTTGTTTAATGAGGATAAGGACGCCTTGGCCTGGTGATATCGGGTAAGTAACGAAGCAACTTGTGCAACCGGTGCTAAAGACCGACCGGTTAAAATGGTACAGGCAATCAGTCCACCTGTAGTCAGGTCACCTTCTGATATCTTATAAACGCCCAGAATAACAACAAATACCGTGGAAATTTGTTGTAAAAAAGAGGTCATATTGACGGCGATTGACGATAAAAAACGTGATTTAAGCCCAAGGCGAGATATTTGGCCAATATTTTGCTCCCACTGCCTTTGCATCTGGCCTTCTGCGCCACTGGTCTTGATGGAATCAAGATTGATAAGAGATTCGACTAAGGTGGCGCCTTTTTGAGCGGAATATTGAAACAATTCATTGATGGTGTTTTTTAGCGGCGTTTGTACTGCAACACCAATTAGAATCGCTAACGGTAAAACTGATAAGGGAATAAAAGCGATATTGCCACCAATCATATAGATGACAGAAATAAAGATGAAAAGAAAGGGTAGATCGATTAACGTTGTCAATGTCGCAGAAGTTAAAAAATCTCTAAAGGATTCGAATTCATGTAAATTATTTGCAAACGCCCCAACAGAAGGAGGGCGGGATTCCATTTTTATACCTAAAACTTTTTCAAAAATGGTAGCGGATAAAATAATGTCAGATCGTTTTCCGGCCGCATCAATAAAGTACCCCCGTAACGATTTCATAATTAAATCGAATAAATAGACGGTAAGTACACCTATCGCTAAAACCCAAAGTGTTTCCAGTGCATGATTAGGTACTACACGGTCATAGACATTCATAATAAACAATGGTGAAGCAAGCGCCACCATATTAATTAGAAGAGAGGCGACCAATACCTCGATATAAATCGGCCAGGATTTAAAAATAACATCCCAGAACCAATGTTTAGCCTTTGGCGTAATAGAGTCGGCGGTTCTGTTGTCAAATTTGTGCTCAGCCTGAATAAAAAAAGCGGAGCCTGTGTACTCATCATTTAATGTTTCAAAATCAACGACTTTTTCACCTAAATCGGTCTCCGGCAGAATAATTGTATATTGATTTGAATTGATATCGACCAACACGCAAGCTTTATTGTCATTTAAGAGTAGAATGGCGGGCAGAACCAATTTGGATATTTTTTCTATTGGGCGCTTAACAAGACCGGTAGAGAGGTGCGCTCTTTGAGCGGCCCTGACAAAAAGGGCCGGTGTTAATTTATTGTTAACTAAAGGTAGTCCAGCGGTTAAAGCATCGGCAGAATGAGGTGTGTTAAGAAGCTTACAAACTGAAATTAAAGCTGAAAGTAAGGGGTCCTGGTTCCGTGTTTGAGCAGATGTCTGGGCAGTTGTATTCGTTTCATTCATCTTATTAAATTGTAGATGCTAAAAAGCTTTTTAAAAGTAAATTTTATTAACTGTCAAATATAAAATATATTTTAGTAAAATTTTTTATATAAATAATACTAAAACTGCAAAATAGTTCATAGATTATTGCATAAAATTTTGATAAGCGTATTTTTAAAACGGTTAATGCCTACAAGGGGGTTAAAATGCCATATGTCAGTAGAAATGAAAAAGGTGAGATTATTGATATTCATGATTCGGTAACTAATGAACAAGATCAATGGCTGGAAACAAATAATCCTGAATTATTAGATTTTTTACATAAAATCGACTCGATTGATCGAGCCAAGAAGGCATTAAAAAGTACTGATTATGAAGTCGTAAGAATTGTAGAAGATTTAATTGATGTATTAATGGATAAACAGGTATTTGTATTTACCGAATTACCAGAAGCCGTGCAAATAAAATTAAATGCCAGAAGAAAGCTGAGAACAAATATGAATGCGTATCAAGGTTTAATAAGCGATGATGATGTGATCTTTAATGTTAAAGAAAGCGAAAAATAGTACCTAAGTACAATAGGCAAGAATTAACTATTCTTATAATATTTCTTACATAGTTTAAGAAATATCTGAAAGTCCGTCGACAGACTCACTACGATTGGATTCAATTTAATCAGAGTTTGCTTAAGCAACAAAAAAGGCTATTGATATTCATTTATCAGCCTGTTTCTTAAATAATTAAGTTTTGAAAACCAGGGGTGTTCTCAGTAATGGAGAATTGTTATGAATGACGAGACAGAAAATAAGCAAGAGGAAGTTCTTAATTTGCATGATCTTCTTGTAGATTCTCAAACGGATGAATTAAGTGACTATTTATCGCTTTCAATTGAAAACCTGGGAAATGATACCAAAGTCAGTGTCACGACAGTGGAAGACACGCCAACGACATATTCATCAACCATAAGCGGCATATCATTTACGGATTTACAATATTTGATAGATGCCAATACAGATTCAACAACTGAATAAAACATTACAGAAAGTGTGAAAAATTGTACCAAAGTACAATATAAAAATATCAATGAGTGTGTCAGACTTCAGTCAAAAGTTAATTAATGCGGCTAAAAAGCATAGAAATACGTAAACATAGGGGTTAAGATCATGGCTAGTTCAGGAATAGTTCAATCAGTAACAGGTGTTGTAAAAGCAATTGCAGTAGATGGAACCGAACGTATATTACAAGTAGGCGACAGAGTATTGCCGAATGAACAAATTGTGACCGGTGATACAGGAACTATCAGTATAGATTTTGCTGATGGTACGAGTATGGACCTGGGTCGAAACTCAGTAGCACTATTAGACGACGCCACTCTTAATCCCGAGCCGGGTCTTGCTGCGTCAGCGGCTCCAGCCGCATCTCAAGCAGACCAAATTGATGAAGTTGCCGCTATGCAGGCAGCTATCGAAAGAGGCGAAGCTTTTGATCCATCCAAATTAGAAGCAACCGCGGCAGGCGGAGTTCCCGCAGCAGGTGCTCCGGGAGAAGACAATGGGCATACCTTTGTCAACATAGATTATCTGAATCCAACCGCAACTCCTGATAGTGGTTTTGAAACTACAGGCATTACCACTGTTTTTCCTCAACCACCGGAAGTATTAATATTAAATCCGGACCAGCCAGTGCCTGATGATGTACCGGTGGCCGTATCGGATGGTCAACCGGGCGTATTGTCCGAAGCAAATACCGTTTATGATGATGCCAGTATTTTTGCCGGTAATACGGATATAACAGACCGCAGTAATTTTGTTCCGCAAACAACTTCAGGAAATATCCTGGCTAACGATAATTTTGGCACAGATATACCTGGTAGTTTAATAGAAGTTTCATTTGGTGGAGTACCTGGTCTGTTTGATGGGCAAAACTGGATAATTAATGGACCGGCGGGTGTTTCAGGTCCTTTATGGACGTTAACAATCAATGGTGACACCGGTGCTTACACCTTTACTCTCAATGAACCATATCCACATCCATTGCAAGGCGTTGATGTTGTCGCGTTAACATTTGGTTACACAATAGAAGACTCAAATGGAGATCAGGCATCGGCAAACTTGGTCATAAATATAGTGGATGATGTGCCAAAAGCTGCTGATGGTGAAGCAACAGTCCACGAAGAACATTTATATGATGGTTCCAATCCATTTCAGCATACAGGAACTGGCGGTCAGACATCAGAAGGTATTGAAGTAGCAACTGCTACAGCATTTTTTGAATTTGGTGCAGATGGTGCGGGTTCTCTTAGTGCTTTGACTTTTATAGGTGCTGTAGACGGTGAGACACAGGCTCCTATTGCATTAACTTCAGAAGGTCAGCCAATTGTAATTGATGAAACAGTTGATTTATCAGGCACACGTATTCTAACGGGTTCTATCTATGGTGGTGAAGTAACAGTTTTTGAAATAGAAATCGATCTTAATGGAAATATTAAATTTTCATTATTCGAATCAATTGACCATCCGGATATTAATGAAACTGGAACGCAAGATCCAATCCAATTGTTATTTAACTACACCATAACAGATTCAGATGGCGATTCGGATACCGGGCAATTAAGAATCAATATTGAAGATGATGGTCCTGTCATTGTAACAGATCCCACATATCAAGACCCTCTTTCGTTCTTTTTGACCCCGCAATTGATGGTTGATGAAGATGATATCCCAGGGCAAGGAAATAATGATTATGCTGGCGGTGATGATCCAGCAGCATATCCAGCAGCGAATATTTTCCTACATGTTGATTTTGGTGCCGATGGGCAAGCACAAGATGATGCAATTAGTCTCAGCACAACAGGGATAGTTGATCAGTTTGGCAACGCATTAATGTCAAACGGTGTTGAGCTGCAATATTACTGGGACTCTGCAAACAACCAGCTTATTGGATATACCGATAACATTAATTCTCCAGTATTTACCGTAACAGTGGATTCAGTATGGCCAAGTGGTGCTCAATTAACCTTTCATTTGCTCGATAGTCTCGATCATCCTAATGACGACTCTGAAAGCTCGTATAACCTGCCTGAAGACAATCTGATTTTCAACATCGGTTATATTGCTACAGACTTCGATGGCGATACGGCTACTGGTACATTTACAGTTAATGTAGATGATGATAGTCCAAGCATCGGTTCCGGCACAGGTCTGGATGACAGCATCACCTTAATCACCGATGATACCGAAGCGGCAGGCGGCAGTGATGGCAATGCCTACGGTGCGACTGCAAATGACAGCGGCGCATTGGTTGCGGCATTGTTAGCGGCCGCCTCATCAACAGCCGTTTATGGAGCCGATGGTCAAGGTGCCGCGCCTACGATAGGCAGCTTTGCACTGAGTGTTGATATC
>JBNLBS010000006.1:0-149778 GCA_050303415.1 Methylococcaceae bacterium | reverse complement strand
TATCGTAGACTCAGGCCTGACCAGTGGTGGTGACGCAATCAACCTGTACCTATTAGCCTCAGGTGACGTAGTGGGCTCCACAACCGCACCGGGCGATGTTACCGATGAAGCGAGCATTACCGCGAACCTGGTCTTTACCATAAGCGTAGATGGCAGCGGTGTCGTCACACTGACCCAAAGCGATGCAATCGACCATCTGCCAAACACCAACACCTCATCCTATGATGAACTGATCGCATTGAGTGATGGTAAAGTCTCCTTGTCAGCTACAGTCACCGTGACCGATGGTGATAATGACATCGCCACAACGCCAGTAAGTGTGGACCTGGGTGGCAATATCCAATTTGCCGATGACGGTCCAAATTCAGTAAATGACACCGGTTCCGTTAATGAGGATGGTGATCCGTTAGTGGTTGATGCCATTTCTGGTGTTGTTCAAACGAATGATAGTGCCGGTGCGGATGGGTATTCACTATTAGGTCCTGTAACCGCTGTGACTGGTGTGAGTGGTAATACGGTTGGTGGGGATACAATAGGCCTGTACGGTACATTAGTATTGAATCCTGATGGTAGTTATAGCTATACGGTTGATAACACTAATGCGGAAGTTAATGCCTTAAATGATGGCGACATGTTACAAGATGTGTTTACTTACACAATAACAGATGCCGATGGCGATACAAGTACTGCAACACTTACAATTACAATTGATGGCGTGACTGATTCATTTCCTGCCGGTTTGGCTTACTCCATTGCCGGTGGTGGTGGTACCGGGGCTTTCTTGTATGGGCTTGACCTTGCGACAGGCGCAACATTCCAGATTGGTCCCGTAGTTGTAGATGGTAACGATAAAGCCCAATTCTCATCATTAACCCTAAATCCAACTGATGGTTATCTGTATGGATTAGCTGATCAAGGTGGGTTGAACGGATTTGTCAGAGTTAATACCGCTACTGGTGAGGCTGAACTTTTATTCAGCGACTCACTATTGAATGTCAGTACCTCTGGTATGTCATTTGATACTGCCGGTAACCTTTATATTGGTATTGGTGATGATATTTACTTCGTGTCATCAGGCGACGTAAGTACTATTAGCAGTGTAGGTGATTTAGGTTCACCGCTTGTGAGCTTTGATAACACAGGGGTGGCCATTGATTCTATGGCTTACGATGGAGCCGGTACCTTCTACTTTGTATCCGGTGATCAGCTTTATTCTTTGAGCGGCACAGGAACTCAAACAGCTGTAGCAGTTGGCACGGGTATTGGTGATACCATTGATGGCTTGTCTTTTGATGAAAATGGTAACCTATGGGGTGCCGATAACCTGGGTAATATCTATAGTATTAACACCACTACAGGTACAGGCACATTAGTTGCGACCATCAGTAATTCTGATGTAACTAATTCCGGTATCCATTCGTTAGCCATCAGTCAAGTTGAGCCGGGTACTTATGTAACCTTAACAGAGGGCGCTGATAGTCATACCGAATATTATACATTTGGTTCAACCGGTAGTGTGTTAACTGATGCTGAGACAGGATTAGCGGCCCATGATCCGGTTACGGTTTCAATCAGTGGTCGTACTATTTCGGTAACCCAGACAGATCTTACTAATCCGGTGGATGAGGTTGCCATCAGAGTTGATGCGTCTGCAGATATTACAGTTGACGGGTTTGATCAAACCGATGTTTTTACACGTGATGGCTTTCCTTCAACAGTTACCATTACAGATGCGGAAGGTGGTAATATCCAGACCGGCGAAGCGGATGATGTTATTGATATTACAGCAGCTACAGCTGAAGGGATAACAGAAGCGAGTGAAACATTTACCATAACCACAGATGGTGGTAACGATACCATTACCTTGGATGATCTGGTGGATAGTTCATATATTATCCAAGCAGGTGAAGCTTTAGATTCCAGTGGTAATTTGATACAAGATTTAACTGATATTGATGAAGTGCGCATCGATGGTGATCTTAACTTAAATAGTGCTACTGGCCCGCTTGCATTGAGCAATGTTGAAATACTGGATATTACGGGTACGGGCAATAACACATTGACATTAAGCGCTGCAGATGTATTAAGTGCCTCTGATGACACTAATACATTGATTATACAAGGTAATAGTGGGGATGTGATTGAATCAGCGGATACTTGGGTTGCTGGACCAACAGGTGTAACAGGCCTGGATGGAGGTACTTACAATATGTTTACTTCTGGTACTGCAACTCTACTTGTCGATGCAAGCATCAATACAGATAATATTATCGATTAAGATAAACATAACTTGGTGAGGAAAAAAGCCCCAGTTAACTGGGGCTTTTTTTTGAGTAAAGTCTAGGGTGGGTATTTATAGAATTTAGAGTTTCATAAACTAAAGAAACCATACAAAAATTATGAAAAATTGAACTTAAGTACAATATAAATTACTTATTGAGTATGTCATTCTATAATCATAGAAGATTGAAAATATAAAGTTTTTAATATATAACAACTCTAACAAATAGAAAGAGGTGTAGCGTCATGGCAAGTTCAGGCATAGTACAATCAGTATCGGGTATTGTAAAAGCGATAGCGGTTGATGGAACGGAACGAGTATTGCAAGTCGGCGACAGGGTTTTGCCGAATGAGCAAATTGTTACTGGTAACACGGGTGTTATCAGTATTGAGTTTGCGGACGGTACCACTCTGGATTTAGGTCGGAATTCGGTCACAATATTAGATGACGAAACGATCAATTATGAGGCAAATTTAGCCCCTTCTGCTCCCACTTCAGAACAGGCGCAATTGGCTGAAGTTGAAGCCATGCAAAAAGCCATTGCCGAAGGTGAGGAGTTTGACCCGAGCAAATTAGAGGCAACTGCTGCTGGTGCGCCAGGGGCTGGCGGTCCAGGAGAGGATGACGGACATACTTTTGTGAATGTAGATTATCTACAGCCAACTGCCACCCCTGAAAGCGGTTTTGAAACCACAGGTATTTCTACAGCTTTTCCTGAAACACAGGAACCGTTAATTTTAAATCCTGAACAACAACCTATTCCTGTAGCTGAGGTAGAGCCACCAGCAGAACCACCGATAGAGCCACCGGTGGATACAGTCCCGACAGCGGGCACCACGACAGTATTATTGGATGAAGATGATCTAATTGCTGACGAAGTGTTGCCGGCAATTTTTGATGCATTACGTGTGGAATTTGAAAGCAGCACCGGGTACGTTGCGGTTAACCCGTTTGCAGTCGGTGCAAATGATCAAGCCGATGGCGATGATCTACCACCTAACTCACCAACTGTTTTGACTGGCTTTCTGACAGCTGATTATGGCGACAATGGTCCCGGAAGTATCGTCTTTAATCCGGCTTCGGCGCAACCGGCGGGGATGACATCCGGGGGAGAAAATATTCAGTATTGGATTTCAAACGATGGGCATTCACTGATTGGCTTTATTGTAAACAATCAGTCAGGACCGACAGGTGGAACGTTGGTACGTGGTGTAGATACTCAGGTTCCAACTTATGCACAGATTATCTTTACGGCAGAAATCACGGATGCAACAACAATGGCTTTCCGTACCGCCCTTTATGGTCCGGTTGATCATTTGGATGTAACAACCGAAGATAACTTATTGTTTAATTTGAGCTTTACCGTTTCAGATATAGATGGGGATTCAGCTCAAGGTATTTTACTCTTGAACCTGGATGATGATAGTCCGATTGTTACAATAAATGAATTTGGTGTAGCCAGTTTGAATGTCGTTGAAGCGAGCGGTATTGATAGCGCACAGAGCGCGGTAATATCTTTAGCAACCGATATACAGCCGGGTGCAGACGGCTTGGGTTCATCATCCACCAGCTATGCCCTGGCCCTGGCGGGCACGGCCGATAGCGGATTGGTGACTACTGATGGCAACCATCCGATAACGCTGGTTGTGTCTCCTGACGGTCAAATTGTGACCGGGCAGTATCAGGATAACGGCCCGCAGACTGCGTTTACCGTATCACTGGTCGGTAATCAGGTCAGTTTGGTGTCCAATGTGGCATTGGAACATGCCAATGCGCCACAGAATACGGAAGACGATACCCTGGACCTGAACGGTTTAATTAATGTTGTAGCCACCGTGGCGGTAACTGATGGTGATAATGATCAGGTGATAGCGCAGGATAACACCACGACGGGGTTGAATTTAAGCTTTAATGATACTGACCCGACCGTCAATATCACAACGGCTGCTACAGTGGATGCCCTGGCGGTGACCGAAGCCAGTCTACAAACCGGGCAGGATAGTGCAACCATTACCGCGCCGGTATTTACCGCCAGTGCGGTCGACGGTTATAGCAGTTCAACCAGCTATGCCCTTGCTCTGGCGGGCACGGCCGATAGCGGATTGGTGACCACAGATGGCAACCATCCGATTACGCTGGTTGTGTCTCCGGACGGTCAAACCGTGACCGGGCAGTATCAGGATAACGGCACACAGACTGCGTTTACCGTTTCACTGGTCGGCAATCAGGTGAGTTTGGTGTCCAATGTGGCATTGGAACATGCCAATGCGCCACAGAATACCGAAGATGATACGTTGGATCTGAACGGTTTAATCGATGTCGTGACCACCGTGGCAGTAACCGACGGTGATAACGATCAGGTGATTGCTCAACATAATACCACTACCGGATTGGAGCTGACTTTTAACGATACCGATCCAGTCTCTTTAACGCCGACAGCACTGCATATAATTGATCTGGCAACTGCCAACGGCACGACCGAAAATTTGCATTTTCTTACCGGTGCCGATGGTGTGCAAACAGTACGTTTCAATTTTTCAGATGGTGATGCGGCAAGAGATGTTGACGGGAATCGTTTAAGTTTTAACGGTGAGTTCCTATACTTGCATTATGCCGACAATGGTACTGACTTTACTCGAATGGAAGCGACTACCTCTCCTACTTTAGGGTCCGGAGAAGTGGGTTTTTGGATTGATATTGACCCGGATGCAAATACCTACACGATGCATTCAAATGGCGTTATCAGTAACGGCACGGCAATTACTTCAGCCGAAATTGCTGAAATTGGCGGCGGCAATAGTGAATGGCTGGCATTTATTGACCTAAGTAAATCAACGGAAGATGCCTTTATGACGACTAAGTCAGGTGATAGCGTTAATACCAATAACGCAGAAATCGGCATCAGTGCGGGTAACTCATTTACACCGACAGAAGGTTATCGTATTGATTTTGTCAACGGACTGACTACAGACAAGGTTCAAGGTGTAGAGACTTACAATATCTCCGGCGCACATAATCTAACCAATTCATTCAGGCAAGTGCTGTCTACTGTCAATCCGGGTAACAATGATAATGGCGGAGTAGATGGGCGAGCAGATATTACGTTGGCTGCCATTATTGCAAATGATGTTGATAATATTTTTTATGGCGATGCGGATGATGTTTTAATCAGTCTTAATCCTTCTAATGTTAATGTTTATGACTCGAATGGAAATATTGTACCGGACGGACAACAGGGGCTAAGCTACATAGATAATGGCGACACCATTACCTTGTTGGGGCTGCAGGAAGACTGGACTTTTGAAATTGAGACGGATGTAAAATTTAATGCTGTGCAAGTTGATGCCTATGATACGACGGCGGAATTTAAACTGGGTCTGTTTTCTTATGGAGAGGACTATTTCGGCGATCCGGTGGATTTGTCATACCAAATAACCGGTATTGATGGTGACGGTGACATGGTGGACGGCCAGATTAATGCTGTGCTGTATCCTGCTGATGCAACGTTTGATGGCTCAGATCTTGATGATACCTATCAGGGCAGCGACACAGTGGATTATCTGCTGGGCAACGAGGGTGATGATAACCTCAGCGGGCTTGATGGCGATGATGTTTTGGTTGGTGGTGAAGGAACTGATACCCTCACTGGCGGAGGTGGTAGTGATCGATTTGTCATGACCAATGGCGACGTTCCAGATGTTATTAAGGATTTTACTGTCGGTAATTTAAATTCCGAGAATGGTGCGATAGATCCGAATGCGGATATCCTTGATGTGACTGATGTTCTGGCCGGTGCTGAAATTACTTCCAGCGATTTTAGCGCCAATCCGGCTAATTATTTGCATCTTGATACTACAACACAGCCGGGCAGCACCATTGTCAGTCTTGATTTGGATGGTAGCGGCGCCGGTTTGTCACTAATGACTGTTGTAACTTTGGAAGGTACGGAAACGGATCTGGATACCTTACTGGATAATGGGCAAATCGATTATTCGTAAGCTATTTTGAGATTAAATTAACGCATCGTAATAAGCCTCCGGAATATGGAGGCTTATTACTTGCAGGTTTTTGCAGGCTGCTTAATTTTTGGTTTTCTAATGCCTTTGCAGTCGATACTGATACGTTCAACGGTGTCAGATAATTTTAAGGCGGTAAGTTGGCCGCCCCATAGGCAACCGGTATCAATGGCATAACAGTTTTCACTTTGGTAATAACCCAGGGCCGACCAGTGTCCAAAAACAATACGCATGTCGGATGATTTGCGTTCAGGAACCGAAAACCAGGGCATTAAATGACTGGGCTGTGTGCCCACCGGACCATTATTGGCAAAATCCAGGCGGCCAAATCTATCGCAAAAGCGGATTCGAGTAAAACAATTGATTATAAATCGGATTTTACGTTTACCTTTCAAATCATCCGACCATATATTGGGCTTATTGCCATACATGTAGTGAAAAAAATCCTGGTAGGCATCGCTTTGTAAGACTTTTTCGGCTTTTTTTGCCATTTTTTTTGTTTTCTTAAAATCCCATTGCGGTGGCAGTCCGGCATGTAATAAACAAAAATCATCATTATGATAAAACAAGGGTTGTTGTCTTAACCAGTAAAGCAGCTCTTCTTTGTCTGGGGCTTCCAATACCTGCGTCAGGGTATCTTTTTTATTTGCGGACCTGACCCTATGAGCGGTTGCCAATAGGTGCAAATCGTGATTGCCCAAGACTGTCACCGCCGCATTACCAAGCGATTTGACAAAGCGTAAGGTTTGCAACGATTTTGGACCGCGGTTGACTAAGTCGCCGGTAAACCAAAGCTGATCATTGTGTTCATTAAATTGAATCGCCTCTAATAAACGCAGCAGATCGTCGTAGCAACCTTGTATGTCACCAATGGCAAAGATGGACATATTGCTTAGTGCAAAACTCTGGGGATGGATAGGGTAAACTGAGGAATGAGAGCGTCAAAGTTTTCACCGTCATCTGAATACATGGTGTACTTGCCCTGCATAACACCAACAGATGTTTCAAGAACGGCTCCACTGGTATAACGAAAACTTTCACCCGGGTTTATAAGAGGTTGCTCGCCAATTACGCCATCCCCATTCACTTCTTGAACATGCCCGTTGGCATCGGTGATTAACCAATGACGGGTGCGTAATTGAGCTGCATTTATGCCCGCATTGGTAATGGTGATGGTATAGGAAAAAACATAACGATTTTCTTCGGGTGAAGACTGGGATTCAATAAATTGAGGTTTGGCCTCAACAATTATTTTATTTTTTTCGCTCATTATTGGATGATATGGATAATAACTAAATTTGAAATCATTCTAACTGATCATTAAACCTAAAACTATTCACTTAATTATGAAAATCACAAAAATACTGTTGTGTACGATATTATTTGTGTTGCCGCCGGTCAATGCCGATGACGTAACAGATCTATTTGCAGCCGCTACCAGAGGTAAGTTGCAACGGGTTGAAGCTTTATTGGCAGACGGTGTTGATGTTAATGCAAGAACCGGTAGTGGTCGAACGGCATTAATGGGGGCCAGTTTTAATGGTAATGTCAGAGTGGTGAAACACCTTTTGTCCTATGGCGCTGATGTGAATCAGTCAGATAATGCCGGTGTGACACCGCTAATGGATGCTGTCATGTTCGGCAGTGAGGAAATAGTAAAACTGCTGATTACTGCAGGTGCAGATGTCAATGCACAGGACAATAGTAATACCACTGTTTTAGCCCGTGCCAAGAAAACACCGCATAAGCCTATAGTAAAAATTCTGGAAAGTGCCGGCGCATCGGAAACAGCTGGTGCTTCTACAGAAGCGCCAGCTGCCCCGGCAGAAGTAAAAGAAAAAGAAGTCAGTATCAAGCAACAATAAATAAGGAAAGACATTGCATATTCATATTTTAGGAATTTGTGGCACTTTTATGGGGGGACTGGCTTTGATTGCCAGAGAACTGGGTTATCAGGTTAGTGGTTCTGATCAAAATGTTTATCCGCCGATGAGCACTCAACTTGAGCAGCAGGGTATACGGTTAATGGAAGGCTACAAACCGGAAAATCTGGATTGTAAGCCGGATCTGGTGGTTATTGGCAATGCGATGTCTCGCGGCAACCCGGAAGTGGAGGCGGTGCTGAACCAGGGGCTAAAATATGTTTCCGGCCCGCAGTGGCTTGCCGAGCACGTGTTACAGGATAAATGGGTATTAGGGGTTGCCGGTACGCATGGTAAAACGACAACCAGCAGTATGTTGACCTGGATTCTGGAACATCAGGGCTTTGCGCCGGGGTTTTTAATTGGCGGTATTCCGTTAAATTTTGGTATATCAGCCCGGTTGGGTGACTCATCTTTTTTTGTTATTGAAGCCGATGAATATGATTCGGCATTTTTTGACAAGCGCTCCAAGTTTGTTCATTACCGTCCCAGAACGGCGGTATTGAATAATCTCGAGTTTGATCATGCCGATATATTTGATGATCTGGATGCCATCAAAAAACAGTTTCATCATCTGGTCAGAACTGTACCGGGCGAAGGCTTAATCATTAGCCCGAAAGAAGATGAAAATATTGAGCAAGTATTGGCTATGGGTTGTTGGACGCCAACCGAAAAAACCGCTATTAATTCACAAGCGCAATGGCAGGCTCAACTAATTAAAGCCGACGGCAGTCAATTCAACGTGCTGTTTAACGGTGATCAACAAGGCGTTGTAAACTGGGATTTGACAGGTGAACATAATGTCTATAACGCACTGTCATCAATCGCGGCAGCCAGCCACATTGGCATATTGGCAGCAGATGCGATTAATGCACTGACAAAGTTTAAAAATGTAAAACGTCGTATGGAAGTGATTGCTAAAAACGAATTAGTAACGGTTTATGATGATTTTGCGCATCACCCGACAGCAATCCAAATGACTTTGGACGGTTTGCGTAAACAGGTGGATTCGGATCGAGTGGTTGCAATTGTAGAACCCCGTTCCAACACTATGCGCATGGGCATACATACAGAGACTCTGGCAAAATCATTGTCAGTTGCCGATTTGGCTATTATTTATCAGCCGGAAAATATGACCTGGAATGTATCCGAATTAACGCAATATGCTAATAATATTGAGATTTGTACCACGCTTGATGAAATTTTAGCTAAGCTTAAATTACAAGCCCATGAAGGTGGACATTTTGTGTTTATGAGTAATGGTGCTTTTGGCGGGATATATAATCGATTACAAGAAATTTTCGAGTAGCTTGGTCTGGGTTTTACTTGGAGCATAAAGCCTGATCCGGCAATGCACCAAACAGGAGTGCACTATGGTTCGTTTGATCAGTATATTTTTATTGCTAACTGTCTATTGTTCAGCCTCACTGGCTGAAGCTTTACCGCCGAATCAAGTGCCCGAGCCACTCAAACCATGGATAGAGTGGGTATTGTATGATCAGCAGGATAGGCAATGTCCTTTTATTTATAATGACTACTGGAATAAAAATTGCGCCTGGCCCAGCCAATTAACGCTCAATTTAACGTCTAAACAAGGGCAGTTTCAAATAAACTGGAAAGTTTATCGACAAAGCTGGATAACTTTGCCGGGAAACAATAGTCACTGGCCGCATAAGGTAAAAGTTAATGGGGCTCCGGTGGTCGTAGTGGAAAAAAATCAGCGTCCTGTCATTCAGTTAGATCCAGGTGACTACAAAATAAACGGTGAATTTAACTGGATCCGCATTCCAAAGATTTTAACGATACCGGAAGATACCGCTTTATTGGATTTGAAGATCAACAATAAAGTCGTGTTGCAGCCGCAAATAAAAAAAGATCAGTTATGGTTAAAATCAACAGACAAAGCAACCGGTCTGAGTGGAGTCAAGCACGACACTCTGGATATCCAGGTGTTTAGAAAAATTATCGATGACGTACCTTTACAGGTACGTACTCATATTGATCTAGAAGTATCCGGCCAACAACGGGAAATAAAACTACCGCATTTATTGCTAAAAGGTATGGTTCCCATCGAGCTCAATGCACCCTTACCTGCCCGTTTGGAACCGGATGGTCAATTAAGAATGCAGGTCAGGCCCGGGCATTGGCAACTGGAATTGCTGGCCAGATTTGATCAAGCGCAAACTGATGTAGCTTTAGCTATCAATAGCAAGCATTGGCCAAAAACGGAAGTATGGGTGTTTGAAGCAAGGCCGGCATTACGCGTAGTGGAGATTACCGGTTTAACCACCATCGATTCCAGCCAGACCAAGCTACCGAATAAATGGAGACAATTGCCGGCGTATCGCGTTAAACAAGGGGCAGCCATGAAATTTAAACTGCTGCAGCGTGGTGACCCGGAACCTGAGCCCAATCAGTTAAGTTTGCAACGAAAAATATGGCTCGATTTTGAGGGTACCGGTTATACCGTGAACGATCACATTAACGGGACGATTACACGGGACTGGCGGTTGGATGTCTTGCCCGATACCCGGCTTGGTAAAGTCAGTTTGGATGGGCACGATCAATTAATTACCAGTCATGCGGGACAGCAAGGCGTGGAGGTTAGAAAAGGCCGACTGAACCTGAGTGCCGACAGCCGAATTGAAACGGCAATCGATAGTATCAATGTCACCGGCTGGCAGCAAAATTTTCAACATGTCAATGCCGAACTTAATATACCGCCGGGTTGGCGTCTGTTGGCGGTATCGGGAGTTGATAATCAACCCAACAGCTGGCTTACCAAATGGACTTTATTGGATCTGTTTTTGGTCTTGATTGCCTCATTAGCTGTGGGGCGTTTATGGCACCGTTATTGGGGGCTGTTTGCACTGCTTACGCTTGCTTTGATCTGGCATGAATCCGGCGCACCACGATTTATTTGGTTAAATATTCTGGCAGCGGTCGCATTAATCAGGGTATTGCCGCAGGGGAAATTTTTAACCGTCATTACCTGGTTTCGGCATGGGTTCTTTCTGATTCTGCTGTTGATTATGATTCCTTTTATGGTCGATCAGGTGCGTATCGGACTTTATCCGCAATTGGAAAGAAGCTGGCAGAGGATAATGCCGTCCTCCCCTGCTCCGGCACAGGAAATACAGGCAGAAGATAAGGTTATGAGCATGGAAGGTGCACCGGGCAAGCGTCGTGTTCGGTCAGTTTTGCAGAAATCAGCACAAGTCATGACTGGAAAGTTTGCTGCAGAACCGGATTTTGAACGCATCGATGCCAAAGCCAAAGTACAAACCGGGCCGGGCTTACCGCAATGGCAGTGGCATAAGGTTAATTTAAGCTGGAATGGTTCGGTGGATGCCGGACAGCAGTTACAGTTGTGGTTTTTAACGCCAGCTATGACCATGTTGCTGAATTTTATACGGGTTGCTCTAATTTTAGTACTGGCAGCACTGATGCTCGGGGTTATTAAAAAGACATTCAAATTCACATTGCCCACGTTTTCCTGGTTATTGTTCATACCATTTTGTTTTATGCCGGTTGATAATGCGTTTGCCCGGTTTCCGGATCAGGCGATGCTGGATGAATTGAAAAACCGGATGACTCAAGCGCCTGAATGTTTACCATCCTGCTCTGAAATTTCTCAGATGGAGTTGAGTGTTAATGATAAAGAGGTTACGGTTAAATTAGAGGTACACAGTCAACAAAATGTGGCTTTACCCTTACCGGTTCATTATCAGCAATGGTTTCCTGTGCGGGTAAAAGTCAATGACGTGCTGGCTAGGGCTTTATTGAGGCAGAACAATAATCTGTGGCTGGGTTTGAGCAAAGGGGTACATCAAGTTGTTTTAACAGGCCCGACACCATTATTGGATAAATTTTCCTTGCCTATGGTATTAAAGCCCAAACAGATCAAAGTGAAAGCCCAGGGCTGGTTGATTGAGGGTATTTATGATGATGGCAGGGTGGATAACCAACTGCAATTGAGCCGAATACAAAACCGGGTTAAGCTGCCTGAGCAAAAACAATTACAGCCGGGCGTGTTACCGGCATTTGTGCGAGTCGAACGGATTTTGCAATTAGGTTTGGACTGGCAGGTAATAACCCGAGTAATGCGGCTTTCACCAACCGGCTCGACAATTGCGCTTAATATCCCCCTATTGCCGGGTGAATCGGTTACGTCGGCCGATGTTCATGTCACTCAGGGAAAAGTCGCCGTGACTTTGTCGGCTCAACAGGAAAGCATGCAATGGCGCTCTACCCTGGCCAAAACAGCCCGGATTCATTTACAGGCAGCCAACAGTAATCAGTGGATAGAGGTCTGGCGCCTTGACGTCAGTCCCGTATGGCATATTGAAACGACGGGATTGGCGATGATGCACCTGAATCACCAAGGACATTGGTTGCCAGAATGGCACCCCTGGGGCAAGGAAGAACTGACTGTGACAATCAACAGACCGGAGCCGGTATTGGGGCCGACTATGACCATTGAGAATAGTCATGTTACTGTCCAGCCGGGCCAGCGTAATCAAAAAGCCAGTCTGGCGCTTAAAATAAAAAGCTCTTTGGGAGGGCAGCACAGTATTAAGTTACCCGAACAGGCACAATTACAGTCGGTATTGATTAACGGCGTCAGTCAACCCATCAGGCAAAAAGGCAGGGAGCTTACTTTACCTATTGTTCCGGGCCAGCAGCACTTTTCAATTAACTGGCAGTCGGCTGATGAGATAAGTCCTGTCGTACAAACGTCGGATATTGATCTGGGGCAAGATAGTGTTAACACCAATTTACAGATTGATCTAGGCGAAAACCGTTGGCTGCTGATTACCATGGGGCCTGATTTCGGGCCAGCGGTATTGTTTTGGGGCGTATTGTTGGTGATTGTATTAATCTCGATTGCCTTAGGCCGGTTACCGTTAACCCCTTTAAAGCACTGGCAGTGGTTTTTATTGTTGCTCGGGTTGAGCCAGATACCGTTGGAGGCGGCAGTTCTAGTGGTGGCCTGGTTAATAATTTTGGGCTACAGAGCAGAGCATCAACCGGCTAACCCTGTTTATTTTAATCTGCTCCAGGTATTGATTGCAGGTTTGACCTTTATCGCATTGGTTCTGTTGTTTCAAGCGGTGGAACAGGGGCTTTTGGGTACGCCGCAAATGCAAATTGTCGGCAATCATTCATCGGCTTATCATTTACATTGGTATCAGGATAGAAGTCAATCGGTTTTACCGGTTGCGACTGTCATCTCATTACCCAAAATTGCCTATCGATTATTAATGCTAGGCTGGTCTTTATGGTTGGCCGCAGCATTGCTGGACTGGTTAAAGTGGGGCTGGCAATGTTTTGTCAGACAGGGCATTTGGCAATCGAAAAGCAAGCCGGAGTTAAAATCTGATCTATAGGCTCTGATCAGAGATAAATGTTGTTCTATTGAAACGTTTATGCGGGAAACTTAGCCTGATAATCCTCGAGGGATACGGGCACAAAGACCGATCCAAAATAGCAGAAGATCGGTCATTGCTCCGGCAAAGTTTATTCCGCACGTTCTAATCGATAAGGCTGTGCTTCTGTTCCACCATTTCATCAATTAATGACATTACATCGACACTGGCATTTTCAGAACGTTGCATTTCCGCGACAATGTTATCCAGAATAGCAGGATCGTCCTGCCATGCCTCTCTGGAATAAGCATAGGCTTGTTGTGTGGCTTGATGCACTTCTTCATGCGGAAAATTGAGTTTACTGTATGCCATTGTGCTGTTGAATTTTTCATGACCAAGGCCTTCAAAATACCATTTACCCAATCGGCAGTCATGATGATTGGTATTGATGTCATCAGCTTCTGAACAATGTTTTTCGTTTTCAATGGCGATATAGCCATTTTGTTTATAAACAATATGATCGACCTTGGTTAACAAGGCAAATGTTTTGTCTTTGGCGTAAGAGATATAATCGACCGTTGTTTTTGCGGAATGGGACAGATCGGCAAATTGATCACGGAAAGTATTGACTGTGGCCATTATTTCCTGGGACAAGTCGGCAGAGGTTTCGGCCTCGTTATGCATTTGCTCCACCCGCTTGTTAAAAGAGTTAAGGGTGTTTGAAACTTCCAGCGCCGCATTTTTTGTGTGTTCGGAAAGGTTTTTAACTTCTTCAGCCACCACGGCAAAGCCACGCCCATGCTCACCTGCTCTGGCGGCTTCAATGGAAGCATTAAGTGCCAGCAGATTAGTTTGATCGGCAATGCCGGTAATCATGGATAGTGAATCGGTGACTTTTTTACTGTCATCAATTAATGCCGAGATAACATCGGATACAGAGTGAATATTATCGTTAATGTCCGTTAAAGACTGACTGATTGAGTTAACCGAAGACAGGCTGGTTTCAGCACTTGAGCCGTTATCAATAGCGATATCTTCAACTTTTTGCATTTGTTCACTGATGCTTAGTAAGTCGCTCTGGTTGGCTCTTAAGTTAGATAACAGATTAGACGTGTTAAGACCGTGCAGACAGGCGGAGAGACGGTTTTTGGTAATCAAGCCTTCGTTATCACTCATCTGATGAAGCGCTTCATTAATGTTCTTGGCTGAGGATTTTAATGAGCCTGGAAATCCATCTGCCAATGCATAACGATCATGACGGCCTTTCGAAACATGCTCAAAACAGGTATTAATTTCTTTAAAATAAGACTCAATAATATCAAGCATTTCATTAAGTTCCCAGGCCAGAAATCCAATTTCACCCCAGCCCTTAGTGAACGTAACGCGATAGTGCAGGTCACCTTGGTTGGTTTTATTTAAGGTGTCCTGGATCTGAGACAGAGCGCTGTGCAGTAGGCTAAACGAACGATGAAGGTAAAAAGCAATAGCCAATAACGCTAGGTCGATTAGGGTTATGACCCATGAAAAACCATGAACAAAAGTGTAAAAACCCAGGCTACTAAGGGATAACAGGGTAATACCGGTACAGGAGTAGCTGAACTTTGTTTTAAAGAAGGGGATATTCTCACTTTGATGTTTTTTTTCTGCACTCATGCTCAGATTCCTTGTGGCTTGTATAGGCTTAATACAAGGCTGTTGTAGTCTTTGGCTCCGCTTTGGGCAACAACATCAGTTAGATAGGCAATGGATTGGCTGGGTGCGTCTTTAACCGAAGTTCTTTTCTCAATTGACAGCATCTCTTTATAAACCGGAATCAGGATGTCTAATGCCGATTGAGGGGGTTTGCGCCGAACAGAATAATAACCATGCAATTTTCCGTGACTGTCATAGTCAGGTGTTATATTGGCAAATACCCAGTAATAGCTGCCATCGGAACACATGTTTTTGGCAAAACCGAAAAATTCATCACCAGCTTTCAAGGTGTCCCACATAAATTTAAAAACGCCTCTGGGCATTTCAGGGTGGCGGACAATATTATGTTGTACACCAATTAATTCAGCTTCAGAGTAGCCGGCAATTTGCATAAAAATACGATTTGCGTAAGTGATTTTCCCTTTGACGTCTGTTTTGGAGACAATAAAATCATTATCGCCAAGCTTTCGTTCACGATTATTAGGGATTATATTAGGCTTCATGAGTTCCCTCTTTTTAGTTATTTTTATTTTAAGTTTAAGTATTTTTAAAAAAACATACAAACACTAAGTTATTTGTCGGCATTATCCTGCCAGACTTTATTGATTTTTAAGTACGCTTAGGGTGGCACGCAGGCGTAACCGGGGCTTATGATTGAATAAGATCAATATCATTTACATGGAGCCAGATTTGTTAATTTATAACAAAGTGGCCGCGATGTCTCAGGCAATTGGTATAAGCTCTTTTATATTGGTCTTCGGCTTCAAAGCCTTGTTTACTGGCACCGCCAAGGCCGCCAACTGTCGCTCCTATAGCCGCACCGGTTCCTGCATCGCCGGCAATGGCGCCCAAGGCGGCACCGGATGCGGCACCGATTGCGCCCCCGATAGCGGCGCCTTTGGCGGTTTCGACCGCGGTATTGCCGGATGCTCTCAGTGCCAGTTGGTGGCACTCGGCCATATCCTGATTAAGTCTGTAAGCATTTGGGTCTCCGTATGGGTCTACAGTCGGTGACCAGCCACCTTGTGTGGCACAGGCTGATATCAGGACGGAGATAGTGGTAATAATAAATATTCTCTTCATGGTCATTTCTTTAAATATGGCTTAGGGTTATTGATTCTATAACTTTCTTAGCACTGTAAGCGGTGGAGTTTTAACTACATTTCTTACACCCCAGCATCCGGCAATAGCAACCGTTAATGTACCAATGAATGGGATAATTAACCAGAGCATATAATTAACGGAAAACTCCATATGTAAGACAAATGTATATAAAAAATAAATGATGACTTCAGAGATTATCATTGCCAATATCCCCGAAGTAAAACCTAATATTGAAAATTCTATGAAATGGCTGGAGGTCAACAAAGTACGGTTGGCGCCAAGTGTTCTCATTAGGGCTCCGTCACGGATGCGTTGATCCAGCGTTGAATAAACCGCTGCAAACAGTACGGCAAAACCAGCCATTAGAGCAAAGTATAGTAAATAATTAATGGCTTGAGTTAATTGACTGAGAATGGTTTTAAACTGTTTTAAAATCAAATCGACTTCCAAAATAGTAATACTGGGGTATTTCTTAACCAAGGTGTTCAAATAGTTTTTCTTCGCTTCGGGTAAATAAAAACTGGTGATATAGGTGCTGGCATAATTATTCAGTGTGCCGGGCGAGAAGATCATATAAAAATTAGGTTTCATGGTATCCCAGTGCACCTGACGGATACTGCTGATTTGGGCGTATAATTGCTGACTACCAATGGTAAAGGTCAACTTGTCACCGAGTTTGACCTTCAGGCTGTCAGCCAGTTTTTTTTCAATCGAAACCAGCCCGGTTTGCTTGTTTTCCCACCAGTGTCCGGCCAAAATTTTATTGTCTTCAGGTAATTGCTCAGACCAGGTCAAACTTAAATCCCTATGGGTTGCTCGCTCACCTTGAGATTCTTTAGTGACAATTTTTTGAACCGGCGTTTCATTAATTGCTACCAAACGACCTCTGACAACCGGATAAAAGCGGCTACCTAGAATATTTTGCTGGCGAAGGTTTTGTTCAAAGTCCTGCTTTTGGTGTGGAAAGATATTCAGCGCGAAATGATTGGGTGCATGTTCAGGCAGTTGTTGTTGCCAGTTGTCGAGCAAATCCGTTCTGACGGTGAAGCTGATAATCATCGCCACCAAGGTAATGCTGAATGCCAGTATTTGACTGATGCTGGTTTGCCGTTGCCGTAAAATACCCTGTAGGCCAAAGCGCCAGAAAATATTAAATTTTGGCATTAATTCTCGTCCTATGGACAGCAAACTATAAATTAAGCCGGACAGTATTAATAAAACTCCAAAGCCGACACCGAGTATGGTTAGCGTCATTTTAACATCCTGAGTATAACGCCAGATCATAACGGTAATAATACTGCCGGCAAGGCCATAGATCAGCCAAGCGCTGGCCGGGAGAGGTTCCAAATCCCGGCGCAACACCCTTAACGGAGAAACCCGTTTAAGGCGTAGTAACGGCGGCAGGGAAAAGCCCAATAAAATTGCCATGCCGGTGATAAAACCAAATACAACAGCTAACAGACCGGGGTTGGCGACCTTGTTGGGCAATAGATCTTTTAATAACAGAAACAGGGCTTCCTGGGTAAACCAGCCGAATAAACAACCAATCGCACAGGATAAAACACCAATAATCAAGAACTGGCTAAGGTACAAAACTAAAATCTGTTTTTGTCTACAACCTAAACACCGCAATAATGCGGTGGTATTAAAATGACGCTCACTGTAACGACGTGTTGCCATGGCGATGGCGACACCGGAAATTAAAATGACGATAATACTGGTTAGACCTAGATAACGTTCCGCCCGATTTAATGCCGAACCCAGTTCAGGACGATCTTCATGAATATCCATCAGGCGTTGAGATGGATTTAGATGGGGTTTGGCCCAACGGGAAAATTGTTTGAGGTTTTTAGGTTCACCGCTAAACTGAAAGAAATAGTGCACATGACTGCCCGGTTGAATCACCTGTGTGTCCTCAAGGTCATTGGCATTAATCATTACCCGGGGGGATAAGCTGTATAAGTCTCCGCGCTTATCCGGCTCGTAGGTCAGTATCTGGCTGATAATTAATTTTTTTTCGCCGACTTGCAAACTATCCCCGAGTGATAATTTAAGTGCGGACAAAATGCGTTTTTCTATCCACGCAAATCCCGGTTTCGGGCCATAATGACGAATGCTTTCGTGATCATAATCGCTTTGTGTGGTTTTTAAATAACCTCTTAGCGGATAGTTATTGCTGACAGATTTTATACCGGCTAATAACAATTCATCATTTTCCATTAACACACTGGAGAATTCAGCTGTGTGTGCCTGGCTAAGATTCAATTGTTCAGCTTTTGCCTGCCAAACCGGAGGTAATAGGGTGGGACTGGTAATGACCAGGTCCGCAGCCAAAAAATCAGCGGCCTGAGTGGCCATAGTGCGCTGCAGTCGATCTGCAAACAGGCTGATAGCGGTAGAACTGGTGACGGCAATAATCAACGCTGCAACTAAAATGCTTAATTCACCTGAGCGTCTGTCGCGCATTAACAGGCGCAGTGCCATAGACAACTGATTCATACTATTTCACCAGCCTCCAGTTTAATAATGCGTTGGCACCGGTTGGCCAGAGCCTGATCATGTGTAACGAGTACTAATGTCGTATTGTTTTCCTGATTTAATTGGAACAGTAAATCAATAATGTGTTCACCGGTTTTCTTATCCAGATTACCGGTCGGTTCATCGGCAAATAAAATGTCGGGTTCGGTGACAAAAGCCCTGGCCAGGGCTACACGTTGCTGTTCGCCTCCTGACAGTTTTTGGGGGGTGTGGGATAATCGGTGACTTAATCCCACTCTATCGAGTAACTGGCGTGCTAAAGTCTTGGCGTTTTTATTATTGCTTAATTCCAAAGGCAGCATTACATTTTCCAATGCGGTTAACCCCGGTAATAGCTGGAATGACTGAAACACAAAGCCGATATATTGATTACGCATGGCTGCCCTGCCATCTTCGTCCATTTGGGTTAAGTCGTGTTGATTTAAATAAATTGAACCGGTAGTCGGCGTATCAAGACCGGCTAACAGGCCCAGCAATGTCGATTTTCCAGAGCCTGATGTACCGACTATGGCCAGACTTTCGCCCGAGTTGATTGTCAGGTTAACTGATGACAATATATGTAGATCACCGTCTGCGGTGCCTACAGTTTTTCCCAGGTTTTCTGTTTTTATAATTGCGTTCAAGGTATCTGTTTGAGTCATGATTAAATTTATTGTTCTACTGTTAATGTCAATTGTATCCGTGACTGCATTAGCAAAATCTATTGTCGTATTAGGTGATAGTATCAGTGCCGGCTATGGAATAGAAGTCGGAAAAGGCTGGGTCAGTTTACTGCAGACCAGACTGGAGACAGACAAACAACGTCACCAAATCTTTAATGAGAGTATTAGCGGCGATACCACCGCTGGCGGTTTAGCTCGGCTAAGTTCAATCTTAAGTCGGCATCAGCCGGATATCATTATAATCGAACTGGGAGCAAATGATGGTCTACGAGGTTTGTCGCCTATGGTGATTCAAGCCAACCTGAGGGAAATCATTCAACGCAGCAAAATGGCCGGTGTACAGGTTTTATTATTAAGCATGCGCATTCCACCGAATTATGGCAAGCGATATACAGATATGTTCTATACTATTTATCAAAGCTTATCGGTTGAACAAAATGTCCCGTTTGTACCGTTTATCCTTGAAGATGTTGCCTTGGCAGAGAATATGATGCAACAAGACGGTTTGCATCCGAATGGCCAGGCACAATCAATTATTGCGGATAAAATAGAGACATATTTATTACCATTACTTAAATAGAGGTTAGTTAATGCAGTCTTTAACATTGGATATCAGCAATCAAATTATTCAAATCGCTATTACAAAGGCCAGGGAATTGAAACTGGCTCCGTTAACGGTAGTGGTTTTGGATCAGGCGGGGCACTTAAAGGCCATGCAAAGAGAAGACGGTGCAACAGAGTTAAGACAAAAAATTGCTATCGCCAAAGCTTGGGGCGCAATCAATATGGGTATGTCATCGCGACGCCTGGCTGATATTGCGACGCAACGAAAAGATTTTATGGAAGCGCTGGTCGGTTTGGCTGATGGTAAAATAATGCCTGTACCGGGTGGGGTGTTGATAAGAGATACAGGTAATCAGGTCTTGGGCGCAGTGGGAATTAGTGGTGACCGATCCGATCAGGATGAAAGTTGTGCAATTTTAGCAATTCAAGCACTGGGCTTAATTGCCGATGCCTGAGCGGCATCGGCTAAAAGGACGGGCTTATTTTTCAGCGGCTGGTTTTTCCGCAGATACAGATTCCGGATTAGGGCTATCGTTGACCGGGGGTACAGTTTCAGCCTTGGGTTCGGCTTCAACGGTGGGTTTTGTTTCAGACGTCGGAGCCGGTTCAATAGACGGCACGGCGTCCACAGCCGGGACTGTATCTTCGCTGGTCTGAGTTGTTTTCTGTTGTTCCAGTTTTTTTTGCCGATTACCTTCACCGTATAAGGTTAAAGTAATCATTACCAGAACGATGGAAATAATAATCACTAAAAAACGATCCGGTTGTTTAAGGAAAAACAGCGGCCATTTGGGCTTAATCATACCCACTATAAAAAATATAATAGTCCAAAATGCAATATTAAAAGCAGCATAAATCATTAATTTTTACCTGTAACCGTTTAATTATTTTTTTTAAAGCGTATTATTAATTTTTCATTGATTGTTTGCAACTTTGAAAACAATCATAAGCGTTTGTAAGTTTAGTAGTAAGCGTTTAATTTGCTGTAAATTTTTGAAAATAAAAAAAATCAGGAGACCTTATGAGTGGCTTTACAGTTTTTGTCATTGCATTATTTATCTTTGCAATCCTATTGGTGGTAATGAGTGTTAAATCGGTACCTCAGGGTATGGAATATACTGTCGAACGCTTTGGTAAATATACCAATACCTTAAGCCCAGGCCTAAGCATCATTGTACCGATTATTGATCGTATCGGTAACAAAATGAATATGATGGAGCAGGTGTTGGACGTCCCCTCTCAGGAAATCATCACCAAAGACAACGCCATGGTCACGGTGGATGGTGTGATCTTTTTCCAGGTCATGAATGCAGCACAGGCTTCCTATGAAGTCAGCCGTCTGGAATGGGCAATTTTAAATCTGGTGATGACCAATATTCGTACCGTGATGGGCTCTATGGACCTGGATGAATTATTATCACGTCGGGACGATATTAATGCACGCTTGCTGAGTGTGGTGGATGACGCCACTGCGCCGTGGGGTGTTAAAGTCACCCGTATCGAGATTAAAGATATTGCGCCGCCTAGAGACTTGGTCGATGCCATGGCCCGACAAATGAAAGCCGAGCGGGAAAAACGCGCTTCCATTTTAGAGGCGGAAGGGGCTCGACAATCCGAAGTTTTGCGTGCCGAAGGTGAAAAACGGGCCGCAGTATTAGAGGCGGAAGGACGTAAGGAAGCAGCTTTTATGGATGCGGAAGCTCGTGAACGCTTGGCGCAGGCTGAAGCAAAAGCCACCTTAATGGTTTCCGAAGCGATCGACAAAGGTGATATTCAGGCTATCAATTATTTTGTCGCACAAAAATATGTAGAGTCATTAAAAGAGATAGCTTCTGCAGACAACAGTAAGATGATTTTCATGCCGCTGGAGGCTTCGGGCCTGATTGGGTCAATCGGGGGCATTGGCGAAATGGTTAAAGAATCCATGGCTAAAAAAGGTTAAACCATGATCGAACTGGAAATATTGTTTTGGTACTGGTGGGTGCTGGCGGTTTTGCTATTGGGTATCGAAATTCTGGCGCCCGGTTTCTTTTTTTTATGGATGGGTATCTCCGGTTTTGTTACCGGTTGTCTGTTACTACTGGTGCCGGCAACCAGTGTGGAAGTACAGTTGTTTCTATTTTCCGTATTGTCGATTATTTCAATTATTATCTGGAAGGTTTATGTCAAAAAACATCCGACCGAGTCTGACCAGCCGTTACTGAATAAACGCACAAACCGCTATATCGGACAGACTTTTACCTTAATAGAAGCGATTGAAAATGGTCGCGGCAAGATCAAAGTTGATGATTCGCTCTGGCGGGTACATGGGGAAGACAATCCGGTGGGGACCAAGGTTATAGTGACGGGCGTGGAAGGAACTGTGTTTAATGTGGAGAGGATTGATTAAGGCATATTTTTTAAAAATTTATTATATAAGATCAAAGGTTTCAGGAGAAAAATAGGTTTTTATACGTATATTAAAATGAGTGTAACTATTTATTTAACTTAATAAATTTACATGTGCAAAGGCCGGCTTTTTGATAAGATGATTTTTGCATAAGGGCTGGATATTAAGTGGTAAAGAATGTTTTATGTACGTTAAAAACCTGGTAATAGCAGGAGCTTATTTTTTAGCCGCTATTGTCGGTAATTTTGTTGCAGTATCGCCTATCGGTGCCAGTCCAATCTGGCCGGCTGCCGGAGTTGCTTTGGCGGGGCTCCATCTTTATGGAAGAAAATTATTACCCGGTCTGTTTGTGGGGATCTTGTGCGCACAAATACATTCCTTTCAGGATTTCTCCACTCTGGAGAAAATAATAGACTCCATGATTATGGGGACTGTTATTGCCATTGGATCAAGTCTGCAGGCTTTATTCGGGCTGTGGTTGCTACGCAAAAATAACATTGCCAGTGATGATCCGCTTCTGGATGAAGTTTCCATTCTTAAATTTATTTTTTTCGGTGCTTTTGTCAGTACGGTTGTCGCTTCAAGCATTGGTGCAACAACATTATTGCTTAACTCCATTATAACGCTGGATCAGATTGCCTTGACATGGTCCACCTGGTGGATAGGCGATAGTATCGGAATTTTAATTTTCACCCCGGTTATCCTAATTTTTCTTGCTCAACCAAGACAATTATGGCATCAACGGGTAAAAGCCGTAGTACTACCCTTGCTGATTATTCTGTCGCTTACCTATCTGTTATTCTCCCATTCAGTCGTACAGGAGAGAAAACAGCATAAAGCAAACTTTGATTTGGCTGTTGAGCGATTTCATTCCGTGTTATCGTCAAACATATCTGCTTTTGTCCGGGATAGTCTGGTGCTTAAAGGTATATTTGATGGCTCCGAGTATGTTTCCAGAGAGGAGTTTAATACGATTACAAAACCGTTAACAGAGGGACGAACCGGTTTGTTTGCTCTGGAATGGATTCCTCGGATTGCCGATGGAGAACGAGCTACATTTGAACAAAAAATTGGGGCAAATTTCTCAATTTTAGAACCGGATGACAATCGCATCCTTATGCCGGCAAAAAAACGCGAGGAATATTTTCCTATTGCTTATATTCAGCCTTGGGCACAGAATCAAAAAGCATACGGTTATGATATCTCGACTAATCCGATAGCAAAAAAAAACATAGATAAAGCCAAGAATACAGGAACAGCAGTTTTTTCTGAACCCATCAAACTGATTCAGGATAAAGATGAAAATTATGGCTATGTCAGTTATGCGCCGGTCTTTGACAAACAGAATGCCGATGAACTGGACGGTGTTGTAGCCAGTATCTTCAACGTTAAGGATGTTGTGCAAAACAGTATTCAGGCCGAACATAATTTGTTTAATTTTTTGATTAGAGACGATAACAAGGTTATCTATAATAATTTTCCAGAAAATACGGTTCACGGCTTGAGCCGCTTTCAAATTGAATTGAAGTTACCCATCGATGTTGCTGACAGGAGACTGATAGTCGAATATCTGCCCAGTTTGTTTTTTGCTAATCAAAATGCTTCCTGGACTATTTGGCTGATATTGTTGGGGGGCTTCTTATTTACCGGAACAAGCGGTATCGCTTTATTAATTCTAAGTGGCCGCAACATGTTGACCGAGGAATTGGTTAAACAGCGTACTCGGGAAATCAAACAAGCAAAAGTAGAACTTCAGGAACAAAATGCTGATTTGATCAAAGCAAATGAACAGGTCAAAAAAGCGGGGAAAGCTAAAGATCAGTTTATTGCCAGTATGAGTCACGAGTTAAGAACGCCGTTAAATGCAGTATTAGGGTTCTCTCAAATTACCCAGGACGGTAATAACCTGACAGAGGAACAAAGAGAAAATCTTAGAGAAATTAATGGTGCCGGAGAACATTTGCTGCAATTGATCAACAATATTCTGGACTTGGCCAAAGTCGAGTCCGGTAAGATTTCGATAGCCAATGAAGAGGTCAATTTTAGTGAGATTGTCACCAGCTGCCACAGTATCATAAAGCATCAATTGCAAAAAAAGAGGATTGTATTTGATTACGATCGACAGCTGATTAATACGGTACAACTTAATGGCGATAGTCTGCGTATAAAGCAAGTGCTGCTTAATCTGTTAAGCAATGCGGTCAAATATAATGTAAATAACGGAAGCATAACTTTAAATTGTTGCTTTTTGTCTGAAGGTCTGTGGCGTATAGAAGTCAGAGATACCGGCATAGGGATCCCGGAAAATAAAATGGCCCATTTGTTTACTCCATTTGATCGTTTGGATCAGGAAGACAGTCAAATAGAAGGGACAGGAATAGGACTGACGATTAGTAAGACTTTTGTCGAATTAATGCATGGTCACATTGGCGTAGATAGCCAAGATGGTTATGGCAGTACCTTCTGGTTTGAAATAAGCGGACAGGTTCTCGACATTGAAGGCTCGGTAACTTCCCCGGTTGAAACAATTGATATCACACAGATTAGTTCCAAGCATGCTTTTTCCATACTTTATGTAGATGATGATGAGATTAACCGTCTAATAGTGGATAGGGTGCTTAAGAAATTTAAAAATATAAAGGTTTTTCTGGCTGAAGATGGTCAAAAAGGCATGAATATGCTTGATGATATTAAGCCTGATATGATTCTGCTCGATATTAATATGCCTGGCATGAGTGGTTATGAACTGTGCCCGCTGATAAAAGAAAAATATTCAAACCGACCTGTTATCGCCATGAGTGCAGATGCAACGGATCGAGCGGTTAAAATGTCAAAAAAAGTAGGTTTTGATGATTATTTAACCAAACCAATCGATATACCGGCCTTACAGAACCTGGTTAAATTCTATTTTGAAAAACGAGATGCCGAGTTTATTACCGATTATTCCAACTAGCCTTCTTGCCTTTATGGCTTACATTTTATAAATATTAAAGAAGCTTTGATTTAAGTTCTTCGACAAACCCGGAACGAACGGCAAGATGTCTAAATTAATATTTTCATTATCTGGAGAGTATAATGTCAAGTAGATCAATTGCTTATAAAATTAAATACGGCAATATGCCAGCTGGCATGACAAAGAATTTAGTCAAAACCCAGCTGTAATGACTGGTAAACAAATCACTCATTTACTTAATCAGGCAAAATCGGTTTTAAATGGTGATATTAAACATCTGCAGATGATTCCTGCAGCCGCTATTTCGCTGTTAAATCTGACCAATGATGAAAATACAACTGTCGTTGATTTGGCCCGTATCATAGAAACAGAACCCGCCTTGGCCGCTCAGCTTCTTAAACTGGTCAATTCAGCGGCTTACGGTCTTCCCGGTGAAATCACATCAATAAGCAGAGCGATTAGTTTATTGGGCTTTGCTGAAGTAAAAAAAGCCTCATTAGAATTGTTGTTTTTTAATAATCTCATAAAATCTAAAAAAACTGCGCAGTTTGATCAGCTGTATTTCTGGCAACATTGCCTTTTTGTTGCTGGTCTTGGGCGAGCAATTGCGACTACCGTGAAGCATCCGGACCCGGATAGTATTTATGCTGCCGGATTGTTGCACGATATCGGTAAAGTTGTTTTAGAAACGTATGGGGTCTTAACTTACAGTGACTTTTTGGCTTTCTTTGACAAAAGTGAAAATGCAATACCGGAGAATGAGAAAACCTTCTTTGGTCTGACCCATAGTGAAGTAGGCTATGTTTTTTGCCAACAATGGCAATTGCCGGATGCGATAACCGCTGCCGTTTATTTGCATCATGGCGACTTTCAAGACCATGCTCTGGCCAAAACATTCGAGCAGGAAATTGCCATTATTTCTTTAGCCAATTTTATTGGCTGGATGCAAGGTATTGGATCTGTCCTTGGACATAATTATCCTATATTACAAAACGATACCTTAACTTTGATTGATGTGGAGCTGTTGAATATCGGGGAGATACTGGATAATGTAGATAAAGAGATGAGGAATATTCGGGACTTTTATAATATAGAGTTTCCTAACCTGAATAAATTGCGTGCAACGTTAGTTAATACAACGCTTGATTTAAGTAGGGTTCGTGTTCGGGAAGAGCGCTCCGATGCAAATTCTTTACCAACTGCACCTTTGTTTCAATCCAGTTTGACCGCTCCACATCGTAGCCTGAATAAAGACGACTTTGTTCCACATACACTTGAAGCTATTCAAAGTGACTTCAATTTCGACCGGATTATGTTGCTTGAAATCAACCCGGAAAGGCGTAGTCTGGTTGCAAGCTATGCCTGGCCAAAGATAGTTATGGCAGCCAAGGCTAAAATACCTGAGATTTTGATCACTTCAGCATCTGCGGAGTTTTTAACCTGTCTTAGGATGCGAGAGCCTGTCTTGATTGATGATACTTCCTGGCTGCAATGCGAGGCTTTAAAACAACAGTCGGTAAAAGCTTTTATTGCCGTTCCTGTTTTACGGCATAATCGTTTAATCGGGATTATTTACGCCGACAACGCTCTATCACAAACACCTCTTGAGGTTAGTGAGGCTTTCCAAATGGTTCCTATTGCTGATGAACTGGGCATTGCGCTCAATAATGCAAGAGAACTGGAACTGGAAAGAAAAAAATCACTGACAGACCCGCTGACAAACCTTAATAACAGAAGAATGTTAAACGAGTTTATGCAAAATCTTTATCAAGAGGATCTATGTAAACATGGTCAAATCGCCGTAGGTTTTATAGATATTGATAATTTTAAGCGCCTTAATGATGATTGCGGTCACCAGGCCGGAGATGATGCATTAAAGGTAATTGCAGATATTTTGCGTAGCTTAACCAGGCCGGCTGATTGTATCGGACGCTACGGTGGTGAAGAGTTTTTATTTATACTCCTGGATACAACGACTGATGGTGTCAGGGGATATACCGAACGCATTCGAGCGGAGGTAGAGAGGCGGGGAAAGATTCTCAGCCAGCGTATCAAATGTGACCCCTTAACTATCAGTATCGGGGTCGTGATGCACAACAAACAATACAGGAATCATTTCGATATTATAAATGCTGCTGATAAAGCAATGTATCAGGCCAAGGCAGAAGGCCGTAACAGAGTGTTTTTAAAAAACTGATTTTTCATCAATTAAAGTTTAAACAGTTCAACCTGGCGCATAAATTGTTTTAAATCGTTGTCATCAGCATTTTGACCATAGTGTATTTTAATAAACGAGGCGGTAATACGGGAGACATCAATGGAGCGTTCCGGAAACCGTTCTATAACCCGTTGGGCAAAATCCTTTGCTCCTTCACCCTGCTTTCTGTCTAAACCTTGTTGGCTGAGTTTATGACAGAATTTTTGATAGTACAGCAAGGCTTTATTCTGCATTTTGGGTTTCTGATATAAAATCAGCCCGGCCAGAATCGAGGCGATTAAGGCGATACAGCCCACCATCCAGTAGATCATGGTTTTTATATCTTTAATACCCAGGCGGGATAAAAAGCTCTCCTGATTTTGACTGTTGTAATTAATAACCCAGCGTTGCCAGTTGTAATCCACATTAGTCCATAATTGCCGCGCTTGTTTAAGCCAGCTGATGGCGGCGGGCAGGTTCCGGTTATCAGTAATAAAGCGTACCGTACCGCTGGCTATCTGCTGATCAATATCAACGCTCTGTTCAATACGTTGCGGCGCAATCGCTGCAGTAGGGTCTACCCGTACCCAGCCCTTGTTTTGCAACCAGACTTCAGTCCAGGCATGGGCATTAGCCTGTCGGACTTCCAGAAAGTTTCCTACCGAATTGAGTTCACCGCCCTGGTAGCCGGTCACCACCCGTGCCGGAATATCGGCAATACGCATTAAATAAACAAAAGCAGTTGCATAATGGCTGCAAAAACCGGAACGGCTATCGAATAAAAAACGTTCTATCGGATTGTCCTCCATTAACGGCGGTCTTAATGTGTAATAAAAGTTTTCCGAGCGAAAGTGCTTTAACAGGTTTTTGATGAATACCTCAGGCGGCCGGTCAAAACCCTGTAATTGTTTGACTAATGTCCGTAGCCGGTCTGAAGGTTGATCGGGTAATTGCAGATTGTCCCGGTACTCGGTTCGAGTGATGTAGCCGGTATTGTACTTGGGGTAAGACGTGACCTGGTATTCTGCCCGTTGATCCGGTGATTTGGCGGTAATTAACTGATAATTGCCGTTGCGGGTGAGTGGCGCGTTAAATTGGGCGGGCATATCCAAGGCAAACACCCAGTTATTGTTTTGCGGCTCCATCATGATTTTATAATGGTAGGCTTCGCCGCTAAAGTAAGTTTTATCCATAAAGCGTTTGAAGTACATGTTTTTAGTTTGCTCCCAGCGTTTTCCGTCCGTATATGACAGTACCGGGCCGCGCCAATAACGCTGATTGGGCGGGGGGATTTTACCGGTAAATTTTACCCGAAAAGCCAATTCTGCAGATAGAGCCAGACTGCTGATCGAGCCGGGTTCCATGCTGTCACCCAGGCCAGTAAAGGCAGTATGTTGTTCTTCGAACAATAACCATTTCGGGGCTTCCACTCTGGGGAATAAAATAAACATGATGATTGCCAGAGGCATTGCCTGAACAATGATAATAGCAGCGGTTTTTAATGCCGGCCAAGTTTGGGGCTTTGGGCTGTTAATACAGACCAGTGAACCGATTAAGACACAACTCACCAGCAAAATATACACGGCCATAACAATGCTTTGCTGGAAAAGCAGCAAAGTGGCGGCCACGACAAAGGTAAAAAAACTGATCAGATAAAGGTCGCGTTTTTGTCTGATTTCCATTAATTTAAGCGCCAGTGCGGTTAATGCCACACTGCTGCCCGCCTCACGGCCGACGATGGTTTGATGCTGGGATACCAGCAGTACAATGGCTGTCAGTGTGATCAAAAACACCACATATTGGTTGGGCAGCCATTGTCGTTGCCAAATACCGATAATTCGCCAGATCAACAAAAGGGCAAACAAGGTAAATATGGGGCCCGGTATATTTGTAATATGCGGTAAGGCGATCAGGCCTATCGCAGTTAACAGAAAAATTAAGATATTGTTGTTAACTTGCAGCAACATAATTAAAACAAGGCCAGTGCCTTAAGGCATTTTTGATAATGGCTGGAACCATTGTCCGGATCAAGATGCAAGTCAGGCAATATAAAGCCGTATTGCAAGCCGGCCTGTTCGGCATCGATAACCCAGCGGCATAACTGGCTGATTCGCTCTTCCATATGATTGCCCGGACACTGTGCGTAGTCCAGCCAGATTTGATCAGAACTTTTGCCGCCATCATATTGTTTGCTGAACACGCCCTGCCCTTTGGCATACGCTTTCCAATGAATGTGTTTGATTGCATCACCGGCCTGATATTCCTTTAAGCCATAGAAATCATCATGTGCTTTTTGTTGACTGCCCTGACCTGCCTCGGCCTTTGCACTGTCGGGAAACGGCAGTTCAAGGGGGGACGGTTTGGGATAAACCAGCACTTTTTGTTTAAAGTTTAATGGCGACCAGGTGTGAAACAGCCCTAAAGGATAGCTGCTGAAGACGGTGATTGTCTTTAAATCATGCCAGCCCCTAACGTGAGTGACTGAAGACAATTTAATATTGGTTTTACTGTATGCCGGCAGGTCAAAAATTTCTGTGTTTTCAAGTTTGACCTGCAGATTAAACCGGGGTACTGGTGTCGGGTTGTTTATAATAAAGTTGAATTCGGCAGCTTGCCCGGCAAAAACATTGTGACTGCGCGCGCTACCAACAACCAGTCCTGAAAGGGCTTTAAAATTGTGCAGGATGGTAATAAAAAAAACACTGGCAAGTAAAAAGGTCAGTAAATAAATCAGGTTATTGTTATAAACAAATGCGATTAACAATAAAATAATAATCAGCAAAACAAAACCGAAGCCTTGTTTGCTGGGCAGGATAAAAATTCTACGGTGACTGAGCGTGACCGGATCAACAACTGTTTTTTCGCCGGCAAAAAACCGGCTGAATTGTAAACGTTGTTTCAATGGCAGTGCGGTCAAAGAACGCCTACATGCTCAAGTAATGGAGCAACAATGCTGTCAGAGTCTGTGGAGCCGGAGCGTAAACGATGGCCTGCCACTGAGGGTAAAACGGCTTGAATATCCTCTGGAATTACCGCATCACGTTGCTCAATAAATGCCCAGCTTTGTGCCGCCGTCAGCAATGCCAGTCCGGCACGGGGCGACAAACCACAATGATAATCGGAAGACTCGCGGGTAAAATTGATAATCGCCTGTAAGTAGTCCAGCAAGGCATCGGAAACATGTACCTGAGTAACTGCCTGTTGCAATTGAAACAATTGTTCGGGCGGTAACGTGACCGGTAACGACTCGATCATGGCATGTCTGTTTTTTCCGGTAAGTAATTCCCTTTCGGCCTGTTGATTGGGGTAGCCGAGTTCAATACGCATTAAAAAGCGATCCAGCTGTGACTCCGGTAACGGAAATGTACCGATTTGATGGGCCGGGTTTTGTGTGGCAATGACAAAAAATGGTTCTGGCAAGGCATAGGTTTTGCCTTCAACGGTGACCTGATGCTCTTCCATGGCCTCCAATAAAGCACTTTGTGCCTTGGGGGTGGAGCGATTGATTTCATCGGCCAGTATCATCTGATTAAATACCGGGCCGGGGAGAAACCTAAAATCCTGACTATGACTGTCAAAGATAGAGGCGCCGATGATGTCGGCAGGCAAAATATCGCTGGTAAATTGAATGCGCTGGTATTGCAGGCCTAACAGTTTGGCCAGAGTATGTGCCAGCGTGGTTTTACCCACGCCGGGAATATCTTCAATCAGTAAATGGCCTTTGGCAAGCAGGCAGCATACGGCTAAACGGATTTGCTGGTCTTTGCCCAGAATAATTTGATTGGCTGAATCAATCAGAAGCTTAAGTGAATTTTGCATAGTGCTAAGAATAGCAAGCTCGTTAAGATAATGCTATATAGATAAGTTATAAAATTCTAATATATGTAAGGTGAATAGATTAATTAAGCAGATTTTCCAGCAGTGCAGCCAATTTCACTGATTGTCTGTTTTGTGTCAGCCGGTTTGATTTAATAATGCTTTTTAACTCATTTAATGCCAGATTAAAATCATCATTAACCACCAGATAATCGAACTCAGGGTAATGGCTTATTTCTGTGACAGCATCGCGCATACGTCGGGCAATTATATCTTCGCCGTCCTGGCCGCGATTTCTTAAACGTTGTTCCAGCACTTGTGTCGATGGCGGCAAGATAAAGATGGATATACTGTCTGGCAGCATGGTTCTTATTTGCTGTGCACCCTGCCAGTCTATTTCCAGAATCACATCAATGCCGTTGTTCAGGTTATCAGTGACGGCCTGTTGAGAGGTGCCGTAAAAGTGATCGAATACCTGGGCATATTCAAGAAAAGCACTCTCGTTTAACATGGTTTTAAACTGATCGACATCGATAAAGAAATAATCCTGACCCTGTTTTTCACCGGGACGTTGGGCGCGGGTGGTATGCGAAATTGAAACCGTTAGATCATTTACATCGGTAACCAGCTGTTTAACCAGGCTGGTCTTACCGGCACCGGACGGTGCAGAGATAATATAAAGTTTGCCCTTATTCATGTCGATAGATAATGGAAAAAATTGGCACAAAATGAGTATGATATATCAAGTCTGACAATAAATGCGCTTTATTGTCTCAATGTTTAAGATTAACAGGTAGAAAATGGAATTAGCAATCAATTTGCAAAATATTATCTGGCTGACTGTGGGGCTGACGGTCGGATTGTTACTGATGTGGGTTTATTTGCGTAAAAACCTCAGTCAGTTTACAACTGAGGCGGCAGTGGCAGAAGAAAAAATACGCCAGCTTGAAATTAAGGCGGGCGAATGCACCCAGCTGCAACAAAACCTGATGCAAGCCAACGCGGAAAATGCCCAGTTGCAGGCGCGTATGGACGAGCAGGTCAAACATCATGAGGAAAAGCTCACGCTGTTAAAACAGGCCGAAGCCCAACTGAAAATTCAATTCGAAAATCTGGCCGGTAAGATTTTTGAAGAGCGCAGCAAGCAGTTTAGCGAACAAAACAAATCCAGCATGGATCATATTATCACCCCGTTAAAAGAACAACTGGGCGATTTTAAAAAACGTATCGATACCGTTTACGATAACGAAACCAAAGACCGTATTTCTCTGCGTGAAGAAATCATATCTTTACGCCGCGATACGGAAAAAATGAATCGGGAAGCCTTGAACCTGACAAGGGCATTGAAAGGTGATAAGAAAACCCAGGGCAACTGGGGGGAAATGATACTGGAAAAAGTGCTGGAGCAATCCGGACTGCGTAAAGGCATAGAATACGAAACCCAAGGTACCTTCAGGGATGAAGAAAACAAAATGTTCAAACCGGATGTGATTATCAGGCTGCCGGAAGATAAAGATGTGATTGTCGATTCAAAAGTATCGCTGCTGGCTTACGAGCAGTTCTGTTCCGCAGAAGACGAGCAGGCTCAGGCAATTGCACTTAAACAGCATACCGAGGCGGTCAGGGCGCATATTAAATCGCTGAGCGACAAGGATTACTCCAGCTTAAAAGGGCTGCGGTCATTGGACTTTGTTTTATTGTTCATGCCGATTGAATCCGCTTTTATTGCCGCTTTTCAGGCCGATGAAAAACTGTTTACCGATGCCTTTGAGCATAAAATAGTGGTGGTCACCCCCACTACCCTGTTAGCGACTTTGCGCACCATAGAAAATATCTGGCGCTACGAGCGACAAAACGAAAATGCCAAAGCCATCGCCGATAAAGCCGGTGCGGTGTATGACAAGATCCGTGGGTTTGTTGAAGACTTCGAGAAAATTGGCGACCAGCTAAGTACGGTACACAAAACTTACGATAAAGCCATGAATAAACTCACCACCGGCAACGGCAACCTGATCCGCCAGGCCAGCAGCTTTGTCGATTTGGGGGTGAAAGTCAAAAAGACTTTGCCCAAGAGCATTACCGAGAAGGCGGGGCTGGAAAACAGGGATGAATAGGCGGCCGATCATAATAATCGATTGAACGGGCCGGGCTGAGTCCTTGTCTAATTGTTTTAAAATTTACAGACAGGCGCAAGATTTCTTAAGTGTAGAGAAATAGTCATATCCCGAAAAAAGGATTACTATGAAAATTCATAAGCCGACAAAACTATTTGTCACACTAGCACTTTTGATTGGGCTTCTGGCAACGGGGTATTGTGTGATGACTAAACAGACCGACGGGTACACCAAGCTTAGTATCGGTGAGCGCTTCCATAAAGAAACCGGTATTTCATGGCGGGGAATGTTGTGTAATTTTTTACAGCCCAAACCAAGCCATCCGGCGCGGTTCAAACAATACCCTAAAGCCAGGTCTATAACGCTGCCGGAACCGGATTTTACCGGTATAGGGTTTGAAGATGCGATACGCCGGCGGCGTTCGGTAAGAAGCTATAGTCAGGAACCGATTTCTTTAGCTCAGTTGTCGCAATTGCTGTTCGCCGCCCAAGGTGTAACCGGCAAATTATTCAATCACGAACTGCGTACCGCTCCTTCGGCAGGAGCCCTGTATCCTTTTGAGATTTATATGGTGGTCAATAATGTGACAGGACTGGAGCCGGGTATCTACCACTATGCCGTTATCGAACATGCCTTGCACCTGATAAAAAACGGTAATTTTAAACAAGAGATTACCAGCGCCGGACTGGGGCAGGAGGTATTAGGCAATTCTGCGGTAACTTTTGTTTTATCGGCCATATTTGACCGGGTGCGGCAAAAATATGGTGAACGCGGATTTCGCTACACCTATATGGAAGCCGGCCATATCAGTCAGAATATATCATTGCAAAGCGTATCCTTAGGCCTGGGCTCTGTCACTGTCGGTGCCTTTAAAGACCCGGCGCTTAATGAACTGATCGGGGTCGATGGCGTAGCGGAGGCGGCAATCTACTTACATGCCGTAGGCAATAAATAAAAGCCATAACTCAGTCTTGTAAATTGGTATTCGGGTAATTTTCTAAAAATTTAGCTTCTATTCATGCCGGACCGAAGCACGGGTTTGATAAAATAATCTCTCTAGCGTATAAGTTATGCTGATTTGGCTGATAACTTTATAACAGGGGAAAAGATTGTGGAGAAAAATAGATTTTTTATCTGGACGACAAGAGTCAATTCAGTCCTCTTTCTTTTATTGCTGATGTTATTAATTGGTTTTGTAATATACGGAATATTTGAAAGCAAGAAATGGGGGCAACGAAATACTGTTGAGGTTATTGATGAAAAATTTGTTGATGACAAAATTGAAGACCTTAGATTAAGTATGATAACAAAAGTATGCGGCAAGGATGTTCAGTACGTTAAATTAATCTCTGCACCTAAATCAAAAGGCTTCTCATCCGGCGGCTACGGCGATATAACCAGGAATCTAGTATTTTTTGTCGGTGATGAAATGAATTCTCATTGGCTTTTCGATACCAACAAGTACTTAATCAATCAAATTGTCCAGCTTAGGAAAAAGGGCGATGATTGCAAAGCTAAAGAAACCATGTCGATTTACTATGAGGTTGTAAAAAATGACACTAATGGTAACGGTGACTTGGATGATAATGATGCCATTACCATTGCATTGACTTCCCCGGACGGCTTGAATTACACCGAGATTGATTCCGGCTTATCGTCCGTGATCGACCATAGTATTGACAATGACGCTACAGAACTAACTATTTTGGTTCAAAACGGCAGTGCTATTCTTATGAAGAAATTTTCATTAGTGAACAATAAACAAATATCGGAAAAGGAAATTACCCGAATTAGTAAAAAGTTATAACGCAACTACCCTTTTGACAGCCAAATGTTGAGTTCCGGCGGCAAAAATATTTCGGATGAAATTATCCGTCAGGTTCAACGCGTTTTTGCGGATAATCCTGTACCGGAAAACTACACCGATCATGAGCATTGTGGAGAGTGTGCCGAACACAATAATACACTTCGCGCCTACACGCCGGAGACTATTGGTCCGGTTCAATTGGGTAATCCGGGGTGGGACCCTATCTGTTTTGTCGTGCCGGAAGCATTTAAATACTATTTTCCCGCTTTGGTGCGGTTGGTCCTGGATTCTGAGTCAGGCAACAGCTACCTTGATCAGTTCCTGTTTCATGTGACTTATCAGGGTGAAGATAGTCGTTTCTTTAATCATTTTTCCAAGGCAGAAAGAGCAGTTACCTTGATGGTACTTGATCATATTAAATCCAATTTGAGTGAGCGAATCAAGGACTGGAATCTGGAACAAGACCTCGATAATGCAATTAAGTTGTGGTCGAATTTGGTAAAACAAGCGCAGTAGTTGAAATTAGATCGAAGCATGGTAGGTTGGTGATATGGACACCTCTTTACTCCGTTATTTCTCTATGGTGCATTATGACACCGGTAAAGACTGAGGAGTCCATATCATCAACCTACCCTACTGGAATCAGGAACAAGATATAGATAGTGGATTCAAATTATGTTCGAAACTGTTAACACAAGTTTGATCGAATATATTTATTTGTAGTTTGGATTTGATATTTTTCAGCTTTGTTGTAGACATGGACTAGGAACTAGAGTGTATGATAACTATTCCATGACAATAACTGGTTATGTTTTATAGAAAAACTTAGAAGATGAATATCGGAAGTAGAGTAAGACTGAAATCATTTAACGGAGATTTTTCTTCACCGGAAGAATGTGATTCTTCGGAAAATTATTGGGTCATTGTTGGTTCCACAGGTACGGTTTCGAGTTCAATAAATTCTAGTGGTAGAGTTTTGGTTACATTCGATATTGATGTAAGTAGTTTAGGTTTATATTGTCACAATGAAATACCTAACAGCCTGCTAATCCTCCGTTCTGATTTGGAGGTTCTTTATTAAGCACTGTAGGTTTGGGATCGACACGTCTCTCAGCCTACAATAACCAGATGAAGGGGGAAGTGTTTTTCTATGATTATTGATACCGTCTCTTCAGGCAATAATAGTGCGCAAGTACACTCCAAAAAGCAATGGCTTCTGGCTGTCTGTTTGGGGTTACTTACCTTTATTGTGACTCCGCTGGTTTCCATTGCCGTGGGCTTTATTTTCCTTTTTCTAGGCGAGATTTCGGAATCCGTTTATCTTATAACAATTATTTCGGACTGGTCAGGGCTTCAAGGTTTGGGCGGTTATTTTGCTGTGCAATTTATAATTATTGGTTTTTTTGCACTGACGGGTAATGCTGCGACCGCCATTATTTCCTGGTTAATCATACGTTCTAAACTGTTAGCCGGGGTGACGTTTATTTCCGCACTCGCCTTTCAATTTATAATTATCGTTATGGTTATTCCAAACTCGGTAAAAAGGTCTTATAGCTATATAGAGGCGAGTGTGGAAACTGAGAAAGCCTTTCAACAGTTTGCAAAAATAGGCAACATTAGCTATCAGCTGCAAGAACCCTATTCAGAAAGTGAAATGAACAATCCTGTTCCTGAGTATGGCCCGATTTACAAAAGATTTGTTTTGCAGGTGCCGATTTCTGTATCGCGAGCGGGGGCTTATCGGTTATCCGCTCAATACCGGTTTGCAACACAAGGTTTGTGGGGCAATACGCCCATGAAGGCTATTACCCGTACTTTTGATATCAATGATCATGTTGTGCAGATCGAATTTTCAGCCAATGAAGCAGGCGGTAGTTATGGTTATTGGTCGCCAAATGCTGTGGCTGGAAAGGCGGAGATTCAGTTAAGTTATCTGGCGTCTAAAGGTGAACTTGTCGAAAACCTAGAGGCATCGACAGATAAAAAGATACTAAAACAGTTGTTGGAAGATGAAGGCCCGGATAATGAAATTAAAAAAAAGACGACGGTTAACAAATTTATTGACAGAAAAATAATTCAATTTTAAACAAAATGGAAAATATCGTCATGGCGTTCGGTTTTTTTATTGTACTTTTGGGCTGGGTGTTAAATATTCCTTTGATCATCGGCATCTATTGTTTTATTGCGAAGCCGCTGTATAAAAAAAACAAAACGCTTGATCGTATAAATACTAATGAAAAATATTCCCTATTCGCCATTTCCGGTGTTGTTTGGTTTGTAGTTCTTGTTGCCAGCTACCTCCCCGGTTGGGTGAATTTTGAGCAGCAATGTACGGTTCATAAAGAGCCTGTTTTAAGCTCTATTGAAGGGGTGAATTTCTATTATATTGACCATGTCAATCCGAATGGCCCGTTTCTTGAACTGGATCGTTTGAAAAAACACTTTAAAGAAAAAACCATTGCATTTATTGAAGGTCCCAATATTTTTAAAACAAGGCACAAGCCAAATGAACCACCATTTATACGATATTTTTTAAATGATAAGGGCGGGTTTGATTCTATTAAGGTAAACAATATCGAGAGCATATACGGTTATCGGGAAACTCATAATGATGCGGGATGGATTACCAGTCACAGTAAAGAGGTCTATAGAATTAAAGATAATGCAGTGCTTGCTAAATATGTGACATTTGATTATATGGGCGGGCCTTTAGGCTGGCTGGTTCAGCCTTTTGGTTATAAACACTGTCCGGACTACGATGATAAATGGTTTAAATTGTCCTACAGTAAGCTGGATATTGAAACCTTTGGCTTTGGCGATCAGTAAAATGCAACGGGTTTATATAGAAAAGGTGCCTTTTTGAAAAACACAATATTGCTACTGCTTTTAATCTCAGGAACTGTGCTGGCTTACGGGTATTGGCATTCAATTACGCATGCTTCTGTCCATATTGATTTGATTTTTAAAACTAATGAAAGTGGCAGGTCTGAGCGATTGTCCAACGCACAGGTGTTGTTTATGGACGCTGTCGGTCAGGTATTGGCGAAGGGTGTCAGTGATGAAAAATATGATTTTATTCATTTAATCCATCCTCAAGCAGGGGATTGTCATGAACGGGTTAAACAGGTTCCGCAAAAAGAAGCCAGAACAGTATGGCAACAATGCTTTAAGCAACAGTCTAAATGGTTGTCAACCTGGGTTAAAGATGTCCGTCAGGTCGAAGTAAGACATAAACAATGCGCATCTGTCACTTTACCCATTGAGATAGCAGAGCATAATACCGAGTGGTTGTTATGGTGGATTCCTCTTCCCCATGTCGGCGGAATACCGTATTCATATTACCGGGCCACTATTGTTATTGATCATAAAGATTGTCGGAGTTGAATTTGAAGCGGCAAGTTATATAAAAATTAATTTATCGTTTTACAATAGAGGTCTGTTATTAATTGTAAACTTTCAGGACAAGAACTATGACAATCACCCGATTAGGCACAGAGCGTCGCCGGATGAGTAAAATTGTAATTCACAATGACACCGTTTACCTGTGCGGTCAGGTTGCCAAGGATGCTAATGCGGATATTAAAGAGCAAACCCGTACCATGCTGGACAAGGTGGATGATTTATTGCTTCAGGCCGGCAGTGACCGGGAGAATATTCTGTCTGCGACTGTTTATATTAAAGATATGCAGGACTTTGCCGGAATGAATGAAGTCTGGGATGCCTGGGTGATCGAAGGTCACTCACCGGCAAGGGCCTGTGTGCAAGCCAGTCTTGCCCGACCGGAGTTGTTGGTCGAAGTCTCGGTTGTTGCCGCAGTGAAAAAATAAAGCATTAGGATTATTTGTTTAGTTATCAGTTTCTTGCTAAACCACCGTGTCTAGAGTATAAGATGAGTCTCAGGGTCTGGAGGGAGCTGGGATGGTAAATCAACAACATAAGTTTGTCCGTCAGGTTTTATTTTGGATAATTGCGATATGCATTGGTTTTATATCCATGTTGGTATCGGCTAATGAATCCTGCAATGAAGAGGCTCTTTTTGGTAATGATCTGGAGGAATTAAAACACTTTCTTAAAACATGTAATGTTACTAAAGAGCAATTAAATCCGACGTGCTCAGGCGGTTTATGCCGACCGGTTATTATGGCTGCTCACCATGGTAGCCTTGAAAGAATGAAACTTTTGGTTGATGCCGGCGCTGATATTAATGTTAATAGTGGCGGTACTTCGGGCGACACTCCGTTAATTATTTCGATAATAAGAAAAAATCGTGAAATGGTTAATTACCTTGTTGAATTAGGGGCTGATGTCAATCAGCCTAATAACTGGGGGGTAACGCCTTTCTTGGGTGCAATTAATAACATAGAGCTTACAAGGCTTTTTTTGAAACATGGCGCCGACGTTAATTCAACAATGCGTTTTAAGGATCTTTTAACGCCACGAAAAAATACCGTAAACGGTATGACCGCGATGATGATGGCTGCATATAAGGGTAACGCAACTGTAGTACAACTTCTTTTGCAAAATAAAGCAGATATAACGTTAAAAGATTCTTTAGGCAGAACAGCACTGGATTATGCACGCTTTAATAAACATAATAATATTGTACAGATGCTTTTAAAGTAATCTCGCTACCAAACGCAGGAAGTAAAAAGTATAAATACTTTTAAGAGTGCAGATAGATACTGTAGTGCGTGTTTATCTATTAGCGATGTAACGAATCTAGTTTTGACTCGGTTATTGATATTTTCCTGACCTTTTCAGTCAGTTCTACTATTATTTATATCAAGCAAAAATTAAGTTCAGGATAGTCTGTTGCCTAAAACACACAACCTCAATTATTCAACCGTTATAGGAATAATATTAAGTTTTATCCTATTGGTTTTTATTGCTTTATTTGCACCTAATAGTCCTTTGGCATTTCTTAATCTGCCGGGTCTGGCTATTGTGATTATCGGGACTATTGCGGCTATTTTTTTAAGTTATCCGTTAAGGGATATCAAGCAGGGCTGGCGTTCTTTAAAGCTGGTGTTTGTTTATGAAAGTTTGAATCCCATGAAAGAGGCGGATGAAATTATCGCTGTTGCCAGGTTATGGTATCAGCGCGATTCACTGGGTATAGAAAATGTAATCGAGTCAATTAGCAATCCATATTTAAAAACCGGGTTTCAGTTAATTGTTGATAAAACCCCTGTCGATGACATTATTTCATTATTAAAATGGCGAATCGCCAGGCTGCATGCAAAAGAAAAAGCTGAAGCAAATATTTTCCGCAGCATGGCTTCTTACGCGCCGGCTTTCGGTATGCTTGGTACTTTAGTGGGATTGATTAATATGTTGCATATTATTCAAATGGGTAATCTGGATGTGATTACCTCTCATATGGCTATTGCATTGATCACCACTTTTTATGGGTTACTGCTGGCTAATCTGGTCTTTGATCCGATTGCCGTGAAATTGGAAAGACGTACAGAACAGCGCATTATGATTATGAGTATGGTAATGGAAGGCATTACTCTGATTGCTGACCGACGTACCCCCTCTTATGTTCGTGAGACACTAAAATCGTTTATCGCCTATTACGATAACGAATTAAGAGACAATGAAAACTAATGAAGCACCTATATTCTTCAAAAACGCATAGTTCATTGTATTTTGAAGAGCTGATAAATCTTCCTGAGCAACGGCAACAGAATTGGTTGCTTACATATCTTGATGTGTTTGTCTTGATCATTATGCTGGTGGTTACGTTAATTGCTGTTGGTGGTTTTAATGTTGAGCCCCCTACTCTAGAGCCGTTAATAAAAACATCACCTTATCAAAAGGCGGCTGTTAAAAAGCCGATTGAAATATTACCGGAACCTACAGAACTGCCTAAAGATACACCGGAAGTTCAACATGACGAGGATGCAAAAGAGTTGGTTAAGGAACTGCCGGCAAAGGAAGTTTCGGTTAAAGAGAATTTAAACGGTGAGGAAGCGACTGGCGAGGTCTTAGTAAGTAAAGAGCTGATCACTGAAGAAAAGTTGAAGGATGAATCGATTGGGGAAAAGTCTGTTATAAAGGAGCCGGTTGACAAAGAAGCGGTAAAAGAAGAATTAATCAAGCAAGAATTGCCGGTAGATGAACCATCCAAGACAGTCCCCCCTCCTATTCCTTTAACGGCTGAAAGAAATACTGATGAAGATGAACCTGGCGAGACATTAGAAAATACCGACCAAGCTGAATCTGTCGAGACAATTGAAGCAGTCGTCGAGTATGAAACAAAACCAGAGCCACTGGATAACCGGCAGAGCGAACTGTTAAATCCGGAACACCTGAAGCAGTCTGTAGATGACATGGGTTTAACAGATAGTGTCAAGATCAAGGTGACCACGGGTTATGCTCAGCTTGAAATACAGGATAAAATTTTATTCGAATCTTCAGAAGCAATGTTGGTCGGTGCCGGACAGGCACTGTTAAAGCAATTGGCGCCCTTGTTGCAGCGTTCTGCCGGTATAATTTATATAGAAGGCCATACTGACAATCGGCCCATTAATACGGCAGAGTTCCCGTCCAATTGGGAATTGGGTGCGTTAAGAGCAACCAGTGTTTTACGTTATTTGGCTTCAAGCGGATTGGATGTTGCCCGTCTTAGAGCGGTTTCCTATGCTGATACAAAGCCGGTAGCGGATAACAAAACGGTAGAAGGAAGAGAGAAAAACCGCCGGGTCAGTATTATTATCAAAATATCCGATCAAATTGATTAACAGTGTTTGAGTGTTACCGGTCAAAACAAGGCAATGCTTAATTTACACAGTTATTAATGCATACCCGTTTTCAAACAGGTTGTCATAAAATTCTCGACAAATACTTTTTCGTGGAAGTTCATTGCATATTTTGGCGCGGAACGGCACGGTTATACAGTTGAAAACTGATAACAGGTGCTTGAAGCGATGTCGTTTTTTCTTTGTATAAAACATGATAATAAAGCGAAATTAAGCAAAATTATTTTACTAAATTTACGATTTATCCTTTTTTCAACTTTTAGTCTATTGCATTGATGTTAGAATTTACAGGCGTTAAGATGCTATCTACGCCAACCGATTGATCAGGGTTGGATATAAAATTGAGATGAGGAAGGATTGTTTGTGAGCGAATACGATGAAGTTAGAAATAGCCTGATTGATATGCTGGAGGAGTTGGATGAACGTTTGACCAAAATTACTGATGATGTCAAACATGCCGACCAGGATGTGGAAAAGGATTTTGCTGAGCAGGCTACTCAGGCTGAAAATGATGAGGTTCTGGATGCTCTGGGAAATGCAACTCGAAATGAAATAGAACAAGTAAAACAAGCAATCAGACGCATTGATCGTGGTGATTATGGCAAGTGCGAAATTTGCGGCCAAGCTATCAAAGCGGAACGCTTGAATGCGTTGCCTTTTTCCAGTATGTGTATCAATTGCGCTGAGAAAGCAGAGCATTAATCAGTTTTTATGCTTTCAAACTGGTTTAATGGGCTTTCTACGCTGGATTGGCTGGTTTTTTTAATAAATTTGCTGATTTTTTTATTTTCCAGATGGATTGTTAGAGGTTTTCGGAAATCGAATGATGACACAGCTGCCACTAAACTGTGGGCATTGCGTGCAATCAACCTGGTCCTGTTTGGACTTTATTTTATCGCCTTGTTTGAGGCAGAGTTTACCCGGCAAATTTCCCTGACCGGATTAACTTTATTGCTGGCCTTTATATTTGTACATTTTTTGCAGATTTTCCTGCTGTTAAAATTTGGCCGCATTAAAGAGATAGAAGGTGAGGAATACCGGGTTGAAACCTATCAGTCGGAAGTTTTCGGTCTGTTAGGTATCTTTCTGGCAATTATAGTTGCCATACTGGTTATTATCAATATTTGGGATATGACCAGCTGGCTTCAAGCCACCAGTGTATTAGGCGGATTATTGTTATTGGTTTATTCCACCAAAGATGTCTGGGCGCCGGATAATATCAATGGTTTAATTCTGTTGTATAACGGTGATGTAGAGCCGGGCAGTGTGGTCAAAGTCGATGAGTTAAATTTATTGGCTATTGTCATACAAACTTCTTTAACACAAACCGTGTTCAGGGACCTGATCGGGCGACATATTATTTTGCTGCCCAATTCCAAATTGCGCACAGCTAAAATAGAAGTATTGACCAAGGGCCCCGGCTCAGGTCTAAGGCAGTTTGTCGATTTTAAAATTGCTTATGGTCATAAAAGTGAACGTATAGAACTATTTTTAACGTCGGTCTGGCAGCAGGCTTGTACGCTGGAGCCGGCAATTAATAGTGAACAACTGCCATCGGTTAAGCTGAACGAGGCTGCTGACCATGCGGTGGTTTGGCGCTTGTCGTACTCGTTAAAAAATGTGTTTAAACTGGTTGATGCGCGCTGTGCTATTAACAGAGCGGCTTATGAGTTGTCTCTACAGGAAGAGATTGGTCTTAATACGCCATTAACACATGAAGTAACCGTTCAGCGCTGAAGCCTTTGTCAATAAATTGGTTTATTGAGAAAGGCTCCATGCCTTTGTGTTTTACTTTACGTTGATATTTGCTTTTATCGTTGAATACTTGAGCTTTATTAAACTGGCGGGCATATTTTGCCACCGGATTTTTAATCACCGGCTCAGTATTTTGCGGTGCTTTTCTGCTTTTTTTCATTGTTTTCCTCTTTAATCTAAATGTACAACTTAAGCCTAAATTTTATATTGATCATTAAAATCACTGCTCAATCTTGGAGTTTAGGTATAAAATATTGTTTTATTTGAACATAATTGACAAGTGAAATTCAAAAAAGTTTTTGACGTTATTATTGTCGGTGGCGGTCATGCCGGAACCGAAGCGGCTATGGCTGCGGCCAGATGTGGTGCGAATACCTTATTGTTAACCCAGAACATTGATACGCTGGGGCAAATGAGCTGTAATCCGGCTGTGGGGGGTATCGGCAAAGGTCATTTGGTAAAAGAAGTGGATGCATTGGGCGGTCTGATGGCTCAGGCCATTGATCATGCCGGTATCCAGTTTCGTATCTTGAATGCCAGTAAAGGCCCTGCGGTCAGGGCGACAAGGGCACAGGCCGATCGCAGCCTTTATAAACAGGCGGTCAGGTCCGCATTGGAAAACCAGCAAAATCTGAGTCTGTTTCAGCAAACGGTTGCCGATTTAATTGTTGAAGGTGATAAGGTTATCGGCGTTAAAACTCAAATGGGTTTGGATTTTTACGCGCAGGCCGTGGTGTTAACCACCGGAACCTTTTTGGGTGGTCGAATCCATATCGGTCTGGAAAATTATACCGGTGGTCGTGCCGGCGATCCGGCATCTATTGCCTTGGCTGAGCGTTTGCGTGAATTGCCGTTTACCGTTGACCGTTTAAAGACCGGCACTCCGCCACGTATTGATGGTCGCACCATCGATTACAGTAAGTTGCAGGAACAACATGGCGATGATCCTCTGCCGGTGTTTTCTTTTTTGGGTAAGCGCGAGCAGCATCCAAGGCAGATCCCTTGTTATATAACACGCACCAATATCCAAACACACGATATTATTCGTTCCGGTATGGATCGGTCACCGATGTATACCGGAATTATTGAAGGAACAGGGCCACGCTACTGCCCTTCCATTGAGGATAAGATTGTACGCTTTGCAGATCGTGATTCACATCAGATTTTTGTTGAGCCGGAAGGACTGAATACCAATGAAATTTATCCGAATGGTATTTCAACCAGCCTGCCGTTTGATGTGCAGTATAAGTTTGTTCGCACGATGGAAGGTTTTGAAAATGCGGAGATTATTCGTCCGGGATATGCGATTGAATATGATTTCTTTGATCCCCGCGACTTGAAGTCATCACTGGAAACCAAACATATGCATGCCTTGTTTTTTGCCGGTCAAATCAATGGTACGACCGGTTACGAAGAAGCAGCGGCGCAAGGTTTGATTGCCGGATTAAATGCCGCGCGCCTGGTACAGGGCAAGGAAAGCTGGAGTCCAAACCGGGATGAGGCCTATATCGGTGTCATGATTGATGACTTGATTACTTACGGTACTCAGGAGCCTTACCGTATGTTTACCAGCCGGGCGGAATATCGTTTATTGTTGCGTGAAGATAATGCCGATCTTCGTTTGACGGAAAAAGGCCGCGAGTTGGGGCTGGTGAATGATCAGCGCTGGCAGGCCTTTGAAATCAAGCGGGAAGCGATAGCCAATTTGCAAAGCGAATTAACTAAAAAATGGATTCGCGCTGAGACAGAGCAAGCTAAACAGGTGGAGCAGTTCTGGGGTAAGCCTTTACAAAAAGAAGCAAATTTGATGGATTTGTTGCGTCGCCCCGAGGTTGATATTACTAATCTGTTGAGTTTTTTGGGTTCAGACACAGTACCGGAGCAAGTGGCTGAGCAGGTGCAGATCCAGGCAAAATATGCGGGTTATATTGATCGTCAGCAAACTGAAATTAACCGGGCAAAACGATATGATCATTTGCGTTTTCCGGATACCATCGATTATGCCAAGGTACCGGGGCTGTCAAATGAGGTGAGTGAAAAATTAACCCGCCAGCAGCCGGAGACCTTGGGGCAGGCTTCAAGGATTCCGGGTGTGACACCCGCTGCCATTTCTTTATTATTGGTTCATTTAAAAAAGAAAAGTGCCTAAGTAATGGATGATTGTAGAAAAGAACTGGTTTCAGGTTTAAGTTCTTTAGCGCTGCTGGTGGAAGAAAGCCAGCTTGAACAGTTGCTGAATTTTTTATTGCTGATTGAAAAATGGAATAAGGCCTATAATTTGACAGCTATACGTAATCGGCAAGAGATGGTGGCATTGCACCTGTTGGATAGTTTGGCCATTGCACCTTATATTCGTGGCCGGCGTGTTATAGATATTGGTACTGGGGCCGGGTTGCCGGGCATTCCGTTAGCGATATATTTGCCTGAGGTAAGTTTTACTTTGTTGGACAGCAATTCCAAGAAAACTCGTTTTGTTCAACAGGCGGTGTTGGAGTTAGGCTTAAAAAACGTCAACGTTTGCCATAGTCGAGTGGAAAACTATCAACCGGAACAGCTTTATGATGTGATAACCACGCGAGCGTTTGCCGAGTTGTCGGAAATTATGAAATTAACATCACATTTATTGCAAAAAGACGGTGTGTTGTTGGCTATGAAAGCGCAAAATCCTGAGTTGGAGTTGGCTGGTGCCGGGCTCAACGGCTCGGTGATTACTTTAAATGTACCGGGAATAGACGCGCAGCGATGCCTGGTTAAAATAATAAATGCGCATTGATTTTAAGAGGTGAATGGGTGGGAAAGGTAATTGCCGTAACCAATCAAAAAGGCGGTGTGGGGAAAACAACAACCAGTGTTAATCTGGCCGCCTCATTAGCCGCGGCTAAACGTCGTGTATTGCTGGTGGATATGGATCCGCAGGGTAATGCAGCCATGGGGTGTGGTGTTGATAAAGGTGAAGTGGCTTATTCCAGCTGTGATGTACTGCTTCAGGAAGTACCCATAACAGAGGCTATCATAGACATGCCTGAAATTGGCTTTGCTGTTATTCCCGGGAATTCTGATCTAACAGCCGCCGAAGTGCAGTTAATGCAGGCTGAAAATCGTGAACGTCGTTTGGCGGATGCTCTGCAGGTGGTTAAAAGTCAGTACGACTATATTTTGATTGATTGCCCGCCGTCATTAAATATGTTGACCTTAAATGCCATGGTTGCCGCCAATAGCGTATTAATTCCCATGCAGTGTGAATATTATGCTCTTGAGGGTTTGTCAGCTTTATTGGATACCATTCGTAATATTCAGGAGACGGTAAACAGAGAATTGCATCTGGAAGGTTTACTGCGCACCATGTTTGATAATCGAAGCCGGTTGACCAAAGATGTTTCAGATCAATTGCAGGAATACTTTGGAGATAAAGTATTCAGAACCTGTATTCCCCGAAATATCCGATTGGCAGAGGCGCCCAGTCACGGTTTACCTGTGATCAAATATGATAGAGGCTCAAGGGGTTCGATGGCTTATATTGCATTGGCGGGTGAAATGATTAGAAAGGAAAGCAAGTAACATGGCGGTACGAAAAAAAGGTTTGGGACGAGGGTTGGATGCCTTGTTGGGTGATGCTTCAAAAGCGGTAGTGAGTGGTGCAGAAAAGAATCAACTGCATAAATTACCGATTGAACAGATGCAGCGCGGTAAATATCAGCCCAGAAAAGATATCGATCCGGAAAAATTGCAGGAACTGGCTGATTCAATCAAGGCGCAAGGTGTTATCCAGCCCATTGTGGTACGTAAACTGGCAGAAGATAAATTTGAAATTGTTGCCGGTGAGCGTCGCTGGCGAGCTTCGCAGTTAGCCGGTTTGCCAGAGGTTCCGGTTGTTATTGCCGATATTGATGATCGTGCGGCCATGGCCATTGCGCTGATTGAGAATATTCAACGTGAAGACTTGAATCCGTTGGAGGAGTCTGAGGCGTTAAAGCGGTTGTTGGAAGAGTTTGCCATGACCCATCAGCAGATTGCCGATGCGGTGGGTAAATCCAGAACCACTATTACCAATTTGTTGCGTTTAAATGATTTGCATCCTGAAGTAAAAAAAATGCTCATAAATCGTCAGCTGGAAATGGGGCATGCGCGGGCCTTGTTGTCTTTGGCAGGTGAGAAACAAGTGACGACTGCACAAAAAGTCGTTCGATTGGGGTTAACCGTTCGAGCTACCGAAAAGCTGGTTAAAGAAGGTGAGGCGGCGCCGGTTACCAATGTGGCACCCGAAATTGATAAAGATACGCAGATATTACAAGATGACTTGACTGCGCGCCTGGGCGCAAGAGTAACCATAAATCATAAAAATGGCGGTAAAGGTAAAATGGTTATTGAATATAGCAGCCTGGAAGAGCTGGAAGGGATTATAGAGCAGATTAGGTAAAAAAACCCGGATTATAAAGTCTTGGTTTTTTTGTTGCAAATGAGTTAATGATTGATTTAATCAGGCGTGCTAGCTATAATTCGACCGCTACAGTATAGGATGACGGGTGTGCGAAAAAATAAACTCTCACCTATAAGTAAAGTTTTAGCAATACAGATTCTTTTAATAACAATAACAACAATAGGATTCGTCATTGTAGATGGTTGGATAGCGGCACGTTCAGCATTTTTAGGTGGATTTGCAGCGTTTATACCCAACGTATATTTTGCAATACGGGTGGCTAAGTCAGCCGGGCAGGAAGCAAAAAAGGTTGTTAAATCTTTTTATACCGGTGAATCAGGAAAGTTAATCTTGACAGTAATTCTGTTTGGTTTGATTTTTCAACTCCCAAATATAGAAATAAAAGCGCTGTTTACAGGCTACATTGTGGCATTGACAGTATTTTGGTTTGCGTTGTTAATACGCGATTATTAATTTAAGTTCAATTAAGAGAGGAAACATGGCTACTGAAGCTCATGCGGCAGCCGAAGGGGCAACAGGTTATATTGTTCACCATTTGACACCGTTAAGTGTCGGTGAGGGGTTTTGGACATTACATCTGGATACCTTGTTTTTCTCAGCCTTATTAGGCGGTTTATTTGTCTGGTTTTTTAAAACTGCAGCAGAAAAAGCAACATCAGGTGTTCCGGGCCTGACGCAAAACTTTGCCGAAATGCTGATTGAGTTTGTTGACACTCAGGTTAAAGACAGTTTTCACGGAAAAAGTGAATTGATTGCTCCCCTAGCATTAACTATTTTTTGCTGGGTGTTTTTATGGAATTTTATGGATTTATTTCCGGTTGACATTCTGCCGGCAATGGGTTCATTAATGGGTATTGAATATTTACGCGTGGTACCCAGTACCGACCTAAATGCGACATTTGCTATGTCGATTTCAGTATTTTGTCTGATTATTTTTTATAGTATTAAAGTTAAAGGCCCTTGGGGTTTTGCCAAAGAATTAATGTTTCAACCGTTTGGTCCCTGGTTATTACCATTTAATTTATTACTGAAGCTGGTTGAAGAACTGGCAAAACCGATCTCGTTGGCGTTACGTTTGTTTGGTAACCTGTATGCGGGCGAGTTGATTTTTATATTGATTGCATTGCTGCCATGTTTTGTGCAGCCTATCTTAAGTTTTCCCTGGGCAATCTTTCATATTTTGATTATTACGCTTCAGGCGTTCATCTTTATGGTATTAACAATTGTTTACCTGAGTATGGCGCACGAAGACCATTAATTTTTTCTTTTATTTTAACAATATTTTGGAGGTATTATGGAAATGGCAGCATTAATTGCCGATGTACAAGGCATGACAGCTATTGCAGTTGGTTTGGTTTTGGGTATGGGTGCTCTAGGTACCGCGATTGGTTTTGGTTTGTTAGGCGGTAAATTTCTTGAAGGTGCTGCACGTCAACCGGAAATGGTACCTATGCTACAGGTTAAAATGTTCGTTGTTGCTGGTCTATTAGACGCGGTAACCATGATTGGTGTTGGTTTGGCTCTGTTCTTTACTTTTGCTAACCCATTCCTGTCTGCTGTACAAGCCGCCGGCTAATAAACAGTCTGATTTTTAACAGCAACAAGAGGAACGCATCGTGAGTATCAATGCTACTCTGATTGGACAAATGATTACATTTGCACTTCTGGTTTGGTTTACCATGAAGTACATTTGGCCCCCACTATTTGCTTCATTAGAAGAACGTAAAAAGAAAATTGCTGACGGTTTGGCTGCGGCCGAAAAAGGTCAGGAAGAAATGCTGTTGGCTGAGAAAAGAGCCAAAAATGTTCTTAAAGAAGCGAAAGATCAATCTGCCGAAATCGTTGGTATGGCTCAGAAAAGAGCATCAGAGATTGTAGAAGAATCGAAAGATTCTGCTAAAAAAGAAGGCGAGCGGATGATTAGTGCAGCTAAGGCGCAAATTGAGCAGGAAGTTCAACAGGCCAGAGAAGGTTTAAGCAAAGAGGTCTCTGCTTTAGCACTTCAGGCAGCTGAGCAAGTTTTAAGTGCTGAAATCGACGAGACTAAGCATAAAGAAATTTTAAGCAACGCATCCAAAAAATTAGGTTAAGCGAATGAGCGAATTGGCAACATTAGCGAGACCTTACGCGGCAGCAGTATTCAAGCGGGCACAAGAAGTCAAGAACGCTGAAAAGTGGTCTGACTCTTTAGCGTTTATTTCGGCGGTATTGAGTGATGAAGCAATTTATGACATCGTCAAAAACCCGAAAGTTGATAAAGCACGTGCGCTTGAATTGATTCTTGATATTTGCAAAGAGCAAGTTCATGACGAAGCGGAGAATTTTCTGAAATTACTCGCGGATAATGATCGACTAACTTTAGCGCCAATAATTGCTAGTCTCTTTGAGGAATTAAAAGCGGAACATGAAGGTTATGTTGATGCCGAGGTTGTGACTGCCTATCCTTTTTCGACGGATGAAGAGAAGAAATTTTCTTCAAAACTTGAAAAATTGCTAAAGAAGAAAGTGCATATAAGCAAAAGTGTGGATAAGTCATTAATCGGCGGCTTTTTTGTTCGTGTAGGCGATAAAGTTATTGACGGATCAGTTAAGGGTCAGCTACAGCAATTGGCGAAGCGTCTTTAAAGGCAGAGTGAGAAAAAGAACATGCAATTAAATCCATCTGAAATAAGTGATCTAATCAAAAAAAGGATCGAAAATTTCGACATGAGTACTGAAGCTCATTCTGAGGGAACCGTAGTCAGCGTGACTGACGGTATCGTTAGAGTGCATGGCTTATCTGAAGCAATGCAGGGTGAAATGCTCGAATTTCCAGGTGATACCTACGGTATGGCGCTTAACCTGGAAAGAGATTCGGTCGGTGTGGTTATATTAGGTTCATATGACCACATTACTGAAGGCGATACAGTTAAATGTACCGGTAAAATTTTAGAAGTGCCTGTTGGTGAAGCATTGCTTGGCCGTGTGGTTGATGCACTGGGTAATCCAATTGATGGCAAAGGCGCTATCGATACTAAAGAGTCATCTCCAATCGAAAAAATTGCGCCGGGCGTAATTGCTCGTCAGTCAGTTGATCAACCCGTTCAATTAGGTTTGAAATCAATTGATGCGATGATCCCGGTGGGCCGTGGACAACGTGAGTTGATTATTGGTGACCGTCAAACAGGTAAAACAGCTATTGCGATTGATGCCATCATTAACCAAAAAGGTACCGGTATCAAATGTATCTATGTTGCCATTGGTCAGAAACGTTCATCAATTGCCAACGTGGTTCGCAAGCTGGAAGAACATGGCGCAATGGATCATACCATTATTGTTACTGCGTCGGCATCTGAGTCCGCAGCATTACAATTTATTGCACCGTATACCGGTTGTTCCATGGGTGAGTATTTTCGTGATAAAGGTGAAGATGCTCTGATTATCTATGATGATTTAACCAAACAAGCTTGGGCTTATCGCCAGGTGTCATTACTATTACGTCGTCCACCAGGCCGTGAAGCGTACCCAGGTGACGTTTTCTATTTGCACTCTCGTTTGCTGGAAAGAGCATCAAGAATTAGTGCTGCAGAAGTAGAAAAATTAACTAACGGTAAAGTAAAAGGTAAGACAGGTTCATTAACGGCATTGCCGATTATTGAAACTCAAGGTGGTGACGTTTCTGCATTCGTACCTACAAACGTAATTTCGATTACTGACGGTCAGATCTTTTTGGAAACTGACTTATTTAACTCAGGTATACGTCCTGCGGTTAATGCCGGTTTATCGGTATCTCGTGTGGGTGGTGCGGCACAGACTAAAATAGTTAAAAAGCTGGGTGGTGGTACCCGTCTTGACTTGGCTCAATATCGTGAATTGGCGGCTTTTGCTCAGTTTGCTTCCGACTTGGACGAAAGCACTCGTAAGCAGATTGAACGTGGTCAACGTGTTACCGAATTGATGAAACAGAATCAATACTCGCCAATGTCGGTTGCGCAAATGGCGGTTTCATTGTTTGCTGCTAACGAAGGCTATGTAGATGATGTTGAAGTTGAAAAAGTACTAGATTTTGAAGCGGCATTACAAAGCTATATGAAATCTGAGCATGCTGAATTAATGGATAACATTAATGCAACAGGCGATTTTAATGATGAGATTAAGAAAGGCCTGGAATCTGCCATTCAAAACTTCATCAAAACACAGACTTGGTAAAAGGGTCGTCAAATGGCTGTTGGTAAAGAGATACGCACACAGATCGCGAGTATTAAAAATACTCAAAAGATCACGCGCGCCATGGAAATGGTTGCGGCGAGTAAAATGCGTAAAACAAAAGACAGAATGCAGGCTACTCGTCCATACTCTAAGAAAATTTCTCAGATCATTAAGCATCTGGCACATGCAAATCCGGAATATAAACATCCCTTTCTGATTGAAAGGGATGTTAAACGCGTTGGCATTATAGTCGTCAGCTCGGATCGAGGGTTGTGTGGTGGTTTAAATGCCAATTTATTCAGATTGGCTGTTAAAGAGCTGATGCAATGGGACAGCAAAAAAATCGACGTGGATGTTTGTACCATCGGTACTAAAGCCAGTGGTTTTTTCAGTAATCTGGATGTGAATCTGGTTGGTGATGTTTCCAAACTGGGTGATGCGCCGCATTTGCAAGATATTGTAGGCGTGATTAAGGTCATGTTGGATGCCTTTGAAGAAGGTAAAATAGACGAATTATATGTTTTAAATAATGAATTCGTAAATACCATGACGCAGAAGCCATGCATTGAAAAATTACTTCCGGTAGCGGCGGGTGAACTGGAAGAAGATCTGTCCGGAACATGGGATTATATTTACGAGCCGGATGCCAAAGAGGTACTTGATAATTTATTGACTCGCTATATTGAGTCGATGGTTTATCAAGGTCTGGTTGAAAATAATGCCTGTGAACAGGCAGCCAGAATGGTTGCAATGAAGAGTGCTTCGGATAATGCCGGAAACCTTATTGATGAGCTTCAGCTTATCTATAACAAAGCAAGACAGGCAGCCATTACTCAGGAAATTTCGGAAATTGTTGCCGGTGCCGCAGCTGTTTAAGCCTAGCATAGCGAATTAATATTATAGAGGACGACAAAATGAGTTCGGGTAAAATCGTTCAAATTATTGGCGCGGTCGTGGACGTGGAGTTTACACGTGAAGATCTGCCAAAAGTTTATGACGCATTAAATGTAAAAAAGCAAGGCCTAGTGCTGGAAGTTCAGCAGCAATTGGGTGATGGCGTGGTCAGAACCATCGCAATGGGCTCGACTGACGGTTTAAGTCGCGGCCTGGAAGTTGAAGGAACAGGACAAGCAATCGCTGTTCCCGTCGGTGAAAAAACATTGGGGCGTATTATGAACGTTCTGGGTGAGCCGATTGATGAGAAAGGTGCTATTGGTGAAAAAGAAAAATGGGTTATTCACCGTGAAGCGCCTTCCTATGACGAGCAAGCGGCTGCGAATGAATTATTGGAAACCGGTATTAAGGTTATTGACTTAGTCTGTCCATTCACTAAAGGTGGTAAGGTTGGTCTGTTCGGTGGTGCCGGTGTTGGTAAAACCGTAAACATGATGGAGCTGATTCGTAATATTGCGATTGAGCACAGTGGTTATTCGGTATTCGCGGGTGTAGGTGAACGTACTCGTGAAGGTAATGACTTTTATCATGAAATGACTGATTCAAACGTTATCGATAAAGTATCGCTGGTATACGGTCAGATGAATGAGCCACCGGGTAACAGACTACGTGTGGCATTAACCGGTTTAACCATGGCTGAATATTTCCGTGATGAAGGCCGTGATGTACTGTTTTTTGTTGATAACATTTATCGTTATACTCTGGCAGGTACAGAAGTATCAGCGTTGTTAGGCCGTATGCCGTCTGCGGTGGGTTATCAGCCGACACTGGCTGAAGAAATGGGTGTGTTACAGGAACGTATTACATCAACCAAAAAAGGTTCGATTACGTCGATCCAGGCGGTTTATGTGCCTGCGGATGACTTGACTGATCCATCACCGGCGACAACTTTTGCTCATTTGGATGCGACAGTTGTACTATCTCGCCAAATTGCCGAATTAGGTATTTACCCGGCAATTGATCCACTGGATTCAACCAGTCGTCAGTTAGATCCGTTAGTTATCGGGCAAGAGCATTATGACGTAGCGCGTAAAGTTCAAGGTACACTGCAACGTTATAAAGAATTGCGTGATATTATTGCGATTTTGGGTATGGACGAATTATCTGAAGAAGATAAGTTAACCGTATCAAGAGCGCGTAAAATTCAACGTTTCTTGTCTCAACCATTCTTTGTTGCTGAAGTATTCACCGGTTCACCTGGTAAATATGTATCCTTAAAAGATACCATCGCTGGGTTTAAAGGTATTATTAACGGTGAGTATGACAATCTACCTGAACAAGCATTTTATATGGTAGGTAGTATTGACGAAGCAGTTGAAAAAGCGAAAGGAATGTAAGTTAGTTAACTTATAGGCAAATTGATATGACAATGACAGTACATGTAGACATCGTCAGTGCAGAGCAGGAAATATATTCTGGTTTGGTAGAAATGGTATTTGCTCCTGCTGAATTAGGCGAAGTAGGTATTGCACCGCGTCATGCTCCATTCATTACTAAGCTTGTTCCTGGTGAAGTCAGAGTTAAAGTGAATGATAATGAAAGTCATCCGTTCTATGTCTCTGGTGGTCTGTTAGAAGTGCAACCGCACTTGGTAACAGTACTGGCAGATACGGCTATTAGAGCAAAAGACATTGATGAAGCATCTGCATTGGAAGCCAAAGCCAGAGCGGAACAAGCACTGGCTGATAAGTCTAGCAAAATTGATTACGCTACAGCACAGGCACAATTAGCTGAGGCAGTAATGCAATTAAGAACCCTGGATAGACTTAGAAAAAGGGGCGGATAAAAAAATGTGGCTTAGGCCTCACACAAAGCCCGGTAACGAGTTCGTTATCGGGCTTTTTTTGTTTAATGGAAATGAAGAATGAGTATTACTACGATCATACTGGCAGCTGGTAAAGGTACCAGAATGCGATCCGACATCCCCAAGGTATTACATAAAATTGCAAATCGTCCTTTATTGCAGCATGTATACGATACCAGTATGCAATTGCAGGATAATAACATCAAAATTGTATACGGACATGGGGCGGATCAAGTTAAACAAACATTAGGGCACTTGGATGTTGTCTGGATTGAACAGGAACAACAGCTGGGTACGGGACATGCAGTGCAACAGGCAGCAGATCATATTGCTGATAATGATAAAGTACTCATTTTATATGGTGATGTTCCGTTACTGAAAAAAACGACGATTGAACAAATGCTGGAGAATGTATCGGAAAACTCTTTGGCATTATTAACGGTTAGGCTGGATGATCCAACTGGATACGGCAGAATTGTCAGGGATGCAAGTAATTCGGTCAGTAAGATTGTTGAGCATAAGGATGCGTCGGCAGGTGAAAAAGCAATTAATGAAGTTAACACCGGAATTATGGCCGTCAAAGGCATTCATTTAACAAAATGGTTATCTCAATTAGAAAACAATAATGTTCAAGGAGAATATTATTTGACTGATATCATTGAAATGGCCGTTGCTGATCAGGTCGAAATAAAAACCAGTCAACCGGAAGGTGAAGATGAAGTTCTGGGCGTTAATAATCGGTTGCAATTGAGTCATTTGGAGCGTGTTTATCAGTTGGAACAGGCAGACATATTGATGGAACAAGGTATAACACTGGCTGATCCTGCTCGATTTGATAATAGAGGAACTTTGGATGAACTTGGGCACGATATTGAAATAGATATTAATGTGATTCTGGAAGGTAAAAACAGCCTGGGTAGCAGGGTTAAAATTGGCGCTAACACCAGTATAAAAAACTCGGTGATACATGATGATGTTGAGATTTTATCCAACTGTGTTATTGAAAATGCAGTGGTTGGTGCCGGTAGCCGCATAGGACCGTTCGCAAGATTAAGGCCAGAGGCAGAGCTGGCCGAACAGGTGCATGTCGGCAATTTTGTCGAGATTAAAAAAAGTACTGTAGCTAAGGGCAGTAAAATAAATCACCTGAGTTATATTGGAGACAGTACGATAGGCAGTAAGGTCAATATCGGTGCGGGGACTATTACCTGTAATTATGACGGCGTTAATAAATTTAGAACAGTCATCGGTGATGGCGCATTTATAGGTTCAGATTCGCAGTTGGTCGCCCCGGTCAGTATCGGTAAAAATGCTACCATTGGTGCGGGGTCAACTATTACTAAAGATACCCCGGATGAAGAATTAACTTTATCCCGTTCAAAACAAATGTCTATTAAAGGATGGCAGCGCCCCGTTAAAAAGGAGAAATGAAATGTGTGGAATTGTAGCCGGAATTGCTCAACGTAATGTCGTACCAATTTTAATCGAAGGCTTAAAACGTCTGGAATATAGAGGTTATGATTCGGCGGGGCTTGCCGTTATCGATAATGGTAAATTGCAGCGAGTACGTGCGCTGGGCAAAGTTGCGGAATTGGAAGCATTGATTTCATCAACTGCTATACATGGACTCATTGGAATTGCGCATACCCGATGGGCTACGCATGGTAAGCCCAGTACCTTGAATGCGCACCCACATATTAGTCGGGATAAGGTAGCAGTGGTTCATAATGGCATTATTGAAAACCATAGTGAATTAAGGCAAAAGCTGATTAAACAAGGGCATGAATTTAATTCTGAAACCGATACTGAAGTGATCGTTCATGAAATTTATTCGGCGCTGGAAACCACAGATTGTTTGTTGACCGCAGTCAAGCAGACTCTGAAAGAGTTGGAAGGCGCATATGCTTTAGGTGTTATCAATAAGGACCATCCTGATACATTAATTGCGTGCAGGGAAGGTAGCCCTTTGGTTATCGGAGTTGGCATAGGTGAATATTTTATAGCTTCAGATGTCGCCGCTCTGCTGCCGGTAACGCAGCGTTTTATATTTTTGGAAGATGGAGATATCGCTCAAATCAGTACCGATAAATTGATTATTTATGATGCTGACGATAATCTGGTCGATCGACCAATCGTAGAAAGCCATTTAACCGCAGATGCGGTTGATAAAGGTGAATATCGGCATTATATGCTTAAGGAAATTTATGAGCAGCCCTGGGCTATATCTGAAAGCCTAGAGGGTCGTTTTATAGATAACAGGTTGCAGGAAAAAACCTTTGGCCATAATGCGAGTGAAGTATTTGATCATATAAAATCAATTCAAATACTTGCCTGTGGCACCAGTTTTCATGCCGGGCTGGTCGCCAGATACTGGTTTGAGAAATTAGCTAAAATCCCTTGTAACATCGAGGTGGCGAGTGAATTCAGGTATCGCAGTCCAGTGGTCAATTCGGACTGTTTATTTATCACAATTTCACAATCCGGCGAGACAGCAGATACCTTGGCTGCATTACAGGAAGCAAAAAAATGTGGAGCCAAATATTCGCTTGCCGTATGTAATGTGCCGGAAAGCTCACTGGTTAGAGAGTCTGACCTGGTTTTAATGACTCGAGCCGGCCCTGAAATTGGTGTGGCGTCAACCAAGGCATTTACCACACAGTTAACTTCACTAATGTTACTGGTTATCGCGATAGGTCGTCGGTTTGCGCTGACTGAGGAAATAGAAAACAAGATTACTCAAGAGCTGTTTAGTATTCCGGGAAAAATAGAAGAAGTACTGAAACTGGATGATGAAATACAACAGTTATCCGAGCAATTTGCAGAAAAATCTCATGCCCTGTTTTTAGGTAGAGGAACGCATTATCCGATAGCAATGGAAGGCGCATTAAAATTAAAGGAAATATCCTATATCCATGCCGAAGCGTATCCTGCCGGAGAATTGAAACATGGGCCTTTAGCATTGATTGATGCGGAAATGCCTGTGATAACCGTTGCACCCAATAACAGTCTGCTGGAAAAATTGAAATCAAATATACAGGAAGTCAGTGCCCGTGGAGGACAGTTAATAGTCTTTATGGACGAAGCGCTGCCGAGCGACCATGACGAGAATGTACAGATTATCAGAATGCCCACAGTTGCAAATGAAATAGCCCCTATTATCTATACAATACCGCTACAACTATTATCTTATCATGTCGCTGTATTAAAAGGAACGGATGTGGATCAGCCGAGAAATTTGGCAAAATCAGTCACGGTTGAATAACGGGTAAATTTAGATGGCATCACTACAAGATCAATTATTAAAAGCCGGTTTAACCAGCGAGACCAAGGTTAAGCAGCTCAAGTCAAATAAAAGGAAGCAGGCAAAGCAGCAACGAAAGCAAAATCAGCCGGTTCTTGATGAAACAAAAGAACAGTTTAAACAAAGGCAGGCGGCACAAGCTGAAAAAGATAGGCTATTAAACCAACAAAAACAGGCAGAAGCGGAGCGTCAGCAAATTAAAGCCCAGATCAAACAGCTCATAGAGCAAAATAAATTGCAGCAGGATAATGAGGAAGGGACAGCCTTTAATTTTACCGATCAGAACACCGTAAAATCAATTTATGTCACTCAAGACATAAGAGAACAAATAACCAAAGGGGTGTTGGCGATTGTTAAATGTGAACAGGCTTATGAAGTTGTCCACAATACAGTGGCAGAGAAAATTAAATTACGTGATCAAAGCCATGTGATTGTATTGAATGAAAAGTCTGACAATTCAAATGAAAACGATCCATATGCAGACTATCAGGTTCCTGATGATTTAATTTGGTAATTTATTGCACAGAACTGGCTAAACAGCATCGGTTCCGGCCTTGTTGTTTAGCTTGGTATAAAGCCGCATCGGCACGTTGAAATACGAAATTGTAATTATCACCCTGAGAAAATTCACAAATACCAGAAGAAATTGTAATATCGACTGTTGCGCCGCTATAGTTAAACCAGGATTTTTCGATAATTTGCCGAATCTTTTCTGCGACGATCATGGCATTTTCTGCATTGGTATGAGGTAGCAGGGTAATAAACTCTTCCCCACCATAACGCGCAACAAAATCAGTGGCGCGGCAGTTATTTAAGATTAATTGAGCAATCATAATTAAGACTTTATCACCTGCCTGGTGACCAAAATCATCATTGATGTTTTTAAAATGATCAACATCCCAAATAATCAATGTTAAAGGCTGTTGGTATCTCAGCCAGCGATTTTGTTCTAGCATAATACGTTCATCAAAAGCCAGTCGGTTTGGAAGGCCAGTCAGTGCATCTTTGAAGGCTTTATCATGTTCTAATTTAAGTTTGTTGCGAAGACTGGCCGTTTCAGTTTCCAAATCAATCAGTTTCTGTTTAAGCTCATTCAATTGCCTTTGAGTTTCCAGTTGTTGCTGATCTTCATTACTATGATGTTTCTGTAATTGCAGGCTTAATTCGTTTAGACGTTGATTGATCTGGTGTTTAAGAGAGTCCAGGTCCAAGGCTTTGGTGGTGCTGTCTTGAATATTGGCAACCTTATCAGAAATTACAGAGCTAAAAAAATCCCGGTTGTTAATAGATTGTTGTATTGAATCTTCAGCAGATTGGCTTGCTGTTTCAAATGAAGCTAATTGAGCGGACATATTCTGTAGGAAATCCTCAATTTCCAGATGCTCAGTGTCAGATTGATTTTTAATTTGCATAAATAAACTGACTGCAGAGTCAATTATGGATTTAAATGCAGCATCACTCAGGCTTGGTTTTAACTGTTGTTTAAGTGAGAGATACTGAGCGTTACATTTTGTTGGAATATTTGAATCTTCAAGAATTTTGTTAAGGCTGGAAATAATTAAGTCTTTTTGCTCTGGTGAATGACTGTTATTTTTAGGCTGTGATTTAAAAACCTGGTCGACAGCCGAGAACAGATTTTGTACTGATTTGAATTGTCCACTTTCAAACCGTTGCTGAAGTAAGCGGACTGATTCAAGTTCTGAGTCAGTATGAGAACTAGATTTTAGGTAATCAAATAGAGGGGAGGCTGTAGGATAAAGCAGGTTTTTGTTTGATTCGATCAAGAAGTTGAGCGTTTTAGACAGTTCAATTAACTCAGGTAGGAATTTTTGCAGATCAAAGCCTTGCTTAAGAGTACTGCGAATTTTTGATAAGTGTGGGTCTAAGTTTTTGTTAATACCATGAGCGTAAATAGAAAACTGGATCAGAATTTTATATAAAAGTTTAACGGTATCAGTTTTATATGTGGATGAATCTTGTTTGCTCATTCAATAATTGTAGATGGTTGAAATATTTCCATATGATCTTTCGACAGATCAAGACTATCGGTCCATTATAGTTCACTATTTTAGGTTATGAAATAAATATGACTAGATAGACATTAACAATTAGACTGATGTGCAAACAGATTGGTATTGGGGTAATACAGAATTGATAAATTGTTGTGAGCAAATAATCGCTTTGGTTAAGGCGAGGTATCCTTGCTGATTAAAGTGTAGCCAATCTCTCGGGCCATGGATATATTGTTTTTTTGATGCCTGTAATATGACGGGACGGGTATCAATAAAAGAAACATGATGTTGTTGGCTAATTTTTTTAATAGATCCAGCAATAAAGTCACTTCTATTTTGCAGTTGTAGCTTGGTGAATATAGCCCTCTTCCTGACAATGCCGGGGTCTTCACTAATAATACGAAAGACACTAACCTTTTTGGATGTTAATTGATAACTTTCAATAACCGAGGGAATATAGACAACAGTAATCTTCGCAGTATGAAAAAATTGTTTCATATAGACCAGAGAGCGGGAAAATACATTAAGAGCGAGCTTTGTTTGTCGCTCATTCAATGTCATTGCCGGAGACTGAAGCCGGTCCGGTAAAGGCATTTCCTGATTATTGATAAGAGCCTTATTGACAGCGCTGTGTATTTTTTGATCTGGTAAGCTGATATCTTTATCCAGGGCTTGGTTAAAACTGTTGCTGAGGATTTTCTTTGTTGCCCTTAACAGCCACCCATGATTAGTATCAAGATGGCCAATCGTGCCGACTTTTTTGTTATTGATGCTGGTTTTAAAATATTCATCCCAGGTATTATTGTCATTGACTTTATCCCAGCCATATTTGTAGGCGAATTTATGCTTAAGTTGCAGCCAATTATCTTCAAGGTCATTGCCGGCATAGAAATATACCAGAATATGTTCGGGATATTGGAGACTGGAATCGATATTACGTTGGATAAAGTCAAATTTAGCAATCGGATCCCGAACCAAACCTTTTATGCTACTGGCTCCGCTTCTACCTAAACTGATCACATCATGTCCGGTATATTGATAAATTAAATGTGCGGAGTGGAAGGGACTATTGTGATTCGGGTCGGCTGTTAATAACCAGTCCCCTTTTCCCTGAGAATACGAGTCGCCTACCAGCGCAATATATGAGGTTGGTAAACGACTGTCTTTAGAACTTTGGGCCAGAACCTGCATTGCTTCTGGTAGGGCAAAATGAAACTTAAGCGGTGTTTTATTAATTAAATAATCATCAATAAAATACTCTAAGAAGAAAATTGTAATAAAAATACTCGTTAAAGAGATAAATATGTTAATTAAATAAGACTTCATAAGAGCAACTGTTGGGCTACATGATTAAATCCTGTTTTAGCTTTGTAAAAATTGCTTTAGCAATCAGCTCATTTCCTTTATCGCCAAAATGATAAGAATCCAAATAGATATCATCTTTACGTTGATCAAAAATATTGCTTAGATTGAGAAAAGCAAAATTATCGGTTTTCAGATTGGAAACCTGCTTATTAAATAATTGATAACATGCTTTAAAGTACTCTGTATGCCCTTTTTTTTGCGATTCTCTTTTATTAAGGAAGGCTTGTTCTCTAGGGGTTAATGGTTTGTTCCCCACAGCGAGAGTGGGTTGTAATACAAATAGATATTTGGCATTTTCCTGAGCTAAGACATAGCTGGAAAGCTTAATGTTTTTTATTAATCTTTTACTAACGATTTCTGCCGGTATTTCATGTTTAGCATTACGGGCTACTTCGGGCAGGCTTTTACCCGTAACTAAAAAATATATCCGATTAAAAAAGGTAAACACTGTACTGTCAAAATAACTTCTGAACCACAGTGTATTAGCGCCTTCTTGGGACCAATGGACATCATTATTACCGGAAAAGGAAATAACCAGATCCGGGTCTAATTCCGACAGCCGGTTTTCTACTAAAATACGCTCATGCGTACTTGCCCATGCTGGATTTGCAGCATTAATCACTTCATATTTTAAATTGGTAACTGGAGACAACTGTTCATTCAAAAACAACTGTAGATAGCCGCTTATTGTTCTTTCCTCACTCGGTGCTCCCACACCGAAAGCCGTGGAGCCACCAGTAAAAAAGATACGATAGGTTCCGACCGGTTTTGGTTGCTGCAGTTCATTAGGTGAACGAAACTGCATTTTGTTGATGCGAGTATTCGCATGAATACCGGGACGAGGAGCGTTACCAACAAAAGGCGACGGGCTGTTAGGCACAGACCATAAATAATCATTTAAAGCATTGACATTTTGTTTATCGGATTGAAATACAGTTAAGGCTTCATCTTTTTCATGGTCCTTTAATTGCTGGCCCAGTGTTATATGACGCTGCTCAGATGCGATATGTTTTTTAAAAAATTTAAGCGTGTAATATCGTCCTCCGAAAAAGCCAGTAACTAATAAAACTAGGACGCCTATAGATATTAGTACTGTTCCGATAAAGTCTTTATTTATCATAAGGGTGATTTAAAACAGCGTGTATATGAAAGGAGCAATGACCGACCCCTCACTAAACACGATTAAGGTGCCTAAAAATAATAAAATAATCACGATCGGAGCCAGCCAGAACTTTTTCCGTTCACGCATAAAGCCCCATAAATCTTTTAATAAATCACTCATTAGTATGGTCTCTCCATTCTTTTTCCATCAATTGGACTTGTTTTAATTCGGTAACTGTTTTCATCTGATTGAAATCTTCTGTTCATAGGGTCTTTACCGAGCAAGTGCATTAATAAGCCAACCGGCATAAAGACAACAAAATAAACAAAAGTTAAAATAATTCGGGTATTAATCCAGCCTAATACGGCACCGATTTTCATCCACACTAGGTAAACAGGCTTCAAGATAATCGGCAGGAGTAATGCTATGAAACCCACCGGCAATGCTAAAAATAATACCCAGTCAGATGCCTGTTTTTCGGTCAAATAAGGTATTAACAGGCCGAAAATAGATAGTATACCGATCGCAAAGATAACGCCGAACTGTCGTAATTGATTGTTGGTTATTTTGGTATTCATAGGTTTATTCTTTAATCCAGTTCAAACTCTTCTTTCCAGGATTCATCTTTCTGCCATTCCGGTTGGTCGGATTTGGCCATTAAAAAGCCATCGATTACAAGATAATCCATTTCCGTGCGCATAAAACAGCGATAAGCATCTTCCGGCGTGCAAACAATGGGTTCGCCTCGAACATTAAAGGATGTATTAATTAAAACGGCACAGCCTGTTTTTTCTTCGAACGCTTTAAGTAGCTGATAATAACGGGGGTTGGTTTCTTGATGAACCGTTTGTACCCGTGCGGAATAATCTACATGGGTAATGGACGGCAGCTCTGAGCGGTTGACTTTAAGCTTGTCTATACCAAATAACTGTTGCTGTTCTGCGGTCATCGGTATGCGTATGTCATCCTTAATCGGTGCAACCATCAGCATATAAGGACTGCGTTGATCCTTTTTCAAATCAAAATAATCACTGACGCGTTCAGCAAGAACTGAAGGTGCAAAGGGTCGGAAAGACTCACGATATTTAATCTTCAGGTTCATAATGGACTGCATTTTGGTGCTGCGCGGGTCGCCAATAATGGAACGTCCACCTAAAGCACGTGGTCCGAATTCCATTCGCCCCTGACTCCAACCAACAACATTTTCATCAGCTAAAATATCGGCTAATTTTACAAAGAGTTGTTCATCGGGAAGTTCTTGATAGTGCGCTCCTAAACTGTCTAACTGAGCTCTGATTTGTTCAGTAGAAAATTTTGGTCCCAAGTAAGAGCCTTGCATGGCATCGGGCTGAATTACTGCGCGCGGGGCTTTATGGTAATCATGCCAAGCCGTTAAGGCGGCTCCAATGGCACCACCGGCATCACCGGCAGCAGGCTGCACCCAAATATCTTTAAATGGGCCGTTACGTAACAATTTTCCATTGGATACGCAATTTAAAGCGACGCCGCCGGCAAGGCACAGATATTCCGCTCCCGTTTCCTTATGAATGGTATCGGCAAGGCGTTGAACTACTTGTTCGGTAACAACCTGTATCGAAGCGGCGATATCCATTTCCTGCTGGGTAAGTGGCGACTCAGGTTTACGGGCCGGACGACCGAATAACTTGGCAAAGCGTTTATTGGTCATGGTTAAACCGGTGCAATAATTAAAATATCGCATGTTTAACCGAAATGTGCCGTCATCTTTTAAATCCAGCAGATTGTCCAGAATCAGGTCTACATATTTAGGCTCACCATAAGGTGCCAGACCCATTAATTTGTATTCACCGGAATTGACTTTAAAACCGGTGAAATAAGTAAAGGCTGAATAAAGCAGACCTAAAGAATGTGGAAAGTCAATTTCCCATAATGGGGTTAATTCAGAACCATTACCCAACCAGGCGCTGGTTGTTGCCCATTCGCCTACGCCGTCCAGACACAGAACGGCAGCCTTTTCATACGGACTGGGAAAAAAAGCCGAAGCGGCATGTGATTGATGGTGCTCTGAAAATAATAATGGCGGCAAAGTTTTTTCTTTGCATTTTCCTAGCTTGGCCAGTTCTTTTTTTAATGTGGCTTTTAAATACAGTTTTTCTTTAAGCCAGACCGGCATGGCGGCAATAAAGGATGCCATGCCTCTGGGTGCATAAGCCAAATAGGTTTCCAACAGGCGTTCAAACTTAATTAAAGGCTTGTCATAAAAGACAATCTGGTCCAGCTCTTGCACGGAGATGCCTGCTTCTTGCAGGCAATAAGCAATGGCTTTGGCAGGAAAACCAGGATCATGTTTTTTTCGGGTAAATCGCTCCTCCTGTGCGGCGGCAATAATCTTACCATCAACTATCAGTGCGGCAGCACTGTCATGATAATACGCGGCGATACCAAGAATTTTTGTCATACAGATTTTTTATAATTTAAGTTGGTCAGTTTGGCCAACCAATGTGTCTATTATCCTAACGCGAATACTATCATGTAATATGGCGCCGGGTAAAAATTTAATGCGATAAATCGCGTTGTTTTACATAAGCAAAAAATGCTTCCAAATCGGGCTGGCAGAGTAATTCGCTGAATGCTAACACTTCATCTACAGGCCAGTCCCACCATTGAGATTTCAGCAATTGGTTTCTTGTATTTTCGTCAAATCGGTAACGGATGTGTCGGGCTGGATTACCGCCTACAATTTCATAAGGTTGAACATTTTTGGTAACAACAGCGCTATTGGCAACGACCGCTCCATGACCTATGTTAACACCGGAGAGAATCACTGAATTTTCACAAAGCCAGACATCAGAGCCAATGACTACATCGCCATTGGTGCCGCCAAAGTCCTTTATATGTTTGGCGGGCGGCCAATAGGCCGGAAATGGGTATTGGCTGACCCAGTCCGTACGATGATGTCCACCTAAAAAAATTCTAACATTTTCAGCAATAGAGCAATAGGAACCAATTTGAAGAGTACTACCCTCATTCCAGTCTCTGACTATTGGTATTCCGTAACTTCCTACACCAATTTGGTAGTTGGGGTAATGTTGTAGAAATTTTTGTTGTTGCCTAAAAAAACGAGCGGGCTTTTTCTTTTTGATTATTTTACGTAGAATTTTTTTTCTAAACCATTGCTCGATTATTTTCATAATGATCAATCCTGCGTTTGAAAGTACTTCACTTTAATTGGATAAAAACAGGCCAGCAGTTGGATAAGCAGTTTAAGCCATGGGGTCGTTTTATCAAATAACCAAACTTCGTTGGTTCTGACTAAAGGTCGTTTATGTCCGCGAACAATTGAGCGGTTAATAAATAGCAGCAAGCCCAGAGTGTTTTTGGCTAACCGGGTAAAACGATAAACAGGGAGTAATTGTCTACCGGATTCATTAAATATCACTATCCGCCCGCCATCCCGGCAGACCTGTATACATGCCAGATTAATGGTTTCATTAAGTTCCGAATATGCCATTATTTTAGGTAGGCATAATAATACGCGTCTGGCGACGCCTGGATATTTTTGCCGGAAAATGCTCTGATTGCGTTGTAATAAATCGCTTATTTCCTGTTCGGAAAATGACTTGGAACCATGATGGGGCAAAACCGAGTGTGGAACAATACCCGTATGTCCTCCGGTTGCGCACAGTGCCCTGGCCAGGGCGCTATCTTCATAGTAGCCTCGACCAAATGCAGCATCAAAGCCACCTACATCCAAAAAAACTTGCCGCTTAATTAAGAACGCATAGCCCGATAAGGCAAAAGTTGTGATATAGCCTTTGGAACAGTCGTAGGCATCGTATTTAGGATGGGGCCTATCGACAGGGTTAACAGCCAGTAAATGCGGATCTTGCATGGCTTGCATTAATGGGGCTAAAAAGTCATTTTCGGCTTCCACATCCGAATTCAGCACTAACACAAATTCCGTTGTGGCTTTGCTGACCGCTTTATTGACAGTTTTTCCGAAGCCTTCATTAACCGGGGAATGAAACAACAAAACATTATCGGCGGATAATTTTTTCAGCTTCTCGGTACTTTCCGGCATCGAAGCATCATCGAATAAAATGATATTATGAATATGATCGGGGATATGCTTGAACAGCGATATTACACAGCGCTCCACATAGTCGACAGCATTATATACCGGAATAACAATATCAATTTTTTGCATAACGGGAGTTACCATAAATCCGTGATTCCATTATTTCCAAAGTTTGTTCGCATATGACTGTAGCTAAAGTATGACCTTTAACTATACAGATTATAAGGTTTACAGTGAAAAGTAGGAATTAAATTGAAATCAGGAGCATTTCAATCGAAACGCTCCTGAAAGGGATGGGTTTATTTTATTGCTTTAAAGCCGATATCGGTTCGAAAATACACATTATCCCAATGAATATTGGATGATAACTGATACGCTTTTTTCTGTGCGTCGGCGATGTTGTTACCTAAAGCACAGGCACAAAGCACGCGGCCGCCGGCAGTAACAATATCGTTATCTACTTGTTGGGTACCGGCATGGAATACTTTACAGTCATCGCTTTCCTGCTGTGGCAAGCCAGAGATGATATCGCCTTTTTGATAGCTATTGGGATAACCCCCGGCAGCAAGCACAACACCAAGTGCCGGACGCTCATCCCAATCGGATTGCTGCTGATCCAGCTTTTGCTCTAGGGCCGCCAGACAAAGTTCGACCAGATCGCTTTTTAAACGCATCATAATGGGCTGAGTTTCAGGATCACCAAAGCGGCAGTTATATTCCAGAACCTTGATATCGCCAGTCGGTGAAATCATCAGGCCGGCATATAAAAATCCAGTGTAGGCATGTCCTTCCGCTGCCATACCTTTTAGCGTGGGAGTGATGACTTCATCCATTACCCGTTGATGTATTTCAGGGGTGACAATAGGAGCGGGGGAGTATGCACCCATGCCGCCGGTATTGGGTCCTGTATCGCCATTATCACGGGCTTTATGGTCTTGCGACGTTGCCATAGGCAAGGCTTGTTTGCCGTCGGCAATAACGATAAAACTTGCTTCCTCTCCTTGCAGAAATTCTTCAATAACAACTCGATGCCCAGCTTCGCCAAAAACATTACCGGACAGCATGTCTTCGATGGCATTGATGGCTTCCTGCTCGGTTTGGGCAACAATAACACCTTTACCCGCTGCCAAACCATCGGCTTTTACCACGATTGGTGCGCCTTTTTCCTGTACGTAGGAAATAGCAAGATGCTTATCAGTAAAGGTTTGATACTCTGCGGTAGGAATATGGTATTTGGCCATGAAATCTTTACAGAAGGTTTTTGAACCTTCCAGTTGTGCGGCTTGTGCACTGGGGCCAAAACACTTTAGGCCAGCCTCGGTAAAGGCATCAACAATGCCGGCAACCAGTGGAACCTCAGGACCAATAATGGTTAGCCCAATATGTTCCGTTTGGGCGAAATTTAACATGGCAGGAATATCGTCAACAGAAATATTGACGTTTTCGATGCCTTGTTCCTGAGCTGTTCCGGCATTGCCGGGTGCAACAAACACCTGACTGGCGTGTACAGATTGTTTTGCTTTCCAGGCGAGAGCGTGTTCGCGTCCCCCGCTGCCAACGATTAGAATTTTCATGCAGTTTCTATTCTATGAATGTTGATTAATGTCTAAAATGACGCATACCGGTAAAGACCATGGCCATTCCGTGCTCATCGGCAGCGGTAATAACCTCGTCATCACGCATCGAGCCGCCGGGCTGAATGACTGCTGTGATACCGGCTTCTGCTGCAGAATCTATACCATCTCTAAATGGGAAGAATGCATCTGAGGCCATGACCGACCCTGGAACTTCAAGATTTTCATCTGCTGCTTTAATGCCGGCAATTTTGGCTGAATAAACACGACTCATTTGGCCGGCACCCACACCGATGGTTTGACCGTTTTTGCAATAAACAATGGCGTTGGACTTAACGAATTTTGCCACTTTCCAGGCAAAAAGCAAATCCGATAACTCCTGCTCAGTTGGTGCTTTTTTAGTTACGACCTTGATATCATCGGCGGTAATCGACCCGTGATCACGGTCTTGTACCAACAGGCCTCCGGCAACGCGTTTATAGTCCAGGTCATTAGGCGCTTCAGTGCTCCAGTCACCGCATTCAAGAACTCGAATATTGGGTTTGTCAGCAAGAACAATCTGTGCTGAAGTGAATATCTTGGGCGCTATAATGACTTCTACGAACTGGCGTTGAATAATTTCTGCCGCAGTAACCTCATCAAGCTCACGGTTGAAGGCAATAATACCGCCAAATGCTGAGGTGGGATCAGTGGCATACGCCAGGTCATAAGCGGTAAAAAGATCATCAGCCTGAGCAACACCACATGGATTGGCATGTTTGACAATGACACATGCCGGCTTATCATTAAAGGCCTTTATGCATTCCAGTGCGGCATCCGCATCGGCAATATTGTTATAGGATAATTCTTTGCCTTGTAATTGCGTGGCTGAAGCAATGGTACCGGAGGCCGGATTTTTCTCTTGGTAAAAAGCCGCCTGTTGATGCGGGTTTTCACCATAGCGCATGGTTTGTTTGTGATGAAATTGCAGGTTAAGCGTCTTTGGTAATCCCTGTTGATTAATTTTACTCAGATAAATAGAGATAGCGGTATCGTAATTGGCGGTATGTTCAAAGCTTTTTAATGCCAGATTGAAGCGAGTCTGTTGACAAAGGCTGCCGTTGTTTTGTTTTAATTCCTCGAGCGTACTTTGATAATCGACCGGGTCAACGACAATCGCCACATCATTATGGTTTTTTGCCGCTGCACGAATCATGGTAGGGCCGCCGATATCTATATTTTCAATAGCGGTTTCCAAGTCGCAATCAGGGTTGGCAACGGTCTGTTCAAAGGGATACAGATTAACCACAACCATATCGATAGCCTTAATACCATTCGCAGCCATCACCTCATCATCCGTTCCACGGCGGCCTAATATACCACCGTGCACTTTTGGGTGTAAGGTCTTTACCCGTCCCGCCATCATTTCTGGAAAACCAGTGTAATCAGATACTTCCGTAACAGCGATATTATTTTCTGCCAGCAGTTTTGCAGTTCCTCCAGTGGAGAGAATTTCAATATCCAGTTGAACCAAAGATTGACAAAATTCCAGAATACCGGTTTTATCCGAAACGCTGACCAGTGCCCGGGTGACTTGTTTATTCATACAATAAACCTCTGAATGAATGATTATATGTTGAGGAGAAAAAATTTTACGAGATGCCGTATTGATCCATTTTTTTGCGCAGGGTGCTTCGGCTTAGCCCCAGTGCTTTTGCTGCCTTGGTCTGATTGTAACCCAGTTGGGCCAGAGTAATTTCCAATAAAGGTTTTTCCACTTCACCTATAACCATTGCATGTAGTCCATTTGCATCATGACCATTAAGTTGAGAAAAATAATCTTCAACAGCAACTCTGACATGATCAGACAAAGTGAGACTACTGGATCGTTTTGAGGTGATCTCAATAATTTCAGCGTTGTTTTTATGAGTAGCTTCCATATTATGCTGCACGTTCGTTTAAAAAGAATTAAATGCCAGATTAATTAAAGCTATTTGCTGGGATGGCTTTTGGGCCTGGTTGATCTGTGTTTTTGTTTCTGTGGGTAAGTTACCCAGCCGTTTAAAGTACCAACCGATGTGTTTTCTGGCTATTCTAACACCGCTTATTGTTCCGTAGAAACTATATAATTGCTCCAAATGTTCCAGCAAAATCTTGTTAACCTCCGTAACTGACGGTTTCTCAAGGTTTTTTTTGTGTTCCAAATAATGATTAATTTGTTCGAATATCCAAGGATTACCTTGAGCGGCCCGGCCAATCATCACCCCATCTGCACCGGTGTAATTCAGAATGTGTTCGGCTTTTTTCGCGCTATCAATATCGCCATTGGCAATTATCGGAATATTAACTGCTTGTTTTACAGATCTGATCGTATCGTATTCCGCTTGACCTTCAAATTTGCAGGCGCGAGTTCTACCGTGAATCGTTAATGCTGAAATCCCACAGTTTTCTGCGATTTGAGCAATTTTAACCGCATTTTTATTGTTTTTATCCCAACCAGTTCTGATTTTAAGTGTTACCGGAATCTCAACTGCATTCACCACCGCATCAAGAATCTGTTGGACTAATGTTTCATTTCTTAACAAGGCAGAGCCGGCAGCAACAGAACAGACTTTTTTGGCCGGGCAGCCCATATTTATGTCGATAACCTGCGCTCCCTGTTGTTGATTAAAGCGAGCGGCATCAGCCATTTGTTGTGGATCTGTACCTAAAATTTGCACACTGCGCAGGCCCGATTCGCCACTATGCTCGGCTTTTAACAGGGTTCTTTTATGCTGACGCAAAGCCGGATTGGACGCGACCATTTCAGATACGGCAAGTCCGGCACCAAAAGCTTTACACAACTCTCTGAACGGACGATCAGTGATTCCAGCCATCGGGGCAAGAATCAGATTGCTGGTCAGTTGGTGAGGGCCGATTTGCATGAGCGATACCAATGCGGAAAAGGCCGCATATAATAACTCAAAAATAGTTTTTTTGCTAAGAATCCTTGGGGTTAATTGATAAAAAACTCTGAGCCCTCTAACTTATACAAAGGGCTCAAAGCATTAAACAGGTTTATTCGTCGTTTTCGTTATTCCAGATTGGGTTTTCCAGGTCCTCTTTTTCCAGTTTGGCTCTGTCCTCAGGATATACATGCCAGAAAGACTGATCAATAGCACCGTTCTTATAGCCTTCTTTCTTTTCATGACCAAATGGGCACCACCAGTTTTCAACCACTTTGACCATATAGGCATGCCATTCGAACAGGGCAACGCTGACCGGGCAATACCAGGTACAGTTTAATATCCAGAACAATTTAGACTGGGAGGTACTGGCTTTGAAAGAGCCTTCCATTGTAATTTGATTTTTTAAAGTATAACGATGACTTTTTCTGTCAGGAAGATAATCAGACAGTGTTTTAATATTCTTTGCCCCCATCATGCGCAAATGGAAATAGGTTAAATAGGCACTGAGAAAGACGAATGGCAACGTGGCGATCGGCAGGTAGACCAGTATCATGCCAATAGCTCTTTTTGGTACCGATTGATTTCTATAATGCTTTCCAATTTCAACGCGATTGGCGCATGATTCGCAGGCTTTCATTTTATTTATCCTCGCTGTTATTTTTTTTTGATGTGTTGAGTTGTTTTAGTTTTTCGTCATTGAGTAGCTGATAGATGCTTTGGCAACCAGCGCAGCAGAAATGAAGCTTACCTTCTGTCGACGCTAATGAAAAGCCTTTTATTTCAACCGGCTGGTTGCAAAGTTCACAGACTTTTGTTTTTGGTTGGTTGCACATAATGATTCAGCAAACTATAAACTGGGCGATACTGAGCAAAAAAAGGTTTTTAAATATTCTGTTTCCGGCATGGCAGGATGAACTGGATGATCAGGGCCCTGGCTGCCGGTGGCAAAAAAAATCATATGTCTGTCTATATGGCGCGCAGACGATCTTAAAAGTTCTTGCAGGTTATCACGGCTTAAATGATGCGAACAGGATGCGGATATTAAGATACCATTAGTTTCCAATACTTGCAGAGCCAAATGATTTAATCGTCGATAAGCCTCATAACCTTGTTTAAAATCTTTTTTCCGTTTAATCAGCGCGGGTGGATCCAGTACAATAATATCAAAACGTTGCTTGTCCTGGCGAGCCTGTTTTAAAAACTCAAACACGTCATTACGAACAAATTGCATAAGCTGGCTGACTTGATTCAGCTTCGCACTATCGCTCGCCAGTGTTAAGGCGTTTTCTGACGAGTCAACACAGGTGACTTGTTTGGCTCCCGCCACGGCAGCAGGGATGCCCCATGCACCGGTATAGGAAAATAAATCCAGAATTCGCTGATTTTTTGACAACGTTGCCAGTTTGGCCCGACTGTCCCTATGGTCATAAAACCAGCCTGTTTTTTGCCCCTCAAGAATGTTAATTTTAAATTGAGTGTTATTTTCTTCGATCACAATTTCATCGGGCAGCTTGCCGTAGACAACTTCAGATTCTAGAGTTAAACCTTCCAGCTGTCGTTGGCTATTGTCATTTTTCAATACAATGGCGTCGGGTTCAAATAATTCAATCAAGGCGGTAAAAAGCGATTCCTTATAGCGATCAATGCCGGCAGTAGTAATTTGAACTGAGAAAATACCGCCAAAGCGGTCTATGACTAAACCGGGTAAGCCGTCACTTTCACCAAAAACAAGACGATAAAAAGGCTTCTTGAAGAGTCGTTCACGTAAATTAAGCGCTGTTGTCAATCTGGCTTTATAAAAATTAGGGCCGCATTTGATGTTGGTTTTTCTGGATAGAAGACGAGCGGCTATCAGCGTGTTTGGGTTGACATAAGCAGTTCCCAGGGTTTGTTGATCAGCATTTTTAACCACCACCAGATCACCGGCTGAAAACTGTTCTAGCGGGTTGCGCTTATTATCGATTTCATTGCTGAAGATCCATTGGTGTCCTCGACGAAGACGTTTATCCTCATTTTTTTTTAAAAAAATTTCCGGATGTGGCATAAGTTTAACCTGCTAAATTATAGGAGTTAAGGCGTTTGTATATGGGGTTTAAGCGGAAACAAACAAATCAAATACAGCAACAGCTCGAAAGCCGAAACTAAAAAAGGCGTGGCCGAATAGCATTGGTAAAGTTTTTTGAGTTGAATGTGAACGCTTATATTAATTCAAAGCTATAACCGCCGATAGTAATATCCGGCGCTGCAATCGTTAAGCTGATTTCAATCGTTTCATTACCCGCGATAAGGTTGCTTCCGGTGTGCTTGTATTCTTGTGCAGAAAATATTCTTTGGGCAAAAATTTTTCCGGTTAAGGTGCTTAATGCCAATTTAATTTTCGGCAGTTCTTGGCTAAAGCGACTTTGATTGCTAATGACGGCATGGAAGCTATAGCTATTATTATCGGCTTGGTCGAGCGAGCCTTGAAGTACACTAAAATCATTCAGGTTGTTATAAATCGGTAATTGACAATCAATAATCTGACACGTTTTTAGTAACCATGAACGAGTTGTTGGGTGTTGGGTTAAATTATATGCTTCAAAGTATACGAACTGAGCGATTAAAAGTAATGTGCAAATAACGCTACTGATAAGCCAAACTGTATTGTTAGTTTTATCCACTGGTTCCGGTTCGGGTTCCCAGGGGAGGCTTGTCTCTAGGTCGGCCAGTGTTTTTTTGCTCTCATCACTGAGTAATTCTAAGGCATCAAACATGGCAGAACAGTTTTGACAACAGATCATGCCGCGGCTCTGTCGCAGTTGCTCAACCGTTATGCTGTGCTCTTCCTGACATTCGGGACATTGAGTAAACATTGCTACATTTTTGTGCCGCTGAGCCTGCACCAGTCTTCCTGTGAAGCCGGGGGGGCAAGAGTTATGTTGTCAGCGTAAGCGGCTATCACGTCATCGGCCTGTTCATTTAGTATGCCGGATAATACCAGTTGGCCTGAAGGTGAAACCAATGCGCTGATTTGCTCGGATAGATCAATTAGTGGTTTGGCTAAGATATTGGCAATAACTATATCAGCCTGAAAGGGTTTGAATTGTTCCGGTAAAAAACAGTTTATTTTGTCTTGAACATGATTTTTTTCTGCATTGTCTTGCGTAGCAGTCAGCGCTTGCGGATCAATATCTATTGCATAAGCCTGTTTGGCGCCAAGTAAGATAGCGGCAACAGCGAGGATTCCAGAACCGCAACCGTAGTCAATGACGGTTTTCCCGGTTAAATCGTTGTCGGCGAGCCATTCCAGGCATAAGGCTGTGGTTGGATGCGTCCCGGTACCAAAAGCCAAGCCCGGATCTAAAGTTAGGCACACGGTGCCGGCCTCATGGTGCTCCTGGCCGGTTGGGCAGATCCAGAGGCGTTTGCCAAACTTCATCGGCTGATAAAATGCCATCCAGGCGCGTTCCCAAACCTGGTCATCCAGTTTTTCATAATGCCAGCCTTCAGCGTTAAGCTGATTAAACCTGGACAGAATCAGTTCTTTTATGGTCTCAGGTTTGGCCGAGTCTAATTCAAACAGGGCAATAACTTTGGTTTGTCGCCAGATTTTTGTTTCACCGGGTAAAGGTTCATACACCGGCTGGTCCTCAGCATCCATATACGTGACTGAAACAGCACCCAATTCAGAAAAAAAGTCTGAAATGTCCGGGGCCGATTGTTCATCACTAATAATTGAAAATTGATGCCAGGCCATAGAGTTGCTAATAATTTTGTTTGGAGAGGATAGGCCGACTGGGACAGTCGGCCAAAGTTTATTTATTGGACCTGCATGGTTTAATTAAGACCCAATTTTTTTTCCAGATAATGGATATTCTGGCAGCCGGTAGCAAAGGCATTGTCAGACATGATGTCTTGCTGTAATTGAATATTGGTTCTAATACCATCAATAATTATTTCGCTTAAGGCTGTATTCATCCGGGCAATTGCACTTTTCCTATTGTCGCCATGGGCAATCAGTTTGCCGATCATGGAGTCATAGTGAGGCGGTACGGTGTAGCCATTGTAAATATGTGTTTCACAACGAATTCCTGGGCCGCCAGGCATATGAAATTGCGAGATTTTTCCAGGGCTGGGCATAAACGTCTTTGAGTCTTCGGCATTAAGACGGCACTCGATGGCATGGCCTTGAATTTTGACCTGATCCTGAGTAATGGACAGCGGTTCGCCAGCTGCAATACGTAATTGTTCTTTAACAATATCAAAGCCGGTTACCATCTCGGTCACTGGATGTTCCACCTGAACCCGGGTATTCATTTCAATGAAATAAAATTCACCTTTTTCATACAGGAACTCAAAAGTACCCGCCCCTAGATAGCCGATATCGATACAGGCTTGAGCACAACGTTCACCGATACGGCTACGTTCTTCTTCAGTAATGCCTGGAGCAGGTGCTTCTTCAACCACTTTTTGATGACGACGCTGCATGGAGCAGTCACGTTCACCCAGATGAATGGCATTGCCATGGGCATCAGCCATAACTTGAAATTCAATGTGTCTGGGGTCTTCCAGAAATTTTTCCATATACACAGTATCATTGCCAAAAGCGGTACCTGCTTCTGCTTTGGTCATGGCAATGGCGTTATGTAATGCGGCTTCAGTGTGAACGGTGCGCATTCCTCGACCGCCACCGCCACCGGCTGCTTTAATGATTACCGGATAGCCTATTTCCTGAGCCAGCGCCGAATTAATTTTTTTGTCATCTGTTAATGGGTCACCATTGCCGGGAACACAAGGTATGTTGGCGGCAATCATGGCTTTTTTAGCTTCGATCTTATCGCCCATCATGCGGATTGTTTCAGCATTGGGACCAATAAAGACAAAGCCGCTTTCTTTAACTTTCTCAGAAAAATCAGCATTTTCTGATAAGAAACCGTAACCCGGGTGTATGGCTTCAGCATCAGTAACTTCTGCTGCACTGATAATAGCCGGTATATTAAGATAACTTTCAGTTGAAGAAGCCGGGCCGATACACACGGACTCATCGGCAAGGCGTACATGTTTTAAATCGCGGTCGGCGTCAGAATGGACGGCAACCGTTTTAACCCCTAATTCTCTACAGGCACGGAGTATACGAAGTGCAATTTCGCCGCGATTGGCAATCACTATTTTATCGAACATGTTGTTTATACCGTGGGCTGTTTATTCAATAATAAATAGAGGTTGATCATATTCGACAGGTTGGGCGTTTTCCACCAGAATCTTGGTGATTTTGCCGCTTTTGTCCGCTTCTATTTGGTTAAGAATTTTCATTGCTTCTATAATGCAGAGCGTATCGCCGACGCTGACAGATTGACCTTCTTCAACAAAAGGTTTCGCGCCAGGGCTTGAGGAACGATAGAAGGTGCCTACCATAGGTGATTTTAATTCATGGCCTTGATGCTTCGGTGCCTCAGGTGCGCTGGCAATTTCAACTGCAGCTGGTGCTACGGCCACAGGAGCAGGTGCCGCTGCAACAGCAACCGGTGCTACCTGGCTGGAATAGCGGCTAATGCGTACTGACTCTTCGCCTTCACTAATTTCTAATTCTGCGATGTCTGATTCTTCGATAATCTCGATCAGCTTTTTAATTTTTCTGATATCCATTGTTTATAATCTCGTAGCTAATATCTGTAGGGCTGCCTGAAAGGCTAATTCATATCCGGTCGCACCTAATCCGCAGATAACGCCTTCGGCAATATCTGAAAAGTAGGAATGCTTTCTAAAAGGCTCACGGGCATGAACGTTTGATAAATGAACTTCAATAAAAGGGATTTTTGTTGCCAGCAACGCATCGCGGATGGCGACACTGGTATGAGTAAATGCTGCTGGGTTTATTATTATAAAATCTATTTGTTGTTGATATGCCTGGTGGATCAGGTTGACAATTTCATGTTCGGCATTGTTCTGATGAAAACTTAATTGATGTTGATCCGCCGCTAATGTTAGTAAAGCTTTTTCTATGTCGGCAAGTGTTTTGTGACCATAATGTCCTGGCTCTCGAACCCCTAGTAAATTCAGGTTGGGGCCATTAAGTACAGAAATTTTTGCCATTTATTTTTATTTTTTGTTTTATTGCGGTTGTGTAATTTTGCCTAATTTGTAAGGTTTTGTCCAGATATATGTCATTTCGTAAAAGATAGCAGCAGAACCCTTGTATTTTACGACTGTTAATTGAATTTTTATTTACAATTTAGCTCGCGCTAGGCTTTTTGTAGGCATTCAACTACATTTTTCAGCGTTTCAATAAATTTAGGGATGTCAATGGGTTTAGTGACGTACTCTGTAAAGCCTGCCGACATCGCCTGTTCTATATCACTTTTCATGGCGTTGGCACTGACGGCAATGATGGGGGTGCTTTGGGCAAATGCAAAACGGCTTCTAATTTCATGTAGTGCTTCCAGGCCATTCATACCCGGTAAGTCGATATCCATTAAAATGACTTCGGGCTTAATATCTTCCATCATCTTCAAACCGGATTCGGCATCGGTGGCGTCGGAAAGCTCGAAGTATTTCAACCGTTTAAGAACGCTACGCATAAGTTGGGTATTAGCAGGGTTGTCTTCAATATAGAGAATCTTGATGTTCTTTTCTGTCATTTTGTAACTGCCGTTATTAAGCTGATCGCTGTCTGCCTTTATAGATTTAGGTAGTGTTTCCTGCTTACTGGGTGGAACGATTCAAAACATACAGCTTTAACTTATAACACTTGTCATATCAATATTTCCACCAAAAATAACTAAGCATAGCGATTCAATGACTGAATTAATGTGTCAAGCCGGTATTTTTAATCTCTTTTGGTTATCAGCAAATGGATATCTTGTTTTGCGCTGAGTATTTACGTTGCATTTAAACATAACCATCTTTTTTATGGTATATGATTTTTATCAGGCAACACGTTTTGGCCGAACCTGTTTGGTACTGCTGCAAGCGACAAATAGAATCAATGTCTTGCCTTATTTGTGCTGAAATCAAGTTTTTTTATCGGTCATTGAGGCATTAATAAAGGGGCTCACAACTTCCAGTATTTGCTGCTTGGAGAATTCTCCGGGATGACGATGCACAATATTCCCTTCTTGGTCTACAACTAATGTGAACGGAATAGCATTGATATGATTGCCCAGTTGTTGAGCCAAGGCAATGCCTTTCTCTGCCGCGATCAAAATGGGGTAGTTGATGCTGTCTATGTTGGTATAGTTTAATGCTGAATCTCGATCTTCAACTGCAATACCAATAAATTGTATATTTTGTTGGCCTAACTGTTTCTGTAACTGGATAAACTCCGGTATTTCTTTTATACAAGGCGGGCACCAGCTGGCCCAAAAGTTAATTAATAAAACTTTGCCCTGCCATTCCTTACTGGAGTGTATTTTTCCGGTTAAGTCTGGAAATTTAAATTCGCTGAGGGTAGTGGCTGGTGAGGGAGAAGACAGGTTTATCTGGGTGGCAATGCCAGCGCTCAGGGCAAGTATAGCGGCAATGCCGATAATCAAACTTTGTTTCATTAATTCTGGACGTGTTTTAAGGTTTGCAAAAAAGTATCCTCATCTTGATAGCCAATTACTCGCAAGGCTGTTTTTTCCCGGCCGTTTTTATCAAAAAATAAAACGGCTGGTGGGCCAATGAGTTGGAATTTTGTCAGTAAGGCTTTATCTGCTTCAGTGTTATTGGTGACATCGGCTTTAAGCAAAATAAAGTTAGTCAGGTAGTTTTTAACCTTTGGGTCGGTAAAGGTATATGCTTCAAGCTCTTTACAGGATATACACCAATCAGCGTAAAAATCCAGCATAACGTTTTTATTGTTAGTGTTGGCTTGTGCAATTTTATTATTCAGGTCTTGAATGGAGGTTACCGGGATAAATGGAAGTTCATGCTCACTAGCTGACGCTGTTTGTAGACTAAAGTTTTCCAGCGGCTTTAATGGATTATGGTTGCCGCTGCTGATACCAATAAGCAAAAGTATGCCATATACCAGCATGATTAAACCAATGCCTTTCCACAATTTATACCAACCGGAAATATTTGCTGGCAATGGTTCAAGAGCATTCAGGTAAATAGCGGGAATAATCAATAACACGGCCCATAAAAACATGCTGACACTGGCAGGAACGATGCGTTCTAACATCCAGGCGGCCATGGCTAACATAAGTACACCAAACACTGCTTTCGTGCCATTAAGCCAATGTCCCGCTTTAGGTAATAATTTCCCGGCTGAGGTACCGACAATCAACAGCGGCACTCCCATGCCCAGGCCCATCATGAATAAGGCGGAGCCTCCCAGCCAGGCATCGCCGGTTTGACCGATAAAAATAAGCGCTCCGGCTAAAGGGGCGGCCACACAAGGGCCAACAATCAGAGAAGAAAGTGCCCCCATAATGGCTGCACCCCAGAATGAGCCATCACGATGTTTTTCACTGGTGTCATGAAGTTTTGCCTGCAGGGCTTTAGGTAGCTCCAAATGATAAAAGCCGAACATGGAAAATGACAAGGCAACAAAAATCAGGCTAAACAGGGCTATAACCCAGGGTTGCTGAAAACTGGCCTGCAGGTTACCGCCAAAGTAAGCGGCAAGAATTCCGAAAATGGTATAGGTGACGGCTGAGGCAATGACATAGCTAAGCGATAATATAAAGGCTCTGCGCGTGGTCACCGTTTTGTTTTGACCGACAATGATGCCCGATAAAATAGGGATCATGGGGAAAACGCAAGGGGTAAAAGACAGTAACAAGCCAAAGCCAAAAAAGCTGACTAGCGTCATCCAGAAGCTGTCATGGTTAAGGGATTGGATAATTTGATCCTGCTCGGACATTTGTGGATCGATTTGAACCGATTGTGTCTTTGGCAGTATGGCCTGAGTGCTGGCGGGCACATTTAATTCGATGGTTTTATCCATCGGCGGATAGCAAACTCCACGGTCGGCACAGCCTTGAAATTTAGCCTGGATAATCAGTTTCTCTGATGATTCTGAATGCCGGATCAGGGGGATGTCAAAGTCCAGTTCATGATAAAAAATCTCTACCTGACCAAAGGCCTCGTCATATTTGGGAACCCCTCTGGGCAGGCTGTATGCAGCTAATTGAACAGTGCTGCTATCGACAGCGTTAACCGCAGTTTTTTCTCTATACAGATAGTAACCATCAGCAATTATCCAGTTTACATGCAGCGTATTGGCATCTTTTAGTCGGGCAAAAAATTGAAAGGCCTGGTCAGGGGGTAATAATTCGTCTTCAAATAGGCTGAGCTTTATACCTTGCACGCCTTTAAGCAATTGTTGAACGGCATTTGCCGAACTCTCAGTTTTTTCCCCAGGTAAGGTCAAATCAAAGGTGCTTTTTTGCGGCGGGTAGCAAACTCCGATATCTGCGCAACCTTGATAATGAACTGTCAGTTTAAGTGCGTCAAGGTTGTCGGGATTGGTATAGCCAACCGGTAGTGTTAATTGGTCTCGGTAAATAATAACGTCACCAAAAAACTCGTCATGTTTGGTTTTACCTGCCGGAAAAATAATTTTATCAAGCTGGATTTGAGCAGTTCTGGACTCAAGTTTTATTTTGTTTTGATAAAGAAAATATCCGTCAGCTATTTGCCAGGCAACTTTTAACTGTTTGGTATCGGTAACATTGGCGGTAACCTTAAAGGCTTGTTCCGGCGGCAGTAATTCTTCGGTAGTTAATGCGCTCGTTGTGTGACTGACAAGAACGAATGCTGCGAAAGTTATTATTTTAAGGATAAGCATGAGTCGATCCATTGCAGGTAGTCAGGTAGGCCTTGCTCAATAGGGACAGCAATTATTTCAGGAAGTTCATAAGGGTGCATTTCATTTATTGCTGATTCGATACAGGGATATTGGCATTGATGGGATTTTATGATCAATAGATGTTCCTGGCTGGATTCAATCTCTCCCTGCCATTCATAAACTGAAGTGATGCCGGGAATAATATTGATGCAGGCGGCCAGTTTTTTTTTAATCAGCATTGTAGCGATGTCATTACCTGTTTTTATGTCGGGGCAGGTGCAAAGAATGATTTGGTATGTGGTTGGCATGTTTGCTATGAACGGGATGTAATTATTATACGCTGTGCTTTTTCTGGCGATGACTGGTGGTTTTTCCCTACTTTGATCTAAATCATTGCGCTATAAATTTTCAACCTTAACTGACCAAATATAAATGATGTAAAACTGGTTTTGTTTCGCTATGAAATTGCATTTTATCAGTAATTTTAATGGATTACGATAGCATTGCTTTTAGAACTGGAACAAAAATACAGCTGTATGCAATGCTGAGCGGATTGTATGCAGGCTGAGGGACATGGCTAATCAGAATTGGTCTCGATAACATCGGCGTACTGTTGTTTAATTTCTAAAACTTCCGGCATTATCAGTTTTAGTAAAGGCGTGAGGGTGGGGTCAAACTGTTTGCCGGACTCATCTTCAATTAATTGCAGGGCTTTTTCAACCGGCCAGGCTTTTTTATAAGGGCGCTCTGATACCAGCGCATCAAAAACATCGGCAATAGCACAAATCCGGCCTTCAATACTGATTTGTTCACCTTTTAAGTTGTTTGGATAGCCGCTGCCATCCCATTTTTCATGATGGTGCAAGGCAATATTAAGGGCTGTCTCCATTAATTCACTGGTAGAGCCCGATAAAATTTCAGCCCCAATTTCAACATGAGTTTTCATAATCTCCCATTCCTCTGCATTCAGTTTTCCCGGTTTTAGCAGAATACTGTCAGGAATACCCAATTTTCCAATATCATGCATGGGGGCGGCATTTAAAATGGTTTCTGCTTTATCTTGAGACAAGCCATGTGCCAGAGCGAGAAGCTGAGCGTATTTGCTCATGCGAATAATATGATTGCCGGTTTCATTATCCCGATATTCAGCGGCCAGACCCAATCGACGAATAACCTCCTGACGGGTTTGATAAATCTCTTCAGTTCTTAAGCGAACTTTTTCCTCAAGGATTTGGTTTTGGTTTTTAACCTGATTATGCATTAACCTGACTTCTAACAGGTTATGGATTCGGGTTAATGCTTCCAGTTGGTCAAAAGGTTTGGTTAAAAAATCTTTAGCGCCAGTTTTTAATGCTTTAAGGCGAGTTTCATTATCGGTTTGAGCGGTTAATACTAAAACCGGTAGATAGTCGTCAACAAAGCGCAGTTTTAATTGCTCCATAAGCGCATAACCGTCAAGAAACGGCATGCGGATATCCAGTAAAAAGGCATCAAAATCTGTTTTGTTGCACAGGTCTTCAACTTCTCTAGGATCAGAAGTTGACTGCACATTGGTGTAGCCTTCCCGCTTTAATATCATTGTCAGCAATTTTACATTAGCCGGTTCATCGTCAACGACTAGTATATGAGCTTGAAGTATTTGTTGTTTTAAATCCAATGTTAAGCCTTGTTTTACAGTTTGGTTTTCCATTTATATTTGCTTATCAGCCAAGGCTTTATTAATGGCTTCTTTAAAATGGATGACATTAATAGGTTTGGTTAAATAATCAAAAAAACCATGTTTAAGCCCCTTTTCTATATCTTTCTTCATGGCATTGGCACTGACTGCAATAACCGGAGTACTTCGGGCAAATTTAAATTTATTTCTTATTTCAGTAAGGGCTTCAAAGCCATTCATTCCGGGTAAATCAATATCCATTAGAATAATATCAGGTTTAATCTTTTCAATAAGTTCTATACCGATTTCAGCATTTATGGCCGTATGCAATTTCAGTTCAGGGATTCGGGCAATGATTTTATTCATTAACTGAGTGTTTGCCAGATTATCTTCAATATACACCACGGTATGTTGATGTGAAGTAGGGCGATTGCCTGTTGATTCAATTTTTTCATTGGTCTTATTTTGCTGCGACTGAGGTGTTTTCAGTTTAGGCTTTGTGGTCTTGAGTGGAAATTTAACCCAGAAACAGGAGCCTCCGTTTGGTGTAGATTCGACACCAATTTCACCATTCATATTTTCAACCAGGTTTTTAGTTATGCACAGGCCTATACCCGTTCCTTCAATGGCACTTTGTTCAGCGCCTAAACGGTTAAAGGGCTTGAATAATTGAGGCAGCAGTTCATTATCTATACCATAACCAGTATCTTTTACACTTAAAACCAGATGATTATTTACTCTTTCCAGAACAACATCAACATGGCCGTTTTCTTTATTATATTTTATTGCATTAGAAAGTAAATTAAGAATGATTTGTTTTACCCGCATGTAGTCACCTGTTATTAAACTGTTTTCAGGTGATGTAAGGTGCGAGCTCAATGTAATATGGTTTTGTTGGGCGATGGTATTGATAATGGACAGGCTTTCATTAATCACATCAGAAAAATTGATCGTATCCATGATCAGTGTGATCTGACCGGCTTCAATTTTAGATAGATCCAGAATCTCATTGATTAAAGAAAGCAGGTGTTTTCCGGCTTTATGAATATGTTCAACGGAGTCGCTTTGGTGTTCAGTTAACGGCTCCTGAGTGTCTGTTTCCAGAAGTTGGGAAAATCCAATGATGGAATTGAGTGGGGTTCTCAGTTCATGACTCATATTGGATAGGAACTGAGATTTTATTTTATTGGCTTTTTCGGCTATTTTTTTAGCTTCGATAATTTTCAGTTCGGCCAGTTTTCTATCTGTGGTAATGGTGCCTACACCCTGGAACTCTATAACCTGATGAGCATCATTACAGATTGCCCGGGTTGCCCAATGTTGCCATTCTGTCGTGCCGTCTGGCGTTATTATTTGATCTTCGTGCTGTCCAAAGGGAGAATCATAAGATAAGGTGCTGTGAAATTGCTTAAACCAGTCGATTATGTCATCAGGCAGAATATTAAGAATAGAAGTACCTATAATCTGTTCGGCTTCCTGCTTAAAATAGCTGCAATAAGCCTGGTTAACAAAGGTAAGTTTATAATCGGGAGTATACCGGCAAATCAGATTCGGTTGATCTTCAACAATGGCACGATAACGGCTTTCGCTGTGAATTAATTGTTTTTGGGTGTTTTTAATTTCTGTCAGGTCATCAATAAAACCGACAAATTCATGGCGGTTGTGAGATTTGATTTCACTGACCCTAAGATGAATAGGAAAAACTGTCCCATCCTTTTTTAAACCGTAAACATCTCGTCCCATACCGATGATATTGTTTTTTCCAGTCGCGAGGAATTGCTGCAAATAGTTGTCGTGTTCTTCTTTATGCGGCGAAGGCATTAAGGTGTTGATGTTTTTGCCTATTACTTCTTCGCTATCGTAACCGAATATTTCTTCAGCACGTTGGTTGAATAAGGTAATACTGCCATCGGTTTTGATACTGATAATACAGAATTGAGCGGTATTTAAAATAGCATCTAAAAACTGCCTATGTTCAAGAATTTCCAACGCCTGATTACCCATGGCTTCTTCGTTAATGCGTGCATTTCGGGTGGTTTTTTCCAAGGCGGTATTTTTTTGCTTTAAAGTGTCAATTAAATCACGGCGATGGGCATTAGATTGGTTTAGCTCTTCAAACTGCTGTTTAACAACTCTAATTGAAGGATAAAAAACAAAAAAAGTGCTGCTGAAAAGAATGGCGATAATTACGCCCATTTCCACCCAGGAGAGAAAGTTAAAGTGATTCAACTCTAGCGTTAAGTTTTGTTCCAAAGATAAAATGATTCGGTTTAACTGTTGAGTATAATCAAACTCACGCGCTAGAAAACTCTGAACGGCGCTATTGAATTCAGCGGCTTTGGATGAATCCTGATCGGCAAGATAGAGAACTGTTTTTAATGTTTCATTTAGTTTTAACAGACTTGTCTGGACCTGTATGAACTCAGGTTTCTGAGTTGTATAAGCCGGAATGAATAAAAAATTGTTGTTTTCGGTGGGGTGGATTTTGGGTTGATTAAGCAATAAGAGTTGGCTGCTTTTCCGGCTGTCTTCAATTAATTGCTTGCGCTCCGCTTTTGTTTTGCTGTCCAAAAGCATCAGTATGTTCTTATTAATGCTTTCACTTATTTGGTTTTGTTGGACGGCAACATTGATTATACGATTGTTATCAAGGACATGGCGAATGCCAAGATTAAAAAAAGCTTGATGACCAAATAGAATGGCAAACAGGCAGGACAGAATAATCAAATAGGATTTTCTGAAGTCTTTGGCCGGATTAGGTTTCGTGCGATTATTATTCATATCAGCATTTTCTTCCGAAGCCAAGCAAGGGTGATTTGGAATTAAGGTTATTTAAAATCAATGTATCATTGCTTACGAGCGGTGCATTCTGGCCAGTTAATTTTTTTTTATTTTTGAGACTTAAGTTTTCTAAATAGAAAATTAAAATGTCGAGAATAGGTATATATGCTTATTAATGTAAATCTAATCTCTATCAAAGCCTCATGCAAGTATTTTTTGAATCATATAATATCAAATATTATGTGGTTTTTATTCAAAAATATAACCATGGCATATAGAGGTGAAACTGTCTATCATTATGGTTATAAAAGTAGAGTGAATGTGGGAATAATTTATTTTAATGAGCATTCAGTCTAAATATTTATAGTTTAGTCGGGGTTTTTAATGAGATTGGTTCAGATTTTATTTTTGTTTTTTTTGTTGGTGCCGTTTGTGGAAATTTATTTATTACTGCAAATTGGAGATATTATCGGCGTTTGGAGCACTATTTTTTTGGTCGTGTTTACCGCGGTTCTGGGAGCCTGGTTATTAAGGCAGCAGGGGTTTGCAACCTGGCAGCGTTTTCAAAACAGTTTGGCTCAAGGTGTCGTCCCGGCTTTTGAAATGATTGAAGGGCCTATTCTGTTGGTAGGTGGAGCATTGCTTTTAACCCCCGGTTTTTTTACCGATGTATTGGGGTTTGCATGCCTGATTCCTCAGGCGCGTAGAAAGCTGGCTCAATATATTATAGAAAATCATATGTTGCAAAATGGTGGTCCGTTTCGCCAGCAGAACGCAGAAAATGATGTGTTGGAGGGGGAGTATAAAAAAGAAGATGAACGATAAGCTGAGATTTATTCGGTATCGTTTTTTTGAATCATTTTGTGAATGCGTCGGACACTGAGGGCAACAAAAAGGATAACGACAGGAATCGATAATCCGGCAATAAGGTCGGGTTTAACATCGAAACCAGCTTCTTTTAGGGCTTTGACAATAGAATGAATGAGGCTGGTGACATAGGTGGTGATAGCAACAATAGACAGACCTTCGACTGTTTCCTGCAGGCGTAATTGTATTTTTGCCCGCCGGTTCATTGAGCTTAATAAGTCCTGGTTTTGTCGCTCTATGGCAATATCAACCCGAGTTCGTAACAGTTGGCTGGCATTGCTGATTCGTTCTGATAATAAGGCAAAACGGTTGGCTGTGGACTGGCAGGTATAAATAGCCGGCTCCAGCCGTCTTTTCATAAATTCACCAATGGTTTGAATGCCTTGGATTCTAACTTCACGTAAATCCTTAATGCGTTGTGTTACCAGCTTGTAATAGGCGCTGGCGCCATCAAAGCGGAAATGAGTGCTGGAAATATGGTTTTCAACAGCGGCGGCTAATGTGGTTAATTCGTCTAATAACTCGGCATCATTGCTGTCAGGTTGAGACATTGCAGAAGTGATGGTGTAAAGATCTTTATCAGCTTTATTGAGTTCAAGGCTGAGTTTTTTAGCAATGGGAAATGCGCGCAGAGCTAACACTCTGTATACCTCTATTTCAAATAAACGTTGCATCAGCCGTCCGGCCTGTTCCGGCTTCAGGCCTTTATCCAGAATTAAAAAACGACTAAAGCCATCAACATGAATACGGAAATCGGTAAAAGCATTAGCTGCGCCGCCGGTCATTTCTGCACCGATGATAGAGTTACCGGCAAAGTGTTTAGCCAGTATTTCAAGGTCAATGGTTTCAGGTGCGGGCAAAATGGAGGCGTGGGCTGCAACCATAATAGAGCCGGGCAGATTATTTAGCCAATCGACCGGAACCTGGGTTAATGCCGGTTCGGCAAAGGGGTCAGGTAAAACATTCTGGACATAAAAAGTATAGTTGCTGAATTCATCATGTTGTTCCCAGCGAATTTGAAACATCCCCAGGCGAGCACTAAAATGATCGGCGTCTTTTTTGGGCGGCATGATACCGAAACGTTCACATAAACTGGCTAAATGAGAACATTCTTGTTTTTTTTCCTCTGTCGATAACAGTAATGTCAGATGACTGGCTCTTACCGGTAGGTTTAGGGTAATAGGTGAGCGTGCATGAACCTCATTGTGTAGGGTAAAGCGTTGTTTGTGGTTTTCTGGTATGGGGAAAAGTGTTGTCACGATAATGAATGGCTGGAATGGTTAAACATGGCACTTTTTTCAACCTACTTTCAACAGGTAATGGTTGTTTTTTAGCTGAGCGGGCTGTTGCGAACTTAATAATACCTTGAAAATATAGACCGCAATTGCTTTAGCAGTCATAATATTGCCGGTAGTTGGCCAATAAAGCAGATTCTTACATCCTTGTAATAAATCCTAAAGCTTTATTCTTCGTCTGTGCTATTTTGTAAGGTATTTTTATCAAAGGCAGAGTATGCCGGGCACCATCCGGAATAACCGGTCGCGGCCAGAACTATGCCTAATAGTAAAAAGAAAATTGAAGCGGTAAAGATTGAGACAAAAATAAGTACACTACCACCGATTAAGCGATATTTTTTTTCCTTATCTCCAATGTTGTGTTCAAACTTAAGCAAACGTTTATAATCAAAGCTCATTTAATGCCCCCTTTTTTTATTGACTATTATTCTTAAAAAACCAAGCTGGATGACCAATAAGGTTATCCTTTCCAAACTATACACAGCTTCAGAAATTGTGCAAGTGATAAAATAATGGATGTAACTTCAATTCTTGATCCTTTGAACGATGCCCAGCGTCAGGCGGTTTCCGCACCCTCCGGATCCATGTTGGTACTGGCCGGAGCCGGAAGCGGCAAAACTAGAGTGCTGGTGCACCGGATTGTCTGGCAAATCCAGGTTGATAATCTGTCACCACAGAGTATTTTAGCGGTCACTTTTACCAACAAAGCCGCAAGAGAGATGCGCGGGAGAATTGAAGAGTTACTGAATTTCCCAACCCAGGCAATGTGGATAGGGACTTTTCATGGATTGGCTCATCGATTGCTAAGACGGCATGCAGCGCAGGCAAATCTACCGGACGCTTTTCAGGTTATGGACTCAGACGATCAGCTTCGGGTGATCAAGCGCTTAATGAAAACAATGAATCTGGATACTGATAAATGGCCGCCAAGGCAAGTTCAATGGTTTATTAATGCACAAAAGGATGAGGGTAAGCGGGCCAAGCATATGCCTGACTCAGGTGATTTGTATCATCGGCAGATGGTCACTGTGTATAAGGCTTATGAGGAAATTTGCCAGCGCTCGGGTCTGGTTGATTTTGCCGAACTGTTGCTACGGGCTCATGAGTTATTGCGTGATAATGAAGATATTCTGGCGTTTTATCAAAAGCGTTTTGTGCATGTGCATGTTGACGAGTTCCAAGATACCAATACCATTCAATATGCCTGGTTGAGACTGCTGACTGAAGGTAAAAATAACTTGTTTGTGGTCGGGGATGATGATCAGTCTATTTATGGCTGGCGCGGCGCAAAAATAGAAAATATTTATAACTTCCAGAAGCATTATCCTGAACATCAAGTGATAAAGCTGGAGCAAAACTACCGATCAACCGGCAATATACTGAATGCGGCTAATCGGGTGATCGCGCATAATGATGGGCGGATGGGGAAGGAGCTGTGGACAGACTCGGGTGATGGTGAGCCTATTACCCTGTATTCGGCTTTTAATGAGCAGGATGAGGCTTTCTTTGTTATTGAGCGTATCAAAGCCTGGGTCAATGAGGGTGGCTCGCGCCGGGATGTTGCCATTCTATATCGTTCCAATGCACAATCCAGGCAGTTTGAGGAAAAATTGATGGCTTCGGCGATTCCTTACCGTGTTTATGGAGGCTTACGATTTTTTGAGCGGGCTGAAATTAAAAATGCATTGGCTTATCTGCGCTTAATTGCCAATCGTAATGACGATGCATCGTTTGAGCGGGTTATCAATACCCCAACCCGAGGGATTGGGGCGAAAACAGTTGACGATATTCGTGCTTTGGCCAGGGAACAAAATAAGCCTTTATGGCAGATGGCACTAACGTTGCTTGAGCAGAAAAGTTTATCAGCAAGAGCGGCTAATGCGTTGCACTCATTTGTGCATTTAATTAACAGTCTGTCTGAGCAGGTTGAAGGTCAAGAGCTGTATCTGCAGGTTAAGGTAGCGGTAGAAAAAAGTGGCTTGATTGAGTTTCATAAAAAAGAAAAAGGCGAGAAGGGGGAAACCAAGGTAGAGAACCTTGAAGAATTGGTCAATGCCGCGCGTCAATATGATTTTGATGAGGATAATGAAGAAAACTTAACTGAGCTGGATATGTTCCTGACCCATGCAGCCCTTGAATCTGGCGATGCTCAAGCTGATGTCTCGGAAGACAGTGTGCAGTTGATGACGTTACATTCGGCAAAAGGTTTGGAATTTAAGCAGGTGTTTCTGGTTGGAATGGAAGAGGGCTTGTTTCCTTCCCAGCAATCGGTTGATGATCCATCCAGGTTGGAAGAAGAGCGTCGATTGTGTTATGTGGGTATGACACGGGCAATGCAGCGTTTGTACATTACTTATGCCGAATCACGGCGTTTGTATGGCCGGGAAACCTATCCCAGACAGTCTCGATTTCTGGCGGAAATTCCAGCTGAATACATTCAGGAAGTCAGAATGCGGGCGAATATTAGTCGTCCGGTAACTGCGTCAAAACCGGTAATTTCAAACATGCAGCAAGGGCGTTATAAATTGGGTCAGCGTGTGGTGCATGCCAAATTTGGCGAAGGTGTGGTTTTACAAATGGAAGGTGACGGCGCTCAGGAACGGGTGCAGGTTAACTTTGATAATGTGGGAATGAAGTGGTTAATGCTGGCCTATGCCAAACTGGATACTTTATAGTTAAAACGAATTCTGTGTCCTGGCGTGAGCCAGAACACAGAGGTTTTTTTTGCTTAAGGTGTTAAACCTTCTCCCACAGTAACAACTTTCAGAGCATTGGTACCGCCTTGCTCGCCAGTCAGGTCACCTTTGGTAATGATGAATTTGTCACCTAGATTGGCTTGTCCGCGTCTTTTTAATTCACTGATGATTTCTGCATTGACTTCTGCATGATCGGTTGAAGTGTGTTCAAAAAGAATCGGGAAAACACCGCGACAAATGGTGACTTTACCTAAGGTTGCTTCGGAACTGCTGAAAGCGAAGATAGGTATGCCTGAGCTGATTCGAGACATCCAGATCGGGGTCGAACCGGATTCGGTCCATGCTGCAATACCATTGATCTTGGTATGATTCGCCATAAACATGGCGGACATGGCAATGGCTTCATCAGTACGTTCGTACTGAACATCAAGACGACGGTAAGAGTTGCGTACCATCGGTTTGGTTTCAATCTCTTTACAGATGCGAACCATTGCTTCCACAACTTTTACCGGGTGTTTACCCGTTGCGGTTTCAGCGGAAAGCATAATCGCATCGGTACCATCAACAACGGCATTGGCCACGTCAAAAACTTCAGCCCGTGTTGGGATTGGGTTTTCAATCATGGATTCCATCATTTGTGTTGCAGTAATTACAGCTCGGTTCAATTCGCGAGAGCGTTGAATCAGGCGTTTTTGTGTAGCAGGCAAGTTAGCATCACCAATTTCCACACCCAAATCACCACGAGCAACCATAATGACATCAGAGGCAAGAATAATTTCATCCATGGCTTCGATCGCTTCTGCGCGTTCCACTTTTGCCACAATACCTGCATCACAGCCTTGTGCTTGTAATAGTTTGCGTGCTTCATGAAGGTCGTCAGCACAACGAGGGAAAGAGACAGCAACGAAATCAGCCTGGATTTTGCCGACTGTGATGATGTCTTCCTTGTCTTTCTCAGTTAATGCCGCTGCGGAAAGCCCGCCACCTAAAAGATTAATGCCTTTGTTGTTGGATAGATCACCGCCGACCACAACTTTGGTGTTAATGCGCATATTTTCTACATTAACAACTTCCAGAACCACGCGGCCATCATCTAACAGCAAGGTGCTGCCGGGTTTAACTTCTAACGCTAACGGCTCATATTCAATACCGACCTGGGTGTTATCGCCATCGTTAGGCCCCAGGTTGATATCAAGTGCAAAATCCTGGCCTTCATCAAGCCAGACTTTTGTATCTTTGAAACGAGCAATACGGATTTTAGGTCCTTGAAGATCAGCTAAAATGCCAACTTTGCGACCTGTTTTTTTAGTTAGTTCGCGAACTTTATTGGCACGGTCAATGTGATCTTGCGCTGCACCATGTGAAAAATTTAGGCGAACAACGTCGATGCCTGCTTCGAATAAAGCTTCGAGAACGCCAGGTTTATCGGTACCAGGCCCCAGTGTAGCTAAAATTTTAGTTCTTCTTAACATGCTTTATAGAATCCGTTATTTAGCATTCATTAATGCAACTGTTGTATCCAGCATGCGGTTTGAGAAGCCCCATTCGTTATCGTACCAAGAAAGAACTTTAACAAGTCTGCCGTTAAGTACTTTAGTTAAAGACTTATCGTAAGTGGATGATGCAGGATCGTGATTGAAATCAACTGAAACTAAAGGTTTTGCATTAATGTTCAAAATGCCTTTTAAAGGACCTTCAGAAGCAGTTGTTAAAATTTCATTGATTTCTTCAACTGTTGTATCTCGGCTTGCTGTGAAAGTTAAATCAACAACAGAAACGTTGATTGTCGGAACACGCATTGCGAAACCGTCCAGCTTGCCCGCCAAGTCTGGTAGTACCAGGCCTACCGCAGCCGCAGCACCGGTTTTTGTAGGAATCATGGATTGTGTTGCAGAACGCGCACGCAGCAAGTCAGGGTGATAAACATCTGTTAACACTTGGTCGTTGGTGTAAGCATGAATAGTTGTCATTAATCCTTGTTCAACACCGATGGTATCTTTTAAAGGCTGGATTAATGGAGCTAGACAGTTTGTGGTGCAAGATGCATTAGAAATAACGGTATCAGATGCTTTTAACGTGTTATGGTTAACGCCGTAAACGATAGTGGCATCAACATCATTGCCGCCTGGTGCAGAAATAATGACTTTTTTGGCGCCGGCCGTAATATGAGCAGAAGCTTTTTCTTTGCTGGCAAAAAAACCGGTACATTCGTGAACGACATCAATACCTAATTCACCCCAAGGTAATTTTGATGGATCTCTTTCAGAGAAAACTTTAATTCTGTCGCCATTAACAACAAGAAAATCACCGTCAGCTGTTACTTCACCAGGAAATTTTCCGTGTGCAGTGTCATACTGGGTCAAGTGAGCGTTGGTTTCTGTGTTGCCTAAGTCATTAATTGCAACAATCTGAATTTCATTTGTACGATTAGATTCATATAGCGCGCGCAGGACATTACGGCCAATACGACCATAACCATTGATTGCAACTTTAATTGGCATCGAGTTTTCTCCAGAATAATGATATAAACTTGTTAAAGAATCGGATAATAATATTCCTATGAACTTCGCGAGTATACCAAAAATAGGGCGAGTAAGTCTATGTCGGGCTTTATAAACTTTAACATTTTTTGATTTTTGACGTGATTGGTTTGCGGGCGTTTTTGGGTTAGAAAAATAATTAGATTCAATCATTAATATTTAAGGAGGGATGAATGAAAAGGCGTGAGTTTCTAAAAAATGCAGGTATTGGCGGTTTGGCTGCTGGTTCGGCTGTTTCAATGCCGACTTTAGCTGCTGCCAAAGCAGAATTTAAGTGGAAAATGGTTACGGCATGGCCAAAAAACTTCCCGGGTTTGGGCAGTAACGCCAATTTATTGGCAAAAATGATCACCGAAATGAGTGGTGGTCGTATTGATGTCAAGGTCTATGGTGCGAAAGAATTGGTACCCGCGTTTGAAGTGTTTGATGCGGTTTCAAATGGTACGGCGGAAATGGGGCATTCCGGGGCCTATTATTGGAAGGGTAAGTCCGAAGCGACACAATTTTTTTCAGCGGTTCCTTTTGGTCTGACAGCGCAAGAGATGAATTCATGGCTCTATTATGGGGGCGGCATGGAGTTATGGCGTGAAGTATACAAACCATTTGGTATTATTCCTGCAGCAACAGGTAATTCCGGTGTTCAGATGGCAGGTTGGTTTAACCGTGAAATTAAAACCGTGGATGATCTTAAAGGGTTGAAAATGCGTATCCCGGGGCTGGGGGGCGAAGTGTTAAGACGCGCAGGCGGCACGACAGTCAATATGCCGGGGGGAGAGCTGTTTACCTCTCTACAATCCGGTGCGCTGGATGCGACCGAATGGGTTGGGCCGTATAATGATCTGGCGTTTGGATTTTATAAAGTGGCAAAATATTATTATTACCCCGGCTGGCATGAACCTGGTTCAACTATCGAGGCTTTGATTAATGAAAAAGCATTTAATGGCTTACCGAAAGATTTGCAGCATATTGTAATGACTGCTTGTAAAGCAGCAAATATGGATATGATTGCCGAGTACACAGCGCGTAATAATCAGGCCTTGGATACTCTGGTGAACAAGCATAAGGTTAATGTGTTGAAATTACCTGATGAGGTATTGAAAAAACTAAAAGTAATTTCTGATGAAGTGGTCCAGGAATTGGGGGTTAAAGATGATCTGTCGAAACGGATTTATCAGTCGGTGACTCAGTTTAAAACGCAGGTCGCGCATTGGGGTGCTATTTCCGAGAAAGCCTTTATTGATGCCAGGGCGCTTTAATTCTAGCCAGTGACAAAAGGCCTTTTAAAAGGCTTTTTGTCATTTACATCATTCAATAACTGTAATTAAACAATCAGATCGACATGTTGTAGGGTACCTGTTTTGCCTGATTCTTCTAAATAGAATCCGGTGCTGGCAACTGTACCTAAGGTTTGGTTGTCTGATGCACTATTCAATTGAAAAGGGGTGCTGACATGGCCTAAATAAATAGCGCCAATATTTTTATCACCTAGGCTTAACAGCTTTTCACTGCCGTCTTCAAGATGTTGCCAAATCCTCAGTTTTGAATAGATGGAATCGGCTTCATCAATAAAACCATTGTTGTCCTGATCGTACCGAGCCAGTTCCTTAAACCCATTGCCGGTTTGAGGGCCGAATAATTCTGATCCATTGTTCACTTTACCATCCTGATTTTTATCCAGCGCTAAAAAACCACTGTTGGCACTTAGTCTGGCTATTTGATCAACATTGCCGTCGTTATCCAAATCAAACTCGAATTTGGTTGAAGATAATTCAGCGGCATTACCATTAAAGTTGATCACTAACGGATCAACTTTTTTTGTAGCGGCACCGGCTTGAATGCTTACATGGCTTTCTTGGTAGAATTCCCGGCTCATATTAAGCGTGACAGAAAAATCGATAGATTTTCCGTCTTTTGTTTGAATGCTGCCTTGTGCTGAGAATGAAACAGATTCGGATTCATAATAATAAGAGGATCTTTGATAGCTTAAGCCTATATTCTCTTCACTAGTACGTTCTACAGGAATATTGATGTCTTTGCCCGCCTGAGCCATCTCATCCTCAAGTTGGTCGGGAGTAAATAGCTTAAACTCATGGCCGGTAATTTTTTCAAACAGACGTTTAATAATTTGGATATTTAGCTCGTCTTGTTTATCAACCGGTGTATCCAGGTCGGTAATGTCGGGCGTTTCCTTTAAACGAGCAAGGCCTTTGGCTTGAGGGCTGATCTGTACTTGAACAGCATTTGATGATTTGTGTTGCGAAGGTCCGGACCAAACCCGAAGGGACTCTTTATGTTCAGCATGTTGGGTAAAAGAGTGTTGGCTGTTCAGCTTGATATTGGCGCTTTCAATGAGCATCGGCCTTCTCCGGTAAATGATTACAAAACTTCAATTATCGGCTTATCGGCAGTCAAAGAAAGAACTTGAGGGTTAGGCGATATAATTTGTTTCCAGATTCAAACGCTGCTCAATGCGTTGTTTAAATTTCAGCAGATGAATGCTTTGCAGTTTTTCTGATGCAGAAGATTTAAGATAGGATCTGGGAATATCAATATCAGAGATATGAATAGGATAGTTATTCTGGTTTTGTCTGAATTGAAAGATATAGTTAGCGGTGGCATTAAATACCTGGGTACCGTATTTGATTGATGAAAATTCTTTGTCATTGCAGGACAAGGTAAAATTGCCGGAGTCATCGGCATTAAATTCACCGCTTAAACACAGATTTAAAAAATTGTTTTTTAATATGCCGGTATCTAAATAGCACGGTTCAGCTATATACGGATCAGTATATAGTTTGTAGTAAAGGATATTTAATGACATGTTTTTAAAATAACGCTTATTTACATTGTTAAAAAATACCGTATAACGAGCCAATAACTGGTCGGGAGATGATGTATGATTTTTTTCTACAAAAAGAGCACTGTTCTCGTCTATGAAATAAAGGGTTAATAAGCCTGGTTCGGCTAGATAAAAAATTTGGATTGTCTGCGGAATATTATGAGAATACAGGAAGGGAATAATGTCTTTTTTCTGCAGTTCTTGTTCAAAAATAAGTGAGCATGGTTGTTGTTGGGGGCTGGATAACTCTTCCAGCAAATCATTTCTAGAATATAAAAACCGAAACTCCAAGGTATCGTTATTTTTTTGGAAAACAGATAAGTAAGAGCCCGCAGACATAAAATAACGGCTGTCTTTTCGATCTTCAGTATTAAAAAATTGAACCAGGGAGGCATAGAGCCTGCTTACACGAAAATTTATGTTGTTGGCATGGGCTGAGGTGAAACACACTGGGGTGAAACTATCTTTACAGATGGGGTCGGAATGATTGTTAAGATGGGCGTTGAATGCATCAAATAAGCCATCGATGTTTTTCCCATGCCGGGTAGTGATTTCTCCCCATTGGGATATGGAAATCAAATCGGTTGTGTTAATAAAACATTTTTTATCCGATCCGTAACAAAATGGATCGGATTGTTGGCTCATGTAAATTGAGTCGTTGTCATTCGGTTGCCGGGTCAGGTTAATAAACAAGAGTGAAGAAATAACCTTGTTGTTTTTTTTGTATTTGTCTAAAGAGTCTTTTTGTCGGTAAAAATGTTCGGTTAAAAACAGATTGATTCTGTTTAATGTCAGATGTAGCTCAGACGAGCTCAGTTCTGACGATGGTGAGTCCATATGAAGCTTTAACTTGTGTTGGTATAAGTCATTGACACAAAGCCAGGTCAAAATTTCAATCAAGTGTTGTCCAGAAGTAATCGATTCATGCTGGTGTTGGTTTTTTCTGTTGATTTGTCCGGCAAATAAATGCCATTCGGGGGCGGAAGAATTGGCTTTTATTTCAATAATAGACAGTTCACTGGGAGCGGTGTAAATAGTTGATTTAGTAGACATGACCTGTATTTTTCCGGGCTTTTTTTGCAGAAAAGCAAGCAGGCTATTGCCAATGAGTCTTAGATCTTCGCTGGCTTTATGGTTTTGCTTAAGTTGTTTGCTGGAAAAATTTTTTATCTCGCGATAGCCGTGACTCAAATGCCGGATCATTATTTTATGTTCGTGACTGGCTTTTTGGATAGTCCATACGTTTTGATTTGCCAGGCCGGGAATTAATGTTTCGGGCCAGTTCCAGCGCTCAGCTATATCTTGAATAAACTGGTTCAACTGGTGTTTTTTTCTAAGGTCTTTATTTTGATAAAACCCGGTTATTTTTAAATAAAAACTCTCCCTGGCGAGTGCCAGGCGAGAGTCCAGGCCTTTTTGCGTTAGATAGCCGTCTATTTTTTTGTAAATTAAAAAATACGGATCAAGTTCATCGGGTTTAAAATCACCTTGGTAAATAGCTTTTTTCAAATCCAGGCACAACCATTGGGTATTGGGGTATTCACTGGCATAAGCTTCCATTAGTAACAGCTTTAGAAATGATTTGTGCGGCGAGTCAATGGCTTTGTAGATATGCCATAGTGTGGCACTGATAAACTCATCCACCGGCACAGCATCCAGTCCACCAAAATCGATAAACTCGTTTTCAGTGATAAATTTGTTTTTTGTCAGGTGTTTAATGTAAGCGGTATAGTTATTTTCTTCATGCGGAGGCACCAGCCACCATGCTGGAAATCTTCCGGCAATATAAATTGCGGTACGATAGAACTCCTCAAGCAATAAATAGTGTTGTGTTTTGCCGCTGCTTTCAGCAGAGAGAGCAATATCTTGTCCATTTTTAAAGCTTTCACTATTCATCAGAAAGAAATGGACTTCAAGCTGAATGGATTCGGCCCAATGTTCAATTGCATTGGCCTTTTTCTGCAAATCGATTACTTCATCAGTTGATAAGTCAGGATCATGGCAGAGCCATATATCCATATCACTGGTTTTTGAAAAGGCAACACTACTGACACTGCCCATAAGAAACAGTCCCCAAATTGGATGTTTACGTAGTGCATGTTTTGAAAATTTAAAGTTTTTTGAATACGACTTGGCTTCTTTAAGCGTCTCTTTGGAAGGCGTATAGTCAGGAATCCCAGCGGGTGTTTCAGTACTGACAAAACCGGGAAGCAATGGTAGGTTTTGATGAAACAGTAGGGGTAGCAGCTTTAAAAAGGCTTGTTGCCGCGGGTGTAAATAAGACTGGATGCGTTGTATTTGTAGTTGCGTTAAATTTCTAAAGCGCCGGCATACCGTGTACAGGTCTTTTTTACTGATATCTTCGCCTGGTGACCCTAAGTAAATAGGTGGTAAAGGGCTTTCTGTACTCATATCGATACCGCGGCAAAAATAATCATTTTAAGTATAAATTAATCTTGTTGTTTATGCCATTGACGTATTCAGCATGGAGTCCAACGGGGATACTAGCCTCGTTAATATAGCTTGAAATTAGATATGTGCCGGTGTGCTATCCAGTCGCCACAATCTGTAGGCAAAGGCAGCTAAATTTCAAATGGTTTAGTGTTTGCATAGAAGTAAGGGGCTGATGGCATAGTAAAACTAAAGCAAAAAACTAAGTATTTTATCTTATTGATGACGTTCAATACTTTGATTATGCTCAATTTTACTAGTAATTAAACGTGGTTGTGTACCCTGATTTTTTTAAATTTAAAAGAAATTCAGAAATTGATATTCAAATGGTTAGGATAGACTACAATCTATTAGTAATGAGCAGTGTATATGTTTCGTGCGCCAGTGGTTTAGGGGTTCTTGGATTATCTAAACTATCTGGACGAGCTGTTAAACAGCAGTCAAGCCGACTAAGTTTTCAGTATATAGCCTTGCTATATAATCTATGATGGTGCACAGTAAAGATAGTTTTTTATCAAGCCCACTTTATTTGTTGGCAATTTGAATTGAAAAAATCGAGATATAGCGTATGGGGTTAAAAAATAGAATACAAAATCTTGGGAAGACTGATTCGACGCCCGAAACTCACACCGATATGGCGATAAAGCCAGATGTAATCGTTGAAAAAGAGCCAAAAGATAACAAAATGCCTCTGGACATTAAGGTATTAACATCGGTAGAGCTGGAGTTTAAAGAGAAGATTTATACCAATCTGCTGGATATCCTTGATTTGTCATTACTGGCGACAATGGATGAGTCTGAAGCCAGGCAACAGATTACGGCAATTGTTCAGCAATTGATAGAAAATGAATCACTGCCATTAAACACTCAAACCCGGCGGCAAATCATTAAGGAAATTGGTGATGAAGTTTTAGGCTTAGGACCGTTAGAGCCGTTGCTGCACGAGCCGACAATTTCGGATATTTTAGTTAATGGTTGCAAGACCGTTTATGTCGAGCGTTTCGGACGTCTGGAACTTACACCGGTAAAATTCAGGAATGATGATCATTTGATGAAAATCATTGATCGCATCGTGTCCAGAGTGGGTAGAAGGATCGATGAATCTTCACCAATGGTTGATGCTCGTTTATCGGATGGTTCCAGGGTCAATGCTATTATTCCACCTTTGGCTCTGGATGGGCCGTCATTATCGATTCGTCGATTTTCAGTCGATAAAATGAAGTTGAGTGATCTGGTGGAAAAAAATGCCCTCACCGATTATATGGCCGAATTTTTAATGGCTGCCGCTAAAGCCAAGTTGAATATCTTGATTTCCGGTGGTACAGGGTCAGGTAAAACCACCATGCTAAATGCGGTTTCGAATTTTATACCTAATAATGAACGGGTGGTAACCCTGGAAGACTCGGCTGAATTGCAATTGCAAATCGAACATGTGTTGCGCCTGGAGACCCGGCCACCTAATACCGAAGGAAGCGGAGAGGTAACCTTACGGGATTTAGTCCGAAACAGTTTACGTATGCGACCGGACCGAATTGTTATAGGTGAGGTTAGGAGCGGCGAAGCCTTCGATATGTTGCAGGCAATGAATACCGGGCATGAAGGTTCCTTGACCACAGTGCATGCCAATAACCCTCGAGACGCTCTGGCTCGACTGGAGAATATGGTGTCTATGGCCGGATTGGAACTACCGGTGTCAGCAGTAAGAAAGCAGATAGCATCGGCTATAAATATCATCGTTCAGCTGAGTCGGTTAGAGGACGGTACTCGCCGGGTAACGAGTATTCAGGAAATTGACGGAATGGAAGGTGATGTAATCACGCTGGCAGAACTTTTTCGCTTTAAACGGGAAGGTATTGCTGAAGATAAAACAGTTATCGGTAAGCATTGCTCTTCAGGAATTGTTCCTAAATGCATGGATCGTTTAATAACGATGGGAACAGATATTGATCGTTCCTGTTTCACCAATAATATAAGTTCGTAGGAGGGCAAGCTATGGATGATAATTTTGTATTTTTGTTTCTTGGGTCAGTATTTTTAACTGTCTTTATCCTGTCGCAAGTCCTGATTTTGCCTACTTTTGGGACTGACAGCAAGCAAAGAAAGAAACTACAGCATCGTTTTGATAATTTATTGCTTAATCGAAAGGATACACATCAGCATTTGCTGAAAAAGAAATATTTGGACAAATTAGGGCCAGTGGCAAGATATTTTGAAAGCCAGCCAATGATGATGGATTTAAAGATGTATCTGGAACAGGCAGAGTTAAAAATGCCTGCCTATTCTTTTGTGCTTATGGACTTGCTGTTCGGATGTGTTGTAGCAATTGTTGTATGGGTGAAATTTCAAAGTTTAAGCGTAATTTTAATAGCGCTCCCAGTCGCAATTTATTTGCCTGTTCTTTGGCTACAAAAAAAACGGGTAAAAACGTTGGAGGCATTTGAAGAACAATTGCCTGAGGCACTGGAAATGATGGCGCGTTCACTCCGGACAGGCTATCCTTTTAATGAATGTATAAAGATTGTCGCTGAAGAAATGCAAGATCCGATTGGACGAGAATTCCAATTGATGTTTGAAGAGATCAATTATGGCCGGAATTTGGAAATAGCGCTGGCACTAATGATGGAAAGAGTTCCTAGTCTCAGTCTAAATGCAATGTCGGCTTCTGTACTGATTCAAAAGGAAACCGGGGGTAATATGTCGGAAATATTACTTAAGATCAGTGAAGTGTTGCGTGGACGATTTAAATTGCAACGAAAAGTAAAAACCTTATCTGCGGAAGGTGTATTTTCTGCCTGGGTGTTGTGCCTGACGCCCTTTTTTATGTATTTGATGTTAACAATTATTAATCCGACACATTTTGATGCCTTGTATAAACACCCTAACGGTGTGGTAATGTTTTACGCCATTGCGGTTTTGGAGCTTATTGCTATTTTCTGGATGCGGAAAATCATCAATATCGATGTATAGAGAATCATTATGGATACATTAACTCAGATTTTTCTAACTCAAATAAATGACCGGGAAACAGCCGAGCTGCTGGCATTAATATTTATAGCAGTCTCTGCATTTTGTATTGTTTTTGGTGCATTATTGCTTGTTAACACTATTTTGGATCCGGTCCGTTCTCGATTTGAACGGGGAAAAAATACTGTTATTCTGCCTGCAGCCGATCGTGATGCCGGACTTAATATTTATTATAAATATCAGCATATATTGCTGCCAACAGATGAACAGTTAATTGGCCGGACAATGCAGAGACTGCATCATGCTGGATTTCATTACCGCAAGCAGATGTATCAATATTATGCTATCCGCTTGCTACTCACATTCAGTCTACCGTTAATTGCGATTTTAATAATGCTTGTGCTTCCAAGCGTTAAACTGACCACTTTTTTTCAAGTGTCTGTTTTAATGCTGGGCGTTGGCTATATCGGGCCAAGTTTTATACTGGACCACTTAATAAAGAACAGACAAAAAACACTTCAGAGAGCATTTCCTGATGCATTAGATCTTTTGATCGTTTGTTCGGAAGCGGGGTTAAGTCTTGATGCCGCTATTCAAAAAGTCACCTCGGAAATAAAAATAAGTCAGCCGGTTTTGGCGGAAGAATTCAATCTGGTCATTGCTGAAATGCGAGCGGGGATTGACCGTAAAAAAGCTTTTAACAACCTGTCGGATCGAACGGGAGTTGATGATATTCGGGGCTTGATGTCGACAATAAACCAATCGATGCGTTTTGGCTCCAGTATTGCGGAAACCTTAAGGGTGTATTCCGAAGATTTTCGAGATAAACGTATGCAAGCAGCGGAAGAAAAAGCCGCAAAAATTGGCGCTAAATTGATTTTTCCTACCGCCTTATGTCTCTTGCCGTGTTTTATCATGATAGTGATGGTTCCTTTTGCACTGAATTTGCTTCAAGTGTTTAAGCACTTGAAGTAATGCGGTTAATTATGAAACAAATTAATAAAAGTTTTTATTGTTTAATTATCTTTTTGTTAACTGGAGTTATAACCGGTTGCCAGGGGGTCAAGGACCGGCCTACGCTGGAAACAAAAGATAAGGACATACAGGCGATTGCTGAGAATGATAAGGAACTGAAAAGTATTAGCTTTAACGACGCGATAAACAAAGCCAGAAAAGCCTGGTCTGCCGGTAAAAGGGAGCTAGCGCAAGCCTATTATATTAGCGCCTATAAAATTCAACCAGAAAATCTCGAGCTTTTGAGGGAGATGGCCAGTATTTATCATCAGTTAGGCAATAAAGATCTGGAGGGTGTTTGTTATCAGTTAATACTAGAGCAGCAACCTGAAAATCAGTCAGTAAGAGAGCAATATGGCCTGTTGCTGATCAAGCAAAAAAAAATGTTTGAAGCGGAGCAAGCCTTAAAGAAAGTAGTAGAGGCCCAGGAGAGTTGGCGGGCATTTAATGGGCTTGGCATTATTGCTGATATACAGGGGAACCATGAAGATGCACGTTTGTTTTTTGGTAAAGCGATTAAAATCGAACCAAAAAACCCGGAAATTATAAATAATATCGGCTATTCATTGTATATGGATGATCAATTGGAAAAGGCACAAAGTTATTTTTTGTGGGCAATTAAAGTAAAAAAGGATTTTAACAGGGCTATTTATAATTATGCTCTGACCTTAGCCAGAAAAAAACACTACATCGAGGCCCTAACAACTTTCGTTAAGGTAATGCCCCAGCCTGAAGCCAATAATAATATCGGCTATATTGCAATGAAGAATGGTGACTATGAGGCAGCGGAGAATTATTTTCAACGAGCCGTTAAATTATCCCCGCAGTTCTATCAAAAAGCCTATGGTAATTTGCAAACTTTGCGCATACTGAAAGAAAAATCAATATCAGAAGAATAAATAAAGGTAAGCGACTGATAATGATATTGCACAGAGTTAAAAATACTTATGAATTAATTGGTAATAAGGTTAATTTTTTTGTCTTTCCAATGTTCAGTCCTGCGGAAAAACTTTTATTACTGCTTGTAATGATGTTTTCGATAGCTTGCTGCTGGGTTGCTTATGCTCACGGTATTCTGAATCGAATAGATTTTCTTTTATATGCTTCTCATTCTTCAGGAATTTTACAAAGTTTTATTTATGCATTCATTATTTTTATTTGTTTCAAAATATTGTGGTGGAAAGCAACAATAAAACCCAGTCCATTACTACCGGACTGGTGGCCAATGTTGATTAATGAATTACCAACAAAGTCCCAATTAATAAGGTCGATACCGGTATTTATCGCCTTGTTTATTTTTTTATCACTCTTTAGCAATATGAAAGGCTTGATTTCATATTACGGTAGCTATTCCTGGGACCCTTACTGGGCGGAGTTAGACCGAAAAATACATTTTGGTATAGATCCCTGGCGCTTGTTGCAACCCATTCTGGGTTATCCGCTTGTAACTGCAGTGGTTAACTTTTTTTATAACATATGGATGCCAATAATGGTTTTCTTTCTTTATTGGCAACTATTTAGTCATAAACATCCTCAGCTACGTTTGCAATTTTTTTATACATTTATTTTGGCTTGGTCTATAAATGGAACTTTGCTGGCGATTATTTTTGCTTCGGGCGGTCCCTGTTATTATGAATTTATGGTGGGGAAAGACTATTTTGCAGAGTTAATGAATTATCTTAATGAGGCTGATAAAGACTATCCCATCTGGGCGTTATCCACACAGCATCGCCTTCTTGAATTGTATCAGGAGGATAAGATAATGGGCGGTGTAGGTATCTCTGCTATGCCAAGTATGCATGTGGCAACGGCACTTTTATTTTATTTGCTAACCGCAAGGCTTAGTAAATGGATAGGATACATTTTTGCTTTTTATTTTTTTCTGATTCTGATCGGTTCAGTGCATCTTGCCTGGCACTACGCAGTGGACGGTTACTTTTCAATTATTACAACTTTGGTTTATTGGAAATTGTCAGAATTGATAATAAAAAAGGTGGAAGAGCAAGTGTAAACAAAATTTCATTGGAAATTTAAAATTAAGCTGGATATAAGCATAATCGTTATGCTCGATATAGCATCAGTTCAATGCTTTGTTCGCCTAGATGAAGGGATATCAATATGAGATGTGGGATTTTTTGATAACTAAAATTTATTTATATCCAAAAGATAGTAGTGTCTAGACTCATAGATTTTTCCGGCCGATGATGTCGCATCGGCTAATAAAAAACCATCAATCTTTCCTTTTTTCCATGCCTTCCGAAGGTATTGATTGAAAGGTGCAAAGTACTTAGGTTCAGTGTAATCGCCAGAAAAATGGCGTTTATCGACCAGAAGATAGTCTACATTAAACGTTTGCTTTAAATTTTTTATCGCTCTTTCATCTGTTGCAAAATAAGCATCGGTTAACGCATACATTCTTTTCCGCATTTCCATTAGATAGCCTTTGTAACTGGGATAGTGAGTTTTTCCAAGGATTAATACACGACGCTTTGCAATATAGGGAATAAACTCGGTTACGTTACCTTTGGCTCGAATATCCGGCCAGCCCGCGATCAATGATTCAGCCGGTAATGTCTTTACAAAGTTTAAGGCGTTTCTTGATTCTTCATCAATTACAGGATAATAACCAATTTTGGCCTGACTATTTGTTTCAAATATTAAAGTAAACAATGAAATAAAGATGATTGGCAAAAAAAATGACCATGTCTTGTTTTGAAGATTAGTAAATATTTTGACAAGCCATACCGGGATCAAAATAGATAAAACGATCATTAATGGGTACATTACAAACCGATAGGCCTGGTAAGGCTTAAACGTTAAAAACAGTAAAGCAACACTTACAGTAACTAAAATATAAATACTTAACCTCTTGCGAGATTCAGAGTTTGGCTTCAGTGAAAAGAACCCTTTAATTGCCATGAATAAGCAAATAAATAGTAGCCACAGACCCAAATCTATACTGATCCATTCATGAAATTGATTGACAAATTTACCGGCAAAATAAATCAGAGGCTCTTCCACCCCTAAAAAAAATCTCCCGTTCGGCCCGTTTTCAGGGTATGTCTCAATTTCCTGGAATGGTGCAAGCGTATCACCAAAACCTTGCTTAGGCTGTAATGAGCTTGCACCGAGCAAAATAGACAAACTGCCGGTAATTCCGACGATAATAAATAACCTAAAAATTGTAGCTCGATTACATAGTTTTAATTTATTTTTACGGGATTGAATCAGAAACCCGATTAATGAAAGACCTATTATTGGTGTAACAGGTATGTACAGTACGCTTGCCAATAGAGTCAATATAATCAAACCGGGCAGACTTCCAAACAATAATGCAACGATCGTCCAGCTTAATAGTGGAAAAGCAAACGCATGCGGCACAGCAGACGTGATTTGATATAGAAACATTGGTTGTGCCAGTACTAATGCGCAGGCACCAACCGAACTAACAACACCCTGCAGCTTCCAGCCGGCGATAGCGATTGATGAGAGAAATAAAAGCCATAAAATAATTGGTAAAACATGATGAAATACAAACAAATCACCTCCAAATGTCAACCATAGCCGGGTGAGTTGGTCATAAAGGTATGGTCGATTACTGCTGGTGAGAAAGGAGGTGATATAGTCAGCTTTAAATAGTTCAGGGTTATTTAACTGATGATATGGAAACAGTTGGCGTTGTTCTTCATGTAGTAATTTACTGTTTAACAAAAATGAAATCTGTTGAATAAATATAACAAGATAGAAGCCTGCAACAATAATAAATAATGCAAAATTAAGAAATACATTTTTTGCTAAGACATTGTTTTTGTATTTGGTATCTATCATTTTGTTGAATCAGTTGTTCTGTCCGTACTCGGTAGAATGCTGTTAGCGTAAATAAGCGGTGCTTGTATCGTTTTCATCAGACCTATATTATGGAGCATCTTTTTAAGAAAAAAGATTTTGAGTTAATGGAAGAAAGTAATTTCTGATAAATGGCACAATACTAAGACAATGAGTCAAAGCATTAAAGAAAAATATGTTCAGGATAAAAAGTAAACCTTTATTGAATTGATAAGTTCTAATGTTAGAAACTAGTAACTGGAAGCTAGCTGATCAGGCTCTAAAATATATAAATTTGTCATTCAATTTAGTAGTGAAAACAGTATGAGTGTTAAATTCTATTTCTGAATCATAAATCATAGAAGTTGAAAAGATAGTTGTTAATTTTTAATTGTATTGATTTTTACGTGTATTTAATCTGGGTGTTCATTGTTTTTTGAATCTTACAATAATAGGATTTCTATGCATAGACTTGGTGTAAATGAGTGAAAAGGCAGTTACTAAAAAAGATTTATACATCCTCTTTAGTTTATACGTTGGCTAACAGCATTGAGGCTTTGGCACCTTTTGTATTAGCCATTATATTAACACGCAGGCTTAGCCCTGATGAGTATGGTATTTGGGTGTTATTTATTGCGCTATTTACCTTTTTGAGGCCCTTGATCAGTTTAAGTGTACAAGATGCGTTAAAAATGCATTATTTCGAATTGGACAAACGGTCCTTATCGGAATTTACCTTGTCATCTTTTGTTATTACTTCCGTAATGACTTTATTTTTTTATTGTATATCGGCTTTTGCTAAAGAGTACATATCAGTTTGGATCAAATTTCCTGATTCCTGGCTAGCCAGCATCGTGTTAGCAGCTTATTTGTACAGCGTGTTTTTTTTTCTATTGACCTTAAATCAATTTAAAGACAACAGAAAACAATTTTTCCTGTTACACATCATACAATCCAGTGTCAGCATTGCATTGGTTTTCGCATTTGTATTATCAGCCGGAGGGTGGCAAGGTGCAATTTTAGGAAAATTGGGTGGTTTGCTGGTGGTTTCAATTGTTGGCGTATGGTGGTTGGCAAAGGATTTAACGTTTACTATCAATGCAAATTATTTGTTAAAGCTTAAAGAAATTATAAAATTTGGACTTTATTATTTGCCAACAGGTCTTAGTCTAGTTATCGTGCCTTTAACTGATCGTATGATCATTACCCATTTTTTGGGCTTAAATGAGGTTGGGTTGTATGGGGTGTCGGCTCTTTTTGGCTCGGCATTTTTTATTGTAATCAATGGCTTTATGTATGCATGGATGCCTTGGCTTTTTCGCAGACTAATGGAATATGATAATCAAGCTCAAAAAGAAGTCCGGGTTGTATCAATAAGCTTTGCCTTTTTATTACCTATTATCGCAGCCATTTTTTATTTTTTCTGTCTTTTTATAGCGCCTTTAATTATCGGTATTTCTTTTTATGATGCGTTTGTTTTAATCCCATGGGTTTTATCGGCATTTGTTATGCAGGGTTATTTTTTTCATAATCAGGCTTTTTTATTATTTAAAAAAAATACGACGATAATTTCGGTTTGTAGTTTTTTTTGTATTGTTTTAAATATTGTTCTTAGCTATTTATGGGCAATTTCGTACGGAATAAAAGGTGTTATTTTAGCAACGGCTGCATCATATTTTCTGTCATGGTTATTAAGCAGTTATTTTGTTTTTCGTGGTTTCAATAATGTAAAAATAATGGAATTAAATAATGTTTAATGGTAAATCAATTTTAGTGACAGGCGGGACAGGGTCTTTTGGCAAATTTTTTATAAAAACCGTACTCGACCATTACCAGCCTCGACGTATGATTGTTTTGTCTCGTGATGAACTTAAACAGTTTGAAATGCAACAGAAGTTTAATCATCCGTGTATGCGTTATTTTATAGGGGATGTGCGAGATAAGGATCGCCTGGTTTCAGCATTTTCTGGTGTTGATTATGTAATACATGCCGCCGCTTTAAAGCAGGTGCCGGCAGCGGAATATAATCCGACAGAATGTATAAAAACCAATATTGTCGGTGCGGAAAATGTTATTAGTGCAGCCATCCAGAACAATGTCTGCAAGGTCATCGCTCTTTCAACCGACAAAGCAACAAACCCGATCAATCTGTATGGCGCAACCAAACTGGTATCAGACAAATTGTTTGTTGCAGCCAACAGCATGGCTGGCAGTCACCCAACACGTTTTGCAGTGGTGCGCTATGGAAATGTTGTCGGTTCACGTGGCTCTGTGGTTCCATTTTTCCGTACATTGATTAATGATGGGGTAGATTGTTTGCCTATTACCCATGAAGAGATGACCCGTTTTTGGATTACTCTTCAACAGGGTACCGATTTCGTAATTAAGAGCTTTAAACGTATGAAAGGAGGTGAGGTTTTTGTACCCAAGCTTCCATCCATGAGAATTGTAGACCTTGTCGAGGCAATGGCACCGGGGGGGAATACGGAAATTATAGGTATACGTCCGGGAGAAAAACTGCACGAAATTTTATGCCCTAAAGATGAGTCACATTTGACAGTAGAATTTGATGACCATTATGTTCTCAGTCCAAGTATCACGTTTTGGACTAAAGATAATGATTTTTCAGAAAATATGATCGGTGAAAAAGGCTGTTTGGTTAACTATGGATTTGAATATAACTCAGGTACCAATCCTCATTTTCTGACCATAGAAGAATTACAGGCATTTAATAAAATGGCGGATATATGATTCCCTATGGTCGCCAATCAATCTCTGAACAGGATATCCAGGCAGTTGTTGATGTATTGCGTTCCGATTTTATAACTCAGGGAACGATGGTTCCTGCGTTTGAACAGGCAATTTGTAAATACACCGGTGCGGCCTATGGCATAGCAGTTAACAGTGGGACTTCTGCATTACATTTGGCTTGTCGGGCTTTGGAGCTGGGGCCGGGGGATATTCTGTGGACCACACCAATTACTTTTGTGGCTTCTGCCAATTGTGCGCTTTACTGTGGTGCCAGTGTTGACTTTGTTGATATTGAACCTGACACATTTAACTTAAGTGTAGATGCGCTGGCAAAAAAACTGGACATGGCAGAAAAGTCGGGACGACTGCCTAAGGTGATTGTTCCGGTGCACTTTGGGGGGCTGGCGTGTGATATGGAGGCTATATCAACGCTATGCAAAAAATACGGCTGTTATGTAATTGAAGACGCTTGTCATGCAATTGGTGGAAGATATAAAGGTGAGAATATTGGCAATTGCAGGTACTCAGATATAACCGTTTTTAGTTTTCATCCGGTTAAAAACATAACAACGGGGGAAGGCGGAATGGCTGTCACCAAAAACCAGAGCCTGGCAGAGAAAATGGCCTTATTAAGAAGCCACGGTATCACGCGCGACACCGATTATATGACGCAAGAATCTGACGGTCCCTGGTCTTACCAACAAATAGAACTTGGATATAACTATAGAATGACTGATATTCAAGCCGCTTTAGGCGTTAGCCAGCTCAAAAGGCTTGATGATTTTATTTTTAGGCGTCAGCAAATAGCCATACAATACAATCAAATGCTTGTAGACTTGCCCGTACTGCAACAATATATACCGGACCAGCACTATTCGGCGCTGCATTTGTATGTGATTCGTATCCAAATCGAAAAGCTTAAAAAAAGCCATTTGCAGGTGTTTGAAGAAATGAGAGAGGCTGGCATTGGCGTTAACCTGCACTATATTCCCATTCATACACAGCCGTTTTATCGGGCAATGGGGTTTAAAAATGGAGATTTCCCTGAAGCCGAGCAATATTATTCGGAAGCAATAAGTTTGCCTGTATACCCCGATCTTAAAGATGAACAGGTTATGGAAGTCGGAACGGCATTAAGACATATTCTCAAATGAAATTAGCCGTAATTCCAGCAAGGGGCGGTAGCAAACGAATTCCACGAAAAAATATTCGTATTTTTTGTGGCAAGCCGATTATCGCTTACTCAATAGAACAAGCGCAGAAATCAGAATTATTTGATCATATAATCGTCTCTACTGATGATGCCGAGATTGCTTTGGTGGCAAGAGAATATGGCGCGGAAACGCCTTTTATGCGGCCTGAAAATATTTCGGATAATCATACCGGTACCAATGCCGTTGTAAAGCATGCCATACAGTGGTATCAAAAACAAAATCAGCCGGTTTCACTAGCCTGCTGCATTTATGCCACTGCTCCTTTTCTACATGTGCGATTTTTACAGCAAGGCTATGACAAACTGATCAATTCGGATAAATCCTTTGCCTTTTCTGTCACCAGTTATCCATTTCCTATACAGAGGGCCATTCGCTTGATCAAGCCGGATGAGATTCAAGCGTTTTGGCCTGAGAATACCAGTGTTCGATCTCAGGACCTGGAAGCTGCCTACCATGATGCCGGTCAGTTTTATTGGGGCAAGGCAAAAGCTTTTCTACAGGATGAAGCAATTTTTTCTTCAGTCTCAATACCCATAATCTTACCTCGATACCTTGTTCAGGATATTGATACCTATGAGGATTGGCAGCGTGCGGAATTAATGTACGAGTCACTACAAAAGAGTAGGGGTTAGCCTTGAAAATAGTTGTTCGAGTTGATGCTTCAGTTGCAATGGGAATGGGCCATACCATGCGCTGCCTGACCCTGGCGGATGAATTAAGGCAAAATTATGCGGCAACTGTTTTTTTTATCTGTAGGGCGCACCAGGGGCATTTGGCAGAGACTATCCGGTCAAGAGGTTATGGCGTACATTTACTGCCGAAGCCTGTTGTCGGGTTTCAGCCCGCTCAGGACGATGTGAATCACGCAAACTGGTTAAATGTTCACTGGACTCGGGATGCGGAAGAAACAATCGAGGTTGTTAGGCATTTAAAACCTGATTGGCTGATTATCGATCATTATGCTATTGATGCTCGCTGGCACAAACTTTTAAGATCACATGTTAAGTATATATTGGCAATTGATGATTTAGCCGATCGGCAGTTGGATTGCGATATTCTGCTTGACCAGACCTATGGACGGCAAGAAAACGATTACCAAGGTTTAGTAACAAGGAATTGTCGGTTATTGTTGGGCTCGTCTTTTGCGTTACTGAAACCGGAATTTTTAAAATTAAGACCGCAAGCAATTAACAAACGTAAAAGTTTTAGCGGGATTAAGCGGATTTTAGTGAATTTCGGAGGAACAGATCCGCAAAACCTGACAAGTGAAATTATAGAGTCGCTTGCCCAAATCGACTGGGTAACTGCCCCCAGTATAGACTTGGTAATGGGTAGTCAATCCCCTTATATTGATGAAATTGATAAAAAAATCAAAGACCATCCTTTAAAAATTTCTATTGCTGTTGACGTATCAGATATGGCGGAACGGATTTTGGCCGCTGACCTGGCGATTGGAGCGGCAGGTTCCACCACTTGGGAGCGATGTTGTCTTGGTTTGCCGACAATCTTGATCGAATGTGCAGAAAATCAAAGGGAAATCTGTGAACGCCTAAGTAAACGTGGGGTGGTATCGTTAATCGGAAATGCATCATCTATCTCACAAAAACGAATAACAAAAGCGATTGAACAAATTGTACGATCAAAAAAATTATGGCAACAAATGAGTTCGAAGTCTTTTATGGTCACTAATGGACTTGGAACTAAACGAACGGCTATTGAACTTGATTTGCCAAAATCGCGAGAAGGCTTATCCATTCGCCTTCGTCCCGTTACATTAAATGATATGGAGCTGCTTTATAAATGGCAGTGCAATCCAGCAACCAGGCGATATGCACATAATCCGGAAATCCCAAAGATTGATGAGCATAACAAATGGTTAAAACAACAAATTTGTAAGGCGGATGCTGTAACTGAATTAATTCTTCATGGCAATGAGCCGGCTGGCGTCATAAGGCTAGATCCAGAGTATGATGTTAATCAATTAAGCTATATAGTATCCATCTACATTGATCCGGATAAATATAATCTGGGAATCGCAAAAGCGGCTCTAAATATTATTAGCCGCTTTTTACCTTTTGTAGAATTAAAAGCGGAAGTTCACACGGAAAATCAGTTGTCTCATTCTTTATTTAACAGCGTTGGATTTTATAAGCACAATGAAAATTTATATATAAAACACCCTGATGTTGAGGTGTGATAATTTGATTTTATGAATATAAGTATTGCAAATAGAAAAATTGGCACAGATTATCCGCCTTATATTATTGCGGAGCTATCCGCTAATCATAACGGTGATTTAAAGCGAGCATTACAAACCATCGATATGGTCAAGGCGCAAGGTGCCGATGCAGTCAAGATTCAAACCTACACCGCTGACACCATGACCATAAATTGTGACCAGGATGACTTTCAAATACAAGAAGGACTATGGCGCGGCTATAATCTTTACAGGCTTTATGAATGGGCACAAACACCTTTTGACTGGCATAAGCCCTTATTTGATCATGCACGCAAGATAGAGCTGACAATATTCAGTACCCCTTTTGATGAAACTGCCGTTGATTTATTGGAAGACTTGAATACGCCGGCCTATAAAATTGCCTCATTTGAGGCAATTGATCTGCCGCTTATCAAATATGTAGCCAATACGGGCAAACCCATGATTATTTCCACCGGTATGGCTGATTTGGAAGAAATTACCGAAGCAGTTGAAACGGCGCGGGATAATGGCTGTCATGAGCTAGTGTTATTGCATTGTATCAGTGGGTATCCAACGCCTGTTGAGCAGGCTAATTTAAAAACAATACCCGATCTGGCGAAACGCTTTAATGTGATCGCCGGGCTGTCAGATCATACGCTGGGTACAACTGTGGCAACAACAAGTGTGGCTCTTGGCGCTAGTGTAATAGAAAAGCACGTCACGTTGAGTCGTCAGGAAAAAGGTCCGGATAGTGAGTTTTCATTGGAGCCGAATGAATTAAACCGGCTATGTAAAGAGGCAAAAATTGCCTGGTCGGCGATGGGGCATGCCGGTTATGAACGAAAAGCCTCGGAAATGGAAAATATTAAATTCCGACGTTCAATTTATGTGGTGAAGGATATGAAGGCCGGGGAAGAATTTACAACAGAAAATATTCGTCGTATTCGGCCGGGTTTTGGACTTTCGCCTAAATATTTTGAACAAATAATCGGAAAAAAATCCAAGGCGGATATTAAACAGGGCACCGCTTTATGTTGGAAAGTTATAAACCATGACTAATTTTAGTATCGATATTCTTTTTAATGTTATGGTGTTATGTATACCCTTCTGAACGCAATCAATACTGTAAAACATATTGACACGTCCTTAAACCGGTTGCGGATTTTTGAGGATATAGCTAAAAAAAAACTGCTAATTAGGCTGGCGTTTAATATCTATAAGAGTGTTGATCACACACCAGTCGCAAGTATTTTACTGTTATTGTACGGCCTCAAATGTTTTTTGAGCATTAAATTACCCGTGCAAAAAAATATGGCATTGTTATGCTTTGCTTCCTACCCAAATGAACATGCTGCCATTAATCGAATTAAATCGGCGTTTTCAACGATAGATAATGATGAACTTTTTATTGCCAGAAAATATGTTTTTTACCCTAAAAATTGGCTGGCAGCATTACGTTATATTTTCATCATTCCACGCTTATACCGGTTTGCAAGAAAATGTACAGATAAGCTGCATTTTATGCCTGCCTGTCGTGTTTTCAGTACGCTGGCCTTTTACTTGCGCTATAAACAAATTTTTGCAGAAATTGAGGCCAAAGGTATTTTGATTGCCAATCATTATTCACCTGAATGCACCGCGTTAGCCGCAGCCGCGTTAACCAAGTCGATTAAAATCGTGTATATCAATCATGCACATGCACCGGAAAAGGTTGTACCAATAGCTTTGCCACCAGTTGATCTGGCACTGTTTACAAGTGATACCGTTTTAAAAAAACTAATAGCTGAAGAAAAGCGACCTATCAACTATAACCTAATCGGTTATCATCAAAAAAAAGAGCGGTTAAAATTAGATTTAGTCGGCAACTCCAAATTAACAGTTGGCATTTTTCTTACGGCTCTTACCAATAAAGACCGGGTACGAGAACTGGTAGCTTTATGGCATAAATTTATTCCATCAGGTCGTATTTTGATTCGGCCTCATCCTGTTGAATTGTTGAAAGATAATTTTTCAGATCTTTTAAAGGATTTTTCTATGGTAGAAATCAGCGCAAAAACCAGCCTGAGTAATGATATTGCTAAATGTAACCTGGTTATATGCGGCAACACGAGCGCTGTTATTGAAATACTGAAAGGCGGCTGTCCAGTGATTTATGATGGGCGACTGGATCAAATTACATATGATTACAATGGGTTTGTCGACAAGGGTTTGGTTCTTGCTGTAGACACAATAAATGAACAAACATTGAGCAAAGTTTCCCGTTTTTATAACAGACCGGTATGGGAAAAAGTTATGCAGTGCCATGATGCCAGCTACCTTGAAGATAAATATAAACTTTTAAAAGCGGCTGAACAAAAACTTAGGTGTGTCTTGGCTCTTGATAGCGTTTCTGATGTCTAATAAGTTTTTTTTCAGCTCAAGTATTAGTGCTAATTCTGGTTGTTTATCAATATTAAAACCTAAAACTTCTTAATGAGCGTCAAGATCTGGTTATGCAACCGTTTAATTATTTAAGACTTGTTTTTTTATTAGGGGTTCTCCCGTCGTTAGTTGTGCTATGGATGATTCCGGACCTAATCCCCTTGCATCATGATCTTGCGGGCATGGTTAATGAAGCGGGTTTTACTATTCGTGAGCCTCAGATTGTATCAAAATATGGTTCCCCGCTTATTCCAATGGAACAATTCTTTTATGGGTTACCGGTTTATTTATCAACTTGGATAAATATACCTGTATATCAAGGCATTGTCCTGCAGTGTTTTTTGGTATTACAGCTTGGTGCGTTGTTGACTTGCTGGATAATTTATAAAGGCGGTTTAAGCAAATCCAGGGTACAGACACTGATATGGATTGCCGGGATTTATGGTATCAATTTTCTGCTGCCTCTTGCCTATAGGTCCAGAAATATCTTTGGTCTGAGGGAGCACTTGTTTGTTGCATTAATTCTTCCTTTTTTAATGTTGCTCTGTGCCAGGCTTTCAGGGTTCCACCCCGGTCGTCTGCTTGCAGCGATGGTGGGCATAGTTGCCGGTTTAGCTATTATCTTTAAACCAGTTTATGTACTTCTTTTTTTGTTTGTTGAGACTGTTTTTTTAGTTTACAACCGGCGCCTGTTTGCTTTTGCCCGGATAGAAACTCTGTTTATTGTCTTGGTGGGTTCCGGTTACCTGTTTTATTGGTTTTTTTACACGGAATATTTTATCCGGATAAAAAATTTGATTTCAGCCGTTCAGGGCTATTTGGTTCCTCAGTTGGCTTTAATAGCAACCGAGTTTTTTTATCTGGCCCCGGCTATTGTTTTATTGGTACATATTCTGTTTAGACGAAAAGCAATTACCCAACAAGATAATACCGCTATTCAAAAAACAGTTATCCTGTTTTCTGCCTGCATCAGTTCGGCCCTGGTTCTACAACTTCAGCAGCGTGGATACTCGCATCATTCATTCCCAATTGCTGTATTTGTAATTGTGTTTGCATTGTCAATTTGGCATGTTTTATCTAAAAAAATATTAACTATTTTTCTTATATTTTGTACTTATAGTATTTTGCACGAAGTAAATTTGAAATTTCAGTTGATAGGAAATCAGGCCGGCCGGTCAATTGGTACAATCATTCAAAACAAAACAGTTGCTGCTATTAGTCCGCACTTAAGACCTTTTCATACCGCTATTTTAAAAAATGGCGCCAAATGGCAGTTTCCTGTACGAAATATGGCATATTTGGCTACGGAATATAAGCGCTTTGATGTACCGGATTCTGATTTTAACTATATCCCAATTGAAAGCTTTTCAGAGAGTGGTCGCTTTATCCATCAACAAGTAATTGGAATGCTGGAGGATTACCCGCCCGATTTTATTATTGTTGATACGTCAACCCAGTGGCCATTGAAATATATACAGGTTAATTATCTGGAAGCATTAAAAATGGATGAAAAATTTCAATTAATCTGGAGGAATTATCAGCTTTTACATGCTTCATGCGTTCAGGAAGGAATAGTGTGTTATGAAGTCTACGCGTATAAGAAAGAATTGGTTTCAAATTAGCTGTCTGGAAACAATGATTTTAAATCTTAATTTAAATGATTGGTCAAAAAGATTTGATATAAATCTTTGATAGTTGGAAATTGAATCCAGGGCCGGTTTTTTTTATAGTGATGGGGGGCAAAAAATAAACTTAACGGAAAATTATTAGCTTTTTTCTAAAACTATATAGAAATAATTTCATAATCCCGTTTTACTTGTTTTGAGTAAAGTTTACATAAATCCAGCATTGTTTTAAAAAAGCTCAGGATGATTGTTTTAGCAAAGTACACTTGTTTGTATTTTTTGAGAACTGAAATCATGAAAAAGTAGTCCAAGATAATGTTAAATCCAAGGAAATTCCTTTTTATTCTCAGGGACAATACCGGGCTTAATAAGCCCTTTGTAATTCATACAGAATAGCTGCAAGGTATACGGGATGCAGTTTAATGTGTCAGGTTGTATGTGAGCTTGTTCACAATATAAAAAACAATAAGTTGATTTTTTTTTCATATTGGACCTTTGGGTAATAGACAGGACATAAATGTTTGGCTAGACTAAGGCTGTAAATACAAACATTAATGGATGGATGTTTTTTTTAATTCTTAAATTTTTAAAAGGTGAGACAAATGTCTGAAAATAAAATTAAAAAGTTCCTCTTAGAAGAGAAAGGTGCTGAAACACTTGAATATATTGTTATTGCGGCGGTCATTATTATTGCCGGTGCAGCTGCATATCAATCAGCAGGTATTTCAGGATTAATTAGTGGTGCTTTTGGTACTTTATCCGGCTTAATTACAACTTAATTATAATTATTAGCTATTTAAGGCCTGACCAACTGGTCAGGCCTGTTTGGCAGAATCTTTAGTCGAATGTGGGATGATTAATGCTGTGCGAGTTAAAAGGAGACTTATTTAAGTAATTAATGACGATTATTTACTTTTTATTGTGCCTATTGTTGATATACGTTGCAGTCATTGATTTTATTGACCAAAAAATATCGAATAAAATCTGTTTGTTTATTTTGGCAACCGGTTTTTTTTCAAACAGTGTATTAGTTTCAGGCGGGGGATTAATAACTAGTTTGTATGGTTTGATTGCGGGCTTGGTCCCTTTGTTAATTATTCGACTTATCACAGGTCTGGGTGCTGGTGATGTCAAGCTTATGGCGGCAATTGGAAGTGTGATCGGTGTGCAGTCTATACTGAAAGTTTTTTGTTACAGCTATTTATTTTCTGGTATGTTGGCACTTAGCTATTTAGTTTTAAATGATGGAGTAAAAGAAATGGTTTGTCGTATTTTTTCTGCGTTATTCCAAATTCAGCTACCACGTAATAAATTAGGCGCTACAGTAACAAATAGGAAATTACCAATGGCGCCTGGCATATCTTTGGCAACACTCTATGTGCTGTTTCCAAAGATGCATGACAGTTTAACTTTAGGTAAGGTTTTCTGGGATTAACCCTATGGAATTAAACCAGCTTAATCGACAACCTCGCGACTTGAGCGAAACAGGCTTAGCGGAGGAATTGATTAAGGAGCTGCTGCTAAAGCACCTTTATGATGGGGTGATGTTGGATCTCTTGCAATTAAGGGAGCGCATGAAACTTTCTGGAGGGATTATTGAATCAATTCTGGAAAAACTGCGTAAGGACCAGCGTGTTCAGTCTCATAGCCCTTTAAATAGTAATTCAGGCGTGCGATTTCAACTGACAGAGCTGGGGCGGGCAGATGCTTCCAATGCGATGTTAAGGAGTGGTTACGTCGGGCCGGTACCCATTACGCTCGAACATTATAATCAGCTGATTTTGTCGCAGTCTTTATTTACAGATAGTTTAACAAGGGATCAGATCCAAGAAGCTTTTCAGGACGTAGTGATAGATGAACATCATCTTGATGTCCTTGGGCCAGCGCTTTTTTCCGGATTACCTCTGCTGGTATATGGGCAGGCAGGGACAGGCAAAACATACATTTGCAAGAAAATGGCCGCTTTATTGGGGGGGAATGTTTACCTGCCGTATGCGATTGCAATCGATCGAGAAATTATTCAATACTTCGATCCTTTAATACATATGCCCGTAACACAGGATGAAGTCGATGACCCAGTGGCGCTGAGTGCACAACATGATCAGCGATTAATTTTATGTGAACGACCGGTTGCTATCAGTGGTGGTGAACTGACTATGGATCAGTTGGAAGTCAATTATGATCCAGTTGCCAGAACAAGTTATGCACCTACTCAATTAAAGGCCAATAACGGTATATATATCATTGATGATATGGGGCGTCAGCGGATGCCGCCAATGGATTTGTTTAACCGGTGGATTGTGCCGATGGAAGAACGTAGGGACTTTTTGACTTTAATTACCGGCAAACATTTTGCGGTTCCTTTTAATTGCGTTCTAATTTTTTCTACCAATCTGCATCCCACAGACTTGGCAGATGAAGCTTTTCTGCGTCGTTTGGGCTATAAAATACATTTTACGCCTATAGATGAAAAGCAATTTACAGAAATTTGGCAGGACTTGGTGGATGAAAGGCAAGCCAATGTGGAGTCAAATGTATTGCAAACACTTTTTGACAAATTTCGTGAAACCGGGCGCGATTTGTTACCTTGCCATCCAAGGGATTTAATGCGTATTGCATTGGATATTGCGGCATATATGAATCAAAAAAATGTTGTGAGTCAATACAATATTCTGTTGGCCTGGGATACTTATTTCGTTAATTTGAAGGAAGGATAATACAATGAACAGGCGTATGGTAATTATGCTGATTATCGCTGTTTTTTTTGCATCTCTGGCAGCGATTATTGCAAAAGTTTGGTTAAATAAACAGGTTTCCAGTGGCAAGGTAAGTACCACATCGGTGGTTGTGGCATCCTCTGAAATTCCATTTGGCATTAAATTGGAGGAGGTGCATTTAAAAACGATTGAATGGGCCGGCTCCAAAATTCCGGAAGGTGCGTTTAAGAAAACCGAAGATGTAATTGGTAAAATTACAAAAAATAATTTTTACCCTGGTGAAGTGATCACCCAGCAACGGGTTGCCGAACATTTAGGCGGTAGTACGTTGTCATCATTAATCACCAAAAAACATAGAGCAATTTCGATTCGGGTAAATGATGTTGTCGGTGTTGCGGGTTTTATTCTGCCGGGAAACAGGATTGACATCTTATTGATTAAAGGGAAAAAAGGGAATGTTAAAGTAACTACGCTGCTGGAAAACATAAAGGTATTAGCCGTCGATCAAATGGCATCGCCTAACAAAGAAAAGCCGGCTGTAGTCAGAGCGGTAACATTGGAAATAACCCCGCGAGAAGCCGAAATAATTGCTGAGGCAATGCAGGAAGGAAAAATACAATTAACTTTGCGAAACCCGACTGATTCGGTAATTATTAACCGTAAAGGTGAAATTAAGCCAATTGTTAAAAAGCCTCGAAGCACAAGGAAGTCAGCTAGACCAGTCACTGTTGTGCCGTGGTAGGCTATTAAGCGAGAGGGGAATTAATATAATTTTTCACTTATATCCTAGCGGTAAATAGAACTAACCTATCAATGGACTTAACATTATGAAAAAGAAAATAAACATTTTATGGCTGATTATGTGCCTGGGCATGATGGGTTTAAGTAACCAGGTGGTGGCAAAGTCAGGACTACAAGAAGTTGAGACGATAACGTACCAGGTGCCTTTAAACAAATCCCGTTTGATTCGCTTTAATCACTCGCTTGGAAAGGTTTCGCAAAGTAACCCTAAAATAGCCAATTTCAAATTATTTCCTCCGTATGAATTATTGTTACAAGGCAAAGCATTGGGAACAACCAATATTTATGTCTGGGGCAAAAATAACAAGCTTGAGCAACTAATTAATGTTGAAGTGACGCATGACCTTGAAACTTTGAAGATGAAGTTGCATGAACTGCTGCCTGGCGAAAAAATTGAAGTGTATTCCACACAACGAAATATTGTCTTGAGCGGGCAAGTCAGTGGTTTGGATAAATTGCAATCGGCATTAGATATTGCGCAGTCCTTTATGCCGAGGTCAAGAAGGGGGGGTAGTTCAGGTGGCTCAGGTGGCTCAGGTGGCTCAGGAGGGGGCGGTTCATCATCAGGAAGAAGTCAAAATAGAGTAATTAATATGATGAGCGTATCCGGCGCTCACCAGGTAATGTTAGAAGTCAAGGTTGCTGAGATTAACCGGAGTTTAGCAAAAGGCTTGAATATTCAGTTCAGTGCCTTGAGGCCAAGTAATGAAATCACTTTTGGAGCCTTGAGTGGAGGTGGTTCTTTTAATACAGCCACTAATCCGGTCACCGGGACATTACAAAATATATTGACCACAAATAACCACAGTATAAGTGCGAGTGGTTTATTTTTAAGTGCTATCAGCGGTGACTTTGCTTTTGATATGGCCATAGATGCGGCCAAAAACCAGAGCCTGGCTAAAATTTTGGCGGAACCGACATTGACGACTTTATCCGGACAGGAAGCGACTTTTATTTCCGGTGGTGAGTTTCCTATTCCTGTCGCGCAAAATAATACCAACGGCGGAAACACGATTACAATTGAATTTAAGGAATTTGGTATAGGTTTGCGTTTCTTACCGGTTGTCCTGGATAGTGGGCGGATAAATTTGAATATGAATGTCAGTGTGAGTGAGCTGACCGATATTACCAGTATCACAAATACAGTTGCCGGCACCAATGCAAGTTTTACCATTCCTGGGCTGACCAAGCGTGAAGCAAGCAGTACTCTTGAGTTGGCAGATGGGCAAACCATGAGTATTGCCGGATTAATCAGCGATAATATACGTGAAAATGTCAATAAGCTACCGGGTTTGGGTGATGTGCCGGTATTGGGTGCGTTGTTCAGAAACGAAAGTTTTTTGAAAAATGAAACGGAGTTGGTGATTTTTGTAACGCCTAAGCTGGCCAAACCGATTTTACAAAGCCAGGTTATGTTGCCGACCGATAGTTTTGTAGAACCTGATGACATTGATTTTTATATTCTGGGTAAACTGGAGTCTCGAAATGCCGATGAGGCATTGGATTTGAATAAAATAGGCCAAGACATGGCAGAGCAAGGCGGTTTGGACGGGCAGTTTGGGCATGAATTAAGCGAGGCAACAAAATGATTGCAATTAGAACAAGGTTTTTTATTACGCTGATTTTCAGTCTTTTACTGTTAACGGCATGTGCAGATTGGCAAACGACGCCAACAGAAGTGGATAAAAATCATGGTCTTGCTGTACGACAAATGATACAGAGTCAAACGCTGTATCCTGAGCATGGCCAGGAGCATCGTCAGGTTCTGTTATTAGACGGCAGAAAAGCTCAAGGCATAATTACACCTTATCGTGCTCTTGGAGAGGATTTACGACAAGGTAAGGAAAGTATCGAAACTGAGATTGATTAGATCTTAATTTACACTTGCAAAATCGATTTTAACTCTTATTTAAGATATTGAAGTTCGCTGAGCTATTGTTTTAGAAACTTATTCCTCAAACAATGATCGAATGATTTGTTGCAAGGGTGAAAGCGGGACCTATATTTATTAAATAAGCATGGGTGTTCGTGTTGGTTATTTATAGTCAGGTGGGGTGTGGTGTATGAAAGGTTATTATTTAACAAGGCAGAAAGGCACCACCATGTTTTTATTGTTGGTGTTTTTGGTGGGGATGTTTGGTTTTATTGGTCTGGCAACGGATAGCGGGCATTTGCTCATCAATAAAACCCGGTTGCAAAATGCGATGGATGCCGCTGCGTTAAGTGCGGCAATTGCATTAAATAACGATGCAACCAGAGATATGAACAATGCCACCACAAAAGGTAAGGATACATTTGATTTGTTTAAAGGTTCTGCTGGAAATGGAGAGCTTTCATCAGTTAATAGAGATGATTTAACCTTTGAATTCTCCAGAGATTTAAATCCTTTTACTCCTATAGCAAGTGGGTCAACTGTAAAACCAGCCTTTGTAAGGGTATCAACAAGTTCTTTGGCTGTTTCTCCCATTTTGATTCAGATCGTATCTTCTTTAAGTGGACCGGTGAATGTTTACTCGGTATCAACCGCAGGTTTAAACGGACAGAACTGCCAGGTAACACCGTTTGTTATGTGTGCCGATATGCCCGCATATGATGCTAGCAAACCCGAAGATTTTTGCATTGATAATCCAGATGATGAGTATTGTCAGCCACTTGATTCGGTTTGTGATACCGCAGCCAATAATGGAACTGATGGCACACCGGATTATGATGGTATAGATGATGGCGATGGAATCGCTGAATGTTTCGGCTATCAAGTGGGAGAGATTAATAGCGTAATTGTTGCCTGTAATGGTAACGATAATGGGGGGTGTCCTGAAGGCTCCTTGGAGTCCGGCAACTATAATTTACTGGATTTGGACAGTTTACAGGGTGGTAGGGATATTAAGGATGCAATTGAATCAGAGGAAGGCGTCAATACAGAGGATTTTAATGCCTGCACAACAAATGTTTTAAATACCAAGCCGGGCTATACCTGGGGTAATGTGAGGGCCGGAATAAATAACAGATTCGATTCCGATACGGTGACAACCGAATACCCTTTACCATATAGCGGTAGTGCCACTCCTTATAACGATTATCTTGCTGAAACAAGCCCTGAACCCAATAACCGCAGAACGATGGCTGTTCTTTTGGGTGACTGTCGAGGACTACAGAATGGTGATTCTGATTTGCCAAAAGTAGGCAATGCTTGTGTGTTTTTAACGGAGCATGCCATAGATAATGGTTCTGAAAAGAAAATTATGATGGAATTTGTTGATTCATGTCCCCAGTTGGGTACAACCAGTGTAACAAATCCGGTATTTTATGGTCCCACCAAAGTTGTGTTATACAAATCAGCAGGGAGTAGGGACTCATGAAACGATTACACAATAAACAAAAAGGTGCTTCGGTACTGGAATTTTTAATCGTGATTCCGGTGTTTCTGTTATTTGCTTTTACGGCGGTTGAATTTGGTGGGGTGTTTGTTCGGGCGAATACACTAACCAAGTCGGTTCAGAGTGCAGCACGTTTCTTATCTGATGTACATAATAATCCGAGTTATCCAACGGCTGATTCCATTGCGAGCAACCTTGTTTTATATGGCAGCGTTACCAACACCGGTACTACAATATTACCGGGCAGTTTTGAAGCCCCGGTAATCACCCATGATTACGGCACGGATGCGGACCATGTTATGGTTTCAGTTATATATCACCATACCCCGGTGGGTGGTGATGCGTTGAGTAATCTGCTGCAACTGATAACGGGAGCGACGATTGATTTATCAATTGATATTCCCGCGTCCAGTGTAATGAGGTATGCCCAATGAAACATTCATTAAAAAAACAACAGGGCGCTGAGACATTGGAATTTTTAGTTGTTTTTTTAATGTTTCTGATGCTGTTAATGACCGTGTTCGAGTGTGCTAGGGGATTATATGTCTGGAATTCTTTGGTTGAAGCTACGCGCCGAGGTGCGCGGATGGCGGTTATATGCCCGACTTTTGATGCTGATTCTAACGATATTGTTAGAAGAGTGGCAACATTTGACACAGTGGATGCGGGAACTGCGTTGGGAACCAGTCCGGTGGTAAAAGGTTTAACGACTAATGCTTTTGATATAATCTATTATGATGCAGCAGGCGCGGAAGTAACAGATGCAACAAAGATCGATTCGATTGCCTTTATATCCGTTGAGTTGAACGAGAACTATCAATTTCAATTTATTATTCCTGCATTTAATCGGTTTGTTAATCCTCCTGAGTTTAGAACAACACTTTATGCGGAAAGTAAAGGGGTGATTCCTTACTATCCGGGGGAAACGGCGCCAGATCCGCTTTTAAGTTGTAATTTCTAATAATAAACTGAATACTTACCTAGGATAATTATTTGTATTCTGAATAAAATGATATTTTCAAGAACATCCTTGAAAGTTTATAAGGTCAAAATATTCTCTGGATTAAAAACATTAAACGAGTTTTCGCAGATAAATTGTGTGTGAATACAAGCTTTCTTTATAAAATATAAAGATGACAAAATTTTTAAAAAGATAAAATGGCCCATAAAAAAATAAATATAGAAATTTTTGGTTCTCATAATAATGTTGTTGAGGATCAATACAATATAATAAAAGCGCTGCTCCATACCAGTGTTAACACTCAGGTTCATAAAGGCTCCGTCAATTATTTGGAAAGAGCTTCAGACGACGTCGATATAATTATAATTAATTTAAATCCTGAAGACGCGATGAGCGAGCTACAGGGCCTAGTAGATTCAGATACTAAAGGTTTATCGATTATTGTTATCGGCGATAAACAAAACGTAGGTTTATTGTCAATTGCTATTAGTGCTGGTGTATCTGAATTTATTGATACATCAGATTATCAAAAGGAATTGTTGCGTGTCATTAATAAAATAATAATCAACAGGTCAAAAATAATAAATGACGGCAAGATAAAAAAAGTAAATGTGGTGATTAATGCGAAAGGGGGCAGTGGGGCCAGCTTTATAGCCAGCAGTGTGGCCTATAATTTATCCCAGTTCAATGGTCAGAATGTTGCGTTAATGGATTTGGATCTACAGTTTGGCTCTATAGGTTTGAATTTTGATGTTATCCCGGTTTATTCAATAGTCGAAGCGTTGGATGCCGTTAATGAAATGGATCATTTATCGCTTAATGCCTATTTAAGTGTGTATAACGAACAATTAAGGCTGTTACTTCCATCACCGGATGAAATTGTTTTGCCCGGAGAAATTAAGCCGGTTGCTCTTAAATCCATGCTTTATATGCTGCAACAAAGTTACAATCAGATTGTAATTGATTTACCACGCATCATAGATCCGGTTTTTAATACTGTTCTTGAACAGGTGGATAATGTGGTTATCGTGGTTCAACAGACGTTAGCGCAATACAATGACGGCAGAAGGTTAATAAATATTTTACATAAGGATCTGGATATACCGCTTGAGAAAATTGTCGTGGTTATTAATCGTTTTGACCCAAAAAACAGTCTGAAAAAGTCTGACATGATTAAACTGGTTAATCATGACAATGTTTTTACTCTGGATAATGATTATGATCGGGTGGCTTCAGCCATTAATCTAGGTGAGCCCCTGAATCATCGTTCACCAAATTCAAAAATCGCTGAAGATTTAAAACAATTGGCGATGTATTTAGGTGATATTAACATTGAAGAGAAGAAGCGTGGTTTTTTTAGCCGTTTGTTGAACAACCATAAATAATTGCAGAAAGGTTGAGTGAACAGTTGCTATCGGTTATGAAAAACAAGCTGGGTAAATTTGTTGTCTTGAGCATGAAAGACTTCAAGACGGCTTAGTCCGGCATGATCACATTGAATGGCAAATGTTTTGATTAAGGGTATCTCAAGTGTTTGGGACAATAACGCCCTAATGACACCGGCATGGGTTATGACCAATATATGTTTAGTCGGGTATTGATTTAATAGTTCTTGCCAGACGGTTTGAATTCGCAATAAAAAATCAGGATACGTTTCTGCGCTTAAGGGGCTGTTGTTTATCGGGTCTTGATAAAAGGCAGCCAATGCCGCCGGCGATATTTTCTGAATTTCATCGGCAGTTTTACCCTCCCAGTCGCCGAAATAAATTTCAGCCAGATTCTGTTCAATAATCAAGGGTAAATTAATCTTCTGACTGAGGTGTTCGGCAAATTGACGGCAGCGACTAAGCGGTGAACTGACGATCAGGTTCCAGCCCATTGGACTGGCAACTGCATGTTGCATTTGTTGCCAGCCGTTTTCAGTTAACGGGTCATCGGTACTGCCGCGATAATAAGTCCCGCCTTCAGCTTCACCATGCCTAAGCAGGTCTATGGTGGTTTTCACTATGCTGAAAGATTTTCTCTGGCTGTTTTAATTGCTTGTCTTACCGTATCCGGTGCAGTACCGCCAATGTGCTGACGGGAGGCAACAGAGCCTTCAAGAGTTAAAACATCAAAAACATCGTCTTCGATAGCATCAGAAAAGCCTTGTAATTCAGCTAAAGAGATTTCAGAAAGGTCACGCTTGCTTTCGAGCCCAAGACGTACGGCTTGACCGACCACTTCATGAGCATCACGGAAAGCCATTCCCTTGCGTACCAGATAATCAGCCAGGTCGGTTGCAGTGGCAAAGCCCTGTTTGGCAGCCTGATACATATTATCTTTATTAGCGCATAAGTGAGGAATCATATCGGCAAAAGCACGCAAAGAGTTAATTAAGGTATCGGCAGTATCAAATAACGGTTCCTTATCTTCCTGATTGTCTTTATTGTAGGCCAAAGGCTGGCTTTTCATCAGCATTAACAGCGACATTAAATGCCCGGCCACACGACCTGATTTACCTCTTACCAGCTCAGGCACATCAGGGTTTTTCTTTTGTGGCATGATGGATGAACCGGTACAAAAGGCATCAGGCATATCGATAAAATTGAACTGGGCGCTGGCCCATAACACCAATTCTTCCGAGAAACGTGATAGATGCATCATGATTAAACTGCCGACTGCAGCAAATTCAATGGCAAAATCACGATCACTGACTGAATCCAGTGAGTTGGCGGAAGGTCGGTCAAAACCCAGCAACTTGGCGGTCATATGACGATCGATGGGGTAGCTGGTGCCCGCAAGTGCAGCTGCGCCTAGAGGCATAACGTTGATGCGTTTGTAACAGTCCTGCAGGCGTTCTTTGTCTCGACACAGCATTTCAAACCAGGCCATTAAATGATGACCGAAAGTGACCGGCTGAGCGACCTGTAAATGAGTAAAACCGGGCATGATGGTATCGGCTTCTTTTTCTGCCAGATCTAATAAACCGAGTTGAAGGCGTGTCAGTTGACTGATGATGGCATCAATTTCATTACGTAAATATAAGCGTATATCGGTTGCGACCTGATCGTTTCTTGAACGCCCGGTATGCAGCTTTTTTCCGGCAATGCCGATTAAATCAGTTAATCGGGCTTCAATATTCATGTGCACATCTTCCTGTTTTATCGACCAGTTAAATGTACCTTGCTTTATTTCCTGTGAGATTTTAGCCAAACCGTCAACAATATCGCTATATTCTTTATCAGTTAAAATGCCTATTTTGCACAACATTTCGGCATGTGCTAAAGAGCCTTGAATATCTTGTTGCGCCATGCGCTGATCAAAATCCACTGAAGCGGTAAAGACTTCAACAAAGGCATCGGTGGCCTGGGCAAACCGGGCGCTGGATAATTTTTCAGTATTAACTGTAGTCATTTTGGTTTTTTGGCAAATAAACAGAAAACATTGAATTATAAACTAAACTGATAGGTATGAGTTTAAAAGCAGAAAAGATTTTTTTACCGGATTTTAGCTCGGTAAAAATGTTGTTGGCAGTGATTTTTTTGGCGGAATTACTGGCATTATTGTTAACTTTGGCTATAAATACAGGTGAGTTTGGCTTTTTATCCGAGTTTGCTCTGCGTTCCATGCTGGCATTATGGATCACTTTAATGAGCGTACTCGCCTTAACCGGTGTAAGAAAATTATTAATCGGCTGGCAGCCTTTTGCCATAGGGTTGTGTGCATTTATACTGATTCAGGTAATCAGTTTATTGGTTTGTTGGTTGGTAGCCGATTTTTTACCAGGGATGAATTGGCTGATACCGTTAGTTAAACCTGAAACCAGCCTTGATTTTTATATACGTACGATGGGAATCAGTTCCTTGGTATCAATGGCTTTTCTGCGCTATTTATATGTCTTGTTTAAATGGCAGCAGCAGGTTGAAGCAATGGCTAAGGCCAAATTAAATGCCTTGCAAGCCAGAATGCGGCCGCATTTTTTGTTTAATAGCCTGAATACCATCGCCAGCTTGACCCGAATTGAACCGGTACTGGCGGAAACCCTGATTCAAGATCTGGCGGATTTGATCAGGGCCAGTATGAACATAGACCAGTCTTTACTGGTGACATTAAAAGAGGAGCTGAATCTGGTCAGTCTGTATTTAGCAATAGAAAAGCATCGATTGGATGACAGATTAGGTATACAGTGGCAGTGGGTTGATATGCCTGATGATGCCTTGATACCGCCGCTTAGTTTACAGCCTATTATTGAAAATGCAGTTTATTATGGGATAGAGCCCAGCCCACAAGGGGGTGAGATTTTAATTATTGGAAAAAAAAGGCACAACTTTATCATTTTAACAGTTTCTAATGCTTTATTACCTAAATCCGCGGAGCGGCAAAAACAAGGCAATCAAATCGCATTGGAGAATCTGTCAGCAAGGATTGAAGGTTGTTTTAAAGGTGATGGAAAGTTAGATGTATTGATAAGTGATAAGAGCTATCAAGTCAAAATCACTTTTCCATACTGGACAAAGTTATGAAGATAATAATTGCAGACGATGAAAAATTAGCCCGTTTACGCTTAAAAAGCTTGATTAGTGAGTTGTCAGAAGATATGCATGTGGTTGCAGAGGTGACCAATGGTTCGGATGCATTATATGAATGGCAGCAGACTCAGGCGGATGTGATGTTATTGGATATTAGAATGCCGGATATGGATGGACTGGAAGTGGCGAAAAGATTAATGGCGCTGGATGCTCCTGTCGGCATTGTTTTTACTACCGCGTATGACGAATATGCTCTGCCGGCATTCGATGCCAATGCAATAGACTACTTATTAAAACCGATTAGAAAAGATCGTTTGTTAAAGGCCTTGTTAAAAGCGCAGATAATGACAAAGTCGCGGCTGGAAGATCTCGCCCGATTATTGCCGTCAGAAGGAATGCGAACCCACTTGTGTGTTCAGGTTAAATCCGGTCTGCATATTGTACCGGTACAGGATATTATTTATTTTCAGGCAGACCAGAAGTATGTTGTGATTAAAACCGAACAACGGGAATATTTATGCGAAGAGCCATTAAAAGCTTTAGAAGAGGAATTTTCCGATTTATTTATTCGTGTACATCGTAGTGCATTGGTGGCTCGTTCGCGTATACAGGATTTAATCAGATTGCCCGACGGTAAGCTTAGTTTAAGTCTGCAAGGGCATGATAAAAATATCTCAGTCAGCCGGCGTCTGGCAGGTAAAGTAAAAGCCTGTTTAAAAAATAATTGATCGAAGTCTGATGTTACGATTTGGAATTAAGCATATCTTCGTTAAATAAGGTTACAATATGCTCTATTTTAAAGTAAGCAACAGGATTTTCTTTTGGCTAAAAAAATCATTCGTATTGCAACCCGAAAAAGCCCTTTAGCCCTATGGCAGGCAGAGCATGTTGCAGCTTTGCTGGAACAAACTTTTCCCAATGTAAGCACCGAGCTGGTGAAAATGTCCACGCGCGGAGACAAAATACTGGATTCGCCGTTGGCCAAAATTGGCGGTAAAGGGTTGTTTGTAAAAGAGCTTGAACAGGGCATGTTGGATGGCACAGCGGATCTGGCCGTCCATTCGATGAAAGATGTGCCGGTCGAATTTCCGGAAGGTCTGCATTTAGCCTGTATTATGCAAAGGGAAGACCCAACCGACGCCTTTGTTTCCAACAAATATTCAGCGATTAGTGAGTTACCGGAAGATGCCCGTATCGGCACGTGTAGTTTGCGCAGGCAGTGTCAGATAAAAGAGCGTTTGCCGAAGGCTGAAATTCTGCCTCTTCGTGGCAATGTTAATACCCGTCTGGCAAAGTTGGATGCCGGCGAGTTCGATGCCATTATTCTTGCCTCATCGGGGCTTAAGCGTTTGGGTATGGCGGATAGAATTAAAGATTATCTGGATCCAGCGATCAGTTTGCCGGCGATTGGCCAAGGTGCTTTAGGCTTGGAATGCCGAACTAATGATGCCGAAATTAATCAAATGCTGGAAACCTTAAGTGATCAACAGACAACCATTTGCGTCAGTGCGGAACGAGCAATGAACGCCCGATTAAATGGAGGTTGTCAGGTGCCAATTGCCGGCTTTGCCGAGCTCAGAGAGGGACAGTTATTTATGCGCGGCCTCGTCGGTAAGCCCGATGGCAGTGTACTTTATCGGGCAGAAAAAAAAGGTGCGCCGGCGCAGGCAGAAGAAATTGGGATTGCCATTGCGGAAGATTTATTAAATCAGGGGGCAAAAGAGGTTTTACAGGCCTTATATCAGGAATGACAAAATCCGTATTAGAAGGCAAAAGGATATTGGTCACTCGTCCAAGGCATCAGGCTGAAGTACTCTGCTCATTGCTGGAACAGCAGGGCGGGGTGCCGATTCGCTTTCCTGTATTGGAGATAATTGCCAATACCGATGAACACATACAGGAAAAACTAAAAAGGTTAGCATCATATCAGTGGTTGATTTTTGTCAGTGCCAATGCAGTAAATTTTGCACTACAGGCGAATGATGGCAGAATAGAGCCTTTTAAAAATAAACGCATAGCTGTTGTGGGGAAGGCAACAGCCAACAGTTTAAAAAACAAAGGCTTAACGGTTGATGTCTTACCGCCTGCGGGATTTACCAGCGAGGCATTGTTGGCTATGCCGGCAATGCAGCAATTAAACGGGCAGCATTGTTTGATTGTCCGTGGCCAGGGAGGTCGGGAATATTTAGCCGATGAATTGCGTAACAGAGGGGCGACGGTTGATTATTTTGAAGTTTATAAAAGACAACAGCCAAAATGTGATAATACGCATATTATGGCATTAATTGAACGTAACAAACTGAATGCATTGATGATAACCAGTGGTGAGGCATTACAAAATCTGCTAAAAATGTTGGATGTTAAATGCCATTTAAAATTAATGTCAATTCCATTGGCAGTTGTCAGTATGCGATTAAAGCAAATGGCAGAACAAATCGGATTTAAACAGGTTGCAGTATCTGACAGTCCTTCAGATAGCGCAATGATACAGACAGTGACAAGCTTGATAAATGGGGAATACAGTGGCTGAAGTAAATGAACAACAGGAACAGGTTGGGGACGCAAGTAAGATGATCAAGCGTTCTCGTAGCGGACTCTGGTTTGCTGTCATCATTTTCCTTGTCATTGTGGCAATGGCCGGTGGTGGTTTTTACCTGTTTACGATGTTACGTACTCAACAGGAAGATCTGGGGGGCGAACTAAGCAAGGATGAAGAAAAATTTATAGAAATATCCAAGCAAATGTCCAGTTACCAGTCCCAACTGGCATCAATTCAGGATCAGCTGGGTACACTCGAAAAAAATATCGTTAATAATGATAGTCAGGTCAGTACCACAATCAGTAATGTAAGTGAATTATTTTCCGAAAAACTGGATAGCAGTCATAAAGAACTGGGTGATTCGATTAATCAATTGCAACGGCAGTTGAGTAAAACGCGAGGCGATTGGCTAATTGCCGATGCTGAATATTTATTAAGTATAGCTAATCAACGTTTACAATTGATGGGTGATGTTAACACTACCCGAGAAGCATTAGAAGCGGCAGATGAACGCTTAAGGGAAAGTGGCGATAGTGCAGTTTTTAAAGTACGCGAGAAAATTGCTAAAGAATTAGCAGAACTGCGCAAGGTTCAAGTACCTGATATTGTAGGTATTTATTCCAGTATAAAAGCCCTGGAAGAGAGAATCGAAAAACTGGCTTTATTTTTACCGTATGCCGGCAAAGCGGTAACGCCCACTAAAGAAGTTCATTCGCACACTGAGTCGACAGACGAATCACATGACTGGTTACATGCACTGTTGGGTAAAATGGAGGGTGTAGTGACTATCAGGCATTCAGACCGTTCGATTAAAGAGGTCCTGACTCCGGAAGAGGCTGAATTTATCCGTCAACAGTTGAATGTAAAGTTGGAAATGGTGAAACTGACATTATTGAAAAGCAACGAGCCGCTTTATCTGGCCAGTCTGGAAGATGCTAAAAATTGGCTGAAGGATCATTTTACCCAAAACGAAGAGGCGAGAAATTTTAGTGCCGAGTTGGACAGATTAAAAGCTATAAAAATTCACAGTCAATTTCCCAATGTCAGTGAATCACTGAAACTGCTTAGAAATATCAGCCGATTAAGATTGGAGGCCTATAAGCCCAAATCGGTAAAAACTGTGAAGCCGCAACCTGTTGAGCAATAATTGAGCAAAAAATCATGAAAAATATACTTTATTTTCTAGGTTCTCTGATTATTGCCTTAACAGCGGCTTTTTTGATTCATCTGTGGCTGTCAGACTTCAATGACCCGGGTTATGTGCTTATTGGCCTTGGTCACTGGTCATTGGAAACGTCGGCAGTTGTGTTTGCGATAGGTTTGGTCTTTCTGTTTTTTATCGCCTATCTGTTTTTTAGGGGGTTGGGCTGGCTGGTCCGTTTACCGGGACGCCTGAAAGATCGTGGGAAAAATGTAAAATTTAACCGTTCTCAGGATGCCTTAATTGCCGGTTTGGTCGACTCGGCTGAAGGAAATTGGGCAAAAGCGGAAAAAGTGCTGATTAAACATGCTTCACACAGTGGCGCTCCATTAATTCATTATTTAACTGCTGCGCGTGCAGCACAGTCCCGAGGTGCAACCAGTAAACGTGATGAATATCTGGAACTGGCTAAACAGGAATCGCCCGGTTCGGACCTGGTTGTTGGTTTAACGGAAGCTGAATTGCATTTATCAGAAAAGCAATTTGACCAGGCATTAAAAACTTTAACCAAATTACAATCTATCGATCCGAATCACGCCAGTGTTCTTAAGTTATTACACCAAACCTATGCAAGTTTGGGTGATTGGGAAAGTGTTCGTAGATTAATTCCGTCACTGGATAAAAATAAAGTCATTATGGAGGCGGAAGTCAAACTGTTGGAAGCTGAAACCTTCAGCGGGTTGCTAAAAAAAGCTGCAGCTAATGGCAATGCCAAGGAAATTGAGTCGCTTTGGGATGATGTCCCTGCCCATGTCAAAGTCATGAAAGGCATCTCGGCAATTTATTTTGCGGCGATGATTGAGGCCGAGGCCGGTGCACAGATTGAACATGAATTGGCAAAAACGCTGGAAAGTAAATGGAATGACACTTTGCTGGTTCTTTATGGCAGTGTCCAGTCCAATAATCCGTTGCAACAATTAACCATAGCGGAAAGCTGGCTGGGAAAACACGGCGAGCATCCTCTGTTGTTAAGGGTTTTGGGTAAAATCTGTCTAAAATGCGATTTACTGGATAAAGCGGAACAATATCTGTCCAAGAGTATCAGGCTGGAAGCGACCGTGCCCGCGTATCAAATGTTGGGCGATGTGTTGTTTGCTAAAGGCGATAAGGACAATGCCGCCGAATGTTATAAAAGCGGTTTGGAATTAGTCTCCAGCGAAGTGGTTAGCCGTGTAGAGGCAGAGATAGGCTGATTCAAATAAACAAAGTAACTGGCGGCCTGCCAGGGGTAGCCGAAGGTAAAACTGATACTGTGGCGCTGCAACGCACCACAGGTCCGGGCAGAGAATCGGCGTTAATCGGCCAGTGCACCTTGTAAACGCGTTAACCAGGGTTTTTTCGCCAAAGGGTCGACTAAAAACTTTAATGACTCCGGTTTATGTAATAACCCTTCTTCGCCCGAGGCATTCGGGTTCAACTGACGCTTTTCTATAAAATCAATCATTCGCCGGGTGTTATAAATAATAAGTGCCCTATGGCCGGTATGGCCACTATAGACCTGATAGGCAACATTGTTTTCAGTAAAACCCGGGTTTTTAGCCATCAGTTGCTTCAGTTCTGTCGGACTGCCTGCCTGGTTTCTGAGTACTGAGTCATAGCGCTTGGTGATCAGCGATTTAAAATAATTAGATAATGTGCCCTCGCTTTGTTGTTGCTGTAAAGCCCTGACTTCACGATCGGAAAACGCAAAACTTTCTGCAACAAGATAATGCATATCCTTGGCGCCATCATTGGCAAACAGGGATATTTTATCCAGGGAATCATCTTTTAATGCATCCAGAAAAGACCGGGGTGCACGAATATGTTTGTCGATAGTAACCACCCAGGGTAACGCACGGTCAGTTTGCTCATATCTGGACTTTACGCTATTAATCACGCCGGATCGGGAAAGTTCCTCCTCCCGTCCGGCCGGTTTAACCAGAAAGGCATCGACCGCTGTGATTTGAGTGTGAAATCCTGCCGCTTTAAACTGATTGATGATAGTTGAATAGCGGGGCTGGTAAGGAATACCGCTGCCATCATAAAGAATATTGATACCGGCTTCCTTGGCATGTTGAGCCACCAGGTCACGTAAGCGATTGGCGAAAGGTTCGACATAGACATAATCATCGCTGTGATGATTGGCGGCAGTCAATACTTTGTATAAATCGCTGACTTTACGAAATTCATCCAAAGAAGCAATGACAAAATTATCACCGCATTGAGCTTTGGCAATATCTTCAACGGCCGTTTTGCCCGAACCGGCTCCGCCCATACACATATACAGTTTAGGGTTTACATCCGGTTTTTTTCCTTCAAAAATTTCCTGTCTGGCGTTAATCAGTTTACGGTTGATTTTACTCAAGTGTTCATAAGCAATTTCGACGGTACGTTCCAGGCGATGTTCATCGTTGGCTGCTGCCAGCATCTTGTTTTTAAGTTGCTCATTATTGGCCAGTTCAAAGATCGAGGCCTTGTTGCCCTCACACTCTTTTAACAGTTCGACAAATTCGATATGACTGGGCAGGCGCAAGCCGGTCAGCATATTTACATCCAGACAAAACAATGGCGCCACGCCATCTTCTCTGATACTGATACCATCGATAACTTTTTTATCAACGGTGCGTAGCGCTTCTGTGCCCGGTAAATAACCAATTACATTTTCTGATAAGCTGAGCGGGTTGTCGGCAAAATGCTGACCGGCGATGAAGTCATCTTCATTAATGCTGCTGATAGGGACTAAACCACCGTTGACTGTTACCAGGCAATCAATACCATCAGCCGTGGTATGCGATAAAAAAGGCATTACCGACATAAAATATTTATGCTCGGGCCAGGTGCCATAACTGTTAGCCTGGTTGTTAAGGCTTTTATTTCGGGTCGGATCCAGGGCATGAGAAAGGGCTTTAGTAATTTGTTCGGGACTACTTTCCGCCGAATGCAGAATCGCCGCATCGCCTTCCTCCAGACGTCTAAAATCAATGCCTTGCTCGTAAACCGCCTTAAACGCAGGTAACTGACCTAAGGCGGTCATAAAAAAGTCCAGCGTCATTCGGTTGCCATAAGAAAAAGGTCTGACTTTACGCATGGTCTGGTAAAAATCAGCCAACCTTTCGGCAATATTATCCGTTCTGATAACAAAGCCGTTATTGTCAAAGATTGCTGTTGCACAATTATTACCGCCATCCAGAACCAGTCGTCCAACTGTTTTACGGAAAAGCTTTCGTTTATCCGAATCCAAAATAGTACCCGGCCGATGACTAACGGATGCCTGCTCTTTCCAGTCATGAAACATCTGCCGGTGAATTCGGGTAAACAGCGTGGTCAGATAGGTGACCCTTTTAGTCTGATCATGAGAAACAGTATCCTCAGCTTCGTGCTGCAAGGTGGATAACAATCTTGAACCCTGCGAAATGGCTAATGCAGTGCGTAATTTTTTAAGTTGGGCATAGCCTGAAATTTTAAGTTTTTTATTATCGTTATTCATTAGCACAAGTGTTACAAAAATCTTAAGCGCCATTTTATCCGATGATGCAAGAAAAGTGGCGGTTGATTTGAATTTTAAACGGATAATTTTGGTTTTAATTGGTAATGTGCGCTATTGAGCTTGTTATTACAATTTATGCTTATTTATGGAGTTAGCTCGGCTTTAAAATTTGCATTAGATCTTTCGATTAACACCATTCGAGTTCTCTAAAACTTAATGATGTGGAAAAAAGCATCGGTTAAATTGAATTTAGCTGACTGTTTTCAGGTCATCATGTCTCTTTTGTCTATTGCTTTAAGATTTTGTTCTTTCAAACAATTTATACACAGATGGCGCGAGCAGATGTTTATGAATGTGACCAAGTCTTCATAACACTTCCTTTCGTTTGACAAGGTGTTGGCTAGTAAATAGACTCATTCGTTCCTGGGCCGTAAGTATAGGTCAAGGAACAGCCAGGTTAAACGGCTAACCAAAAATAAAAATAATTTTAAAAAAGAGAAAAGTTATGAATTGGTACCTTCAAGTTTTACAAAAATATGCGGTATTTAATGGCAGAGCACAACGTAAAGAGTATTGGTTCTTTACTTTATTTAATGTGATTTTTGCCCTGATTTTAGGGTTTCTTGATGGTCTGTTTGGGACTTTAGACGCTCAAACAGGGGTTGGCATATTGGGCGCGATTTATGCTTTGGCTGTTTTGTTGCCCGGCTTAAGCGTAACCATTCGCAGGTTACATGATACCGATAGAAGCGGTTGGTGGGTATTTATCATTTTAATTCCGATTATTGGTGCGCTGGCGTTACTAGTCTTTATGGTGTTGGATAGTATTCCGAATGATAATCGCTTTGGCTCAAACCCAAAGGAAGCGGTGATTTAAGTGTTTAATTGAATTGGAGCCGGAAAAGTCGATTGAGTAGGCTAACCGAAATTCTATCAATCATTAAGTAATTCAACCTGCAAAGGATTATTGGGCACATCCATGGATGGAATATTTTATTGAAGAGGCTTAACCGGTGTGTTTGATGCTCGATGTTTAAAGAAATATTGATGATCGAAGAGTTTGCTATTGGAATATTAAAAGCACTGGCTTGCATTGTTCGTTTTTTAATTGAAGCTGGAATAGATTTAGGTTTAAAAGATCCCGGCAAAGCATTGTTGAAAATTATCTGGCCGCCTAACTGGGTTAAAAAGGTAACTTATGATGGACCGTTATTATATGCCCTTGGGGTATGTTTCTATTTGCTGTTATTTAAATTTGTAATCGGATTTTGCTGTGCTTAATCGCTATTTTTCAAGTGTTCATTGATTAAATAGGTTTCATGTCGGTCATTCAATGGCTTTTGATAATTAGGTTTGTACGTGAACGGTTTCCAATTTTTCAAGAAGCTCTATGAGCGTCATGAGTTTCGGTTTTGCTCTATCCAGTAAAGGAGACTTTAAGTTGTTAGTTTATCTGATCTTATTGTTGTCGGGAATTTATTTTCTTAATCACGGACTTTATAGTTTGTATACAGGAAAACCGGCAATTAAAGCCGATGGAATCAGAAAACTGATCATTGTATTTACAGTTATTTTATTGGTTGACTTATTGTTTGCCTTGTTTATTGCTTTTGTCGGTTTATATGGCTTTTCGTATGGCAATTTTACTTTTGGAGAACAGCCTTTTTATCTCTTAATTTTTCTGTTGTGTTTATTGGTGTTATGGGGGGCGAATCAGTTTGAGAACGATGTCCATGCATTCAATAAAAGTATGACAATACTGGCTGTTGTTCCTGATTTTGCCTTGGCGGCAGTGCGCGAAACACTGGATGAAATGTCTATAGGCTACGAAGAAACTATCGCCGGTTTTAATGTTGTGGATAAGAATATTTTTGTTCATATAAAACTAAACCGCAATCGCGTCAGTTTTATTGTAACCAGGCCGGTAGATAAGATTTTTCTAAAACATTTTTGCAGGTCTTATCAAGCTATGTACAGGCAAAAATGCTATCCGCTGAACAGACAATTTTTATTTATATCAATGCTCGTAGGCGTTTTAATTTTTGGGCTGTTTTTCTTGATGATGTTCGACTTCACATCTTCGCTTGCTGAGTTTATCTCACGAGTTTAAGTCAGATTCAGGGTAATGTTTAATTGAACAATGGGTGGGATAAAATGAACCAGGAAGTAAAAGCAAGCACCGTGCTGTTAATTTTAGCCATTTTCGGTGGATTCTTAGCGGCTAAATTTTGGGCTATTGGCGAGAGTAAATCAATCAAGGTTTTTTCTTATATGCATAAGCACCCGGGTGGTTCGGGTTATATAAAGTTAAATGATCGATTGTTTGGTTTTGATAATAACGGGGAACATATAAAAACGATCAATTTAACCGAACTTGGGGTTCGGGAAGGTAATGCAAGTGATTTTGCTTTTTTTAGTAACGGTGACCTTCTGGTTAGAAAGCAAAGTAAAGATAAAAACTTTATTGAAAACCTGCAGCGTTTTTTTCGTTTTGCCAATCCAACCGAATATATTAGTCAAAACAATCAAGATGGTTTGTATCGCTGTGAACTGAAGACCTCAACATGTCGAGCGTTTACCGAACAACCCCTTAATCTGAACGAAGCCTTTGCTCTAGCCATTGATTGGCAAACGGATCGTGTATTTGTGGCGGACAGCAGTCGACATCAAATTTATATGTATTCAAGTCAGGGTAAAGAGCTTGATAAGCGCGATGGCTTTTTGTTCCCCAATCAGCTTGTGGTAGCGGAATCTGCTTTATATATTGCCGACACCAACCATCACCGGTTAATCGGGTTTGATATCAGTGACAACAGTTTTGGAGAAGTCAGGGAAGAATTTGACACCCGAACCCCGAAAGCCAGATTGCAATCCGAAGTCTGGCCGGCCGCCTTCTTATTGCGGTCTAATGAGCGCTGGGTCATCAATAAGGATAATGCTATGAATTATGGAGGTGTTTATATTTTTGATGCTCAGGGTAGATTTTTAAGCAAGCTAAAGCTACCTGACAACGCGGATCCTTTCGCATTAATGTCAATCGGAAATGAGATTGTCCTGTCCGATTATTCACAGGACCGCATTTATCGTTACAGCCGGAAAGGTGCATTTCTGGGTGATTTTATTTCACCTGTGTTTAAGCCTATTCAAGATGAATTAAGTAATCGGCGCTTATATTATCAAGAACTGGATAACTTGTATTCTATGCTGTTTGCTGCATGTTTGGTGATCGGATTTATCATCGCTTTTTATTTGCAACAACAGGAAAAGAAGGTAGGAGAGACAGAGCATAAGATAATGCAATCACCGGTAACAAGCATGACTGAGCGCATTGGTATAAACTGGATTACGCCGTCTACTAAGTTTAAGTCAATTACAATTTTACTGGTCGTCTCAATAGTCAGTTTATTAGTGCTGATGGGCGTTTTTTACTGGTTTTCTGGGTTTGATTGGAGCGATTTTATTGCCCAGCTTTGGTTGCTGCTAACGACAGGGCTGCTTTTAATTGTGTTCCCGTTATTACAGTTACGTTGGAAAATTGGTGTGACAGAAAATTCTGTTGTACTTTATACGCCGCTGGGTAAAAAATTTATTTGCCATAAAGAAGATATTATCTTTAATGAAGATACAGTAGTGATTGGCAGTTCCGTATTTAAGATGAATAAATTGTATAACTTGTTTTCCGATAGTGATATAGAGAATTATCTGTATCCGGCAATTAAACAAGGCCGGGAAGTGAACCGTCAGCAGCTGCAAACCATATTGGCTCAAAACCCCAGCATCAGAATTCTAAGAGTATCCGTTGGCGCCATTTTAGTCGGTTTGTTTATCTATTACGGCGTAGTGATGTCTTAAGTCAATTAAAGAGGTGTGCTATGCGAATTTATCTTGTGCAACATGGGCTAAGTTTCAATAAAGAGGCTGATCCCAATAGAGGATTGACGCCGGAAGGGCGTCAGCAAATAGTTCAGATTGCTGCGCAGGCCGATGCAGAAGGGTTCGGGGTATCCAGGATATTTCATAGTGGTAAACTGAGGGCGCAACAAACGGCTGAAATATTTTTTCAACGGTTAAACGCTGAAGGCCTTGATGTGGTTACCGGGTTTGATCCTACAGATAATGTTGAGAACTTTGTCGCGCAGTGTCCATTTATCAATAAATCCATGTATGTTGGACATTTGCCGTTTATGGAACGCTTGGCGGCTTATTTAATCACCGGGCATTCGGAACCGGCTGTTGTTAAGTTTCAAAATGCCGGTATTGTCTGTCTGGAACAAAATGAAACTGGAAATTGGCAGCTGATTTGGACAATCATGCCGAGCATGAGTTAGCCGGCCTGTTAAAAAGAATTTGTTGTTTATATTTTTACAGGTCGGAACGAATTATTCGACAGCATAAAAACCCTGCAGACTTGGTTTTTGCCCGGTATTAAATAATATCAGCTTGTTTTACGGTGTGTAGTGTACTTGAAAAAAACGGTTGTTTAACAATGTGATGTTTTAGCAGGAACCTTTTAACGTATTTCTTTCTAATAGTTTAATACTTAACCAAGAAGTGAAATTGTGATGGGACGTTGGCTGATTATTCTGGGTGTTATATTAATTACGATTGGTTCGGCCATACAGTTTGCCCCTTGGCTGGTGAACTGGTTTGGCCGTTTGCCGGGTGATATCCGCATTGAAAACGAGCACAGCAAAGTGTTTGTACCTATAACGTCCATGTTGGTACTCAGTGTTGTGTTATCTATTGTATTTTCAATTTTAGTTAATATATTTCGCCGTTAAAACTTAAAACAGCTGATCCCAAATTTCATCGACCTTTTTAATAATGTCATCAGACATCACAATAGGTTTGCCCCACTCGCGGTTGGTTTCGCCGGGCCATTTGTTGGTGGCATCAAAGCCGACTTTTGAGCCCAGGCCCGAGACCGGCGAAGCAAAATCCAGATAATCGATGGGCGTGTTTTCCAGCATAGTGGTGTCCCTTGCCGGGTCCATCCGGGTGGTCATGGCCCAAATGACATCCTGCCAGTTGCGTGGGTCGACATCGTCATCCACGACAATGACAAATTTAGTGTACATAAATTGTCTCAGGAATGACCAGGTACCGAGCATGACCCGTTTGGCATGACCGGCATACTGTTTTTTCATGCTGATGACTGCCATACGATAAGAACAGCCTTCAGGCGGCAGGTAAAAATCGATGATTTCCGGAAACTGCTTTTGCAGGATGGGCACAAATACCTCGTTAAGGGCCACACCTAAAATAGCCGGCTCATCCGGTGGTCTGCCGGTGTATGTGCTGTGATAGATAGGTGCCTGGCGCTGGGTGATGCGTTCGATGGTAAATACCGGAAACTCATCAACTTCATTATAGTAACCGGTATGATCACCATACGGACCTTCGGGGGCCGTTTCACCCGGGTAAATAAAACCTTCCAGAACGATTTCGGCACTGGCCGGCACCTGCAGGTCGTTGCTAAGACAAGTGGCAACTTCGGTTTTACTGCCGCGTAAAAGTCCGGCAAAGGCATATTCGGACAATGAGTCGGGTACAGGCGTTACCGCACCCAAAATTGTAGCCGGGTCCGCCCCTAAGGCGACAGCAACCGGGAAAGGTTCGCCGGGGTGAGTTTCCTGCCATTCTTTAAAATCCAGTGCGCCACCACGGTGAGCCAGCCAGCGCATGATAAGCTTGTTTTTGGCGATGACCTGTTGACGGTAAATACCGAGATTCTGCCGATCTTTATGCGGCCCTTTGGTAATGACTAACGGCCAGGTGATTAAAGGTGCGGCATCTTCCGGCCAGCAGGTCTGAATAGGATAGTCTGCCAGGTCAATTTCATCACCTTCGCGAACCAGTTCCTGACACGGCGGGTTTTTGATGACTTTGGGTGCCATATTAAGCACTTGCTTAAATACCGGCAGTTTTTCCATGGCATCTTTCATGCCTTTGGGCGGCTCTGGCTCTTTTAAATAGGCCAGCAGTTCACCGATTTCACGCAGCTCTTTCAGCGAACTTGCACCCATGCCCATGGCCACCCGTTTGGTAGTGCCGAACAGGTTGGCCAAGACCGGTATATTGGAGCCTTTGGGGTTCTCAAATAACAGTGCCGGCCCTCCTTGTTTTAAGGTCCGGTCACAAATCTCGGTTATTTCCAAATAGGGGTCGGCCGGATAGCTGATGCGTTTCAGCTCGCCCTGCTTTTCCAGCTGCTTTATAAAATCACGCAAGTCGTTGTACTTCATGCGTCAATTCCATTATGTCTTAGCAGGGCATCAATCTTCGGCTCTCTGCCGCGAAAATTAACAAACAATTCCATTGCTTCCTGACTGCCGCCTTTTTCCAACACATTGTTTAAAAATGACGCGCCGGTTTCGGCATCAAAAATACCGTTTTCCTCGAATAACGAGAAGGCATCGCTGGACAATACTTCCGCCCACTTATAACTGTAATATCCGGCGGCGTAACCTCCGGCAAAAATATGGGAAAAACTGTGGGCAAAGCGATTGTATTTGGGTGGAATTACGACCGCTATTTGTTGCCTGATCTGGTGAAGCGTGTCATAAATTCTTGCGCCTTTGGTGGGGTCGTAATCCTGGTGGATTTTGAAATCAAACAGGCTGAACTCCAGTTGTCTTAACATCATCATACCGGCTTGAAAGTTTCTGGCCGCCAGCATTTTATTAAACAGTTCGTCCGGTAGTTTTTCATCGGTTTGATAATGACCGGAGATTAAATCCAACGCTTCACGCTCCCAGCACCAGTTTTCCATAAACTGGCTGGGCAGTTCCACCGCATCCCATTCAACTCCGGATATGCCGGACACTTCTAAATGATCAACCTGAGTTAACATATGATGCAGACCATGACCGAATTCATGAAACAGGGTGATGACTTCATCATGAGTCAACAGCGCAGGTTTGTCGGCAGATGGTGGCGTAAAGTTGCAGGTTAAATAGGCAACCGGCAATTGCAGCTTGCCATTCACTTTCCTCCTGCTGGTACAGTCATCCATCCAGGCTCCGCCACGTTTTTTCGGGCGCGCATAGAGATCGATATAAAACTGACCACGAGTCTGGCCGTTTTTATCGTCAATCTGAAAAAAACTGACATCATCGTGCCATTTGTCGAAATCAGTTATTTCAGTGATTTTAAGCCCATAAAGCTTTTCAACCACACTGAACATACCGGGCAGTACACGAGTAATTGGAAAATAGCTTTTAACTTCCTCTTGCGACAATTGATAACAATGCTGACGCATTTTTTCAGAGTAATAAGTGATGTCCCAGGGTTGAAGGTCGCAAAAGCCGTAATGCTTACAGACAAATTCACGCAGTTCGTATAGGTCTTTACGACCTTGTCGCCATGACCGGTCCGCTAAATCCTCCAGAAAATGGACAACATCAGAAGGCTGCTCCGCCATTTTTGTTGCCAGCGATAACTCTGCATAATTATCTAAACCCAGTAATTGTGCTTTTTCATGACGTAACGCCATGATTTGATTCATGATCGGGGTATTGTCCCATTTTCCGGCATCTGGGCCCTGATCCGACGCTCGAGTGGCAAAAGCCTGATATATTTCTTCCCTTAAGGTGCGTTTGTCGGCATAGGTCATTACCGCCAGGTAGGACGGGAACTGTAGCGTAATCATCCAGCCTTGCTGACCCTGTTGTTCTGCCGTTTGCCTGGCCTGTTCCAAAGCCGATTCCGGTAACCCAGTAAGGTCGTCAACGTCACGGACCAGTTTAGTCCAGGCATTGGTGGCATCCAGCAGGTTTTCTTCAAATTTGCTGGCCAGAGCCGATAATTCCTGCTTGATTTCCTTATAGCGGTTTTTTTTCTTGTCATCCAAGTCAATACCGGACAATTTAAAATCACGCAAGGCATTGGTAATGACTTTTTGCTGGGCAATATCCAGTTTATCAAAGGCCTTGCTGTTGGCAATGTATTGATAAGCCTTAAATAACTGCTCGTTCTGTCCCATTTCGGTGGAATAGGCGCTTAATTTGGGTAGGCAGGCATTATAGGCGTCGCGCAGCTCATCACTGTTGATCACCGAATTCATATGACTGACCGGAGACCAGGCTTTGTTCAGCTTGTTTTCAATATCGTTGATCGGCTCAATCAGGTTTTTCCAGCTATAGCGTTTTTTGCTGGTTAGCAGTGTATTAACCACATCACGGGCTTCGGCTAATAATTGATCGATAGCCGGTTCAATATGCTCGGGTTTGATTTTAGAAAATTGAGGTAGGGTAGTGTCTTGTAATAACGGGTTGTTCATATCTCTTATTAGGAAAGAATGCTCATTACGGCATCAATACGTTTTTGTGCCTTTTGCAGCAGTTGTAAGGAAAAATCCGGAGTTAGTTTACCGTCTTTCAGTTTTGCATAAGCAGGTATGGAATTAATATAAGGTATGTCTTTAGCTCTTTTGCTGCCCACATAACTATGTAATTTAGCCAATATTATAATATCAATCAGATTAAGTTTGTTGCCACTTTCATAAAGCCAGTTTTCAGCCTGTTGCGGAATTTGACTCAACTCGTCCGGGAACCCCAGTGTATGTAGTACCAAGGTACCCACTGGGGCGCGTAAAAAAGGCATGGCATCCTCCAGTTCTCTCAGTTCCGGACTTTGATCGGAATGTTGCTCGGCAAAATGCAGTAATGGAATCGCCCCAATATCACAAATTAAACCGGCCAGCAGGGCATCTTCAGGATTAACGGTTCCGGCTTCCTGAGCCAGAACAAAGCTTAAACTGGAAATATACAGACTGTTTTTCCACAGTGTTTGCATGCCTTGCATTAGTTGTTCGTCCTGGCAACGAAATAATTGCTTTAAACCGATACTGAGCACAAAGTTGCGGGAGGCCTTCAGTCCCAGACGGGTGACGGCATCGTGGCAATTAGTAATCGGTGTTACCGGTGAATACATTGCACTATTGGCAATTTGAATCAATTTGGTGACCAGTGGGGGATCAATTTGAATGATTTCCACCGCTTCATTAACGCCAATGGCCATTTGCATTGCATCTTTTAACTTAAGTGCGACATGAGGAAGAGACGGCAGGCTTAAGGTATTGGTTTTATAGGCCTGGGCAAAACTATTAAAGAAACGACTATCATTAATAGGTTCCGGCAGCTCAATATCCATTAATTCTACACAGGCAACTTCTTCAGCGGCGCTGGTTTGTCCCCAAAGCCGGTTTAACTCGATGTCGATTAGCAGCACGATAACTTCGCTTTCAGCAGTTGCCGTCGCTCCCATAAACTTACCGCTATTAAGTGGGAATTTTGCTCGTTCAGAGTCAGTTGTCAACTGATAACTATTGTCGGAATCAGGCTGCATATGAATACGGCCTTGTAATAGATAATACACCGATTGACTGGGTTCACCTTTTATAAACAGGATGTCTTTGGCTTGGTAGTAATGGACTGATTGATCCAGCCCGACAAGTTGATGGTCATCCATTTCTCGTAATGGGATCAGGTTTTTTAATACTTTCAACGAGACCTTTTTATCACTGATTTGGCTGGGCTTAGCTTTAACAGGGGTAGAAACCTGTTTCTGTTCGGTGGCTTTCCGGCTGTTTTTATTAGCGGATTGTTTTTCTGCATCGCTGGAAAATAAATGCGTTAGCCAGTTCATAAAGTGGTCCGGTTAATTGTAGTCAGGCGCAGCTTGATATTAACACTTATTCAAGCGGGTTTTATGTTTGAGTTTGTAAAAAAGTTGTTGACGACCAATGCAGTTAAAATTAACAGCTTCAGTATTAATTTTTAGATCACTGTAATAGTATAAAACTGCAAAAACTATTTCAGCTTTGTGCTTAAACACATCGGAAAGAAAATTTTACAATACACGGCACTGTTTTTCCTTTAGTGAAATAAGGACATTTTCCTTTGAAACCATGTGTTTTTTGGAAGTGTTGGTTATAGAAGCATTTTAAATCCGGCAATAAATAAAAAAAATAATAAAGTGAAAACCATCACAGTTCTGTTATTAAAGGCTTTTTTAAACGCAATAGTCAGTTAGAATCAACTCAACTAATTTGTTAGTTTTTTTCTTTTTGAAAACTGTGCATTGCGCGTTTGATATATGAATCTCTAAAAATTAAAACAACTACAAACCATTCAGTATTATCAAAAACTTTAGATATTATGAGCACAAAAAACACCCCCATCTCTGCGTTTAAAATTATTAAAATTTTTTTTGAAACGCTTTTAATAGCTGTTGTCTTTTTAATCTTACCTTTTGAAATAGTGCATGCGGCCGATATGCCTGAATGTGAAACTTGGTATCCCAATGGTGTTATGTGTAAAACTGAAGAGGATGCTTTTGAATATTGCAAACAAAGGTGGGGGCCTTTAAATCCGGCAGCAATTCCAGGAAACCATAATTGTGTGCTTGTTTTCAGGCGTAATATTTGGAGCTGGCGGCCTATATATTGGAGTCCTTATTGGAGATACTGGAGGGATGCTGGTCTTGTACCACCTTCATTCTTTATCAAAGCCCCGGTTATAAAAGTAGATGATCCTAAAAATCAGGGTTGTCCAGCCTCATGTTCAGGCATTGGCAATCCCGCCAATGCCTCCAACGGCAACAAATACCAAAAAGAAACCGACTATGTTGGCAATAACACCGGTTTAAGCTTTATTCGCCATTACAACAGCGGTTTAGGCGCTGTTGATAAAGGGATGGGCTTCGGCTGGGTACATCAATCCATGCCGCGCCTGGAAGTCAACGGCACGGACATGACCGTCTGGCAATCCGATGGCCGGGGCGAACCGTTTAAAAAACAGAATGCTAGCTGGCAAGGCGATGCCGACAGTCACATCGCTTTGGTGCAGGACAGCAGCGGTTACACATTAAGCTATGATAACGGCACGGTCGAACGTTATGACCCGGACGGTTATCTGCTCAGCAAAACCGACCTGACCGGCAAACAGACGTTATACCGTTACCGCGCAGATCATCTGTTAGACAGTATCACCGGCCCGTTCGGTCATCTGATGCAATTCAGTTATAACAGCGATAACCGCATCGAGTCGGTTACCGTCCCCGGTGGCGAGCAGTATCAATATGACTACGACAGCGACGGCAACCTGGTTAAAGTCACCTACCCGGATAACCGCACCCGCCGCTATCATTACGAAAACAGCGAGTTTAAACACGCCTTAACCGGGATTACCGATGAAAACGGTGACCGCTATGCCACCTTTGGCTATGATGCCGATGGCAATGCCATCCTGACCGAGCATGCCCAAACCGATAATAGTGTACCGCAGGAACGCTTTAACTTAAGTTACGACTCGGACACACAAACCACCGTCACCGATGCCGCCGGCACCGTGCGGGTACTGACCTTTGCTGAAAACCTGGGCGTTAAAAACCTTCTTACCCGCATCAACCAGACTGACGGCAAAGGTATAACCCGCAGCTACGATGCCAAAAACAACCTGATCAGCCGCACCGATGCCGAAGGCCATATCACGCACTATGTGTATAACGACACCAACCAGCGCATTCGTACCCTCGAAGCCCAAGGCACCGCCCAGGAACGCATCACCGACACCCAGTATCTAAGCCCGGACCTGGACCTGCCGGTTAGGTCCAGCACCCGCAGTGTCTTTGACGGCCACAGCAAACAAACCGAGTCTACCTATAACAGCAACCATACGTTGGCCCAAATCACCGTCAACGGCTTTACCCCGGACGGTGACGCGATCAGCCGCAGCACCCAATTTCAATATAACAACCTGGGGCAAATCACCCATATCGACGGCCCGCAGCCCGGCACACAAGACAGCACCACGCTCAGCTACTACGACTGCAACACCGGTGCGGAATGCGGACAACTGGCCAGCATCACCAATGCCCTGGGCCAGACCACGGTCTATCAACATTACGATAGCGACGGCCGGTTGTTAACAATGACCGATGCCAACGGACTGAGTACCCAGTATCAATACGACAGCCGCGGCCGCATTACGCAACTGACGCAAACCCCGCCGTCAGGTCAAGGCCAGCCGCGAATCACCGCCTATCAATACGACGCTGCCGGACAACTGAGCCAGGTCACCCGCCCGGACGGCATCATCCTAAACTACCAATACGATGCCGCCCACGACCTGCGCAGCATCACCGACAACCAGGGCAATCGCGTTAACTATGGCTATGATGCCAAAGGAATCGTACCCGCACTGAAACCCATGATGCCGGCGGAGATTTGCTGATTGCCATCGAACAAGTCTACGACCAGCGTAACCGGATCAGCACCGTCAATAATGCCGGTAATATCAGTCAAACCGTCTACGATGCCGTCGGCAATTTAACCCGTGAAATTGACCCGAACCAGAACCCGGCCACCGAACACAGCTATGACGGCCTGAACCGGCTCACACAAACCCTGGATGCCTTAGGACATCCCACTGGCTACCAATACGACAGCCAGGACCGGCTTATTCAAGTCACAGCACCCAATAACGCCGCCACCGGCTACCGTTATGATGACCTGGGTAACCTGTTGCAGGAACACAGCCCGGATCGCGGCAGCATCAACTACCAATACGACAGCGCCGGTAACTTGGTGCAACGTACCGATGCCAGGGGCGTGACGGTTCAGTATCACTATGACGCCCTTAACCGGGTCCTCAACGCAGACTATCCCGATACCGAAGAAGACATCCGCTACCAGTACGACCTGTGCGATAACGGCATCGGCCGCCTGTGTCAAATCCAGGACCAAAGCGGTGTAACCCAATACCGCTACGACAGCTTCGGCAACCTGACCGAACAACGAGTTACACTCAACGAACGGCAATACCGTACCGGTTACCGGTACGATGCCGGAAACCGACTGGTACAAATCGACTACCCGAGCGGACGCAGTGTCAGCTACCAGCGCGACGCACTAGGCCGCATCGAACAGGTCAGCACCACACATAACGGCCATGAACAACTCATCGCCACAGAGATACATTACCGTGGCGACGGCCTGTTGACCGCCCTGACCTACGGCAACGGTATCCAGGAAACCCGCAGCTACGATGCCGCAGGCCGGTTAAGCTGTATCTTCACCGACCACCAGCCGGACCGTTGTTACCAATACGATGCCAACGGCAACATTATCCAGCAACAGAGCGAGCAAACCCATGATTATGCCTACGACGTACTGGACCGCCTGTTTGGCGAAGACAGCGGCTATCAAAGCCGGCGTTACAGCTATGATGAAAACGGCAACCGGCTGAGCAAAACCGACAACCAGTCGATTGAGGACTACCTGTATCAGGCGGACAGCAACCGCCTGATGCAAATCGACCAACAGGCCATCGAACGCGATGCCGCCGGCAATACGCTCAGCGATCATAACGGACAAAGACAATATCAATACAACCGACAAGGCCGGTTAAGCACAATCTACCAAATCAAACCCGGCCATGATCACGAAAGGGAGGCAAAACAGACAGAAAATAAAAAAGACAAAGCCGAGAACAAAGACAAAGGCAAAGGCAAAGGCAAAGGCAAAGGCAAAGGCAAAAATAAAAACAAAGAACAAAACCGAAACCAACACACCAAAGACAAAATCAAACAACTGGCCGAGTACACCTATAACGCCTTGGGACAACGCACACAAAAACAACTGG